>JACRCW010000145.1 GCA_016218805.1 Deltaproteobacteria bacterium | reverse complement strand
GGCGGCCAGCTGCGGCTGCAGCGAATCCAGGAAACAGTACGACCGGAGCGTGATGGACATGCACTCTTCCCGTCTAGGGGTCCAGGTACCGCGCGGGTGCCGCTTCTAGCAGCACAGGTCCGGGCCCGGTCAATGGCGGGACGTCAGTCCACCAGCGGGACACCCTCAAACAGGTCCTGGAGGGGTAGCTCCACGTCAATGCTGGCCAGGGCAACGGTGGCGTGCAGGCCGCGAACCATGGCGGGCTCCCACACGGCGGGGGCCACCCGCGTGAAGGTCTCCACAATGGCGCGCTCCTGGTGGACCAGCACGTACTGCTTCAGCGTGGGGATGCGCTGGTACGCGTCAAACTTCTCGCCGCGGTCATAGGTCCGCGTGGACGGGGAAAGGACTTCCACAATGAGCGTGGGGTTCACGGCGGTGTCGTTGCGCTTGCCGTGGAGTTGGAGCGGGCCGCAATAGACCGCCACGTCGGGATACGTGGCGATGTTCAGTTCAGGGATGAACAGGCGGAGGTCCACATTGTACGGACGGCACGGCTTGCCGCGGAGCCGGGTCTTCAGGGCGGTGAAGACGTTACCGCAGAGGTCGGCGTGGGCGACGGTTCCGCCGGTCATCGCGTAGATGGTTCCGTCGACGAACTCGTGGCGCTCTGGCGAGGTTTCCTCGAGAGCAAGGAACTCCTCCAGCGTGAACCGGGCCGGCGTGCGCGCAAGACTCATGGTGAAAGCCTATTCCATCCCACACGTCCCGCAAACCCGCGGCCTGCGGCGTTGGCCACCGGTTGGTACATCGGTCACCCATGGCAAAGAGCGTTCGGGTCGCCGCGGCGGTTGGCGCGTTGCTGACCGGGCTGGCGTGCGACCCGGCCACCGCGGAGTCCGTGTGCGGTGACCGTGCCTGTTCCGCGGGCGAGCGCTGCGTCGCGGCGAACTGCCGCGTCACCTGCGGGCCCGGGAGTGCGTGCCCCGACGGATTCACGTGCGAGGTGGACATCTGCATGCCGGCGGGGCAGGGCGGCCTCTCGTCGTCAGGCGGGTTTGTGGTGGTGCCGGGCGCGACCAGTCGGCCTGAGGGCGCCGCCTCCTCCACGGCCACCGCTCCGGGAAGCAGCAGCGCGGTCTTCGCGTCCTCGTCGGCGACGCACCCCGTGACGTCTTCAGCACCCTCCTCCATCGCCGCGGCATCGTCGTCGTCGTCGTTGGCTGCCGCCTCCTCCTCATCAGCCCCCTCCAGCAGCGCCCAGGGCTGCGCGGCGCAAGCGCGGCCGTGTTTCACCGGCGTGGACACCGGGAGCGGTTGCCGGTTTGACTACCGGTGCACCGCGCGCGGGCAGGTGTGCGTGGCGCCGGACAACACGTGCGTGAACTACGCGGTGAGCCAGACGCCCAACCAGCTCCACGCAGGCGAATGCGACCGCGTCATCGTCGGCCAGAAGGTGTACGTCATCTGCAACATTCCCGGTGGCTGGTACACGTCGCATTCGCATTGTGCGGAATTGCCGGGATTTGGGCTGGGGTCCATCACCACGGCGGAGGAGCAGGCCGCTCTGGCGCAATGGATCTGGGGCGGTGATTTCTGGATGGGGCTCACCAACCGCCAGGACGCCAACCCGCCGCTTGTGCCCGCAGCGCCGTCGCCGGACGGTCGGTGGGTCTGGCTGGACGGGTCGGCGTATGACGCCACGTCGTTCGGGTGGAACACGGCGGCGGCGCCGTGGTGCAACGGGGAACCCAACAATCCCAATTCCGAGCATTGCGTGATGTTCCGCGCCAACGGTGACTGCTGGGATGACCACGCGTGCACCACCGCCAATCCGTTCATTTGCGCGCGGGAATAGGACCTGTGTACCTTGCGCGCCCGACGGGAGTCCCATGGCGCGCCCGGACCTCAAGACCACGCTTGCTGCTCCGCCTGCGCGGATGGTGGAGACCGTTCCTGCCGCACGGCCGGAGATTGCCACCACGCTGCCCGCGGATGACCAGCCGCTGGAAACACTCAATCAGCAGGTGACGGCGGAGAGCGCGGGCCGGTACCTGGCCAAGACCGGTGGAGAGCTGGGGCGCGGCGGGCTGGGGCGCGTGCTGCTGGCGGTGGATTCGCACCTGGGGCGCGAGGTGGCTGTGAAGGAACTGCTGCCCACCGGTGAGCTGCCTTCCGTCGTGGTCACGCCGGGGAACTCCGTGGCCGCGCTGGCGCGCTTTGTCCGCGAAGCGCGCGTCACCGCGCAGCTGGAGCATCCCAACATTGTCCCCGTGTATGAGCTGGGCCGCCGCGCGGACGGCACGTTCTACTACGTGATGAAGCGCGTGCGTGGGCGCACGCTGGCGCACGCGCTGGCCCACTGTGACGGCGTGCGGCAGCGGTTGCACCTGCTGGATCACTTCCTGGACGTGTGCCAGGCCATTGCGTACGCGCACGCGCGCGGCGTGGTGCACCGGGACCTCAAGCCGCAGAATGTGATGGTGGGGGAATTTGGTGAAACGGTGGTGCTGGACTGGGGGCTGGCCAAGGTGAAGGGCCGGGCGGACGTGCGGGGCGGCGAGCTGGCGCGCACGCTGCGCAGCATGGATGACTCAGGCGCGGCGCTGACGCTGGACGGGAGCCTGGTGGGCACGCCCGCGTACATGAGTCCGGAGCAGGCCCAGGGCCGCATTGATGACGTGGACGAACGCTCCGACGTGTGGAGCATTGGCGCCATGCTGTTTGAGCTGCTGGCCGGGGCGCCGCCCATCACCGGCGAAACCGCCTGGGAGGTCATCCGCAAGCTGCGCACGGATACGCCACCGCGCGTGACGGAGGTGGAGCCGGCCGCGCCTCCGGAATTGGCCTCAATTGTCACCCGCGCATTGCAGCGTGATCCGGCCGCGCGTTACGCGTCCGCGGGTGAGCTGGTGGAGGATTTGCAGGCATTCATGGCGGGGACGCGCGTGGGTGCGCACGCGTACAGCCACGGCGAAAGGGTGGGGCGGGCGGCGTGGAATGCGCGGGGTTTCCTGCGCGCTGCAGGCGCAGCCGCGCTGGCGGCAGCCGCGGCCGCGGCAGTGGCCTGGGCGGTGGTGGGCGCGTCGCGCGACGATGCGCAGCGTGCGGCCGCGGGGGCCGAGGCGCGTGCGGCCGAGTCCCGCGCCGACGCCCTGGTTGCGCGGGCGTCCGCGGCAGAGGAACGCGGCGAGCACGACGCTGCGGTCCTGCTGGCGGCCGCAGCGGTTGAGGCGGGCGCGGGCCTGGACGCGCGGTCCGTGCTGCTGGAGGCGTGGCAGGAGCCGAGCGTGGCTCAGGAATGGGTATACCGGTCCGTGGGGGGATGCCGCGCGCCGACGTGGTCCGCGGATGGAACGACGGTCACGTGCGCGTCCCGCGCCGGCGCGGTGGTGCTGGACGCAGGAAGCGGTCGCGAAACGGCGCGGTACGCGCGGTCGCTGCCGGGGATGACCGCCGTGGCGCTGGCCGGAGCGGACGTGGTGGTGGTGGACGGGACGGGTGCCCGCCGATGGGATCCGGCAAAGGACGCCGCCGGCGAACGCGTCCCGGTTGAGCACGCCCCGTCGGCGGTGGCGTTTGTGGGAGGCGTGCTGGTGGCGGCGTCCGGGGACACCCTTTGGGCCTGCGCGAAGGAATGCGTGGAATTACCCGGCAAGCCGCGTGCGTGGGCCGCCGCGCGGGATGTCCGAAGGGTGGCCACGGCCGGTGAGGGGGCCTTGATGATCGTGGACGTTGACGGCGGGCGCGTCCTGGCGCGGGCGGAAGTGCCGCGGGACGTTGTCGCGGTGGCGCTGTCGGACAACGGGGAGCTGGTGGCCACCGGGGACGCGAACGGCACCCTGTCATGGTGGACCACGTCGCCACTCCGGCGTGAGGTGGCGCTGGCCGCGCACGCGGGTGCGGTCCAATACGTGGCCATCTCGCGTGATGGCCGTTTTGTGGCGACGGCGGGCCGCGACCGCACGCTCGCGGTGTGGGGCGTGGAAAGTGGCCGCCTTGCCGCGCGTATCGCGCCCGTGGCCGCCTCCAGCCGGCCCGACTACTCGCCGGGTGGGACGCTCGTTGTTGATGACGGGGGCGCGCGGGTGCGCGCGTTCACGCTGGTCAGGGCGCGTGCCGTGAAGCCCGAGAAACCTCCCACAGCTGCCCCCGCGGATGCGGCCGGGACGTGTGTGGCGGCAGCGGTTTCTCCCACGGGCGACCGCGCCTGCGCGGCAGCCGACGGCGCGGTCAGCGTGGCGCGCCGGACCTCCGCGGTGGTCAAGCTGGGATCCCTGGCGGGTCGCGCGCTTTCCCTGGCGTTCTCACTGGACGGGCGTCGCCTGGCGTCGGCCTCCAACGAGGAACTGCGTCTGTGGGACGTGGACTCCGGCGGCGCGCTCGCCGTGCTCCGCCGCCGTGGCGCGGGGGCCACGGTGCTGCACTTTGGTGAAGGCGGGTTGACTCTGGATGTGCTGGTTGGCGGGGACGCGCGGCGCCTGTCCTTGGCGCCGCTGATCCGCGAACCGCGCGCGGTGGCGGCAGAAGTGGGCGCGACCTCCGGCCTGGCGGTCACCGGAACGCGCGCGGCCTGGCGCGCCGAGTGAATCACGCCACCGGCGTCAGCTTCGCGTCCGGAACCTCGCGTTCGGCCCACGCCGCGTCGCGTTCAGAGTGCAGCAGCACCAGCGGCCGGTCCAGGTGGTCCTCCAGCAGCGCGCCGTCGCGGAATTTCGCCACCTTCTGCGCGGCGGCCAGGTCACCCTGGACCCAGCGGCACACGCTGTAGGGCAGCGCGTCCAGGATCACCTCCACCCGGTACTCCGTGGCCATGCGGTGCTTGAACACCTCAAACTGCAGCTGGCCCACCGCGCCCAGGTACGCGTCCTTCTCCGTCATGCCCGCTTTGTGGAACACCTGCACGGTGCCCTCCAGCGCCAACTGTTGCAGGCCCTGCTGCAATTGCTTGCGCTTGAGCGGGTCCTTCAGACGCAACCGCGTGAAATGCTCGGGCGAAAAACGCGGGATTCCCTCAAACGCCACGCGTTCGCCCTCCGTCAGCGTGTCGCCAATCTGGAACATGCCCGGGTCAATGATGCCAATGACGTCGCCGGCAAACGCCTCATCCACCTGCACGCGCTCCTGCGCCATGGTCACCTGCGGGCTGTTGAGGCGGATTTCCCGCTCTTCGCGCACGTGCCACACGCGCATGCCGCGTTCAAAACGCCCGGAAACAATCCGCATGAATGCCAGCCGGTCACGGTGCGCGCGGTCCATGTTTGCCTGGATCTTGAAGACAAACGCGCGGAACACGTTCTCCACCGGGTCAATGACCTTGTCTCCGGCAATGCGCGGTGCCGGCGTAGGCCCAATGCGGATGAACTCGTCCAGGAACGGCTCCACGCCAAAGTTGTTCATGGCGCTGCCAAAGAACACCGGGGACAGTTCCCCGCGGTTGAACGCCGCCAGGTCAAACTGCCCGCTGGCCCCGTCCAGCAATTCCACTTCCTCGCGCGCCTGCTTGGCCGCCTCCTCGCCCACCAATGTGTCCAGCGCGGCGTCGTTCAGCTCCATTTCATGTGTTTCCACGCGTGATGCGCCGTGGTCCAGTCCGGATTCAAAGGTGACCACGCGCTGGTGCATGCGGTCATACACGCCCTTGAAACCGGAAAAGCTGCGAACCGGCCAGGTGGACGGGATGCAGCGGATGCCCAGCACCTGCTCCACCTCGTCCACAATCTCAAACGGGTCCCGCCCCAGCCGGTCACACTTGTTCACAAAGGTGAAGATGGGCGTGCGCCGGCGGCGGCACACCTCAAACAGCTTGCGGGTCTGCGCCTCCACGCCCTTGTTGTTGTCAATGAGCATGATCGCGCAGTCGGCAGCGTGCAGGGTGCGGTAGGTGTCCTCCCCAAAGTCCTGGTGGCCGGGCGTGTCCAGCAGGTTGAGCTGGAAGCCGCGGTAGGGGAACTGCATGACGGAGGACGTGACGGAGATGCCGCGCTCCTTCTCAATCTCCATCCAGTCACTGACCGCGTGCTGCCGCGCGCGGCGCGCCTTGACGCTGCCAGCCATCTGGATGGCCCCACCGTACAGGAGCAACTTTTCCGTCAGCGTGGTCTTGCCGGCGTCCGGGTGGGAGATGATGGCAAAGGTTTTGCGGCGGTTGACCTGCCGCATCAGTTCCTGGTCGTCCATGGCGGCGCGCTCTTGCGCAGGAATCGCACCGGGTTGTCAAGGCCCACTTCCGCCGCCAGCAGCCCTGGCACCGGCACCGACCTCAGTCCGCGAAGACGTCCTCCAGGCGGGTGGCGCCGGCAACGCGTTCCGTCCAGCGGTCAAGCTCAGCCTCGCCGGCAGCCTCAATGCGCTGCCGGGCGTGCTCAGGGAGGGCACCAAAGCGGCTGGTGAGCACGCGCAGGACCGCCCGGCGCAAGCCCTGGTTGAGCCCCTGCTGCAAGCCCTGGTTGAGGCCCTGCTGCAAACCCTGATTGAGCCCCTGCTGCAACCCGCGTTGGCGTCCTTGTTCAATCAGCCTTTCACCTTCCGTCATGATGACCTCCTTCGCCTCCGCGCCCAACAGTCCCGCCACTTGCCGCGTCAGCGCCTCATGCGTCGTCCGCTCGCTGACCCGCAAAGCATAGCGCACCACCGCGCCAAACGCCTCCCGCCCATCCTGCGCCCAGACGCCACGGACCACGTCCACCCATTGCCCATACAGGGCGGCAAAGTCGTCGTCCTCACCGCGGGCATGTTTGAAGCTCAGCAGGACCAGCTTGGCGAGCGCGCTCATTGCACGCGCACGCAAATCCTCATCGGAAACCGCGGAGAGGTCATCCAGGATGAACGTGAAATCCGGCACCTGGTCGCGGAGGGCGTTGAGCATGGTCGGCGTGACGTCGACAACCTCGGTGAACCGTGTTGGAGCGTGCCAGCCGCGTGGGTCGTGTGACAGGACCACCGGGATGATCAACGGGACCTTCCGGGTTCCCTTGGTGTGGACAAGGTGGCGCTCCCAGATGCGCACCTGGTAGGCGAGCAGGCGCAACGGCATCACGTCGTCAGGCTCACTCTGATGCTCGAACAGCACGAGAATGCGGGCCGCCTTGCCGTCACGCAGCCGTGCCGCGAACACGAGGTCCGAGTGCCGCTGCGCGAGCGCCGCGTCCACGTAGCTGCCCGGCTGCAGCTCCAAAGTGTCCCATTCCACCGCGGCCACCACGGACTGCGGCAGAACACATCGCAGGACCTCCGCGGCCCGTCGGGGCTCGCTGAACGCGTACTTGAACAGCGCGTCGTGCGGGGTGGCTGTCATGGCCGCCAACAGACGATCGTCCTCGCACGTGCGTCAACCACCAAGGCGCTCACGTGTTGGATTGGGAAGGACCTCATGGCGTTCATCCCTGTTCGCGGGCTGGCGGTGCATGGCTGGCCTGTGCGGCTGTGCCGTTTGGCGCTTGAGATTCGCGCGCGGACCTGCAACATGGCGGCCCATGCGCCACCTTCCCGCCATCCTCCTCGTCGCCGGGGCTCTCGCGTGCACGGGTGGGGCCCTGGGGGGCGCCCTGGGCGGGATGGGCGCCTGGCCACTGGCGGGGTGCTCGGGGCTGACCTGCAGCGGCTGTTGCGACGACGAGGACGTGTGCCAGGCCGGTACGGACGACGGCGCGTGCGGTGAGGGCGGCGGCCGCTGCATGGCGTGCCCGGGCAACCAGATTTGCGGGCAGTCCATTGCGGCGGGCAGCGTGGAGTGCGCCGAGTGCAGTTCGTCCAACTGCGAGGGCTGCTGCGACGTGGCCGGCGCCTGCCGGCTGGGTACCGAGGACGACGCGTGCGGCCTGTTCCAGTGCGAGGTGTGCCCGTCCGGGTACTTCTGCCAGGGCCGCCTGTGCGCGCCCCGGTGAGACGCTGATGCTTGCGGCGCTGGTCCTCATTGCGCTCCAGGCTGACGCCGCCGTCCCGGTGTGGCTGCTGGCGGAGACCACCGCGGCCGCGCGCCGGGCCGCGGACCGGGATGACCAGGACAACGAGCCCGCCCAGGAACAGCCCGGCGGGGACATCCGGACGCTGGGCCGGGAACTGGGCGGGGCCGGGCTGACGGCGCTGTCCAACACGTGCGTGGGATTGTGCGGTGGGGCGTTGGCCGCCGGCTGCGGCAGCACGTGCGGCGCACCGGCGGTGGTGATCTGTCCGCTCCCGCTCACCGCGTTGGCCGCAGTGGTGGTTCCCTCCGTTGTGTCACCCATTGGCATCCTGGTGCTGAGCGGCAACCTGCGCGGCGTGCTGGGCGCGGTGGCCGGCGCGGTGGTGGGGACGCTGGCGGGGGCGTCCCTCACCGTGCTGGGGATCGGCGCGTGGCTGGGCGGGCTGTACGTGGGGCAACACGTGTTGAACCTGGCCATCCTGCAGGGAGACACGGGGTTCATGCTGGGCGTGACCGGGACCGCGGTGGTGGGGTTTGGGCTGCTGCTGGTGCTGGGTCTGGCGGCGGGTGGGCTGGCCGGCGCCGGCCAGGCCGCCGTGGGCTTCCTGTGGCGCCCCCGGCCGGACGACGATGACGACGCGCGCGTGGCGCCGGACGAGGACGAGGAACGCCGGCCGCGCCGCAAGGCGGGCCGCAAGCCGCCGCGCAAGAGCCGCCGCAAGCCGCCGCCTGAGCGCGTCATCCCGGCGCAGGAAGACCCCGGGCCCGCGGACACCGTGGTGCCGCGCACTGACCCGGAGCCGCCACCCGCCAGCGACGATCCGCTCCTTCCGGGCGACCCGGAGGAACCTGCCGCGCCGCCTCCCGCGGAGCCGCCACCCGACGAGGCGGCCCCGCCGCCTCCTCCTCCGCTCCCGCCGGACACACCGGTGTACTGAATCACGTGCTTTTCAATTACGGGAGTTTCCCATGACCCTGCCCCTGCCGCTCACTCCCCGTGAAACCGTTGTTGAGCTTGACCGCTACATCATTGGCCAGAAGGCGGCCAAGCGTGCCGTGGCCGTGGCACTCCGCAACCGGTGGCGCCGCCAGCAGGCGCCCGCGGACATCCGGGACGAGATTGCGCCCAAGAACATCATCCTCATTGGCCCCACCGGCGTGGGAAAGACGGAGATTGCGCGCCGCATGGCGCGGCTGGTGCAGGCGCCGTTTGTCAAGGTGGAGGCGTCCAAGTTCACAGAGGTGGGCTACGTCGGGCGTGACGTGGACAGCATGGTGCGGGACCTGGTGGAGGCGTCACTCAAGCTGGTGCGGGAGGAGGCCATTGCGGCGGTGAAGGTGAAGGCGGAACAGGGTGTGGAGGAGCGCATCCTGGACCGGCTGCTGCCGGGCAAGAACCCGTCGGAACCCGGGGCGGAGGACGCCCAGCGCACGCGGGAGAAACTCCGGCAATTGCTCCGCACCGGCGCGCTGGATGACCGCGTGATTGAGCTGGACATTGCCAGCGCCCCGGTGCTGCCGCAGATGCAGATGTTCTCCGCACAGGGGATGGAGGAGATGGTGATGAACCTCCAGGAGGTCCTGGGCAGTTCACTGGGCGGGAAGGGGCGCACCCGGCGGCGCAAGCTCACCGTCAAGGAAGCGCGGGAAGCCCTGGTCAAGGAGGAATCTGACAAGCTGTTGGACCTGGAGCAGGTGCAGCGTGACGCCGTGAAGCGCGCCGAAGAGTCCGGGATCATCTTCATTGACGAGATTGACAAGATTGCCGGGCGGGAGAAGGGCATGGGCGGCCCGGACGTCTCACGCGAGGGCGTGCAGCGCGACCTGCTCCCGGTGGTGGAGGGCAGCGCGGTCACCACCAAGTACGGCGTGGTGCGCACGGACCACGTGCTGTTCATTGCGTCCGGCGCGTTTCACGTCGCCAAGGTCACTGATCTGATCCCGGAGTTGCAGGGGCGTTTCCCCATCCGGGTGGAACTGGACAGCCTGGGGGAGGAGGAATTTGTCCACATCCTCACGGAGCCGCGCAACAGCCTGGTCCGGCAATACACGGCGCTGTTGGCGGCGGAAGAGGTGGATGTGCAGTGGGAGCAGGACGGCATCCGCGAGATTGCGCGCGTGGCAGCGGAGGTGAACCGCCGGCAGCAGAACATTGGCGCGCGGCGGCTGCACACGGTGATGGAGCGTCTCCTGGAGGAGGTGTCCTTCCTGGCGCCGGAGATGCGGGGCGCCCGCGTGGTGGTGAACGCCGCCCTGGTGAAGGAACGCCTGCAGCCGCTGCTGGAGAGTGAAGACCTGGGGCGGTACGTGCTCTGACCGGGGAAACACGTGACAATCCGGACCGGTGGCGTCGTGACAGGACCGTGACAGTGCGGTTGGAAGGCGCCGGTGCGCGCCTGCCACTGTGCGGCCCCGGAGCGCGGGGGTGAAAACCCCGCGGGAGGAACCGCATGCAGAAGGTGATCAGCTTTTTCCGCCTGTCCATTGGCCTGGCGTACATGGCCATTGTGGGCGGTGCGTTCTTTGCGGTGTGCGTGGTCCTGCTGCCCAGCCGCCGCCTCCGCATTGCCGCCACCAACGTGTTTGGTCACTGGGCCGGGCGCTTCTGCCTGTGGATCACGGACACCACCGTCAAGGGCAACGTGCGCGGGGAGATGGCCAAGACCCGTCCCGCCATCTACGTGTCCAACCACACTTCCATCACGGACATCTGGATCGCCATCATGGGTTCGCCCATGTTCACCTGCGGGATGGCCAAGAAAGAGATTGTTTATTACCCGTTTTTTGGCCAGCTCTACTGGATTTCTGGCCATTTGCGGGTGGACCGTGACAACCGCGCACAGGCGGTGCGGTCACTGCGTGAGACCGCGGCCGTGGCCAAGGAACACGGGCTGAGCCTGTTCATCTGGGCGGAGGGCACGCGCTCCCGGGACGGGAAGCTGCTGCCGTTCAAGAAGGGGTTTGGGCACCTGGCCATGGCCACGCGGCTGCCCATTGTTCCCGTGGTGGTGAAGGGCGCGCACAAGGGCTGGACCAAGAACGAGATGCTGTTCCGCCACAGCGAGGTGGAGGTGGAGGTCCTTCCCGCCATCCCCACCGACGACTGGACCAGCGCCAACCTGGACCAGAAGCTGGCGGCCGTGCACGCAACCTTCAATGCGGCACTGCCCGAGGACCAGCGCGGCCCGGCCATGACGTACGTGCCGCGCAAGCGCCGCACCGTGGGGTTGGAGTCCACGCCCCCGGCGGAGCAGGTCGCGGAGATTGTCCCCGCCATCGCCACCGCATGACCGGTCGACACGCGGCGCCCTTGCTGCGACGATGACGTGATGCCCACGCCAACCGTCATTTCCTGTGACACCCTCCATTGCGTGTCCGAATGGAACGGAAACCTCATCATCACCTGGCACGGGCCGCCCGAAGCCACACGGATTGCAGCCATCCGCAAGTCCCTGGAGGCCATGCTCACGCGCGGCCCCGCCGGGATCATGGTCATCATGGACGCGGAGCGCCCGTTCCCTCCGGCAGACGCGCGGGCAGAAGCCGCGGCCATGCTCAAGGCGCTGGGCAAGCAGCTGACCTTCCTGTGCGTGCTGTACCAGGGGGATTCCGTCGTGGCCAACCTGCTGTTTGCCACCATCCGGACGCTGTCACTGGTGGTGGGATCCCAGCGCGTCCACCTGGGGCGCAGCCTGGATGATACGGCCGCCTTTGTGGCGGCGCGGCTGGGCACGCCCGCCACCCCGGCCCAAGTGAAGGTGGCCCTGGACGCCGTCCGCGCGCAGACCGCAGCGCGCCGCGCCGCCGTGCCAGCGTGACCTGTGCCGTGCCCGCCGGCCTGACAGATTGGCGCCGCCGGCACGCCGCGCGCGCGTCCATCTCGTCGGGCACCGCCGCGCCGGGCCGTGGCGCGTCCCTTGCTCGGGGCTGGCCGCCATGGACCTTGTCGCCCTTGTAGCGCGCGCACGGCAGGCTGGTGCGTCAGACATCCACGTTGAACCGGGGGTGGCAGTGACGCTGCGCGTGCGCGGGCAGCTGCGCGCGCTGGACCTGCGGCCGGACGGGGAAGCGGTGCGCCACGCGGTCCGTGACCTGCTGAATGATGACGAATGGGCCGCGCTGCAGGAGCGCCGCTCGGCGGACGTGGCGCGCACGCTGGACCGCACGCGCTGCCGGGTTCACGTGCTGCACGGGCGGCGCGGGCTGGGGCTGGCCATCCGGCTGCTGAGTTCGCTGCAACCCACGCTGGCCGGCTTGAACCTCCACCCGGACCTTGCGCGCCTGGTGCAGGCGGAGCACGGGCTGGTGCTGGTGACGGGGGCCACCGGCAGCGGCAAGACGTCCACCGCGGCGGCGCTGTTGCACCAGGTCAACGTGAGCCAGGCACGCCACATCATCACGCTGGAACAGCCCATTGAGTACGCGCTGCACCCGCGGCTGTCGTTCGTCCGTCAGCGCGAAGTGGGCCGGGACAGCCCGTCTTTTGAGCAGGCGCTGCTGGACGCGCTGCGGGAGGACCCGGACGTGCTGCTGGTGGGTGAAATGCGCGACCCCGCCACCATGCGCCTGACGCTGAACGCCGCGGAGACCGGGCACCTGGTGATTGCCACGCTGCATTCGTCCACGGCTGCGGAGGCGCTGCAGCGTCTGGTGGGCGCCTTCCCCGCGGAGATCCAACCGGGGATCTGCGCCCAACTGGCGGACTGCCTGGTGGGCGTGGTGGCGCAACGGCTCCGCTTCCGCGCCGACCCGGGGATTCGCGTCCCCGAACTGGAGGTGCTCTGGGGCACCCAGGCCGCCCGCGCGGTGATCCGGCAGGGCCAGTTCTTCAAGCTGCACAGCGTGCTGGAGTCCGGGGGGGCGGATGGGCACTGGACTTTTTCGCGGTACGCGGACTGGCTGGACCGCCGCACGGACCTGGCCCCGCCGTCTGTGGAACCGGTGGATGATGACGAACCCGCGCGCGGCCCGGTTGCCGTCCGGCCCACGGCGCCGGTTTCTGTTGCGCGCAGCGCGGAGGCGCCGCCGGCCAGGGCCCCGGTGGCAGCCTCGGCACGCACCGCGGAGCGGGTCCTGGTGCTGGATGAAGCCGCTGAGGATGACCCGGTGTCCATCCTGGCCGCGCTGGAAAAGCGCCGTAAGTAGTCCGCAATGCGAACAACGTGCGCGAATCACGACATTCGGCTACATGGGCGGTGAACCTGATTCCCGGGAGGAACCGATGATGACGTTCAAGACCTTGTTCTCGGCCGCGCTGATGGGCGGCCTGTTGGTGTCCGCACCGGTGCTTGCGTGCCCGGGGGCAGGCGCGGCGCAGACGGCGGCGGCCACCGCGCCCAAGAAGGACGTGGTGTTGACGGGTGTGGTGACGCAGGAAGGTTGCCCCATGGACGCGGCCGAGAAGGGCTGCACGGGCTACGTGGTGACCACGGCCAAGGGCGACAAGTTCATGATCGTGAAATCCGCGCAGAGCGACAAGCTGCTCAAGGGCCTGAAGGCCGGCTCCAAAGTGGAGCTCAAGGGCGACGTCCTGGACAGCGGTGATGGCCACGCCATGGTGCACGTGGTGCAGTACAAGGTCGCTGGGAACGCCTGAGCGGTTTCGTCGGGGGGGCTGCACGGAGGGGGCACCCACAAGGGTGCCCTTTCATGGATGCTGACGGGAAGCCGCAAGTGGTCCGACCTTTCCTGCGCCAGCTGAACGCCCGCATTTCTGCGCGACTTGCTCCCGGCCACACTCGCGTCACAGGGCGCCCAGGTTTCGCGCCTTGCGCAGCGCCTCGTCGCGGGTCTTGGCGTGGACCTTCTCATAGATGTTCTTGATGTGGCTGTGAACGGTGTGCACGCTGATGTGCAGTGTCTCTGAAACCTCCTTGTAAGACGACCCGCGCTCCAGGAGCTTGAGCAGCTCCGATTCCCGCGCCGTGAGCGGCGGGGCGGTGGAAACATCGGGTTCTCGCGGCGCCTGGATGTCCATGATCACCTTGCGGGCAACGGAAGGGCTCATGGGTGCGCCCCCGTCGTGCAGCGCCCGGAGTGATTCCACCAGTTCCCGCGGGCTGGTCCCCTTCAGGAGGTAACCGCATGCGCCCGCCTTGATCGCCTCGAAGACCGTCGGCCGGTCGTCATGGACCGTATGCGCCATGCACTGGATGTGGGGATTGATCGCCTTGACCGCGCGAATCAACTCGACGCCATTCTTCCCGGGCAGCTCAATGTCGGCCAGCAACAACTCCACCTGGCTCCAGTCTGTCTTCTGCAGGGCCGTCTCGGCGGAGCCGTGCGCGCCCACCACCGCCATGCCGCGCTCCCCGCTCAACAACAGCGAGAGGTTGCCCAGCAAGGCCTGGTCATCGTCGACGATGCAGATCCTCAAGGCGGCGGCCTCGCTTCCATCCGGGCGTGTTGCATCCGGCGGGAATCGTCTTCCGCCGCGTCCAGTTCCGGGCGCTGCGGCAGCGTGAACACCAACTCGGTTCCTTCTCCGCTGCTGCGGACATGCATTTCGCCGCTCATTTCCTCGATTCGGCGCCGCATGTTGCCCAGCCCGCGGCCGGGCTGCGACGGGACCGGCAATCCGCGCCCATTGTCCCGGACCCTGAGTTCCACCTGGTCTCCCGCGAAAGTGACCCGGACTTCCACCCGGCTGGCGGAGGCGTGCTTGGCCACGTTGTGCACGGCCTCCTTGAAGACGCGTGTCAGCGACATCCCGGGAAAGACGCCGGGCCCGCAGGCCGGCGGATCCCCGTTGGCCGAGAACGAGAACGCGATCCCGTGGTCCTCCAGCAGCATGACGCCCAGGCGCCGCAGTTCGGCGAGCAACGAGGGCCAGGGCATTTCCCGGCATTCCATGGCGTTCATGAGCAGGCGGAGCTCGCCGCTGCCCTCGGCCGCCAGCGCCGTAATGCGGTTGAGGAGGCACTCCTTGGCCACGCAGACGCGTGCCTGGTCTCCCAGCGTGGCAATCATGCCGATATTGGCAGTGATCCCGCCGATGCCGTCGTGCAGGTCCCGTATCAACCGCTGCTGCCGCTGGAACTCGCGCCGCTCATTCCTCAGGCGCTCCGCTTCGCGCTCCACCTGCTCCCTGCGCACGCGGTCGGAGATGTCCTGCACCGTGGCCACAATGAGCCGGTGCCCATCCCGGGTGACGCCGTGCAGGAACACGCGGGCGTCAAACGCGCACCCTGGGCGCGGCTCCAACCTGCGTTCAAAGTCCAGTTCGTCGCCCGGGCCTATCGCACGCCAGCCGCAATCCGCCACAGGGGACGGCGGCAGCAGGTCCGCGGCAACGTGTGTCGCCAGCGTGGCAACGTCGGCAGCGCCGAACAGCCGCAGCGCGGGGTCGTTGACCGCCAGGGGCGTGCCGCGCTCGTCGAGCAGGATGACGGCCTCGGAGACGCTGTTGATGACCAGGCCCAGCAGCGCCTTCTCGTCATCGCGGGCGCGCTCGGCGCGGACCCGGTGGGTGACGTCGTGGCAGGTGATCAGCGTGCCCAGCAGGCTCCCGGAAGAGTCGCGCAGCGGGGTGACCGTCCGCTCGTACCAGCTGGCCTGGGCCCCCTCGCCCAGACGGATGGCACCCTGGAACTCTCCGGGTAGTTCCGCCAGGACGCGCCAGGGGGGCGCGAGAACCTCGGCGGGCAACCTGTCCACGACCTGCGCGGCGCCCAGGCCGATCTTCCTCAGCATCGTTTGGTTGATGTCCGCCAGCCTCCCCGATGCATCCACCACGAACACCAGCGACGGCATCTGGTCCAGCACCGTCCCGCGTGCCAGCGGGACGAGGTTGAGTGAGCGGTGACCAAACAGCGCCCACGCCCACGCCGCGGCCGTCATCAGCAGGGACACCTGGGAGAAGTTGATGCCGCGCAGCGGGCTGAATCCCGCCAGGAAGAGTCCGTCCACGCCCACCGGAACCAGGCACGCCCAGAACATCAGGCCAACCTGCTTGCGAACGATCGGCGCGGCGGACCACCAGGCTGCGGCGAGCATGACCAGGCTGGCCACGCTCCATGCAGTGCCCACCAAGATCAGCGCATACCCCCACGGGCCCCACTTGAACGTCAGCACCTCCAGGCCCGCGACGGATTCGAGTTGGAAGGAGTGGCGGAACCACGGGTGCTCCCGCATGGTCAGCACCACCGGCAGGGAGGCGATGGGGAACGCGAACACCAGCAGCCAGGCGCGTCCACGCAGCCACCGTAGCTGGCCGGTGAACTCCCTCACCATCGCCATGTGCACGGGCGGCAGGAAGAGCAGGAAGACGTACTTGAACTGGACCCAGAAGATCTTCTGGTCCAGGCCGTGCGCCATGAGTTCCTGCCGGTAGGAAAGCGACCACGTGGCCGCCAGGAGGTTGGTTAGTGCGAACAAACGCGCCACGCGGGCATCTGAACGCCACAGGGCCAGCCCCGCCAGGGACGCGTTCAGAAACGCGACAACGAACAGAAGGTCGACCGGATGGTCCACGTTCCCACCCTTGGTAGTCCCCCCTGGGATGCCGCACTTTCGGCGCGGGGCCATAGCATGATCCTTGAGCAATGAAATGCCCGCCCCGCCTGCTGCACAACCTCCCGGAACAAGTCCGCATTTCCCAGGAAGGGTCCTGATCCACGGGGGGGGGCGCCAACCCGGACATCACCCGAGAATCCCCATGCCCGGGGATGGAACGCGCCGTGGAAGCGGACGAGGGTACGCCACCGTCCTGTGCCCGCCCTGGGACAGGTCTTCAGGAGCCTTCGCCTTGCGTGCACAATGCTGCGGTCCTGAACCTCGCCGCGTTCCGGGTTCGCCAGCACCGGAATGGCTGACCCGTCTCGTTGTTGCGGTGGTCGTGTCGTCGTGGGCGTGCCATCCCGGGGACGCGGGCCGGGGCGGCGCCGACGCGGGAGCAGCCTGCACCGCCACGTGCGAGCAGCGTGACTCGCAGTGCGGCAGCGTCTGCGGGAAACCCTGCGGCGCGTGCGGAAGCACCGCGCGCGGCGCCCCGCTGACCTGCCTGGAGGGGCAGTGCGTGTGCGTTCCGTCCTGTGTCGCCGGCACCTGCGGACAGGACGACGGCTGCGGCGGCACGTGTGCCTGCCCCGTCGACGTCTCGTGTGCGGCCTGTCCGCTCCGCCTGGTACGCGTGGACCAGGCGGATGCCCCCGGCACCATCGCGGCGGCGACGCTGGCGCTGGAGGCAACCGCCGACTGGGGCGACAGCCTCCCGCGCCTGGCCGAGGTCCAAGTCGCTGCCAGCGAACCAGTGGTCCTGGAACGCGTGGAAATCGGCGAGCCGCTGGCCCTGGCCCGCAAGCGCATCTTCCGGTTCTCTGCGCAGGGGAACCAGCCCTTTGAGCGCGTGGACGAGCGGACGTGGCGCGTGATGCTGGTGAGCGGGCCGCGCAACCTGCCCATCGGTCCAGGGCGGTGGTTGACGCTGCACTTCTCGCGCGCCGGCGGCGCGTGGGCGGCCGGACCCGTGTCGTTTCACCTCGTGCGGGCTGAGAGGATGGTGGCGCCGGAGGACGCCAACGCGGTCCTCCTGGGCACGCCATTCGAACAACCCGTCGTGCTCCAGGCGAGGAGGTAGGCCATGCGTGCCGGCTCCATCGTCCTCGGCGGTGTGCTCGCACTGGCGGCGTCCATGCCGTTGTCAGCACGCGCCGCGCCGCTGGACGTGTTCCAGCGCAATGCGTTGGCCAATTGGCTGGATTGTCGCGACTCGTGTGACAGCACCGCCGCAGTTGACCGCGAAGTGTGCCGGGTCGCCTGTGGCGACGAGGTTCCCGCCTGGGAGAAGGACGGCGTCCCGCCCGTCACGCGCAATGACCTGCAATTGGCGGAGATGGAAGCGGCCGGCGGCAACGAGTTCTGCTACCGCGACGGCGATCGTGTCGTCGTCCGGGCGGCCTTGTGTCCGGGGGCAATATGCGAGCAGGTCCCGGCGTGCTCGGTGAACGACTGCGCGCTGTCCGAGGCTGCGCGCCCCGCGCAATGCCTACCCGTGGTCTGCCAGGCCCGGCCGGCGCGCACCACCGCGGACTGTGCCGACGCAGACAACAATGGTCTGCCCGCGTGGCTGGAAGGGGCGCTGGGACTGGCGCGCGGCGAGCCGGTGCGCACCTGCGCCACCAACGCCGGTTGTGACTTCACCCACACGTGTGAATATGACGTCAACAGCGGTGTCCCGCAATGTCGGGCCCGGTCGTGCGGTGCGGCGGCATGCACCGCGTTCCACCTGGAAACCGTGGCCGTCGACGATCAGTTCATCCTCGTGCACGTGTTCTATGACTATTCGCCCGTGCCGGCCACAGCGCTGGACCTGCGCATCCAATACGACGAGACCGCGCTGCTGGTGGCGGACGCGCGCCCGCTCCCAAACCTCACGGCGTTCCACAAGCAACTCTCCGTGAGCCACATGATCGGGGGCGTGCTCCGCCTGGTCGTGTTTGACCCGTCGTCACAGGAACACATCCGCACCGGCCCGGTGGTGGAAGTGGTCTTCCAGCGTCTGGGACCGCAGGCGAGCACCATCCGCTTCGTGGACACCGACACAGTGCAGCAGTCCGCCATGGCACCCGTGCAGGGGTCCGCAGCGGTCCAGCAAGGATTGGCCAATGATGCCCTGTGGGGCGCGTCCGTCGCGGTTCCCACATCCACGGCGGCGGACACCGGTCGACTCCTGCTCTGGTATGCGTTTGACGTGGCTGGGCAGGGATTGACGGAGAGCCACGCCCAGTCCGCGGACGAGTTGTGTTCCCATGTCCCGGAGTGCGCGCTGGCAGGTGATGCCAGCGAGAAGGCGCAGCTCACCGCGCGCCTGGCCGCCCTGCAGGCGGGGGCCATCGCCTCCAGCGGTGCGATCACCGGCGTGGAGCGGGGCGCGGCCCTGTTCAACGGCTCCACCGACCACGTCCGGTTGCCCGTGGTGCTGCAATCGCCGCTGGAGCCGGGACGCCAGGACTTCTCGCTCTCGGCGTGGTTCTACGCGGAGGGAAGCTCGCCGGACGAGCTGGCCAGCGCCTCGCAACTGCTCTTTGCGCACACCGGCAACGACGAGCGCACGCACTTTGGCCTCATCCTGGACCCGGGCACGGCGGGCGGCGTCAACCTGTCATTCTTCGTCGGGGACCTGCTGGACCCGGGGTCTTTGAAGCGCACGCCCATGGGGCCGCTGCAACCCGCGCCGTTGGGGCGGGAGCTGGCGCTGCGAACCTGGCACCACGTGGCCTTCACGCTGCACGCGGGCACCGGCGCCGTGGCGCTGTTCCTGGACGGCCTGCCCCAGGACCCGCCCTCCCCGGCCAACGCGCTCCCGGCGGTCCCCACGCCCATCGCGTGTCCCACGTTCGCCGGCGGCAGCGACGTCCACCTCCACCAGGAGGGCGGCGTGCTGGGCGGGCAGGCCCCGGAAGTTCTGGTGTACGCGCCCAAGCGCGGTCCGCTCTTTCAAATCGAACGCATGGACGTCAACGGAATCTCCAGCCGCCGCGTGCTGGGTGACGGTGCGTCCACGTTCGAGGACCCCGACTACCTGCCGCTGATCAACCGGGTGGCGTTCAGCTCCAATGCCGGTGGCAGCCACGAGATCTGGATCGCCGACGCCGACGGTTCCAATCCGCGCCAGGTCACGGTGGGATTCGGCGACACGTCGCGCGGCCGCTTTGCCCGCCGACCCAGGTGGGCTCCGGACGGGACCGGTCTCATCTTCGAGAGCAACATGTTCACGGTCCCGGACAATTACCAGGACAACCCGGGCCGCGGTTACCAGCTGTTCATCGTCCAGTACGACCCCGTCGCCAACCAGGTCGCCATCGAACTGGACGGCGGCGGGACGGCGACCCAGCTGGACTACAACGCCCTGGCATCCGCGGGCACGCTGAATGGCCACCAGCTCACGCGCTTCACGGGTCACAGCCAGAACGCCTGGTGGTTGTCGGGACGCAAGGCGGGCCAGCGCGGTGACATCGTGTTCGACCAGTCCGACCTGCGGTTCCGCGGCCATTCCGTGCGGCGCATGGTCATCCCGTCCAACATCCGCGAGGCGTCCTCCACCGAGGTCGCCGGTCTCGGCGCGGCGTCGGACGACAGGCGGTTGTTGGCCGCGCGTCGCGTGGTGCTCCAGCCCGGCGCCGGTGGCGGCGAGAAGCTCCAGGCTCTCTATGACCAGGGAACGGTGGCGTACCAGGATTCCGGCGAATTCAACGTGCGGACCGGCGGCGCCTACGACGCCGCGGTGGTCACGCTGATCCACCAGCCGACTGCGGGCGCCTATGCCGCGCGGTGCTGGGACCGCAATCACGACACGCTGCGCGACGCGGATGAGGACCGTAACCGGGACAACGTGTGGGACGTCAATGACTGCTATCCCTCCGAGGTCCACGACCTTTTCATCGCATTTGACAGCTCCGTGTACCGGCCGCGCATCACGCCGGCTGCGGTGGCCGCGGCCGTGTCGCCGGGTATCCTCGGGCCGACGGCGAACGGCGGCGTCGGCAAGGCCGTGGCGCTGGACGTCCAGGACACCGAGTCCGGTTCGTTTGTGCGCGTGGACATCGCCAGCCCCACCAACAGCCTCCCGATCCCGGGGTCCGCCACGGGCGTGGAGATGTTCCGGATCACGTTTGACCGGATCCCCGGAACGACCGGGACGCCGCCCTTCTCCGCCAAGAACCGCGCGGCCACGTCGGCGCTGCGTCTCAAAGACCTGGCGAGTGCCGCACCCGCGCGCACGGTGGCGCTCACCGGCGAGATTGACATCGTGGATGCCGCCGCCTTCTCGCCGGACGGAACCAAGCTTCTCCTTGCCGGTGTGTCGCAGTCGCGCCCGGTGCTCCTCCGGACCACGGGGCTGTTGACGACGTCTGGCGCCCAGAGCCTGTTGTCCACACCGCTGCCCATCCGCGGGATGTCCTGGGTGGCGGAACAGCGCTACCACCCGTGCAACTGGGTGGGCGGATATCAACACCCCACCAGCAAGCTCCTCGTCAGCGGGTTTCGGGGCGGCCTGGACGAACTCAAGATCCACGCCGGCCTGCGCGGTGATGACGCCATTCGCTCCGAAGCCGAACGCGGCCATGAGCGCCTGGACCTCCCGGCCCCATGCGCAGCCGCGCAGACGTCGTCGGACGGCGGCAGCACGCCAACCTGTCCGCCGCTTTTTGCGTGTGAGGCCGGTCATTGCGTCCAGTCCCAGGACTGCGGCGCGACCGCGGTGTGCCCCGCGGGTTCGGTGTGCTGGAACCGGCGGTGCGTGAACCAGGCGCCGTCCCAGCTCCCGGGATGCGCCAGCAACACCGAATGCCCGTCATTCCACCTGTGCGTTTCCGGGCAGTGCACCATGGTCGCCTGCGATCCGGCCGATCCCTACTCGTGCTCCGCCCACGGCGGACGCTGCACGCTGCGCCCGGTCAGCGTGGAACAGATGAACTCAGGGTTCCGGTGGGTATGCGTGGCGGATTGCGTCGCCGACACGCAGTGCTTCACGCAGTCATGTCTGAATGGGCCGTGCCGCTTCTGCCAGACGGGCGAGCAGGCATGCGTGGAGTGTCGCGACACCGTCCGGGATTACGGGGCATTCTCCATCGCACAGATCGAAGGATGTCCGGACCGCAACAGCTTCATGTGCGAGGACGGCGCCTGCACCAGCGAATGCTATGAGACCCGCGATGGCCAGAGCGCGTACGTCTGCGATCCCTCGTTGGAATACTGCGCAAAAGGTCGCTGTGCGACGCTGAAGTGGGATTGGCAGGATTTTGCGCCGGGTAGCATGGCCGGTCTTTCCGAGACACTGTATGCGGGACGGCCGTTCATCATTCCGACCATCGCCGTGAGCCAGGGTGTGGTTGTCGAGGTCAAGGCGTATGGCCGCGGCGATTTTGGCCGGCAGCCGGAACTGCTCGTCGAGGGAAAGCTGGAAGGCGGCCAGGGGATCTTCAACGGCGACTGGTTCCGCGTCGGCCGCTTCATGGTGACCAACCGGACGCGGGAGGACGCGGACCGCAACATCTACAAGGTGTCCTCCCCCGTGCCGCTCACCGACCTGAGGGTGCGCCTGGTCCACACGCCGTACAACAACGTGGAAGCGGGCTCCACCGGCCTGGGGCCGCTGGACAAGGACTTCTGCCTGGCCGACGCCGCGGCGAACCACGCCGGCACGGACGCCTGCTTCCACCGGCCGCCCGGCAGCGTGTTCAACATCGGGTACCCCGTGGAGATCCCGTTTGACGACGTGGCTGCCACCTGCGCCGACGACGGAAGGACGGGCTGTCCGTCCATGAACGACCCGCTGCGGCCTTACCTGGGCGGCGGTTCACCCGCGGTCATTGTGTTGGAAACGATGGTGGACGGCAGGTCCGCCACCATCAACGGCAACACGATCTGCTCCTATGAAGGCACGCTGGACCCGTTGGAGCCGGGCACGCTCCGGCGCCGCAAGCTGTTCTACGGCGACATCACGCGCGAGATGTCGACGGAACAAGCCGCGTTCTGTGCACGGACGCCCGCGGCCTGCGCGCAGGCCACCTCGCTGGTGTCCTTCATGCCGCGCAGTGGCGGCGCGTACGGGTTGCTCAACTGCAACTACAACCTGGACGCCGTGCAGGTGGCGGCCATCGACTTCACGCTGGGACCCATTCAACAGAAATGGACCTCCGGCTCCGTGGCGGAGACCGCCAACACCTGCAAGGTGCGCATTGACGAGTTGCGCAACGAGGATTGCTACGAGTTCATGGGCGGTGACGCGACGCTGGACCCGCTCAACGGTGGCGAGGCGCTGTTCCAGACGCTGGAACTCACGCTGGCGAGGTCGTTTGGCCACGACCAGGGATTCACCAGCAAGGACCTTCCTGCGTTCACGCTGGGCCTCCACGTGACGAACCTGCAGGGCACCGGCTTGAAGGTGAGCGACGGCAAGGACACGGTCGCCGTTGCCGGCAGCGGCGACGTCACGACCTCGTTCCCCACCACGCTGCGGCTGGGTCAGCGCTACGAGATCACCGTGCCAGCGCAGCCGGCGGCCGTCGAAACTTCGGGCCGATTCTGCACGCCGACCGGCGCGACGATGAAGGGGGCCATGAAGGCGGGGGCCACTGTGGAAATCGCGTGCGGGTCGCTGTCCCCCGTCCCCGTGTCCGTGGCCGGACTCTCGGGTGACCGTGTCATCCTGCGTCTGGCGTCGAGCGCCGCCGTCCAGTTCGCGCGGGTTCGCTACAACGTGACCGAGGATCTCCCGGCCCCCGCCAATGGCGTGTCTGTGTTCCTGTCGTCGCTGCCCGTGGGAGCGCAATACCAGGTCACCGTAGCGTCCCAGCCGCGCATCCCGGAGCAACTGTGCACCGTCGCCTCGGGGAGCGGCACGGTGTCCGCGACGGCGCCGTCGCCGGTCACGGTGCAGTGCGTGCAGACGCCGCCGCGCCTGCTGCGCGGCACCGTCGACAACCTGCGCGGCTCCGGACTGGTGGTGGTGAACAACACGACGGGCGAGACCCTGGCCGTTGCCGCCGGCGCGGGGACGTTCGTGTTCACGCAGCGGTCACGGCCCGGGACGCCGCACAACGTGAAGGTCCTGGCGCAGCCGACCAACCCGGCCCAGCAGTGCAACGTGCTCGGTTCGCCGGGAATCATGCCTAACCAGGACGTCACCACCTTGCGAATCGCGTGCATTGACAAGCCCGTATATGGGGTGGAGTTCACCGTGTCCGGGATGACCGGGCGGGGCCTGCGAGTGGCCCTCAACGGTGGAACACCCGCGGATATCGCGGCTGACGGGACATACGCGTTCCTCGCCGGCCTGCTCACCGGCGCGGCGTACGACGTGACGGTGGTCCAGCAGCCGACCGACCAGAACTGCGTCGTGGCCAACGGCACCGGCGTGGTGGACGGCGCGACGGTGACCGCGCCGCAGGTCATCTGCGCATCCGTCGTGCCCCAGCCGCAGACGCATACCATCGGCGGCACGGTGAGCGGCCTCGTCGGAATCGGGCTGCGATTGAAGCTGAACTCGTCGACGACGCTGGATATTGCAGCCAACGGCCCGTTCACGTTCCCGGGATTCATGCAGCGCCTGGATGACTACCTGGTGGAGATCGCCCGCCTGCCCCAGGTGCCGCCGCAGGCCTGCACCATCACCAACGTGTCCGGCATGATGTTGGACTCGGACATCACCAACATCCAGGTGAACTGCACCGGGGCGGCGCGGGTGACGGTGCGGTTCACGGACGGAATGGGTCAGGAGGTCCCCGTGAGGGGGTGGCTGGTGGGCGCGACGAACGGCGTCCTTTACGGCGTCATGGGTAACAACGCCAAACTGCCGGCCAGCGGTGGCGACCTCCAGTTCCAGGATCCCCGCTCACAGGGCGTCGCGTATCCAGCGGCGGCGCCGGTGGGCCCCCTGGCGATCTACTCGGTGTATCTGAAGGTCAACGGTGCCAAAGGCCTTCAAACGGTGACCATGCTCCTCGTACCCGGCGTGGACCAAGTGGTGCCCGTGGCCATGGGGTCCTTCCAGTCGACCGGGACGCCGACCGTGAAGGTGAAAGGCGCGGGCCTGGCCACCGACGCGTCCGCCAACTGTTACTGGACGTATCCGTTGGGCACGCGTCCGTCGCTGCCGGCGACGTCAGCCCTGGGAACCAGCAAGCTGAGTTGTGCGCCGGGTGGCACGTGCTTCAACACGGCGAATCCGCCGGAGGGCATCACCACCACGAACGACACGCTGGTCAAGGCGCGTTACGACCTGACGTGCTGGGTGGACCGTGGCGGCGCCGGCGGCGCGGCCAACAACGTATTTGATGCTGGTGATCTGGTGGGGTTCCTGCCGAACGTGAACATGGACGGCTCGCAGGTGACCGTGACGGTGACGCCGTGAAGACCCTGGAGTGGAGGCTGAGGACAATGAGAGCAAACGCGACCTCTTGGATGGTGCCCACGGTGTGCGGCCTGCTCGGGTGGGTGGGCTGGATGTCAGCGGCTCAGGCCGCCCCGGATATCCTGTGCGACAACACCGGCCAATTCCCCTGCGGCTTCCAGATCAAGGACGTGGGGCTGCAGCCGGTTCCGGGAATGCTGAAATTCCAAGCGCGCGTGTCGCAGGCGAAGATGCCCGTTGGTGACGGCGTGTTCAACCACGTCTTTGTGAACCTCAAGCGTGGCGATGAGACGCTGTGCCAAGAGGAGTTCACCGGGGTCACGGTCGCCAACAGCGTCGTCAATCTCGAGATCGGGCGCAACATCAGCTGCGATCTGGACTCGGTGATCGCCGAGAACGTGGACCTGGCGTTCCAGTTGTGCCTGGGCGGCACCGAGAACTGTCTGAGGCCGATCGCGCTGGGAACGTCGCCATACGCGGTGAAGTCGACGTTCGCCGTGCACGCCCAGGACGCGTTCATCGCGGAGCAGGCCGCGCAGGCGAACTACGCGCACCGCGTGACGGCCGACAAGGACCTGTTCATCAGCAAGGAACTGGGACGCGGGTACTTTGACTTCTTTACACCGCGGAGCCGGCCCACCAACCTGTACGACACGGATGCCAAGTTCACGCCCTACGTCAACGGCGGCTTTATCCAGTGGACGCCGACCAATGAGCAGAACCCCACGCTCCACATCAGCGCGAAGACCCGCGTCGGCGACACGCTCATCCCGTTGGACAAGACGGTCATCGTGTCCAACAACCTGGAACTGACCGGCCGCACCGTAGTTGACAATGGTGGCATCCACGTCAAGGGCGCGTCCGACATCACGGGAAACACGATGATTGTCGGGCAGCTGAAGGTGGAGCGCCCGGGGCTGGGGTCGGGCGGCGCACTGATTTCAGGCAATTCGTCAATCGCGGGGATGCTGGTGGTCAGCGATGCGCTGACCGTGCAGTCCAACGGGCTGAATGTCACCGGCCTGTCGACCCTGGGCGGCGACCTGCACGTGGTTGGGAACCAGACGGTGGATGGGAACACCGCGTTGAACGGCGCTCTCACGGTCCTCAATGGTGCCACCGTTCAAGCAGGTGGCGTCAACGTAACGGGCAACTCCGCGTACAACGGAAACATGCTGGTGACCGGGAACCTCAGTGTGACGGGCAGCGTGAGTTTCCCGCCGGGAGCTATATCGGTGACCGGCGCAATGCTTGACTTTGACATTCCTGGACAGCTCACACTGGGCAGCGGCGCCAACCAGGGCACGGCGCTTTCCGCCGGCACGGGCGATACGCTGTTCATCAACAGCGGTTCGTCTTTTGGCGGCGGCACCAGTGTCATTGGAGCCCTCACCGCGGGCACGTTGACCACGCCCGGCGTTGTTACCGCTTCAAGCGTCGAAACGACCGGCGGAATCACAACCCACCTCGGTGGGGGTTGGCTTGGATTTGGCGGCTCCTCCGCCATTTCGCGCGACACGGGCAACAACCGCATCGTGATCAACGGCGGCAATGTTGGCTACACCTACGTTGCGGGGAACTTGACAGCAGATAGCATCACTTCCACCGGTTCGCTCAGCGCGAGCAGCATCTCCACCGGCGGTTCCCTCAGCGCGGTTTCCATCACCACCAGCAGCCTTTCGACCGGGTCCGGCGACGTCACGGCCGGCGGCGTGAACGCCGCCTTCTTCCGCGGGGGCGCGTACTATGTCAACGGCCTCCATGCCCTGGGAAACTACAATACCAACTACCTGGACCTGAACGCGCTCAGTCAGTTCTCCAACGGCGTGTATGCGCACGGAACTCTCAAGGCGGACCTCATCTATGCCGGCGACCGGACCGTCGCCAGGTTCCCGGAATACATCGCGGAGTATTCGGTCACTTGTACGTCCGCCAATACCTCATCTTGGCTCAACCAACCCTTCACCAACCCGGCCGAGGTGATCTGCATTCCGGGAGAACAGAGCCAGGATACCAGCAATGGCAACAAGATGAAGGGTGGGTGCGGCGTGTTCCGAGTCGCGGGCACTGGCTGGCAGGTCATCGCCTGGAACTGGAACCAGGTCGATCAAGTGAAGTGCAGCATGAACTGTTTCCGGTTCTGATCGCGTGGGTGCCAAATGGAATACATGTTGCCGCAAGGGGCCCCTACGATGAATGACCCGAGACACGCATTCTTGCGCCGCTGCCTGTTCCTGGCGGGAACGACGCTTGCCTGCCAGTTCGCGCCGGACCGAGAGCAAACCCGGCTTCAGCCCGCCGCGACGCCACCCACGAATGCCCCTGCGCCCAGCCATCCGGCCGACTTGCACAGACCTTGGGCGGACCTGCTCCCCGTTGTGGGCACCACGCCGCAGACGGTCTCCTACGAGGTCACGGTGACCATCCCGGACAACGTCCGCGGTCCGCGGGTCTCCGAAGTGTGGGTCCGCTACGGCGACGGTCTGCAGTGGGCCACGTGGGAACCGGGTCCGGCGGCGGCGAGCGCACACAAGGAAGTGGTGGTGCAAGCGCGGCCAGGAAACCTGCTTCGCGTGGTTGTCTACTCGGGCGCCAACCTTGAGCGGTTGGCGTCGGGAACCGTGGCGGTCCTGCAATTCAATCACATCGAAGGTTCGGACGCCATCGAAGTTCTCCATGAGAGGACGGCGTTTGCCCCGAGCGAGGAGGCCGCGCCATGACCCGGCGCTGGAAGGGCGTGTGTCTCGTCGTCGCCGGCCTTGCTGCATCCCGTGCTGCGCGCGCCGACGAGAGCCCCAGGACGGACGTACCCAACGCGTGCACCACCGCGGGCGGGACAGGCACCGCGTGCGGCAGCAACCTCGACTGCGTGTCCTTTGCGCTGGCCACCACCTGCGTGGAGCGCGTGCGCGTCCCCGGTCAACCGGCGGACAGACGGTGTGAGGTCCCATGCGCATCCGACACCGGAAATTCCGTCAACCGCGCTGCGTGCAGCCTGGGTGAGACGTGCGTCCCCAGCGGCGTCACCGGCCAATTCTTCTGCAAGCCCACGCGCTTCCGGATGGACGCCAACCTGCTGGACCAGTGCATTGCGTACTTTCTTGCGGGTGAAACGCCATCGCTGGGAAGCACCAACCAGTGCTCGCTGGAAGCGAACCTGAACCGACTCTTTGACCAGAACGCGGACAACACGTTCGATATCTTTGATTTCAATCTGTGCATCCGCTCCTTCCTGGAAGAGCCGGTCTGCGACCCGCGGGTGCGTGCGTGCCCCAGCGACGACCTGGACTACTGCGCCACCGATGCCGACTGCGGCGACGGTCTCTTCTGCGACCCGGACCGCTTCTACTGCGTGCGCGAATGCGGGTTCATCGCGAGCCGCGAGGTCGGCGTCGGCGTCCTCGTCGGGGACACGAGCGTGGGAACGTCCGCGCTGGACCGGACGTGCACGGGTCGCATGATGACCTGCAACCGTGCGCGCGGGCGCTGCGAACACGCCGCGGCACTGGACACCCCGTGCGGCACGGACCGCGAGTGCCTGTCGGGGGAGTACTGCTTCGTTGGGCACTGCGCGCCCACGTGCTCGCGCGCGCTGGACTGTCCGGACACGGCCTGGTTCTGCGGTGACAACGGCCACTGCCGCATCCGGCCCACGGCTGCCGGGGTCGCGGACGGCGGCGCATCGCCTCCGCCGTTCGATCCCCGGAACTACTCCGTGTTCTTCGGAACCCGCGACGTGGTGCTGACCCCGGTGGACAACGACGTCACTACGCCACTGGTGATCATCGACCTGACGACCAAGCGCGAGGTGCGCAGCCAGCCGTCCATCGGATTCGGCTACCGCCTGGAGGTGAGCTATTCCTTCAAGGAAGACCCCAAGTGTCTCCGGCCTCCGGCACTCTGGTCCGAGGCGGACCGGTTGGACTGCCTCATCTCCCCGGACGAGGAATTCGTGACGCCGCTGGCGCCGTTCGGGACGGTCTTCGCGACGGGGCGGCCAGGCATCCAGGTGCAGCTCAATGCGGCTGCGGCCGCGCGGCTCACCCCGGGCTCCTACGCGGCGACGGTGGGCGTCATCTTTGACAATGGCTCGCGTGACCGGTTCACCGTGCAATTCAAGAAGCTCACTCCGTCGGGCGAATACAGGGGAACGCTGGACATCAACATGGACGGCAAGGCGCTCAATGGGACCAGCTCGCTGGCGCTGACCATGAAGGTCCATGTCGACTCAAATACAACGACCTGGCACTCGCTGCTGCTGGCGGAGAATCTGTCGGCGGATGTGCTGGCCGGGGACGCTGCGGATGCGGGGCCGCGGGGAGACGGCGGCTCCAGCCAGGGAGAGGACTTCATTGACCTCACCGAGGGCTTCGTCGTTCGGGGAACGATCCACGGCAACGATGCGCTGCCGTTTGCCCTGCCGGGCGCGTTGACCCCGGGCGACAACGAGATCCCGCTCAAGGGCATCTACTCTCAGCGCTACGGGACCATGCGCCTGGTGGCGGTGCTTGATCTGCCGGCGGACTTCTGCGCGGGGCAGGGCGGTGCCTGCACCGCGGGAAATGCGGACCAATTGCAGGTGAGGAATCTCTTTGGCCGCAGCATCCGTCGCGTCGTCCAGTTCTACGGCACGTATGACGAGGTGGGCCGCCGCTTCTTCGGCGTGTACCGGGAGCGGATTGCCGGTCTTGTTCCGCAGTCGCAGCTCACGCTTGATGGTTCGTTTGTGCTCTCGCAGGCCACGCCGGATGAGAGCGACGTGGTGCTGGCAAGACCGTTGTTGCCTGTCGGCGCGGCCAATGTGGGGTTTCCCGCGCCACAGAACGTGCTGGGCGCGCTGCGCACGGAGATTGCCTCACAGTGTGATGCGTCGGATTACGCCGACTACGCGCGCGACTCGATCACCTTCAACGCGTACCTCACCGGAACAAAGTTCCCGATCTACTCGGACCTGGTCAAGTTCGAGGCAGTGATCCAGGAGGGATTGGACGGTTTGGCCGGCTCCAGCCACGCCGCCGACGTGTTGACGCTGTACGACTACCTGTCCGGCCGCGTGTTCCTGTGCGACGAACGCGGGAACCTGCCCGCCAACGTACCGGGCACCACGCCGTCGGCGGCATGCGTGAACCAGAAGAAGCTGCGGTGCGGCCTGGCGATGAACCGCGTGGCACTGCTTGCCGCGTACGTGAACTACGGCGATCTCACCGGCGCCACCGCGGGCGAACAGCTGTTCTGCGGCGCCGCGCTGCCTACGGAGGGATGCGACAAGAGCGTCGCCACGCACCGCGGCCTCCGGACCCTGCAGGAGCACAATCGCTTCCACCAGGAGCTGTCACAGGCAACCAAGTTCCAGGCGGACCGGGACATCTCGGACGCCTTCTTTGCGCTCTATCGGAACAACCTCAATCCGTTCACGCAGGGGGCCGCGCTGAGCTTCAAGGAGGAGAAGCTCCAGGCCGCATTCGAGCTGTACGACAGCCTCCTCGGGCTGATCATTGACGGGCCTTCGGCCGCCGTCTTGTTCCAATGGCCCATGAGCAAGTTCCGGGGCGCTGGGAATTCATGGCTGAAGCAGATGCACGTGCTGGTGCGTGACCGCCTGGACGCGCAGATGCAACTGGTAGACCTCCGTCGTCGGGTCTTTGCCAGCACGGCGGGTGCAGACCAGATGCTGGGCGAGCACCTGGCGCAGCACGAGTACCTGGTCCAAGTCTACCTGATGGCGCTGCAGCGGCAGTGGCAGGGGGCCGACTTCGGCTACGCCGGGGAGGCGGGCCGCCAGTTCGATCTGATGGGCGGCATCCTGGCGCGGCTGCACAACGCCAAGAATCCGCTTGGCATCAGCCCAAACCGCGTGTTCTTTGAAAGCAGTGATTCCCGCACGTCCAACTGGCACGCTTACCTGCAGACCCTGGAGGGCGCGGATGGTTCAGGCGGGCTGATGGCGCAGGGCCGACAGCAGATCACGGACGCGGTGGCCAACCTCAAGGGCGCCCTCCAGGACGTGGACGCGTTGGAGAACGAGATTCAGACGCTGACCCAGGACTTCGAACACCAGCTCGACGACCTGTGCGGCGCCAGCACGGAGAAACAGGTAAGCGCCTGCACGCGCTACATCGCCGCGGCCAAGGCTGCCGCGGTGCAGGGAGACCTGGACCTGGCGTCCTGGGCCCAAACCCGGTGCATTGGGCAGACGCAGGATTGCACGGACGTGGTGCAGGAGTTCACGACGGGACAGCCGGACATGACGTGTCCGCTGGACGCGAGCATCAACGTCATCAAGGTGCGCGGCGCGGATCGTCCCTGCGTGGGCGGCGAAATGGGAAGGCTGCTCATGCAGCGCGAGTCACTGCATGCGGAACGCCGGGAAATCCGCGACCGCCTGGACGAGCTGCTGCTCAGGATGGAGGCCAACCGCGACCTCCAGGCCTACCTGGACGCCCGGTACGAGAAGAAGATGGCGATGTTCATCGCCAAGCGCGTCGCAATGCTGTTCGTGGACATGGCAGTGAAGGCCAACGACGTGCTGACCGAGGTGAACAAGAGCACCAAGTTGCCGTCGACGTGCCTGGTGATCGCGGGAGTGGCCCTTGGAACGAATTGCCCGGGGTCCATCCTGGGAACCGTCAAGGACATCCTGTTCATCATCAAGAATGGCATTGCCGACGTGGCGCTTCACGCGGTGAAGACGGAAGCGGAGAAGGCGCTGGAGGCGTTCGACATGAAGGGTGAGCACGAGGTGCAGACCGAGGAATCACGGGCCCAACTTGCGGAGATCAAGGCCGAGTTGTCCGGAATCATCGGTTCCGCCTACGCCAACGGGGTGGCGCGCCTGGACCTTGAAGTGGAGATGGGCGACGTGCGCTTCCGCGCGGACCAGGCGTCAAGCCGCCTCAATGACAGCCTCTCGCTCCTGGTTGACCACCTGGTGGGGCGCGAATCCGGCAGCGTGCTGGTGGGCAACCACCTGGTCCAGAAGTCCGAGGTCACCTTCCGCAGGACGCTGGAGACCGCGTACCGGATGGTGCAGGCGTTCAAGCACCGATACAACCTGTCGCCGGCGCAGGCGGCGCTGCTTGAAAACCAGCTGTTCCAGAGCATCACGCTGGAGGACGTCCAGGCCCTCATCGACGGCCTGAAGGACTACGAACAGACCTATTGCGGCCGGGAAGCCATCGACTGCGACGCGTTCAACAACATCTCCAGCCTCCGCGTCTCGCTGCGGGAGCTGCTGCACCCGGAATACCATGACATTCTCTCGGGTGGCGTGGTGACGACGAAGGGCCAGCAGTTCCACAACCTCATCACCGGCCCGCAGTTCCTGCACCGCGAGATCCGCGGGGCCTACACGGTGGACGAGATTGCCATTCCGTTCTCCGTCTCACTCCAGCAGATCAGGGGGGCGGCCGGCGACCAATGGCTGATCAACCCGACGCAGTGCAACCACATCATCGACGCGGATACCAGCGTCGTCGACACCGCCGGAAACCGCGAAGCCGCGCCATTGGCGCTCAACTTCGTCGGCCGGAACCTCGATGACCCGCAGCGGTCCATCCATTACGAAATGGCGCGCGGGGCGCGCGACCAACTGCGCGATTGCCATCCTGAAGCGCAGGTCGTCGAGGACGGGACCAACCCGGTGCTGGCGTATCCCGTGCGCGAGCAGGTGGTGGGCTATGCGCCGCAGAGCCTGGATGGGCAGATGGATGCACCCCCGACCTTCGTCACGCGCTCAACGGAGCTGGCCGCATGCATCAACGGTGACGAACAGCACGGCGAGTTGATCGACGCAATGTGTTGGCAGCTGTTTGCACGGGACCGCAGCCTGGCCGCCCCGGATTACACGCTGGTCATCCCGCTGACGATTGACGGAATCGGAACGGGAAACTCGTGGATTTCCGGGGAGGGACTGCCGGAAAGCCAACGGCCCGTCATCGAGGACATCATCGTCCACCTCCGCTACCGCAGCCGGCCCATCAGCGAGCCATGAGTTCACAGGAGTGAATCCGATGAATCGTCGTCAACGCCCCGCCCTCGCGCCGTGTCTTGCCTTGCTGGCGGCCTCGTCGTGCCAGTGCTCCGCGCCATGGCGTCATGAGGCTGTGGACAATGGCGGCCAGGTGGTGTTCCTGGCATCACCACCCGACGGCGCGGTGGTGTCTTCCGGCAAGCACGACGTGGCGATCATCCTTCACCGTTCGCAGGCGTACACGCACGTGGAAATCGCTGGCCAGGTTGCCCGGGCCCAGGCGTTGTTGACCGCGCTGGGACAGCAGGCGGCGGCCGGCGACAACCGCGTCGCGGTGGTGTTCGTCGCCGAGGTGGCGGCGCTGGCGGAAAGCCTGAACGCGGATCTCGGTGCTGTTGCCGGGCGGTTGGCTGACCCGTCGTTGCGTGACCCCGAGGGTGCGCTGAACCTGGAAGACGGCGTCCGTGTTGCGGTGGATGAACTGGTGGGCGCACGTGCGCGGCGCGATGCGATCCCGCTGATCATCGAGTTGGCCCCACACGGCTCCACCGTTTCCGACGCGCTGGCAGCGGAGGTGGCGGTCGACGGGATCGCGGTGATGCACGTGGGCAGCGCCGCGGATTCCCGTTGGCCAGCCTCCGTGGCCGTCGCACCATTCGCCTGGCCGGACAACGACGACACGTCGGCGGTGTCGAGCAGGTTCCAGGCAAATGCCTCGCCGCTTCGGGTGCAGGCGCGGGGCGAAGGTGGGGCCACGCTGCGTCTCGTGGTGCTGGACGAGGTGGGCCACACGGTGGGCGAAGGCGATGGCGACGAGCTGCTGGTGGACCTGCCGGCGCTGGACCGGGTGTCGCGCTTGGACATCCGCGCGGTGCAGCTGGGCGCCACCCACGATGGCGATGAGGACCGCGCCGACGTCCTGGTGCTGCCGGGCGAACGGGCGCCGCGAGTCGTGGGAACGGACCCGGCCATGGCCGCGCCCGGCGCGGCCGTCACGGTGTACGGGCATCGCTTGGGTCCGGCAGCGTCGGTGGAAGCGTGGGTGGGAGCGGCCCACGTGGCGGCGACCGGCCAGAGCAAGGTCTCCGTCTCATTCCTGGTGCCGCCCGGCGCGCAGGACGGGACGGTCCGGCTGGTGGTGGATGGCGTGGAATCCGTCCCGTTCGTGTTCCGCGTGGACACCGATGGTGACGGACTGGCGGACCTGGACGAGACCGCGCTGGGCACGGACCCGGCCAATGCGGACACCGATGGGGACGGATTTAGGGACGGCGTGGACCGCTGTCCCGCCGAGCACGTGGGAACCCACGTGGACGTGTACGGTTGCTCGCTGTGTCACAACGGAGCGCTCGACCCGAGTGTGGGCTCCTCCGATCCGGGTGAGACGGACGTGGATTGCGGTGGGCCGTGCGAGCGTTGCCCCGGCGCAAGGACGTGCTTCGATGACGCGGATTGCGCGAGCGGCCAGTGCGTTTCTGGGCGGTGCCTGCCCGTCAATTGCGCGGATGGCGAGCTCGACGGTGACGAGCTGGCGGTGGACTGCGGCGGGTCGTGCCTGCCGTGTGGAGAGGGCGCGCCTTGCGCGATCGCCGCGGATTGCCAGAGCGCCCTGTGCCAGGAACTCACCTGCCGCGCGTTGACGTGCGCCAACGGCGTCCATGACCCGGGGACGGAAACGGGAATGGACTGCGGTGGCGCCTGCGCGCGCTGTTCAATGGGGCAGGCGTGCGTGGTGCCCGGAGACTGCCAGTCGGGTGTGTGCGCCTCCGGTGTCTGCTCGGTGGCGACGTGCCTGGACGGCCTGCTGAACGGAAGCGAAACGGGGATCGATTGCGGAGGCGGTTCCTGTCCGGGGTGTCCGACGCGTGGCCCCTGTGCCCGCGGTGGTGACTGCATCAACTCGATCTGCGAAGCGGGCGCGTGCGTCGCGCCCACGTGCACGGACACGGTGCGCAATGGAACCGAGTCCGACGCTGACTGTGGTGGGTCCTGTGGCAAGTGCGGCCGCGGCCGCGGCTGCGTGCTCGGCGCCGACTGCGTGGAGGGCGTGTGCTCCGCGGGCGTGTGCACCGAGCCGACGTGCGGCGACGGCGTCATGAACGGAGCGGAAACGGACCTGGACTGCGGCGGGAGCCCTGATTGCCCGCTGTGTTCTGAAGGAAGCGGCTGCCGCGTCGACACGGATTGCCTGACCGCGGTGTGCAGTCTCGCCGGCACGTGTGTGCTGCCGCCGTGCAGGAATGGCGTCCAGGACGGCAACGAGAGTGATCTGGACTGTGGCGGCGCGTGCGGTCGCTGCGCGGACGGATCGCATTGCACTCAGGGCGCGGACTGCAGCAGCAGCGTGTGCGGCGCTGGCCAACGCTGCGCTCCGCCCGCTTGCGATGACGGCGTCCTGAATGGCCGCGAATCCGCCGCAGACTGTGGCGGATCATGCGCAGGGTGCGCGCAGGGCGCCCCGTGCTTCTTCGGTGCCGATTGCCAGGATGGGGTCTGCGTATCCGGTTACTGCGCTGCGCCTTCGTGCGAGGACCAGGTCCGGAACGGACGCGAAACGGACGTGGACTGCGGCGAGTCGTGCACCACGCGCCCCTGCCCAGAGGGCGCCACGTGCGCCACCCGCGCGGACTGCGGCACCGGCGAGTGTTTCCAGGCGGCCACGGATGGCGGCGCACCGCCGGCGCCCACGTGTGTGCTGCCGACGTGCGCGGATGCGCGCACCAACGGCGATGAGAGCGACGTGGACTGCGGCGGCGCCTGTGTCCCTTGCGCTTCGGGAAGGGCGTGCAACGGCGCAGCGGATTGCGTGAGCGGCGTCTGCCGGCCAGCGGCAGACGGCGGCTCGGGAACGTGCGCGGACCCGACGTGCGATGACGGCGTGATGAACAGCGACGAGGGCGACGTCGACTGTGGCGGCGTGTACACCGGCGCGGCATGCCCGCCGTGTGCGGACCTGCGCCATTGTCGCGCGAGCTCGGAGTGCCAGAGCAAAGTGTGTCTGGTGGTGGGCGGCGTGGGCATCTGCCAGCGCGCCCAGTGCGACGATTGGACCCAAAACGGCTCCGAGACGGACACGGACTGCGGTGGCGGCAGCTGCCCGGCGTGTACCGCTGGAAGAACCTGTGTCTCCGACGGGGATTGTGCCAGCGGCGCCTGCGGAGCCGAGGTCGCCGGACGGCGCACGTGCAACGCGCCGACGTGTTCGGATGGGATGAGGAATGGCGGTGAAACGGACGTGGACTGCGGGGGGCCGGATTGCCCGGGATGCGCCAGCGACCGTCCGTGCGAGGTCGCGCGGGATTGTGCAAGCGGCATCTGCCTCCCCGGCGCGGTGTGCGCCGCGCCCACGTGCCTTGACGGCGTGAAGAACGGTGACGAGGCGGACGTTGACTGCGGCGGCACCACCTGCGCCGCGTGCGCGCCCGGGCAGCAATGCGCCGTGGGATTGGATTGTGACAGCCAGCGCTGCGACGCGCTCCTGGCCGTTTGTGCGGAACCGACGTGCGAGGACCAGGCGGCCAACGGCACCGAGACCGACGTGGATTGTGGCGGCAGCTGTCCGGCGTGTCCGGCCGGAAACACCTGCCGGCTCGGGGGCGACTGTACCAGCCACGTGTGCACGACGACGACGGGAGGCACGGGAAGCTGTGCCGCGCCCCAGTGCGACGACGGCACGACCAACGGCGTGGAGACGGACCGCGACTGCGGTGGCACCTGTTCGCAGTGCGCTCTGGGTCAGCGGTGCGCGGTGAACGCGGACTGTGGTGCCAACCTATGCGCGGCGGGCTCGTGCGTCGTGAACACGTGCATCAACCATCGGCTGGACGGAACGGAGACGGACGTGGATTGCGGCGGTTCATGCCCGCCGTGTGCGGTGGACCGGTCCTGTTCGGAAGCGGCGGACTGCGACACGCACTCGTGCCACCTCGGTTTCTGCGAATACCCGCCGAGCTGTCGCGCCATCCTCGCCGGCGACCCGCGGGCAGACTCCGGCGCATACCTGCTGCAGCCCGTTGGGACCGCCACACCGGTCCGCGTCTGGTGCGACATGATGACGAGCGGCGGGGCCTGGACGCTCGTGGCGTCGACGGCCAACGCTCCCCCCGCGGACCAGGCCATCGGCTACCATGCGGAGCTCGCTGGGACCCTGCCGGTCTCCGTCCGCGCGGGCGTGTGGGACGGGCTGCGCGCGACGGCGGGAGACCGGGCCGCCGACCTGCGCTTCACCTGCAGGAAGCACCAGGCGGATGCGGGTGATGCCGTGGATCTCACGTTCTACGGAGTGAGTTGGTACCAGGCCATCACCGCGGGAGCGGACGCGGACAGCTGCTTCGAGGCCGCGGGCGCGCTGCACAGCGAACCGCCGGCGCGCCAGGACAACCGGACCGGTGACGTGCGCGCGGCGGGAGTGGCGTACCAGTCCGGAGCCCTCACCGGCGAAGCGGCCTGCGGCGATACGGCGAGTTTCACCGTGGACTTTGACGACGCGGGATTGGACGGAAACCCGCTGGACGGTACGGATTGGGGCGCGGCCGGCGGGCTGTACAAGTGCGGCGATGCCTACTCCACAGACGGCGCGTGGTTCATCTGGCTGCGCGAGACGCCGGACGCCTGCCGCGACGGGATCCTGGACGGCGCTGAGCTGGCCGTTGATTGCGGGGGTTCGTGTGTGCCGTGTCCCGCGGCCTGCACGATTGCGTCGGAGTGCAGCAGCGGCGTGTGCACGCGGGGACTGTGCGCGCGGCCGCGCTGTGACGACGGTATCCGCAACGGTGACGAGACCGGGCTTGACTGCGGAGGCAACTGCGGGTCCACGTGTCCGGTGGGCGCGCCGTGCACAGCCTCCGGAGACTGCTCCAGCGGCGTGTGCGGTGCCGGCGCCTGTCGGTCGGCCACCTGCGTGGACGGTTCGCTCGACGGTGACGAGACCGCCGTGGACTGCGGTGGCACCTGCGGCCCGTGCGACCTGGGACGGGCCTGCAACGTCGACCTGGACTGCGAATCGCGAGCATGCAGCGCCGTCTGTATTCCCGAGCCGTGCGGCAACGGCCAGTTGGACAGCGCCGCTGGAGAGACCGACGTCGACTGCGGAGGCTCACGGTGCTCGCCCTGCGCCGGTGGAGGGCGGTGCGCCACCGCCGCGGACTGCCAGGCCGGGGCCTGTGATGCGTCCACGTGTCGCGTCCTGCACTCATGCGCGGAACTTCCGCGGACCAATCCCGCGCGGGGCAGCGGTACCTATCAAATCGCGCCGCCCAACGGCGGGGGCGCGGTGCCGGTGTACTGCGACATGGACACGGACGATGGCGGATGGACGCTGGTCGCGTCGTCGCTGGGTGCGGCGCTCCTGGACCAGGCGGCCGCCTACGACGCGGACCTGGCGCGGCCCGCGCCGACCGGCGGTCACAGCGGCGTCTGGAACGGCATGCGTGATGACCGGGTGATTCACGGTGACGTCCGCTTCGTCTGCAGCGCGGTCGCCACGAGCGTGACCCCGACGGTGGACCTAAGCTTCTACGGAGTGGACTGGTACCGCGTCATCACCACGGGCACCGATGCGCAGAGTTGCTTCAATGACGCCAATGGCGGTGGCTTCTCGCTTCCCGAGCCGAAGCGGCGCGACAACGTGGCGCACCGCCTGCTGCCGCGCGGGTCGCCGTACCTGTCAAGCTACCTGGAAGGGGAGGACGCATGCGGTGATGCGGGAGACTTCACGGTGGACTTCACGGACCGCGGCCAGGACGGGGACCCCGCGGATGGGACGGATTGGGGCATGGCGGACTACGTGGTGAAATGCGGAGTTCCGCTGGAGCATCCGGAGCTCGCATCGTTCAGCGTCTTTGTCAGGGACGCCCAGCCGTCCTGCGGCAACGGCGCGCGGGACGACGACGAGGCGGATGTTGACTGCGGCGGGTCCTGCCGGCCTTGTGGAACCGGCCAGACTTGCGGCATTGCCGCGGATTGCCGGAGCATTCAGTGCGTGGCCAATCGATGCGCACCCTGACTCGGGACGGGGCCCTCCGGTGGGCCACGGCGGGAATCTGGGCCCTGGGCCTGGCGTGTGGGAGTCGTCCCGCGCCAGAGACCGGACCGCTGTTCGAGGAGCACATGCGTCGGGGGCGCGCGCTGTTTGACGAGGGCAACTATGTGCGCGCGCACACCGCGTTCCAGCGGGCGCGGACGCTGGTGCCCGCGAACGAAGATGCGTCGCTGCGAGCGGACCTCGCGGCGGTTGCCGTGGTAGCCCAGACGCCGGAAGCCATCAGCGACGCGAACATCAACGAGCTGGATTACACGCTGGACGTGCTGGCGCCGCGCCAGGCGGAGAACGCGCACCTGTCGCTCACGGCAAGGGGGAACCTGCTGGCTCGCGCGGGCAGGCGGGACGAGGCCGTGAGCGAATACCGCAAGGCGCTGGCGGCGCATGCTGAGTTTGTGCCGGCATTGTTCTTCATGGCGCAGGTGCTGGAGCAGTCTGGGAAGACCGGCGAGGCGGATGCGTCCCTGCGCACCGTGGTCAAGGTGGACCCTCGTCACGTGCCGGCGCGCGAGATGCTCGCGGTGTTGCTGTCACGCCGGGGAGCCCACGACGAGGCCATTCAGGTTCTACGCGATGGAATGACACTGGGCGGAGGTCTGCGGTTGCAGGTGGCGCTGGGCACCGTTTCTGCCCGGGCGGGTCGCCCCAACGACGCTGAGAGCGCATTCCGCGAAGCGCTCAAGCAGGACCCGGACCTGCCGGCCGCGCTCTACGGATTGGGGGGGCTGCTGCTGAACGGGCAGAATCCGTCTGAAGGCCGCGGCCTGTTGGCCCGGTACGTGGAAGTCGCGCCGTCTCGCGGTGAGCCGCCACTGCGCGTCGCGGACGTCCGCAACGCGCTGGGCCAAATGCCCGCGCAACCCCCGGTGGCTGCCTCCCCGCCGGATCTCGCCTCAACAAGAAACCCATCGCCTCGACGTGGTGGCAGCCAAGGAGGTGGGGCGCCATGAGTCCGAGTTCGTCCGTTCTTGGAGCGGCGGTCCTGGTGATTGCGGTCGCGCTGTGGGCGTTTCCCAGTCACGCCGACGCGCCGCGCGAGCCCTCCACGACGCGCGCGCGTCCGTCGTCGTCGGTGCGCCACCTGATCGAACACTCGCCGGTGCCATTGGCGACTGCGGGGCTGGCCATCATGCCGCTCGGCACTCTCTACGTTGCCGGCGGATTGGGCGTGGGCGCGGCGGGACTTGCCGGGTCGGCGTTGACTCCCCGCTGGCCCAACGGGGCGCCGCGCGCGTTCCCCGGCGAGCCGGGCGACCTCGCCCAGGCGCGGGTCCTGCTCGCGTTCTCGCTGCTCGTCGTCGGACCGCTGGTCGCCGTGCTGGGCCTGGGGCTCCTCGTCGTCGCTACGGCGCTCCTGGGCGCCGCCGCGGCCGTGCGCGTCTTCCTTCCCCCGGTGGTGGACCAACGCGCCGTCATGGAGCGCCCGTCGACCGAGACGGCGCCCGTCCCGTGCCCAGCCCCGCCGCCGCCCGCACCCGTGGTGGCGGATGGGGATGGAGACGGCGTCCCGGACGACGGGGACCGCTGTCCCTCGGAAGCCGGCCCGGCCGGGGAACACGGGTGTCCGGCGGCAAGCGGGGACGCGGACCATGACGGTCTCGCCGACAACATCGACCGGTGTCCCAACGAAGCGGGGGGGCCGGGGAACGGTGGGTGCCCGGGCGGGGGCGCGCACTCATCGGAGACACTGGATCCCCGCTGCATGGTCCCGGCGAACCTCGCGGTTGCCATCCGTGGCGACCAGATCGAGATTCCCACCAAGGTCCAGTTCGCTCCCGAGACCTCCACGATCCTGGGCTCGTCGACCAACCTGCTGGACCAGGTCGCGCTGACTCTTCGCTGCCGGACCGATATCCGGAAGCTGCGCGTCGAAGGATTCACGGACACCACGGGCAGCGAAGCATTCAACGTGAAGCTGAGTCGCGATCGAGCGACCGCCGTCCGGGATTTCCTCGTCAATCAGGGAGGAGTTGATCCCGGCCGGCTGGACGCAGTGGGCCGCGGCGCGGCCAATCCCGTTGCCAGCAATGATGACGACAAGGGCCGGGAGGCCAACCGCCGGGTGGAGTTCGTCATTGTCGAGGTTGCCAGGTGAGCGCAACGAGGAGAATCCGCATGTTCCGGGTCCTGCGGCTGCACATGCTGACGGCAGCAGTGGTGACGCTGGCAGCCTGTACGCTCCTTCGTGTCGACGAGTGCCAGGCGGACGGAGACTGCGCAGGTGGTGGCACCTGTGACACCGACCGTGGGCACTGCGACCCGGCCTCGTCTTCGAGCTCGTCAGGCGGGTGGTCGTCGTCTCGGGGTTCCTCCAGCGCGGAAAGCCGGAGTTCATCCGATCTGTGCGCTGCGGGACAGTGCGCGTCATCCTCAACGTCCGGGGTGTCGTCGTACAACACACACGATGGCGCCAAGCGGGTCTTCATCACGAGCCTGGACCATGCGACGTCGTACGGGGGCCTGGAGGGTGCAGACCGCATCTGTCAGGCCGCGGCGGACGCCGCGGCGCTGCCGGGAACGTGGAAGGCCTGGCTCAGCAGTTCCACGCAGAGCGCCGCAGACAGGCTGGCCCACCACCGGGGCCGTTACGAGACCACCACCGGCGTCGCCATCGCGGGCAGTTGGCGGTCCCTGACCGGGGGAATGCTCCTCGCGCCCATCGACCGTGACGAGTTCGGGAGCCAACGCAACCGGGCTGCCTTCACCAACACCAACCCGGATGGGACGACGCGGTCCACCACCCAGAATTGTGCGGACTGGAGCATGGGAGGTGGCGGCGAGGTCTCTTTCGTGGGCAGCAGCACCGCCGTTGACGGGGAGTGGACCCTCCAAGCCCGCTCCTATTCCTGCGCCTACGCCTACGCGCTCTACTGCGTCGAGCAGTAACGGCGCGTGCCGCCCGAGGGCGGCGCGGCCTGGATCCCACCCGAGACACGCCCGCGCAGGGAGCGGGCACCACGTCGGCGCAGCCCCGTGGTGCGCCGTGCTGGTCTTTCACATTGGGCCGGCGTCCCTGCCGGCCGCAGGCACAAGCCTCCTCCCCGGCCTCTGACCGGCGAAGCCGGTCGTATCCGCCCGGCGAAGCCCGTCCCACGGGCGTGACGTAGCGACGCACGATGTGGCGCGCGCGGAGTGTCGGCGGTTCTCTTCGGGTGGTCTGGTCAGTGTTCGTCGGGCGGCGGCCTGACGTGCTGGGGATTGGATTTCGCCCAGATGTGGGGCAGCAGTTCGTCGAGGCGGGCGTGCGGCCAGCCGCCGGAGATCGGTGGTGTAAAGTCTTTTGTGTCTGAGAAGATCTGCGGCATGTTGGTTTCCGACGACAGAATTCAGTTGAGCAGCGTTTTGGCTTGTTCCAACGGGGAGTTTTCGACTCGCTGTTGATGCCTGAGATTCCGGATCTTGGG
>JACRCW010000146.1 GCA_016218805.1 Deltaproteobacteria bacterium | reverse complement strand
GTGGCGCGGCAGCGCTTCACCAGCTCGTCCGGCAGCTCCTTGATGTCCAGGGCCAGCACGTCCATGCCGCTGCGGTCCGCCAGCCGGCCAATGAGCGAATGCCCCATCTCACCGCTTGCCCCCGTTACGAGCACCACCGGCTTGCGACTCACGTTCCACCTCGTCGTGGGGCCAGCGAGAAGCCGCCAACGGCCCGTCCGGCGCGGCGGACTACCACACGGCCGGGGACCCTTCCAGAGCCAGCTCCGCCGACGCCACGGCGCCGGAGGCTTGTCCGCCAGCGCGGGCCCCGCCCGTCACGCCGCGTTCCCGGGCCCCGCCGTGGCCCACCCCCCCGCCGCCACAATGACGTGGTCCACCAGCCGGGTGCCCAGCGCCCGGCCCGCCGCGGCCAGCCGGCGCGTGACCTCGCGGTCCTGGGCGGACGGCTCCGGATTCCCGGACGGATGGTTGTGCACCACAATCACCGCGTGCCCGCGCTCAACAACGGCGGGGCGGAACACCTCGCGCGGGTCCAGCGGGGCACCCTCCCGCCACCCCTCCGCCACCACGTGCCGGGACAGCAGGCGGCAGCCCCGGTCCAGCACCAGCGTCACCACGCGCTCGCGCGGCAGGCCGGCCATCTCCGGCGCCATCACCGCGGCCACGTCCGCCGGGTGCGCCAGCCGCAGCCGCGCCAGCGGGACGGGCACCACCGCGCGCGCTCCCAGCCGCAGCGCCGCCGCCAGGCGCAGCGCGTGCCCCTCCTCCAGGCCAAACCGCCCCGCCAGCTCGCCCACCCGGCAATGCCGCAGCGTGGTGAGGTCCGCGCGGGCGGCCCGTTCAGCGGCGTGCCGGTCCCCCAGCAGCAGCGCCAGCAGCTCGCCATCTGACAGCCCCTCCAACCCGTCCAGCCACGCCCGCCGCGCCGCCTCACCCCCCGCTCCGCTTGTTTCCGTCTCCATCCCACCCTCCCGGTCCACCCGCGGTTGCAATGCCCACACCACCCCACCCGCCGCGTCCGGACGCGGAGATTCCGTGACGGGGTGTCCGGGTTCCGGTCGCGCCTGCCCGGTTTCCGGTCGCCCTGATCAGGCTGGTGGACGGCGGTGGGATCACTACACTTGGAAACATGACACGGCGTTCTTCACTGCTCCCCGGCGTCGCGTGCCTGCTGGTGGGCTGCGCCACGCCGCCGTCCCCCCAGCTCACCTATGACCGGTATGACTCCCGCAGCACCACGTACGTGAATGACACGGCCGGCTTTGCCATGGTGTTTGAGCCGGGCTGGCGCGTGTTCACCGACGTGGACAACCCGGCGCGGCTGTTCAACCTGCTGCCGGTGCCCACGGGGTCAGAGGTCAGCGTCAAGGCGGTGACGGACGGCGTGGGGTTGTGGGTGGAGACCACGCGGGTGCCCTCCAGCATGCCGCTCACGCGCCTGCAGCCGGCCATCCTCAACGCGTACCGCGAGTACTTCCGCCAACTGCGCTACCAGCAGCTGTCCCTGGAGCCGCGGACCGGGCACGGGATTGAGTACGTGGAGTGGATCTACCGCCTGAGCAGCCCGGACCGGGATGACACCATGGTGGAAGCGCTGTTCATCCACTGGGGCTACGCGGTGCGGGTGCGGGCCAAGTCGTCGTCAGAGAACTTTGGTGCGGTGCGCGAGCGCGTGACCCGCCTCATGGAATCCCTCACCTCCTTGGACTTCCGCGGCGCCGGGCGCTGACGGTCTGTCCGCCGTCTGCTAGCAGGCGGCGCGTGATTGAGTTCATCGTCGACGCGAGCACCGCCGGACAGCGCCCGGACCGCGCGCTGCGCACCGTGGCACCCGGCCTGGACCGGGCCGGCGCACTGCGCGCGCTCAAGGGCGGGCGCATCCTGGTCAACGGTGCGGCCGCTTCATTGCGCACGCTGCTGGCAGCGGGGGATGCGGTGGCGGCGCGCGTCACGCCGCCGCCCGCCCGCGCAGCCCACACGGGACCCGCGCCGGCGCTGGTGGCGGTGGCGCGGCAGCACGGGTTTGGCCTGCTGTTGCTGGATGACCAGCTGTGCGTGGTGGACAAGCCGGCGGGGATGGCCACGCACGGCGCCACCGGCGTGCCGGCAGGAGAGTCCCTGGTGGAGCGGGCGGCCGCCTTCCTGGCCGCCGCGGGCCGAACCACGGAGCGGCCGCCGGCCGCGGCGGGGCGGTTGGACCGGGGAACCTCCGGCGTGGTGGTGCTGACGCTGTCCCGCGCGGCGGAGCAGGCCTTGGCGCACGCGTTTGAGGGTGACGGCGTGCGCAAGGAGTACCTGGCCCTGTGCCACGGCGGGACCGCGGAGCGCTTCACCGTGACGGACCCGCTCATGGTGGCCCGGTACCGCCCGGGCGCGGCCAAGGTGAAGAAGCTCAAGGAGGCGGCCACGGACTTTGAACGCCTGGCGGCCTCCCCCACGGCCACGCTGCTGCGGGTGCTGCCGCGCACGGGGCGCCTGCACCAGATCCGCCGGCACCTGCGTGCGGCCGGGCATCCCATTGTGGGAGACGGGCGCTACGGCCACCGCGAAGACCGGGGCTCGCACGACTTCTGCCTGCACTGCGCGCGCGTCTCCTTCACCCACCCCACGACGGGACGGGCGCTGGACTTCCGCACGCCGCTGCCCGCGCCGTTCCTGGCCGCGTTGAAGACGCACGGCGTGGCCTGGCGCGGATGAGCGCGCCCATCCCGGCCCGCGCCCGCCCGGACCCGGTGCCCGCCGTGGTGATGGTGCTCTTCCTGCTGGCGCATCTGCCCGGCCTCACCCAGCCCCCGCTGGATGACCACGCGTGGCGGCAGACGGACACCGCCGCGGTGGCGCGCAACTTCTCGGAGGAGGACACAGACATCCTGCACCCGCGCGTGGACGCCCGCGGCGAACACTCCGGCATCACCGGCATGGAGTTCCCGCTGTTCAACTGGGGCATCCACGCGGTGAACTCCGTGGCCGGGTTTGCGCACTGGCACGGGCGGGTGCTGTCCCTGCTGGCGGGCCTGTGGGGTCTTTGGAATCTCTACCTGCTGGGGCGGCGCCGGTATGACGTCACCACCGGCCGCGCGGCCATGATGGCGCTGGCCACTTCACCGCTGTTCTTCTTCAACGCGCGCCAGGTGCAGCCGGACGTGCTGATGGTGTCCGCGGGCATTGCCGCGCTGTTCCACGCCACGCAGTACGCCGCCGGCGGCCGGGCGCGGCACCTGCTGGGCACGGTGGGCTGGCTGGGGCTGGCGTGCCTGGTGAAGGTCACCGCGGTGTTCGTGGGCATCCCGGTGCTTGCCGTGCTGTGGCGCGCGCGCCGCCTGGGCGTGCGCGAGTTCGCCGCCGCGGTCCTCCTCGTCGGGCTGCCGGTGACGGCGTGGTACCTGCACTCGCTGCACCTCAGCCGTGACTTCGGTCTGGCGGGGCATTTCAACCTGCAGGAGAACCCGCGGGTGCTGCTCACCGCGTCCTACTGGCTGCACGTGTTTGCCCTGCGCATCCCGTCCTCCGTCATCACGTTGATTGGCGCGCTGCTGGCGCTGCTGGGCGCGCGGCGGGCCTGGCACACCCGGGACGAATTGGCCGGCGCCTGGCTGGGCGCCATCCTCCTGTTTCAGCTGGTATTCCCGGAGAAGACGCACGCGCACGTCTACTACAGCCTGCCACTCACCGCGCCGCTGGCGCTGCTGGCCGCGCGCGGGCTTCCTGACGTCCTGGAGCGCGCGGGGAGGCGGGCGTGGGTGCCCGGCGCGCTGGTGCTGGCCATGGCGCTCAACACCGCGGTGCGCGTGCGCAACTGGTACCGGGTGGATGCGCCGGAGCTTGCGCGGTTGGAGGCGTTCCTGGACGGGAAGGTCCCGCCGGATGCGCGGGTGGTGGTCAACGGCGGGCCCGCGCCGGTGCTGGTGTACTTCTCCCACCGCAAGGGCTTCACCGCGCGCGGCGCGGAGATGGACCCGGCGTGGTTCGCGGACAAGCGGGCGCGCGGTGCGCGGTTCTTCATTGAGCACGTGCGCGCGGAGCACGGGCCGCCCGCGGTGGCGTTGCCCAAAGCGTGCCGCGTGGCGGAGGACGCGGACTTCCGCGTGTTCCGCCTGGATGAAGGGTGCCCGGGCCCGGACCCGCGCTGAGGTGGCGCCTTGCCAACGCCCGCAAGCGGTTGAGTTGCGTGCCCAGGGGCAATGAGAAGCAGTTCCGCTACCGGTCTTGCCCGCGTCCGTCTCAATCCCTGGGCGCGGCGGGGCGGACAGCCCCATCGCCTCCGCGCTATCCTCCGCCCATGGTCGCCCGCGCCGCGCTGTCTGCAGCCGTTTCCTATGCTGACTACCTGCAGTTGGAGCAGACCAGCCCCACCAGGCACGAGTACCTCAGCGGCCAGGTGCTGGCCATGGCCGGAGGAACTCCGGAACACGCCGCGCTGTGCGCGGCGGTGAGCGGCATCCTTCGTGACGCCCTGGAAGGCCGCCGCTGCCGCGTCTACTCCTCTGACCTTCGCATCCGCGTTGAACAGACAGACCTGTCCAGCTACCCGGATGAATCCGTGGTGTGCACGGCATTGGAGACTTCGCCCGTTGATCCCCACGCCGCGACAAACCCCGTGGTCCTCGTGGAGGTCTTGTCGGATTTGACCGAGGCCTATGACCGCGGCGCCAAGGCAGCGCACTACCGGTTCATCCCAAGCCTGCGGGACTACGTCCTGGTATCTCAGGGAGAGCGGCGGATTGAGGTTCAACACAAGAATGCGGATGGCGTGTGGGAACTCCGTGAATACCGCCCTGGTGAGGACGTGATCCTCACGTCATTGGATGTCCGGTTTGCGGTGGATCAGGTGTACCGGGATCCGCTGAGCCAGCCGTAGCTGTTTGGTCGCCGCCGCTGCCCGGCGCGGTGCCGCAGACGCCCGGATGAATAACTTTGGCCTGGACCAGCGGCAGTGTCCTTCTTGCGCCCATCGAAGGCGCGTCAGCGCACCAAGCGTCCTTTCCACCGCGTGCGCCACCATGCCTCTCCAACGCAGCCGCTCCGCGCGCCACCATCCTTCCGGCGGGCCGCTTCCCAGTCCTTGGTGCACCATCCTCCGCCTGACGGATGCACGCCCAGGCGCCCGCCGAGTGTCCTCCCCCTGAAGGCACCAGCCATGCCCCCCATGCCCAAGGCTGATACACCCGCCGGCGGTCCATCCTGGCATCCGTCCGCGCGGACGAAGACGTCTCCGGCTTTGGAGACGAACTGCGCCCGCGCAGGCGGCGCTCCGCAGAGCCATGACTGCCACGTACGCAGAGCGGGCGTCATGACGCTCGGGACCGGCCAGGACCGGCCAGCGCCGCCCCGCACCCCGCCTTGACTTTGGACCACGCGCTCACCATATGAGCACCCCCTTTTTCCTATGGGCACCACCCCGTCCCGGGGCGGAGCGCCCCGGGGGCCCGCAGGTCCGGGGCCCCGATGGTGACGGCATGGCAACCAGCAAGGGCATGGACATCAAGCATCTCGATAGGCGCGTGGTGGCGCGCTACGTCCGCAAGGGCGTGATCTCCGACAAGGACTACAAGGCGTACCTCAAGGACCTGCCGGACCTGGAAGGCCAGTATGACAGCCTGGCCCTCCCTGAGCCCTCCTCCGAGGACGACACCGACGACGAGGCCGCCGCATCATGAGGCGGATGGCCCTGCTGGCCTGCGCGGTGGGCCTGGCCGTTCCTGCGCCGGGGCTGGCGCGGGGCGAAGGTCTGCTGCCCGGCGCCACCGGTGACCTGCGGCGCACCGCCGTGGTGGAAGCGGTGGAGCGCACCGGGCCGGCGGTGGTGAACATCTCCTGCGAAGAGCTGGTGCGGCACCGGGTGTTCACCGGTGACGACGCGGAGAGTTTCTTCCGGGACTTCTTTGAGCCCAAGTACAAGTCCTCCATGGAGCCCACCAGCCTGGGTTCCGGCGTCATCATTGACGCCAAGGGCTACGTGCTGACCAACTTCCACGTGGTGCAGCGCGGGGCCCGCATCAAGGTCACGCTGATGGACCGGCGCGAATACAACGCCAAGGTGCTGGGCACGGACCCGGACCTGGACCTGGCCGTCCTGCGCATAGAGCCGGACGAGCCGCTGCCGTCGGTGAAGATTGGTGACAGTTCAGCGCTGCTGCCGGGGGAGCCGGTGATTGCCATTGGCAATCCGTTTGGGCTGTCCCAGACGGTGACCACGGGGATTGTCTCCGCCACGCACCGCAACCTCAACGCGGGCGAAGGCGTCACGTTCTACGACTTTGTGCAGACGGACGCGGCCATCAACCCGGGCAACTCCGGGGGCGCGCTGCTCAACATCTACGGCGACCTCATTGGCATCAACACCGCCATCTACCAGCGCGCGCAGGGCATTGGCTTTGCCATCCCCATCAACCGCGCGTTCCGCATTGCCCAGGACGTCATCAAGTACGGCGAAGTGCGCCCGGCCTACGTGGGCATGGAGCTGGGGCCCGTGGACGACGCACAGGCCAAGGCGGCGGGGCTGCGGCGCAAGGAAGGCGTGCTGGTGGTCAGCGTGGAGGACGGCGGCCCGGCGCAGAAGGCGGGCATCCGCGCCAATGACATCATTCTGGCCGTGGAGAACTTCCCGGTGATGTCCGCGGCGGACTACTCCGCCAAGATGCGGGACTACACGGCGGGCAACACCATCCGCGCGGAGCTGGTGCGCGGCAAGGAGCACCTCAACGTCACCATCACCGCCGGGGAGATTCCGCTGGTGCTGGCGGACAAGATCCTGCGCGCGCAGGTGGGCATTGTGGTGGAGGACATCACGCAGCAGAACGCGGGCAAGTACCGCGTGAAGGGCGGCGGGGTGGTCATCACGTCCGTGGACAGCCGGGCGCAGGCGGGCAAGGCGCGCCTGCAGCCGGGTGACGTCATCCGCCAGGTGGACGCGGTCAGCGTGGAGGACCTGGAAGGGCTGCGGCGGCAGGTGATCAAGGCGCGCCGCCGCGGCACGGTGGAGTTCCTCATTGAGCGCGGGCGCGCGCGTGATGTCATCGGGTTCAAGATCTGATCGGAGAACAGGCCATGGCCGACAAGGACAAGGAGCAGGAAGGCAGCGGCAAGGCGTTCAAGGTGGTGGACCGGCGCCGGTTTGACCTGGAGGGGAACACGCGCAAGGACGCGCCCCCGGACCAGCCGCGCGCGCCGGAGCCCGCCCTGCCGCTGCCCAAGGCCGCCGCGCCAGCGCCCGGCAAGGACAAGGGAGGCCCGGCCCGGGATGCCTCCAAGGGTGCGCCGCTGCCCCCGGGGCCCGGCACGCAGGCTCCCCCCGGCTACCCCGCCGAGGGCGACGACGAAGGCGGCACCGCGGGCCCGGGAATTGATTTCATTGGGTTCATGCAGTCGCTGGGGCAGCAGGCGCTCATGCAGCTGGGCCTGGTGCCCTACCCGGACACCGGGCTGGTTGAGCAGAGCCTGCCGCTGGCGCGCCAGACCATCGACATCCTGGCGATGCTGCAGCAGAAGACGCGCGGGAACCTGCAGCCCAAGGAGGAGCGCTTCATGGAGGCGCTGGTGTACGACCTGCGCATGGCGTACGTGAAGGTGACGGACGCGGCGATGAAGCAGGCCCTCCCGCCGGAGCTGCGCAAGGGCGGACCCGGCGCGCGCCGCTGACCTTCAGTACGTCAACCCGGGGTGAACCCATGGACCGCATGCTGGCTCGCCTGGAGCGCCGCTGGGGCCGCTACGCGATCTCCGGGCTGACCTATTACCTCGT
>JACRCW010000144.1 GCA_016218805.1 Deltaproteobacteria bacterium | reverse complement strand
GCCCAGGATTTCCACGCGCTTGATGCTGTCAATCCCCAGGTCCGCCTCCATGTCCATTTCCAGCTTCAGCATGTCCACGGGATAGCCGGTCTTTTCGCTCACCACCGCCAGCAGTCCCTGCGTCATCTCTGACGTGGAAATGCCCGGCGCCGCGGCGGGGGCGGCCACCGGAGCCGCGGGACGGGCGGCCACCGGCGCCGCGGCACCGCGGGCCAGGTATTCAAGGATCTGCTGCAGCGTGTGCAATTCGCCCAGTTTCTCCGTCTCCACCTTGGGCGCGTTGGGGAACTTTGCCTGCATGGCGCCCAGGATCTCCACGCGCTTGATGCTGTCAATTCCCAAATCCGCTTCCATGTCCATGTCCAGCTTCAGCATGTCCTGCGGATAGCCGGTCTTTTCACTGACCACGGAGAGCAGCGCGTTGGAAAGCTCCGCCTGCGCGGGACCCGCTGCAGCAGCCGCGGGGCGAGGGGCGGGCGGGGGCGGCGGTGTGGGACGGGCCGCCACGACGGGCGCGGGCGGCGGCATGGAAACCGGCGCCGGCGCCACCACGCGCGGGGGAGGAGGAGGCGCCGCGGTGACCACGGGCGCAACGGGAGGCGGGGGCGCCGCCACCGGCGCGGCCTGGGTGTACACGGAGGGGTAGACGGTGATGGGCTGCAGCGTCGGGGGCGGCGTGGTCATCGCCGGCGGCGGGAGCTGCGGGACCCCCGCGCCCGCCATCTGGCGCGCGTGCGCTTCAAACAGCGTGGTGAACGTGCGCATCGCCTCCTGGCTCGCGCGCAGGAATTCATGGTGCACCATGGCCATCTGCTGCTGGTGCGCCTGGAACGCGGCAAGCGCGGCCTGCGTGGACATCAGCAGCGCGGGATTGGGGGGATTGGTGGGGTTTGTCATGGGAGAGATGACCTGCACGGTGGGCGTCGGGACGGACGTGATGCGTTCCGTGGCCGGCGCGGGGATGATGGAAGGAATGATGGTGGTTGGGGCCGGGGCCGCCGCGCGGGGCGGCGGTGGTGGGGGCGGCGGCGTGGGCCGCGGCGCCGCGGACACGGTGGGCGTGGGAGGGGGCGCAACCGCCGGTGCGGGTGCGGACACCGTGGCGCTGCCCGTCGTGGTAACCAGGCCAATCCGCGGTGGGTTCTTGGGCGCGGGCGGCGGGTTGGCCTTGGGGTTCGGGCCGCGAATGGTGATGGTCGTCGCGGTGTTGGGTTCGCGCGGCTTGAGCTCCGTGGTCGGGTCGCGGTCAACCAGGTAGTTGAGGTCCAGGTGCACACCGCGTGACACCAACTGCGCCACGGCAAGCTGCATGGCCGTGTCCCCGTGCGTCTTGCCCGCGGAGGCGTCCATGGCCACGGCGGCGTGCGGCTTGTCGCCCAGGATGCGGGACACCAGGCCGGACAGCACTCCCTTGGCGCCCACCTCCAGGAACACGCGCGCGCCGGAGTCATACATCTCCTGCACCAGGCCCAGGAAGTTCACCGGTTTGACCAACTGGTCCGCCAGCACGTCGCGTCCGGCGCCGTTGGCCGGGTACGGCTTGGCCGTCACGTTGGAAAACACGGGTTTGCGCGCGTGGCCAAAGCTCGCCTTGCGCAACGCCGCGGAGAACGGGTCCTTGGCGGCCGCCACAAACGGGCTGTGGAACGCGGCGGACACGTTGAGCGGTGACACAAGGAATCCCTGCGTTTCCAGGGAGCCCTGGATGCGCTGCAATTCCGCCACCGGCCCGGCAATGACGCACTGTTCCGGGCTGTTGATGTTCGCCACAATCACGTCGCGGCTCAGTGACGGGAGCACGTGCTGCATGGTGGCCACGGGACCCTGCGCGGAACTCATGCCGGAGCGCTCCAGCGCACTGGCGGCCTGGCCCATCAGCGTGCCGCGCGCGCGGGACAAGGCAAGGAAATCATCCTTCCCCAGCACGCCCGCCGCCCACAATGCGGCCAATTCGCCGTAGCTGTGCCCACCAAAGAAATCCGCCGAAAGTCCGAGTTTCTTCAGCACGTCATACAGGCCCATGGACAGCGCGCCCAGCGCGGGCTGGGCCCACCGCGTCTCGGTGAGCCGCTTGTCATCGGTGTCACCGGAATCCCGGGTGAAGGTGGGGTGCGGGAACGCCACCTGGCTGAGCGGTGTTTCGCCCGCCTCCAGCATCAGGCGGTCCGCGTCTTCAAACGCGCGGCGTACCTCCGGGTACCGCAGCGCCCACTGCATGCCCATGTTGACGTACTGGCTGCCCTGGCCCGGGAACAGCACGGCCACCTTGGGGGCCACGTTCCCGTCCACGCGCCAGCCGTAGAACACGCCGCCGGCCTGGGTGAAGATCTGCTCGGGGCTGGCGGCAATGTGGCGCCGGGCCAGCGCCAGCTTCTCGGACAGGTCCGCCACGGACGACGCCACAACGGAGAGAATCGCCTTCTCACCGCGCACGGAGGTCTTCTGCGTACGGTGCGCCTCGCGGCGGAACGCGTCCGGGTCCTTGTGCAGCACCGCCTCCAGCGCATCCGCCAGGCGGACCACGTCCGTTCCCGTCTGCCCGCCCAGCACAAACAGCGCGGTGGGCGCGGGCACGGTGAGCGCGGGCTCCTGGCCCGCGGGCTGGACGTACTCCTCCAACACGCAGTGGAAGTTGGTGCCGCCAAAACCAAACGCGGACACCCCCGCGCGCCGCGGGTGGCTGCCGGTGGGACGGAACCACGGCCGCGCCTCGGTGTTGAGGTAGAATGGCGTCTTTTCAATCTCCATCTTCGGGTTGGGCTCGGTCACCTTGATGGTGGGCGGCAGCACCTTCTCATGCACCGCCATCACCGCCTTGATGAGCCCGGCAATCCCCGCCACGCCCTTGCTGTGGCCAATCTGGCTCTTGACGCTGCCCAGCGCGCACCACTGGCCTTCCGCCTTGTACTGCCGGAACGCGCGGTTGAGCCCGGAGAATTCCGCAAAATCCCCGGCCTTGGTCCCGGTGCCGTGCGCCTCCACCAGCTCCACGGTCTCCGGCGAAAAACCCGCCATGGTGTACGCGCGGTGCAACGCCTTGGATTGCCCGTCCGGGTTGGGCGCGTAGATGGACTTGTAGCGCCCGTCCGAGCTGGTCCCGATGGAGCGGATGACCGCGTAGATGCGGTCGCCGTCGCGTTCGGCGTCCGCCAGGCGCTTGAGCACGCACATGCCCACGCCCTCGGCAATCAGGATGCCGTCGCCCTTGGCGTCAAACGGCCGCGCTTCATTGGAGGCGCTGAACGCGGGCGTCTTGGAGAAGCACATGAACATGAACACGTCATTGTCCGCGTCCACGGCGCCCGTGAGGCTGATGTTGGCCAGCCGCCCGCGCAGCTCCGCCACCGCGGTGTGCGCGGCGGCCAGTCCGGAGGCGCACGCCGCGTCCACGGTGAGGTTGGTGCCCCCCAGGTTGAGGCGGTTGGCAATGCGCCCGCTGACCACATTGCCCAGCAGGCCGGGGAAGCTGTTCTCCTCCCATTGCGGGAATTGCGCCGCAATCGCCTTGCACAGGCTGTCCGCCACCGCGGGGTCCACACCCTGTTCAATCATGGTGCGGCGCCACACCGGCGTGCGGATGCGGTTGTCCAGCGTCCGGCCCTGCTCCTGCCCGCCGCCAACCCCCAGGATCACGTTGCACATGTCCCGGTCAAATTCCTTCTTTTCTTCCAGGCGCGCGTCCTTGAGAGCCGCCGCGGCCACGTGCAGCCCCAGCAACTGGCCGGTGTCCGTGGCCTTGACCACGTGCGGCGGGATGCCAAACGCCGCGGGGTCAAACTTCACGTCGGGGATGAACCCGCCCCGCTTGCAGTACGTCTTGTCCGGCGCCTTGGGGTCCGGGTCGTAATAGTCGTCAATGCTCCAGTGGGTGGCGGGCACTTCGCTGATGCAATCCTCCTTGTTCACAATGTTGCGCCAGTACTGCCCCAGGTCCGCCGCCTTGGGGAACAGCGCCGCCATGCCAATGATGGCAATGGGCTCGTTGGCGTCAAACATTTCCTGCGGTGCGGTACCACCCTGGGAGGACTTCGCGGAGCTGGTTGTCATGAAGCGGGTTTCCTCAGGCAACGGGATAGGCGCGGGGAATGAATTGGAAAGCTTCTTCAGGAACCGGCACACCCTGCGAACGCGCCACGTGCGCGCGCGTGATGGCCGCCGCGCCGTCCAGCAGGTTGCGGGCAATCTGCACGGTGCGGCGCGCCTCCGGCGGGTCCAGCACCGTGCCTTTCACCCAGTCATTGAACGCGCCCATCGCGGGGCCGCACCACACCTGGTAGTCCATGGCGCGCGTGTCGTCGCCACCAATGGCCCAGCGGCTGCCCAGCCCCAGGTACCAGCGGAAGCACAGCGCCATCTTGTGCTTGGGATTGGCCAGCGCACGGTCCACCTGCTTGGGGTCCATCTTCTGCCAGTAGCGCTGCGTGTCCGCCCACACCTCGGCGGCGCTGCGCTTGAACACCTGCGTCTCCAGCCGCTTCAACTCGTCGGCGGGAATCGCGTCCAGCGAATCATGCGCGCGGTACAGGTCATGGAGCTTCTGCGCGCGCATGGCGAACATGGTGCCCTTCTTGAGCACCTGCAGCTTCACGCCCATCTCAAACATGTCCGCGGCCGGCGCCATGGTCACGTCCGCCATGTCCGCCTGGCACAGCATCTGGCGCGCGCGCGCGCTGGTACCGCTTTCCACGGCCGCCTGGTTCACGCTGCCGGTGACCACAAACGCGGCCCCCATCTGGAACGCGCTGGCCACGGAGGCCGGCGTGCTGATGCCGCCCGCCGCGCCCACGCGCACCGGGTAGCCGTGGGTCCCGCGCGTTCCCAGCGTGTCACGCAGGTGCAGGATGATGGGCAGCAGCACCACCAGCGGGCGGTTGTCCGTGTGCCCGCCGCTGTCCGCCTCCACAATCACGTCGTCCGCCACGGCAATGTCCCGGGCCAGCTCCGCCTCCGCGGCGGTGATCTTCCCGTCCCGGAGCAGCGCCTGCACCATCGCCTCGGGTGCGGGCGCCATGAACTGCCGCGCGGTTTCCGAGCGGCTGATCTTGGCAATGACCCGGTGCCGGGCCACGACAAACCCGTCCGCACCGCGCGTGAGCCCGGTGAGCCGGTACTGCACGATCATGGGTGTGAGGCCCAGGTAGGCGCTGGCTTCCACCGTCGTCACGCCCATGCGGATGAACAGCTCCATGGTGCGCTGTTCAATGCCAGGCTCATTGGGGCTGTGGATGAGGTTCACCGCGTAGGGCAGGCCCGGCAGCGCGGCCTGGATGCGGCCCACGTCCTGTTCCACCCGGTCCAGCGGCTGGCCGGCGGCGCCGTAGCTGCCCAGCAGGCCGTTCTTCCCCGCAGCAATGACCAGGTCCGCGCTGGCAATGCCGTTGGCCATGGCGCCGGTCATGTACGGGTAGGCAAGCGCATGGACGTGCAGGAACGCGGGGTCACCCAGCGCCTGCGGAGAGACGGGCGGCACCACGCCCAGCAGCGCGTGCCCGCCGCCGGTGGTCCGGCCCACGTGCGCTTCACCGGAGAGCGCCGCGGCCACCTCGCCGCCGGCGTCCACAAAGTACGCCACCTGGTCCACCGCCTGCAGCGCGTTCACCAGTCCCTGCGGGCCGAACTGCAGCGCCGCCGCATCCCCGGTCCAACGCCCCAGCGCGCGGCGCCCCGTCGTCGTGGCCGCGCCATCCACCGCCATCGTCGTCATGCCTGAACCCTCGCCTCCGTCCGGCCCGAGCGCTCCATCCAACCCAGCACGTCGGACGCAGTGAGGTGGCACTGTTCCCATTGCGCGCGCGGGGCGTGCGCGCTCACCCGCACGTGGACGGCGGCCGCGGTCCAGCCGTCGCCCTCCATCCACCAGGCATCACAGGCCTGCGGCACCGGCGCGTCCATCACGGTGATGCCGCCGCCCGCCGGGTCAAACCACACACGCGCGGGGTTGCCGGACACGCCGGTGCCCAGCGCCTTGAGCGCGCTCTCCTTCACCGTCCACAGGCGGTGCAGGCGCGCGGTGTCCTGCCCCATCCAGTCGCGTTCGTGGCCGTGGAAGAAGCGCTCCATCAGCGTCGTGTCGCGCGGCGCGTGGGTCTCCACGTCCACGCCCAGCCACCCTTCAGGGCAGTAGCCCACCAGGACCTGGCCGGCGCCGTGGGACAGGTTCAGGTCACCACCGGCCTCCAGAAACGGCTTGCCACCCGGGGCAAACTTCAGCGCGGTGCGGGGAACCCCGTGCTGGGCCATCACGTAGCGCATCAGGGCGCGGCCCCACAGGAACTCGTTGCGGCGTGCGGGGTTGAGCCAACGGTTGGAGCGGGCCACTTCTTGGGCGCTCAGCATCCACCGGCCGGGCCACGGCGTGACCTCCGGGATGCTGTTGAGACGGTACAGTCGGACCTGCGTCATCGGACGCCTCCTCCCCCGCGATCAGGGGCGCGTGCGGATACAAAATCGCCGCGCGGCATGCAAACCCGCCGGTCACCGCGCTGTCGTCGGCCGGCCCGCCGGTGCGAACGGCCTTACGCACCCCGTCCCACCGGGCCGCTCCCGTCCGGCAGAAACTGCCCTTTCGTTCAGTGTCACGGTGCGCAGGCGGCTGCGCACGCTTCCCGGGGACCGGGTTTGGGATCACGGTCCCCTGGGGAGGCGCTTGGGAGGCAGCGCCTACCCGGAGCGGCTGCGCCGGGTGAGGCCGGGTAGAGCTTGGAGGGGGCGTCCGGGGGGAACGCGGCGGTGGCCGCCGCCGCACCGTAATGTTCACATTACGATTCCAGCACCACACACCCATGTCGCCCCGGGGTCAGCGTTCCGCGGTGGCGGGCATCCCACGGGCGGCCCCCTCCCCGCGCCTGTTCCGGCATCCATCGCCTGGCCGTGCCGGTGTCCGCCGACGCCCCGCTTGTGGTCTCAGTTGCAGCCCTTCTTGAGTTGCTCCACGTCCCAGGTCTTGACCGCCTCGTCCATGCCGGCGGTGTACAGCAGCTTTGCGTCGGGGCTGAAGGCGACGCCGGTGATGTTCCCTTCGTGCGGGAACTGCTCGTTGAGCAGCTTCCCCTGGTCAGACTCCCACAGCTTGAACATCCCGTGCGCGGCCATGTCATTGCCCGCCGCCACAATGAGCTTGTTGTCCGGCGAGAAGCTCACCGCGCTGTTCCACCCCGCATCCAGCACCAGCCGCCCCTTCTTGCTGGTGACGTCCCACACAATGACCTTCCCGTCGTTGTCGCCGCTGATCATCTCGTGGTCGCCCTCGGTCGCCTTGGGGGCAAACGCAACGGCCTGCACCTCGCCTTCGTGGCCCTCCAGCGCGGTGACCGCCTTGCCCGTGCGCAGGTTCCACAGGCGCGCCAGGCCATCGTTGCACGCGGTGCCGGCCATGCCGGACCCGTCGGGGTAGGTGCTGCGGCTGATGGCCACGCCGTTGAGCAGGCAACCCTGGCCACCCCACAGGCCCACCTTGGCGCCGTCCTCCGGGTTCCACGCGCCCAGCTTGCGGTCCAATGACACGCTGTAGACGGTCTTCCCGTCGGGCGCGAACGCCACGCCGCTCACGGTGTTCTCGTGCGAACTGATCACCGCGCGCTGCTTGGCCTTTGCCAGGTCCCACAGCATGACCTTCTTGTCTTCACTCCCGCTGGCCGCCACGCGCCCGTCAGGGCTGATGGCCACGGAGGTGGCCTCCGCGGTGTGACCCTTTAGGACCTTCTGGGCCTTCCCCTTGGCGTCCATGACGCGGATGGTGCCGTCCTTGTTGGCGGTGACCATCACCTTGCCGTCGGCGCTCAGCGCCATGGCGCGGATGCCGCCGCCGGCAACCTGGAAAGAGTCCTTGGGCTTGCACGGCGCCGCCTTCTTGGCTGCCCACGCGCCGCCACCTGCGCACAGCACCAACCCGACGACACCCACGCGAACCGCACCCCGCATGATGCACCTCCCACGCCCGGTCCCGGGCGCGCGCTTTGTCCTCCCGCCGCGCGGGCGCGTGCAAGCCCCCCGCGGCGCGTGTCGCCTGTGCGTGCGGTGGCCTATTGTTCCCCGTCCATGTCCTCCCCCCCATGGCAGGGCCGCCCGGTGTGGGCGGAGATTGACCTTGACGCGCTGGCGCACAACGTGACGGTGCTGCGCGAACGCGCCGCGCCCGCGCGGCTGTGCGCGGTGGTGAAGGCCAACGCGTACGGCCACGGTGCGGTGGAGGTGGCGCGCGCGGCGGTGCAGGCGGGCGCGGAACGGCTGGCGGTCATCTGCGTGGACGAGGGCATCCAGCTGCGCCGCGCGGGCCTCCGCGCGCCCATCCTGGTGCTGGGCTTCACGCCGGAAGCCCAGGCGCGTGACGTGGTGGCGCATGCCCTGACGCCCAGCGTGCATGACCCGGCGCTGGCGGACGCCCTGAGCCGGGAGGCGGCGCGCGCCAACGTGGACCAGCCGGTGCACCTGGAGGTGGAGACGGGGCTCAACCGCCACGGCCTGGTGCCGGACACGTTGGTACCGGCCGCGGAGCGCATGCGCGCGCTGCCGCGCATCGTCATTGAAGGACTGTTCACGCACTTTGCCGCGGCCGAGGAGGGCGACAAGACCTTCACGCGCCAGCAGTTCCAGCGCCTGGTGGACGCGCACACGCGCCTGCCGTGGATCCCGCTGCGCCACTGCGCGGCCACCGCCAGCGTGCTGGACAACCCGGAAATGCGTTTGGAACTGGTGCGCACGGGCCTGGGTCTGTACGGCTACCACCCCGCCCCGCGCTGCGGCGTGGACGTGCCGCTCCAGCGTGTGCTCTCCCTCAAGAGCCGCGTGGTGCGTGTGAGCGCGCTGCCGCCGGGCGCCACGGTGGGTTACGGGCGCACCTGGCGCGCGGAGCTGCCCGCCACCGTGGCGCTGGTGATGGCCGGCTACGCGGACGGGCTGATGCGGCGCCTGTCGGGCCGCGCGCAGGTGCTCATCCGCGGCGAACGCGCGCCCATCGCCGGCCGCGTGGCCATGGACATGTGCATGGTGGACGTCACGCACATTGAGGGCGTCTCCGCGGGCGACGAGGTGGTCCTGCTCGGTGAGCAGGGCAGTGACCGCATTGACGCGGATGACCTGGCCACGTGGGCGGACAGCATCTCCTGGGAGATCCTGGCCGGGGTCCGCGAGCGCGTGCCCCGCCTGTACCTGCGCGGCGGCCGCGTGGTGGCCACCAGCACCCTCAACGGCCCCGAGTCCCGCGCGTGAGCGCCCCACCCTTTCCCTTCACGCTGCGCGTGGAGGCCCAGGGCCCGCCCCTGCTGTATGACCGCGCCGCGCACGCCTACACGCGCCGCACCGCCGCCGAGGCGTTCCTGCTCACCGCGGCCCAGGATATCGGCGCGGACTCCGCCGTGGCGCTGCTCGCCGACCGCACCGACGGTGACACGGCCACCGACACCGCCCGGACCCTGCGCGAGCTGGGCGCGCTCGACGACGACGGGGTGTTCGCCGGGCGCGTGGTGGAGCCACCGGAGGTCCCCGGGGCGTTCGGCGCGCCGCTGGTGGCGCACCTGGGTGTGACGCTGGCGTGCAACTACTCCTGCGCGCACTGCTATTCCTCCTCGGGCCGGCGCGCGCCGGGCGAACTCACGCTCGACGAGATCCGCGCGCTCACCGGGCAGCTGGCGGCGGCCGGGTGCATGAAGCTGGTGCTGGGTGGCGGTGAGCCGTTCCTCCGCCGGGACCTCGCCGCCATGGTCCGGCACGCGCATGGGCTGGGGGTGGACGCCTACGTGCACACCAACGCGTCGCTGCTGCGTGACGAGGCGCTGTCCGAGCTGGCGCGCTGCCCGCCGGCCGGGCTGGCCGTGAGCCTGGACGGTCCGGATCCCGCCACCAACGACGCCATCCGCGGTGAAGGCACGTTTGCCAGCACGCTGCGCGGCATGGAGCGCCTGCGCACCGCCTACCCACCGGGGTTCAACCTCAACGTCACCATCACCCCGCACAACGCCGCCACCACCCCGGGCCTGGTGGAGCTGGCCCACCGCGTCGGCGCGCGCGTGCTGCTGCTGCGCCCCGCCTACCCCGCCGGCGAAGCCCGCCATGACGACAGCCTCACCTGTGACCGCGACACGTTCGCCCGCGCGGTGGACGCCGCCCGCCCACGCGCCGAAGCGCTGGGCCTGGCGCTGGACGCGCCCCACCCGCATGAGCAGGGCATCCCCGGTTTCGACGGGTTCGGCTGCGTGGCCTCCCGCGTGGTGCTGGGCATTGCCCCCACGGGGGACGTCACCCCGTGCCTCAACCTGCCGGGCAGCTTCATCGCGGGGAACGTGCGGACGTCGTCACTCGCCCAACTGTGGGCGGGCGGCAGCACGTTCCTGGACCTGCGCGCGGCCGCCCCCGGCCCCTACTGCGCCACCTGCCTCCATTACGAAACGTGCCGTGGCGGCTGCCGCGTCCGCGCCCTGCACGTCGGCGGCGGCCTTTCGGACCCGGACGGTTGGTGCCATTATTCCCCGCGCCCGGGGATGACCCCGCCGGCACCGTCGACAAGACCCCACCTGCGCGTGGTCACCTGATGAGGGGAATCATGAAGATCAATGCCCAAGCCCGCATGTTACCCGTGGAACGCGCCCTGGAGCGCATTGAGAAGCAGGTGGGCCCCAAGGGCTCCGTCGACGTCGGCGCCATCAAGCAGCAGGGGCTCAAGGAGCTGGCCAAGACGCTGCAGACCGGCTGCACCTCGTCGGTCAGCGTGCCGCGCCTCAAGCAGGCCCTCAAGCAGATTGGCACCGAGGTCACGCGCGCGGACAAGGACCGCGACGGCAAGCTGGATACCGAGGAACGCAAGCGCCTGTCCCCGCTGGCCGCGCGCCTGCTGAACGTGGCGGCCAAGAAGCCCACCGACGACGGTGGCTCGGTGTCCACCGGGTGTTCCTCGCCGGCGCCTTCGCGGCCCGTTTCCACCGGTTGCGCGTCCCCCGCGCCCTCACGGCCGTCCACGCCTTCGCGGCCCGTTTCCACCGGTTGCGCGTCCCCCGCGCCCTCGCGGCCGTCCACGCCCTCGCGGCCCGTTTCCACCGGTTGCGCGTCCCCGTCGCGCCCCAGCGGTGGCGGTGGGGACCGCCCCGTCGGCACCGGCTGCTGATTTCTTCCTCCTTGGAAGCGGTCACACCCGTCGCAGCGTCAACAACGTGACCTCGGCGGGCACGGAGCGCAGCGGCAGCCAGTGGCCCGTGCCGCCGTTCACGTACAGGTGCTGGCCGGGCCGTTCATACATCCCCAGCACGTACGCAAACGCGCTGTGCGCCAGCATGGTCCCCAGCGGCGCCACCTGCCCGCCGTGCGTGTGCCCGGACAGCGTCAGCTCCGCGGCGTCCCCCGCCATGGCCGTCCACGCGTCCGGGTGGTGGACCAGCCGCAGCCGGAAGTCGCCCTCGTCCGCCGCCTGGCTGGCGGCCCGCAGCCTCTCCGGGAGCCGCGGCTGGATGCGCTGGATGACCACGTGCGGCAACGGCGACGCGTGGAAGGCCACCCGCGTGTCCTCCTCCCGCGGATAGTCCAGGCCCGCCACGTGGACCCGGATGCCGCCTTCATGGACCAGGTGACCTGCGTCCAGCAGCAGGCGCACGTGCGGGTGCCGCATCGCCTCGTCAATGATGCGCTCCCGGCCCGCGTAGTTCTCATGGTTGCCCAGGATGTAGAAGCGCCCCAGCCCCGCGCGGATGGACGCCAACTCATCCAGGCACGGCCGCGCCAACCCCGCGTCATCCACCAGGTCCCCGGTGGCCACCAGGATCTCCGGCGGGTCCCGCCGCAACAGGTCCAGCGCGCGCCGCAGGTGGTCCACCCCCAGCACCGCCCCAATGTGCGTGTCTGAAACCTGCCCAATGCGCAGCCCGTCCAGCGTCCGCGGCAGCCCGCGCACCGGCACGTTCACCCGGAACAATGTTGGCTCCAGCCTCCGCCCGGGCGCCGGCAGCATCACCTGCCCCAGTCCCGTCATCAGGCCGGACAGGAACGCCCTCCGGGATACCTCCATCACCACCGGCACCAGCATGGTCGCCTACGTACCGGCCGCCACGGCGATCCGCACGCTTGCCCGGCCCTGCCCATTGGTGTAATACAAACACCAACACCCAAGAGGGAATTCACATGACGCTGTCGACGGCGGAGCGGCTGGAGGGAGGCATCTGGGGCTTGCTGGTGGGCGACGCGGTTGGTGTGCCGTACGAATTCCAGCAGGCGTCCGCGCTGCCCTCCGTGGAGCGCATCGACCTGGTCCCGCCGACGGGGTTCCGCCGCTCGCACGGTGGCATCGCCCCCGGCACTTGGAGTGACGACGGCGCCCAGGCACTGTGCCTGCTGGATTCGCTGTTGCACTGCGGCCGGCTGGACGAGGAGGACCTGGCCCGGCGCCTGGCCAACTGGCTGGAGCACGGCTACCTGGCGGTGGATGGCCTGGTGTTTGACGTGGGAATCACCACGCGCCAGGCGCTGGCCCGCTTCCGGTCCGGCACGCCGGCCGCGCGCTCCGGCCTGGACGGCGAGCGGGACAACGGCAACGGGGCCCTGATGCGCGTCCTGCCGCTGGCGGCCTGGCACCGGGGAACGGACCGTGACCTGGCCCTGGACGCGCACCGCCAGTCCCTGCCCACCCACGCCCACCCGCGCTCCCAGGCCTGCTGCGCCCTCTACTGCCTGTGGGCCCGCCGCATCCTCCAGGAGCACCCTGAACCGTGGGAGGACGCGGTCCGCACGCTCACCGGGCTGTACGCGGACCTCCCCGCCCTTGCCCACGAGCTGCACACCGTCATCCTCCCAGCCGGCGAGAAACCCCCGCGCGGCAGCGGTTACGTCGTGGACACGCTGCACAGCGCCCGCTGGGCGGTCAGCGGGCGCGGCTATGAAGCGGCGGTGCGCGCCGCCGTGTCGCTGGGGAATGACACCGACACCACCGCGTGTGTAGCGGGCGGCATCGCCGGGCTGCGGGACGGCATCCGCGCCCTCCCGGACCGCTGGCTCACCGCCATGCGCGACCCTGACCTGGTCCGCCCGCTGGTGCAGGCCCTGCTGGAACTCCCCCCGGGTGAACCGGGCCCGCCGCGCGCCGGGGCTGCGATCCCGGCGCGTGGCGGCACCCATCGCGAGGGATCGCTCCCTCTCGAACGTCCGTCCCCCTCAGTTGGCGCTGTTGCGGCCGCGCCGGCCCTTCTTCTCACCCTCCTCGGGCGCGGCGGCGGCGTCCGCCTGCGGGATGTCCGGGCCCGCCGCCGGTGCCACCTTCAGGCCCGCACGCTCCTTGAGCGTGCGCTCCACCGCGGAGGCCACCTCCGGGTGCTCCCGCAGGTAGCTCACCGCCGCATCCCGCCCCTGGCCAATGCGGTCACCGTTGTAGCTGAACCACGCCCCGCTCTTGTCAATCACTTGCTGCTCGCTGCCAAGATCAACCAGGTCGCCCTCGCGCGAGATGCCCTGTCCGTACAGGATGTCAAACTCCACCTCGCGGAACGGCGGCGCCACCTTGTTCTTCACCACCTTCACGCGCGTGCGGTTGCCCACCACCTCCTCACCCTTCTTGATGGCCCCCACCCGCCGGATGTCCAGCCGCACGGAACTGTAGAACTTCAGCGCGTTGCCGCCCGTCGTTGTCTCCGGGCTGCCAAACATCACGCCAATCTTCATGCGGATCTGGTTGATGAACACGACGATGCAGTTGGACCGGTGGATGGTGCCCGTCAGCTTGCGCAGCGCCTGGCTCATCAGCCGCGCCTGCAGGCCCACGTGCGCATCACCCATCTCGCCCTCAATCTCCGCCTTGGGAACCAGCGCCGCCACCGAGTCAATCACCAGCACGTCCACCGCATTGGACCGCACCAGGATGTCCGCAATCTCCAGCGCCTGTTCGCCCGTGTCCGGCTGGCTGATGAGCAGGTCCTCAACCCTCACGCCCAGCTTGCGCGCGTAGCCCACGTCCAGCGCGTGTTCCGCGTCAATGAACGCCGCCACCCCGCCGTCCTTCTGCGCCTGCGCCGCCACGTGCAGCGCCAGCGTGGTCTTGCCGCTGCTCTCCGGCCCAAAGATCTCCACAATGCGCCCGCGCGGCAGCCCGCCAATGCCCAGCGCCAGGTCCAGCGCCACGCTCCCCGTCGGCAGCGCCTGGATGTCGTGGGCGGGGTTTTCGCCCTCACCCAGCTTCATGATGGAGCCCTTCCCGAATTGCTTCAGGATGGAGGCAACCGCCAGTTCCAGGTTGTTTTCCTTTTCACTGCTCATCGGTGCGATCCTGGTGCCGTTGGACGGCGTGGTCTCCTGCGTCAGCATGGACTTGTGCAACCCCTTCTCGCCCTCGGAAAGCGCTCCCAACGCGGGAGCCGCCGTGGCACGGGCACACCTGTACAGCACACTGAACAACGGTTCAAGCTGAACCGCCGTGCAGAATGAGGTGGTTTCCCGCGGGCGCCCCCGCCGCTCCTGCGCGCGGCCGGGCGTCTCAAGTTGCCTGAATCAGAAGAAGAACTTGGCCTTGTGGGTCATGTGGTTGATGCCCTTGGGGTCCAGCTTGAAGACGCTGACCGTCTGCGAATCCCCGTGATCCTTCACGGTGATGAAGGTGTCCGCGGCCAGCGCCTGCACATGCAGGTGCTGCTGATCCGGGGGCAGCGCCCGCATGCCGGGGGTGGGCGCCGGCTGGGCCACCATGACGCGGGTGACGTTGGGGTCCTCCTGGGCCTGGGCCAGCACCGCGGCGGCAATCCCGGCGCCCAGGGCCACGCCGCCCACCATGGCGGACATCGTTGAACGGCTGAACATGAACTCCCTCCGCTGCCCTGGCGCCCGCCGACGAGGATGTGGGGGGTCGCTCCCCAGGGGCCGGGGACGTTCCTGCCGCCGGGCCCCCGCCGTCAACGGGCGGGGGGGCGGCTCACTTGGCGGGCGTCTTGCGCGGGCTGACCTTCCGGCGCGCGACGGGCGTCCCCTCGGTGGTCCCGCGCTTGGCCGGCTTGCGCGTGGTGGTGCGGGTGGCGGTGGCCCGGCGGGCGGCGGACTTGCGGGCGGGTGCCTCCGCCTCCCCGCCGCCTTCCTCGCCGGCGGGGGTGTCGCCTTCTTCGCCCTCGTCGCCCGCGTCCTCCGCGCCGGAGGCCTCCTCCTCGTCCTCTTCTTCCGGCTCCTCCTCCTGCACCGCCGCCGCGGGGGGCGCGGGAGGCGCCACCGGGGCGGGCGGCGGGGCAGCGGGGGCGGGGGGCGGCACCACCGCCGGTGCGGCCGCCGCGGCGGGAGCGGGCGGAGCGGCCGCCGCCGCGGACGGTGCCGGCACCGCCGGGGTCCAGGTGCCCGCCTCCACAATGGCCAGGCGGATGCGGTCATCCGGGTAACGGTTGATGATCTTGTTGACCAGGAACGTCATGGCGCTCAGCGCCGCCGTCCCGCGTGCAAACAGCCCGCCGTCCGTGCCCTTGTCGCCTATCTCCACCACCACGCGGGGGCCGTGCGTCTCCTGCACCACGCGCGCGGTGGCGGTGGCCCGGGTGCGCCCGGAGTGCTTGAGGATCTCCTCGGACGCGGCCAGCGCGGCCTTGCGCTTGTCCTCGGGGTCGCTCTTGAGCTGGTAGCGGAAACCGTCGTCATCCTCCTCAAACCCGCCGCCATGGCCGCCACCGTGCCCGCCGGCGTGGCCCCCGCCCTGCGGCGGCTGACCCTGCGGGGGACCCGCGTGCTGCGCCCCCGCCTGACCCTGCACCTCCGGCCCGCCGCCGTAGCCCTCGCCCCGGCGCTTGCGGCGGCGGCGGCGCTTGCGGCGTCCCTCGCCGTCCATCATGCCCTCGTCGGGGCCGCCGGCCAGCTCCGGGCCGCCCTCGCCGCGCTCCCCGCGGTCCGGCCCGCCGCCGCCGCCACCCACGCGCTCGCCGGTGTGCGCGGACATGCCCAGCGGCTTGAGGGACCCGTCCGCGGCCAATGCCGCCAGCTCGCCGTTGGGCGTGGCGCGGAAGCCCGGGCGGAACATGCGCGGCACGCCTTCGCCCTGCTGCGCGTAGATGGCCTCCATGTCCTTGTACACGGGCGAGCGCTTGCCCCGCCGGCCGCCCTTGCCGCGCAGGAACGTGCGGCTCCACGGCGCGGGACCGCCCAGGCGGTTGCCCAGGTCATCCGGAGAATCCCCGTCGTCGTCTTCGCCGGGGACGCGGCGGTTGCCTATGTCCTCCGGGAGGTTGCGCTCCACATCCTGCGGACGCTTGCGGTTGCCAATGCTGTCGTCGTTCGAGTGACCGCGGCGGTGGCGCGGCTGGCCGGTGTACACCATGGTGGCCTTCCTCCAGGGAATCCTTCGCTTGGGCGCGGCCAACGGTGCTGCCGCGTGCGTGCTGCGCTTCTGCCCGTGGGGCGCCTCAGGCGCTTCCCGTCGCAGGGGCCGGCGTGTCCGGGGTTCCGAACCGCCGCTTGATATAAAGCTGCTGCAGGATGGTCAAGACGGTGTTGGTGAGCATGTACACCGTCAGGCCCGCCGGCAGGGCCAGCATGATCGTCGTGAAGAAGACGGGCATGCCGTACTGCATGTACTTCATCTGCGGCTGGTCCGGCGGCACCGGCGTCAGCCACGCCTGCACCAGCATGACGGCCCCCAGCGCCACCGGCGTGATGTAGAACGGGTCCTTCTGCGTGAGGTCATCCATCCAGCCGGAGATGAACGGCTGCTGGTAGAGCTCCACGGCTGTGTACAGCGTCCGGTACAGCGCAATCCAGATGGGCATCTGCACCAGCATGGGGAAGCAGCCGTCAAACGGGCTGGCGTTCTCCTGCTTGTACAGGTCCATCATCTTCTGCCCCTGCATGGCGCGGTCATGCGCGTACTTGGCCTGCAGCTCCTTGATCTTGGGCGCCAGGGACTTCATGCGCTGCTGGCTGACAAAGGTCCGCTGCGTCAGCGGCAGCGTGGCCAGTTTCACGCTGAGGGTCAGCAGCATGATGGCAATGCCGTAGTTGGGGATGAGCTCGTAGAACCACAGCAGCAGCTTGAGGAGCAGCCGCACCAGCGCGCCAAACCAGCCGTAGTCAATGGCGTCACCCAGCACGGGGTTGACCTTGGTGAGCAGGGATTCGTGCTTGGGGCCAAAGTACGCGTCCGCGCCCGCCTTCCACTCCGCCCCCGGCCCCAGCTCCACGGCGGGCCAGCTGATGCGCAGCTGCGCCTGGTCACCCTTGACCTCCGCACGGCAGTCTGAGGGCGGGTTGTCCCGGAACGCCGCCGCCGCAATGAAGTACTGCCGGTCAATGCCGGCCCACTTCACGCTGCCCGCCATGGCCTTGGGCTCCTTGAGGCTGACGGCAATCTCGCGGTGCAGCGTCTCCGCCGTCTGGCACAGAAACCCGGTCTGGTCCGTAGGCACGCCGGCGGACAGAAACCCGCCGCCCGAATGCTCCGACGGGTGGATCCTGGCGGTGAACTCCAGGGCGGGCGTGAAGGACCGCGCCGCCGCGCCGGTGTTGCGCACCACGGTGTCCGTGCGCAGCCCGTGTTCATCCTCCATCACGGCGAACTTCCGCGTCACATGCCAGCCGCCGCCGTCCCGCTCCAGCACCGCGTGCCGGCCGTCCGCCTCCACCGCGCGGTAGCTGGCACCCGCCGCCAGCCCGTCAAAGGCCAGCGCCAGCGCGCCGCGGTCCCCCGCCACGTCCACGTGCCGGCGCGCCTTGGCCGGCACCGCGTCCGCGCCGCGGCTCTCCTTGAAGCCGTCCAACTCCGCGCGCACCACCCGCCCGCCGTGCGTGCTCACCCCCAGCCGCACCACCTTCCCGCCCAGCTCCAGCACGTGCTCGGGGGCGGGCGCATCCTCCGGCGTGGCGGGCGCCGCCTCTCCCGGCGCGGCCGCGGCGGCGGGTGCCACCGGGGCGGTCACGGCGGGTTTGTCCGCAGGCGGTGCCTTCTTCTTGGGCGGCGGTGCAAATGACTGCATCACCACCATCAGCCCCATGGAGAGGGCCAGCACCACCACAAACCGCCGCGAATCCTGGCCGCCAGGACCGCCATCCAGCCCCGGTGGACGGGGCTCGGGAAGCGAAGACATCTCTCGGAAATACCGCCTTCCGCCGTCATCCGGGGGGGCGGGGGCGCGCACGCCGACGACCACCCCTCGAAGGGCGCGCGCAAGCTAGACACCATGGATGGGGGTGTCAAACCTCTGCGCCGGCGGAGATCGACGAGACCCGCGCGGGTTGTTGCCCCTGCCGGGCGCGCCTAGCCTGCCGCGCATGTCGCTGTGGCGCCGGCTGTGGGGCCCGACGAGGGACGCGGTGCCCGCCCCCGCGGCGCCGCCGCCGCAGTCCCTGCCGCGCGACGACACCCCGCCTGCCACGCCGGCCGACGCGTTGTTGTCCCGCGCGCGCGCGCAGCTGCGCGGCGAGGGGGCGCGGGCGTACGCGCGGCAGTTCGCGCTCCAGGACGCGCGTCAGCTGGTGTCACTGGGGGAAACCGGCCATGCGCGCACGCTGTTGTCTGAGGCGCTGGCGGAGGGCGGCAGCCATGAGCTGCGCGTGCTGCTGGTGGAAGTGCTGCTGGCGCGCGGTGAGCGCGAACCGGCGCGCGGCCTGCTGGAGCTGCTGGCGCGTGAGGCCGCGCATGCACACCGCGCGCACCTGGATCTGGGCCAGCTGGCGGAGGATGAGGGCGAGCTGGCCCAGGCGCGCCGCCACTACGAGCGCGCGCTGGCCCGCCGCCCCGCGGACGCGGTGTCCCGGGAGAAGGCGCGGCGCACGCGGGCCCGCCTGGAGGGTGACGCCGGCCTGCCGCCGGAGGCCTGGCAGTCCATCAGCCGCCTGTGGGGCGAGACCGCGGCGGGGGACCGCTACGTGGTGGTGGAAGAGGTGGGGCGCGGTGGCGCCGCCACGCTGTTCCGCGCGCGTGAAAAAGCCACCGGGCGCACCGTGGCGCTCAAGGTGTTCCACCCGCGCGGAGACCCCGCGCTGCGGGCGGAACGCATCCGCCAGGAGGCGCTCACCGCCGCGCGCCACGCGGGTCCCGGCGTGGTGGGCGTGCTGGACGTGACGCCGGAGCGTGACCTGATGGTGATGCCGTTTGTGGCGGGCGGATCACTGCGCGCGCGGCTCAGTTGCGGCCCGCTGCCTGATGCCGAAGCGATGCAAGCCTGCGCGCGCCTGGCGGAGACGCTGGCCGCGGTGCACGCGGCGGGGGGGGTGCACCTGGACCTCAAGCCCTCCAACGTGCTTCTGGATGAGCTGGGACGGCCGTTGCTGGCGGACTTTGGCGCGGCCGGGGCGGCGCTGATGGGCCAGGTGGCCGGCACGCCGCCGTACATGGCGCCGGAGTTGACGTCGCTGGGGGCGGGGGATGCGCGGGCGGATGTGTTTGCCTGGGGCGTCCTGCTGCGCGAATGCCTGGTGGGCACCCCGTCCCCGGACCCGGGCCCGCTGACGCGTGACAGCCGCGCGTGGCACCGGCGCGCGGGCGCCCTGGTGCGCGCCGCCGTGCGCGAAGACCCGGCGCGGCGCCCCACCGCCGCCGCCATGGCGGACGCGGCGCGCGCGCTGTGGTTGCAGGCGGGCGGTTGAGGCGGGCGACCGGGGCGCAGGGAAGGTGGGCGACCCGGTGACGTCAGTACTTGGAGTCCGACTTGGTACCCGTCACGATGGCCACGGACGCGCTGGCGCCGATGCGGGTGGCGCCGGCCTTGATCATCGCCTGCGCGCCCTCGGTATCACGCACTCCGCCGCTGGCCTTCACGCCCATCTCCGGGCCCACCACCTGGCGCATCAGCGCAATGTCCTCCACGGTGGCGCCGCCGGGCCCAAACCCCGTGGAGGTCTTCACAAACGCCGCCCCCGCGCACTTGCACAGCGCGCAGGCAATCACCTTCTCATCCCGGCTGAGGGCGCCGGTCTCCAGGATCACCTTCACCGGCCACGGCTTGGCCGCCTGCACCACCGCCACAATGTCCGCCAGCACCAGCGTGTAGTCCTTGCCCTTGAGCGCGCCGATGTTGATGACCATGTCGATTTCGCGCGCGCCGTGGCGGATGGCCTCCCGCGTCTCAAACGCCTTGGCCATGGGCGTCATGGCCCCCAGCGGAAAGCCGACGACCGCGATGGGCTTCACGGAGCTGCCCGCCAGCTCGCGCGCGACAAACGGGATGTTCACCGCGTTCACGCACACCGTGGCAAACCCCCACTGCTTGGCTTCGTCACAGACCTTCTTGAGCTGCTCCTTGGTGACGTCCGCCTTGAGGATGGTGTGATCAATGAGCGGGGCAATGGCGCCGTCCGGCCGCGTGCCGCCGGGGCCCGCGCCCACGCGGCTGACGCCCATGCGAAGCATCTCATGGATGATGTCCGCCTTGCGGCTGACGCAGAAGCCACAGCCGTTGCACTCATTCTCGCTGGCCGCGCTGCAGGGGTCCGCGGGGTCCACCGTGCGCAGCACCTCGGGGGGAGCCTGGAGGATGGAGAGGCGCTTGGCCACGCGGTCCACAATGGCGTCCACCAGGGCGTTCTCGTCGTACTGGGCCATGGGCTCCTCAGTCCGCCTCCCGGGCGGCGGGTCAGTCAATACTTGAATCCGGTGGTGGGCGTCAGGCCCCCGGGCGCAGCCGGTGCGGGCGCCGGTGCGGGGTCAGACGGCGGCACCGCGGGCGGCGGCTCCGCGGGGGGCGGGCTCAGCGGCGGCAGCGGGTCCTTGCGCTTGAGGGCCCAGTTGTAGTGGTCCAGCAGCGTGCGGGACCGGGGCAGGAAGTAGATGGCGGGCAGGCCGCAGGCGGCCGCGCCGCAGCAACCCGCGCCCACCAGGCCCGGGACGTGCCACTGGTCCTGCGTGAGGGTGACCTGCTTGGCCTCATAACCGTCCTTGCGCAGCGTGATCTCGTAGTCGCGGTTCCAGCCGGGCGCGTCTTCAATCTCCACGGGCGTCAGGCCGATCTTCTCGCCGTTGACGTACACCTCGGCACCGGGAGGGTCGCTCTCAATGAGCGCCTGGTGGGCGCACGCCCCCGTGCACACGGCGATGACCAGGGGGAGAAGACAACGGCGGGTGGGGTGGGTCATCATGGCCTCGGAAGGGCGGGCTGTGTAACACGCTCCGCGCGCGTGGTGGGAATGTTCTGGGTCCTGGTGTGCATGACGGCGGCGGGCGCGTTTGGCATGGGGCTGGCGCTGGCGCAGCTGCGCACGGTGCCGGGGACCGCTGGCGCACTGCCGGGGCGGCGCAGCGGCACGGGTTCCCCCGCGCCGGGGCCGGATGACGCGGAGGGGGACGTGTTTGGCCAGCTGCTTTCGCTGCGCCCCGGTGACGTGGTGCTGCACCTGGAGGAGGAGCTGGTCACCGAACAGGTCACCCGCCTGGCGGTGGAGGGCCGCACGCTGCTGGTGGCGCGGCTGCTGGCTCCGGCGGGCGGCGCGGTGGTGGTCTCCGAAGACCCGGGCCCCCTGGCCACGTACTGCCTGGTGGTGGCGGACGCCGGGCTGGCGTGGCCGCCGCCGGAGCAGTTTGTGCTGGAGGGGCTGGTGTGGCGGCGGCAGCGGCGCGTGGAGGCCCGGCCGCCGGGTGGCGCCTCATGGACCGTGCACCTGTTTGAAGGGCCGGACGGCCACTACCTGTGGACGCTGCAGCGCGGGACGGAGTTTGAGGTGCTGCGCGGGACCGAACTGTCCCCCTCCGCGGTCAGCGTGCTGCGCGGCCCGGGGGAGTGAGTCCCAGGAGGAGGGATGGGTCGGCGGCCGGCGGGGACGCCGGCCCCACGGTTGCCGGTTCGCACCTGTTTGAAGCGAGGCGGACTCGATCCTGAGAGGCGCGGAGCAGCGGAGGCCCGCTCCACGACGCGTCGCGGGCTTGCCGCAGGCAAGCCCATCTACGCCGCCCCCCTTGGGGGGCGGCCCTCGACGACGGAGCGCAGCGACG
>JACRCW010000028.1 GCA_016218805.1 Deltaproteobacteria bacterium | reverse complement strand
TTTGTGGGCGTCAACGACGGCGACGACCTGCGTCCCGGCGACATCATTGCCAAGATTCCCCGCGAGACGGCGAAGACCAAGGACATCACGGGCGGCCTGCCGCGCGTGGCGGAGCTGTTTGAGGCCCGCAAGCCCAAGGACTTTGCGGTCATCACGGAGATTGATGGGCGCGTGAGCTTTGGGAAGGACACCAAGGGCAAGCGCAAGGTGGTGGTCACGCCGCCCGTGGGCGAGGCCAAGGAGTACCTCATCCCCAAGGGCAAGCACATCAGCGTGCATGACGGTGACACCGTGCGCGCCGGTGACCCGCTGATGGACGGTGCGGAGAACCCGCACGACATCCTGCGCGTGAAGGGCGAAAAGGACCTGGCCAAGTACCTGGTGGACGAGATCCAGGAGGTCTACCGGTTGCAGGGTGTGAAGATCAACGACAAGCACATTGAGGTGATTGTCCGCCAGATGCTGCGCCGCGTGCGCATCAAGGACGTGGGCGACACGTCGTTCCTCTCCGATGAGAACGTGGAAAAGCACATGTTTGAACAGGAGAACGAACGCGTGATGGCGGAGGGCGGCCGTCCCGCGGTGGCTGAGCCGCTGCTGCTGGGCATCACCAAGGCGTCCCTGTCCACGGAGAGCTTCATCTCCGCGTCGTCCTTCCAGGAGACCACCAAGGTGCTCACCGAGGCCGCCATCAGCGGCAAGGTGGACTACCTGCGCGGCCTCAAGGAGAACGTCATCATGGGCCGGCTCATCCCGGCGGGCACCGGTCTGCCCAACTACCGGTTCCTCAACGTGGTGGCTGAAGAGGGTGACCAGGAGACGCAGAGCGCCATCACGGATGACTACCGCGCCGAGATGGCCGAGAGCGCCTGAGCCTGCTGAACGCTCACGGGGGGCGGTGACACGCATCCCGGTACACGCGGCGTGCTTCCCGGAGGGGGTTCCGGGGGGCGCGCCGCGGGTGCTTTGGGGCGGCGGCGTCCCGACGCCGCGTTGGGGCCGGGTGCGGTGGCCGGGCAGGGCGCAGACCTGCTAGGAACGGGCGCATGCGCATGCTTCGTAACGCCGTTGTGATGGGGATGGTCTCCGGTGCCACGGGCTGTTTCCTGCTGATCCAGACGGGTGCGGAGGTGGGGTGCCGCGCCGCGGATTGCGGTGACGAGGCCGGCGGCTCCAGCAGCAGCGGGTCCACCGGGGGCGGGAGCTCGTCCTCAGGATCGTCCAGTTCGTCGTCGTCCAGCAGCAGCGGTGGAGCCACGTCCGGGGAGGGCAGTTCGGCGGCGGCCACCAGCGGTGCGGCCGGCACGTCATTGGGCGCGTCATCCACCGGTGGGTCCTCCGGCGGGGCGTCTTCCAGTTCGTCGTCGTCGTCCAGCAGCGGTGGGTCCTCCGGCGGGGCGTCTTCCAGTTCCTCCTCGTCTTCCAGTGGCGGGTCCAGCGGCGCTGCGCTGTCCTCCTCGGGTCCCCCGCCGTGTTCCCCGGGGACGTGCGGGGCCGGGGCGGCCTGTTGGGGGCGCTGTGTGACGCGGAATGACATTGCCGCCGCTACCGCTGACATTCCATGGGAAACCAACGACCGCACCGAGCGTTCGGTGACGGCGTTCCTGGGGCCGCCAGCCACGGCCGCCGGGTATTTCTCGCTGTTTGGGTTGTTCAAGTCCACTGAGGTCCCGGCGCGGTTCTGCAGCGCGGGGGTGGAGTTTGACGGCGACTACGCCGCCGCGCAGTTCAACTGCCTGACCACGCCGTCACCGCGCCTGGACGGCTGGACCGCCACCGCGGGGCCGCCAAGGTCCGTGAGCACCACGCGGATGCTGCGGGCCGTGGAGCCGTTCGGGACGCCGCTGCAGTTCGGGCGGGGGTTGGAGTACGCCGTCACATCCACACAACAGGAATTGCATGACACGAGCCCCGATGACCTCACGCTGGGGACGGGGGGAAGAGCCCCCAGCGCGTTTGCCGTGGTGACCGGAGACCTGCGGAACGCTCCCACGCGGGTGGCCGTGGTGATGGACAACGGCGTCGCCACTGACCGGGGCGTCGCGGTTGTCGTCGAAGGCGTCACCGGTCCGGCTACGGGCCCCGGGTTGCCCGATTCAGCTGGGGCCGGGTTGGCCGGGTTTGCCATTGCCGGCGCCCACAAGTTGCCGGCCAACGAGGTCATGGTGGTCAACCACGGCATGCAGTGGTGGTACCAGGACACCAGTGCCGGCGCCCCCGTGGCGCTCAGCAGCGTGGCCTGGGGAAACCTGGCCCCTCCGGCGGCAGGCGTGGGATGGAACCGTCCCATGGAGTTGATCCTGGAGCCGGCCACCGGGACGCCGGTGCTGATGGCAACCGCGGAGTGGAACTGCAGCGCGGGGAGTTTCAAGCCGGTCATCATTGCCAACCCCGGCACCGTGCAGGGCGAGCTCCACGTTGGCGGCAATTGCCTCCCCGCCACCGGTCCGTTCGCATGGAAGGCCACGCCGTTCGCGGACGTGGCCGGCGAACACGTGGCGTTTGCGCTGTTCAGTTTTGCGGGCGGAAGCGCGTTGTTCCGCATCCACGGCGCGGCGACGCTGAACGTTGACGAGCCACTGCTGCTGCCGTGGACGGAGCCGGTTGCAGTGGGGTGGTTCCAGAGCGACCGCGCGCTGGTGTGCCAGCTGGTGTCCGACCCTGCGGCTCACCACGACACCGTCAACTGCTTTGAGGTGCACTGATGCGTTGTTTCGCCGCGTTTCTCCTCCTGCCGTCTATCGCCTTTGCCGCGACCAGCAAGGTGGCGGTGCTGCCGCTGCAACCCGGTGGGAACAAGGTGGACGCCAAGACCGCACAACTGCTGACGGACCGCATCACCGCGGAGATTGCCAAGCGGCCGGACCTCAGCGTCGTGGGCACCGCCGAATTGCAGAACGTGGTCAGCTTTGAACAGCAGAAGCAGTTGCTGGCGTGTTCGGACAACAGCTGCCTGGCCGAACTGGGTGCGGCTTTGGGCGTGGACTACCTGGTCTCCGGCACCGTGGGTGACCTGGGGAGCCTGTACGTCATCAATCTGAGCATGGTGGACATGCACCAGGCCAAATTGGTGGGCCGCGTCTCGGATGAGGTCACCAGCCTGGACCAGTTCATCATCTTGGTCCCCTATCTTGCCGGGACGCTGACCAAGGGCATTCCCGGCGGCGCGCCGGTCCCGGCGCGGCCGGACCTCGCCAAGACACCGGCGGCGGCCGGCGCCGCCCAACCCGCGGCCGGGCAGGCCGGCGGGCAGGCGGGTGGCAGCGCGCAGGCCAATGGGGCGGCTGCGTCCAACAAGGAGGACGGCGGCGGATCGTCCATGCCGCGCCGCATTGCCGGGCTGGGCGTGGCGGGCCTGGGCGGCGTGGTGCTGGTCCTGGGTGTTCTGGCCGGCGCCGCCAGCGTGGGGTTCTTTGTGCTGAGCCGGCTGGTGCTGCCGGGCTCCGCGCTCAACACCACGCCGGCGCGCTGGGCGGGGTTTCCCATTGCGGGTGCGGGTGACTTGCTGGGGATCATTGGCGTGGTTGTGCTGGGCGTGGGCGTGGTGCTGGCCGTGTTGCCGTGAGCGCGCGCCATCACGGGCAGGCCGAGCGCCGCACCGCCAGCGTGCGTTCCGCCGCCATCCACGCCAGGAAGCGGCGCGTATCACCGTCACAGCGCGCCAACAGCGCGGCAAACGCGCCGGACGCGGACTCATAAACCAGGAACTGCGCCAGCGACGCATTGTTGAGCCACCGCGCCGTCCCCAGTTCCTCGCGCAGCAGCGCGATGGCGCGCCACTTGCGCGCGAGCTTGTCATGCACCGGGAGCGGGGAGGCGTACAGCGCCTGCAGCGCCCGCGCGGCCTGGTGCATCCGCGCCGCGCGCCGCTCCGACGACGACACCGTGTCCGCCCACGCGCGCGCCTCCGCGGACTCCGCGCCGAATTGCTCCGCCAGGAAACGCGGGGTCAACTGTTCTGCGAGGAATGATGCGAGTCCTTCGTTGAACGCGGTGTCCCCGGGGACGTGCAGCGTGGCATGCACGGATTCATGCAGCAGCACGTCCGCCAGTTGGCCCGCGGCGTCCGGGCCGCGGCCCAGCATGGTGGACAGCACTGGGTCGCGGGTCCACCCCAGGGTGGAATACGCACTCGCCGGGCGCACGTCGACGTCAAGCCCTTGAGCGCGCAGACGGCGGGCGTGCCAGGCCGCATCCTCCTGGGAGAACCAGCCCAGGTATGGGAACGGGCCCAGGACGGGCACATCCCAGCGCACCGGCTCCAGGGACAGCGGCGGCGCGGCGCTCACCACCCAGACCACGGCGGTCCGTCCCACGTCCACAAAGCGTTCATACGACGACGTGGGCGTGAGTCCCTGCGCGCGCGCGAACCGCTTGACCGCACCGACGTGGGACAGCAGCGCGCGCGTGTTCGGGTCGGTCTGCGGGTCCGCCACCACTGCGGCCACCTCCCGGCCGGTGAGCAGCAGTTGCGCCTGCCCGCGTACTGCCTGCGGCACATAGCGCACCGCCACACATCCGCCGGCGACGACACCGGCCAGCACGCACCCGGCCGCGCATCTCACGGCGGGGTGGCCAGGCGCGCTTCAATCAACGCCGCGAGTTCGCGCCGCTGGGTGTTGATCGCGTCGACGAGGCCGGAGCGCGTGACGCGCAACCAGGACGCGCGCAGCAGCTCGCGGCGCAGCGCCACGCGCTCCTCAAAACGCACGGCGACAAACCCGCTCAACGGTCCGACGACGAGCGCCGCCACGCCGGGCAGCCAGCCGGTCCACAGCCCCAGTGCCACCGCCTCCGCCACGTAGGCACCGGTCATGATCACCACGCCGGCAATGAGCTTCACCGTGGAGATGATGTCCGTTTCGCCGCGGGTCACGCGGATGGAGAGCGGGCGCACCAGGCGGTACGGCAGCCAGCCGAGCAGCGCCCCCAGCAACGCCAGCGGCCACAGCGTGAGCAGTGGAAACGCCGCGCGCACCACGGCCGCGGGGCCGGGCGCCTGGGCGTCATCAAGACTCCACGGGTCGCGCACGCCCACCGCGTCCAGCATGCGCACAAACCGGCGTGCCGCGTCCACCACGCGGTCCGCTTCAGCGGGGGCGCGCTCCTGCAGGCCGCGGTAGGCCGCCGACAGGGCGCGCGCCCGGGCTTCCGCCGCTGCAAGGTCCCGCGCGGCATCCGCGCGCGTCCAGCTGGCCACGGCCACAAACCCCTTCCACAACTCCACGCTGCCGGCCTCCAGCGTCACACGCGCCAGCGCTTCGCCCATGCGCGCGGTGAGGCGCTCCACTTCGGGCCACTCGTCCTGCGCGTACCCGGCGCGGTGCTCAGCCACGGCAAACGGTTCCCCCACGCTTACCGCCACGCGGCTGCGGAAGGTCTCCTTCTCGTCAAACAGCAGTCCCACCGGCAGGATGCGAAGTCCCAACGCCCAGCCGTTGGCGGCCTCCGCGGTGAGCGCAATGCGCGCGGCGCCCGTCTTCAGCGGCTTCAACGCCGGGTCGGAGTGGCTGACGCCTTCGGGGAACATGGCCAGCCAGCCCTGGCGTGCCAGCAGCGCGCGGCACAGGTCAAAGGTCTCTTCATTCTTCCTGGTATCCGCACCGTCCTTCTGGCGGAACACGGGAATGGCGTTGAATGCGTTCATGGCCACGCGGCCAAACGGGTTGCCAAACAGCGTGCTCTTGGCCAGGAACCCAACGGGGCGGTGCAACGCGGCGCACAGCACCAACGGGTCCATCAGACCGTTGGGATGGTTGGCCACGACGAGAACCGGGCCCTCCGCGGGGATTCGCGCGCGACCGCTGACCGCAATCACCCGGTAGAACAGCCGCACCAGTCCCAGGAACAGGACGCGGACCAGCGCGCTCATGACGCCACCGGGGCGCGGTCATCCGGGAGCGTCCGCCAGGCGTACAGCCACACCGCCGCACCCCCCGCCAGGGCGATGGGCACCACGGAGATGGCCAGCAGCAGCGAACCGGTGAGATCGGAGATTGTCCCGACGATGAACGGGCTCACCGCGTCACCCAGGAAATGGATGCACAGAATGGAGAAGGAGAACGCGCGCGCGCGCAGCGCGGACGGCACGCAGTTGACCAGCACGGAGTTGACCGGCCCGTTGTAGAACCACATGAAGAACTGGGTCAGCAGGATGAAGCCGGCAATGGCCCACTTTCCCTCCACCTGCAGGCCAATGGCCGCAAGCACGGTGGCCGCCACAATGGAGAGGCCGCTGACGGCGAGATACGGGTTGCGCGTCCGCGCCCGCACGCGGTCCGCCAGCAGGCCGCCCACCAGCGTTCCCCCCAGCCCGCCCACCACCGTGGCCGTGCCCGTGATGCTGCCGGCTTCATCCACGGACATGCCGCGCAGGCGCGACAGCAGCGTGGGGAACCAATCCGCCAGCGCCCCGGATGCAAAGGTCACCAGCGTGTACCCCACGACGGTGAACACGTAGACGCGGTTGCTGGCCAGCGCCTTGAGCGCCGCGGGCCAGGCCGGCGGGGTGGCGTCCTTGTCGTCGTCAAATGTGCCGCGGCCCGGGTCCTTGATGGCCAGCGCCGCCCCCGCGGCCAGCAACCCCGGGAGGCCGCAGGCCAGGAAGGCCATGCGCCAGCCAAAGTGTTCGCCCACCACGCCGCCCACGGCGAACCCCAGCGCCGCGCCGACGGGAATGGCGACGTAGAACAGGGTCAGGATGCGGTTGCGGCGTTCCGGCGGATAGAAGTCCGCGATGAGTGCGGGGGCCAGCGTGGCGTACGCGGCCTCACCCACGCCCACGAGCGCGCGCGCGCCCAGGAACGACCAGAACCCCACCGCGGCGGCCGCGGCCGCAGTGGCCAGCGACCACAATGCCACGCCACCGGCGATGACCAGGCGGCGCGGCACCTTGTCCGACAGCGAGCCGAACACCGGGCTCATGATCATGTACACGAACACGAACGCCGTCAGCGGGAGGCTGGTGTCCGCGTCAGACATGCCCAGGTCACGCTTGAACAAGTCTTTCACCGCCGACGGGACGTAGCGGTCCACGTAGTTGAGCAGGTTCATCCCGGTGAGCACGGCGACGGCGTAGAACGCGCCGGGAGGGGTGGTGCGGACCGCCGGGGGTGGGCTGCTCATGGATGGAGTGGATCCATAGGCCGGGAAGGCGGGCCGCGGCCACCGACGTGACAGGGTGCAGCACTCCGCGGCCGCGCGTTATGGGCACTCCATGGCATCGCGTCTGTTCGTCCTGTTGCTGTTGGCCACGTCCTGCCGCACCGCACCGGTGGCGCGCCCCACGCCACCGGCTGCCGACGTGACGGTGACCTACCTGGGCGCCGCCACGCTGGACCGCGTGGCCAACCCGCTGGCCGGGGGCCTGTCAGACTGGGCCTGGGACCCGACGACGGGCGACTACGCGGTGATCAGCGATGATCCCTCCGAACACGCGCCCGCGCGGTTCTATTGGCTGCGCGTGCCGCTGCAGCACGGGCAGCCCGGTGCTCCGCAGGTGCTGGGTGAGACGGTGCTGCGGGGACCGGATGGCCAGCCGTTTCCGCTCAAGGGCCTGGACCCGGAGGGCCTGGCGTTGTGGGGGACGGACGCGGTCCTGGTCAGCAGCGAGGGCGTCACGTCCCGCGGGGTGCCACCGTTTGTGGGCGTGTTTGGCCGCGACGGTGCGTGGCGCGCGTGGTTGCCGCTGCCGGAGCACTTCACGGCGGAAACCCACGGGAAGGCGCAGACCCGGGGTGTGCGCGAGAACTACGGCCTGGAGGCGCTGTCCTTGTGCCCAGACGGCCGCACGCTGCTGGCCATGAACGAGGCGCCGCTGGTGCAGGACCTCCCCGCGCCGGCGGAGCCGCAGCCGCTGCGCGTGGTGCGCTGGGACCTGGGCGGGAATGCGCCGGTATTGGCAGGCGAGCGGGTCTACCGCGCGGAACCCGTGCCGGCGGGCATCCAGGTGCACGGGGTGACGTCGTTGCTGTGCCTGGACGGGGGACGGCGCGCGCTGGTGCTGGAGCGGTCCTGGGCGCTCACCCTGGGGTTCCTGGTGCGGCTGTACCTGGCGGACTTTTCCACGGCGGAAGCGGTGGATGACGCGGCGCCGCTGGCCGCGCAGCGCCCTGCATCCAAGCGCCTGCTGGTGGACCTGGGAACGCTGGGCGTGCGGATGGACAACTTTGAGGGGCTGGCGCTGGGACCGCCGCTGCCCGGCGGTGGCCGCGCATTGCTGGTCATTTCCGACGACAACTTCATGCCGTTCCAGGTGACCGAGGTGCTGGTCTTTGCCCTGGGCGGCGTGGACTGAAACGCGCGCGGCTAACGCTGTTCGCCCCGTTTCCCGACGAGGTTGTCAAACACCAGGTCCCCCAGGCTGTCCTTCATGAGCCTCTCAACCATGGACTCAAACTTCCGCCGCGAGTCCGGGTCGTCATAGATGAACTTGATGCCCATGCCGCGGTCCGGCACGTCCGCGCGCTGCGTGACCGTCTCCGTGTTGGTCCAGACCACCTGGCCACGGATGTCAATGGGGTCAGACAGTGCGGGAATGGAGAGCTTGAAGAGGAACTCCGTGCCCACCTTGAGCGGCTTGTCCGTCTTGATGAACGTGCCGCCCTTGCTGATGTTCTTGGTGTAGTCCGAAAAGAACGTATTCATCTTCTTGTATTCCACGCGCAGCTCAATCGGGATGCGGGTGGTCTGGCGCGTCTCTCGGGAACCTTTGTCGACCATCGCATGCTCCCCTGCATCAGTGGGCGCGGATCCAGTCGCGGACCTTGAAGTCCTCGTCGGGGCCGCCCAGTTCCAGGTACCTCTCCAGGTGGTACTTCACCTTGGGGACGTTGTCCTCCTTGGTGTACACGCGCGCCAGCACCCGGTGGCACTGGACCTGCGACGGGTCGTAGCGCAGACAGCGCGTGAGCAGTTCGCGGGCGCGGCCCATGTCCCCCATGTCGTACGCCGTCCGCGCCTGGTCCAGGTACTTGAGCGCGTCCTTCTTGCGCAGCGCGGGCTTGATCTTCCGCAGGTCCGCGTCGTCGTCACCGTCTTCGCCCCCGCCGCCGCCTCCGCCACCGGGCCGTCCGCCCGCTTTCTTCTGCGCGGAGGCCGCCGCCGCGCGCCGCCGGGCAATCTCCGCCAGCGCGTCCATGGGGCGCGCGTCATCCGGGACCAGGGCCGCCATGGCGCGGAACCGCCCCTCCGCGTCATCCAGCCGGTTCTTGTCCAGCAGCGCCTTCCCGTCCAGGTACAGCTGCTCGGCGCGGGCGCGCACCGGGTCATCCGCCGGTGCGGAGGGCCGGTCCGGGACGGAGCGGCGCAGGTTGAGCACAATGTTGGATGCGGCTTTCACGTCCACAACTTCGGCGGCCTCCAGGTAGCCGTCCAGCCGCGCCTTCACCGCGTGCGCGCCGCGCGGCACGTGCGCCATCAGCGGCGAATTGCCCAGTTCCTGCCCGTCCACCAGGACCATGGCGCCCGGCGGCGTGGTCACAATCTCCAGTGACACCTTGCGCAGGAACACCGCCCACACGGTGATGCCACCACCCAGCAGGAGCGTCACCAGCAGTCCCACCAGCACAAACATCATCACCTTGCGGCGCTTCTCCTGCTCCTCGGGCGTGGGACCCGCGGCGCGCACGCGCTTGATGGTCTGGTCCGGCACCTTCTCGTCGGGATTCTCCGCCTCCCCGGCTTCCTTGGCGGCCCGTGCTGCGTCGCGCTCCGCGCGCTTCTTCTCCAGTTCACCCAGCGTGATGGTGCGCGTGGAGTCCGGGTCCTGCGGTTCCGGCTGCGGCGTGCCCGCGGTGCGGAACTTGTCGTCCTCAGGGTCCTCCGGTTCATCCGCCGCCTTGTTGAGCATGTCCCGGTCCAGCTGCATCTGCTCCAGCGTGAACATGGCGGTGTGCGCGTCTGAGTCCACGTGGCGCACGCCGGGCAGCCGCGGGTTGTTCTTGCGCCCCGCGGCGACGAGCGGAGTGTCGTCGTCAGGACAGTTGACCAGGCTGTCCTCGTACTCCTTGTCGCAGCTGGGGCACAGCTTCATGGGAATCCTGCGGCTCCGCGCGTCACTTGAACGTCACGTTGATGATCTCAACGGTCCGCACGCCCTTGGGGCTTCGGATCTCCACTTCGTCACCCTTTTCCTTGCCAATGAACGCGCGCGCAATGGGCGAAGAAATGCTCACCTTGCCCGCCTTGAGGTCCGCCTCGTCGTCACCCACGATCTGGTAGGTGGACTCTTCACCGCTGTCCCCGTCCGCAAAGCGCACCGTGGCGCCAAACACCACGCGGTCCCCGCCCAGCTTGGTGGGGTCAATCACCTGCGCGCGGGACAGCTTGTCCTCCAACTCCATGATGCGCCCTTCAATGAAACCCTGTTTCTCCTTGGCGGCGTGGTACTCCGCGTTCTCACGCAGGTCGCCGTGGGCGCGGGCAACTTCAATTTCGCTGGAGATGCGTTTGCGCTCCACCGTCTTGAGTTGGCGGAGTTCTTCCTTGAGCTTCTCGTGACCCATCACGGTGATGGGAACGCGATCCGGTGGCGGCATGGGGCGAACAGGCTCCTGGCTTGTGAGGGCAGTACGACCCACGAAGAGTAGGGTGCGTCTCGACGGGGGGTCAACCCGTGGCTGCCCGCCGGGCGCCAGCGGTCACCCGGCGGAGGTCGCCTGTCCGATGGCCGCGGCCGGCACTTGGGTCACCATGGACCCATGGCCCGCCTGCACCGCTCCTGCCCCGTCCCCGCCATGTTGGTCTGCCTGTCCGCCGCGTGCGGCGCCGTGGAGGGCGGAACGGCATCCCCCGTCGACGGCGGGAGCAGCGGGAGCGCGGCGGCGGGGTCCGGCTCGGGGGGCGGGTCCTCCGGTGCCGCCGCGGTTTCCTCCTCGTCCACCGCGGTGGACCCGTGCGCGGGCGTGACCTGCGCGGGATACGGCACGTGCGCGGCCGCGGCCGGTGTGGCGTCCTGCGCCTGCAACGCGGGCTTTCACGCGGACGGGCTGTCCTGCGTGGCGGATGGGCCGTGTGACGGCGTGACCTGCTCCGGTCACGGAACGTGCGCGGTGCAGCCGTTCATCGGGACGGCGGCATGCCACTGCAACACGGGCTTCCATGAAGTGGGACTCGCGTGCGTCTCGGACGCCAACCCGTGTGAGGGTGTCGCCTGCTCGGGCCACGGCAGTTGCCGCGCGGTGGGCGGCAACCCGGTGTGCGCGTGCGACGCCGGTTTCACGCCGTCATCCACGGCGGGCATGGACTGCCTGCCCACGGCGGAGGTCTGCCGCGGCGGTGCAATCAACTACGACGTGGACGGCGACGGCACCGCGGACACCTGGTTTGAGCCCCTGCCCGAGGAATGCCGCATGTTTGAACTGGTCAACTTCACGCGCGCCACGCATGACGACGAGGGCAGCGGAGAATGCCACGGGCCCTTGGCGTACAGCCTGGAGTGGTCCGCGCATGCACGCAACCACAGCAAGCAATGTGCGGAGCGCGGCGGCCTGTTCCACGCGGACTACCCCATGGGGCAGAACTGCGCGTACGGCTGTGATGAGGCCTGCGAGATGAACCTGTACATGAGCGGTGCCAACGAGGATCACTGCCCGGCGATGTCGCACCACTGCAACATCATGCGGTGCGGGTTCTCGTATCTGGGCGTGGGCACGTGGGCCGGAACCTGGAACACGCAGAACTTCTACTAGGTTTGATGTTCTTACGCGGGCCGTCAGAAGCCCAGCGCGGCCAGCGCGGAGGCCTCACCCAGGAGCTCAAACGCGCCACGGCAAGGGGACACCAGGTGCAACTCTGGCTGACCCGGGCGGGTCACCCACAACTCGCAGCGCGCAATCTTGGTGTTGAGGCACGTCTTGGTACCGCCCGGCGGATTGCGGTACTCCAGCCGTGCAAAGTGCGCCGCCGGCGCGGACATCACGCCACGCAGTGCCAGCTCCGGCGTGGACGCGGAGAATTCCCAGCGGTGGTCCTGGAAGTGGCCCTTGGCCCGCAGCGCCGCGCCAATGGAATTGAGCGCGTGGTCACGCCCGTCCAGCCGCAGCACGCCGCCCGTCAGCGGCGGCAGCCGGAACGGACCCACCTTGAGCTTCCCGGTGGCCCACTCCAGCGCGGCCTCGGGGTGATCGTCAAAACCGTACACCTGGCCCCACGCGTAGAACTCCGCGTGCACGGGCGCCCACACGTGCGCCTGGCTGCCCGGCCACGCGTCCACGCTGTGCTCCTCGCCGCCCACGCGCACCGTGCCCGTGTACAGCGCGTGCGGTGTCCCCACCACGATCTTGGTCTTGGGGAATGGCGCCGAATACCAGGATTCCGGGTAGAGCAGCAGGGGCGGTGATTTGCCGGAATAGCGGAGATCCCACGCCATGGACCCCACGCTGCCCACCACCGTCGTGTCGTCCAGCTTGGCGTCACCCACGCGGACTGAAAGCCCTGCGCGGGAAAAGTCACATTGCGCCATGGGCAAAGCGCGGTATTCCCGGACCACCGTGCCTTTCTCGCCGTCAAACCACATGGCCCACAGCTCGCCTTCAGCGGCCTCCGGTTTTCCCACGGGGACAAAGTTGGTGTAGCGCAGCCAGAAAGCCAGCGGGCGCGTGGGGTGGTTGCCCCGTTGGAAATAGCTCTCAAAATGCCCGCGCCGGTTGGCCGGATCATACCGGCTGGCGTTCCAGCGGTTTCTTGCCCCGACGACATCTCCCTGGACACTGGCCATGGTGCGCTCCCCGGAGAAAGGCGTGGAAAACGCCCGCCGGGTACCGGAGGCCCATCCGCGAGTCAACGCGGCCGTCAGGGCAGGAACATCTCCTCAAGTTGCGCAACGTCCTCCGCCGTCAGCGCCAGGTCCGCCGCGCGCGCGTTCTCCTCCACGTGCGCGCGCGAGGCCGCCTTGGGAATCACCAGCACGTTGGGGAAGCGCAGCAGGAACCGTAGGGCCACCGCGTGCGGCCCCACGCCGTGACGCTTGCCAATGTCCCGCAGCAGGCGGCCGCCCGGGGACGGCGTGCCCGGAAAGTTCCCCTGCCCCAGCGGGCTGTACGCCACCAACGCAATCCCCAGCTCCGCGCACGTCGGGATGACTTCGCGCTCCGGGCCGCGTTCGCGCACGTGGTAGCCCACCTGGTTGCAGGCCACCTTGCCCGCCCCGGCAATCTCCACCACCCGCCGCAACCGCCGCGCATCAAAGTTGCTCAGACCCCAGTGACGGATCTTCCCCTCCTGCTTGAGCTGCTCAAAGGCCGCAATCGTGTCGGCTATCGGGAGTTCGCTGGCCCAGTGGAGCAGGTACAGGTCCAGGTGGTCCGTGCGCAGGCGCTTCAGGGATGCTTCGCACGCCGCCACGGTGCCGGCATGGGACGCGTTGGTGGGGAGCACCTTGGAAGCCAAAAACACCTGGTCGCGCTTGCCTTCCAGCGCTTCGCCCAGCAGCTCTTCCACGGCGCCACGGCCGTACAGCTCCGCCGTGTCCACGTGGGTCAGGCCCAGCTCAATGCCGCGGTGCAGCGCGCGGATGGCCTGGGTGCGGTCCGCCTGTTCCAGGGCCCAGGTGCCCTGGCCAATCTCCGCGATGGACGGGCCGTCACGCCCGAGGGTGCGAGTCTGCATGGTGTCTCCGCGTGGATGGGATCTCCTGTACCACAACGCGGCGGACGTGCGCCGTGCGCCGCCGTCGTTGTATGAGACGCCCCCCCGGCCGCCGCCGGGAATGCTGGAAGGGACCATGGCCTACGATCCGCAGCGCATTGAACAGCACTGGCAGCAGTGGTGGGACGACAAGGGCACCTTTGTTGCGAAGGAAGACCCGGCGAAGAAGAAGTTCTACGCCCTGGACATGTTCCCCTACCCGTCGGGGAAGGGCCTGCACGTCGGCCACCCGGCCGGCTACACCGCGTCGGACGTGGTGTGTCGCTATCGCCGCGCGCTGGGTTTCAACGTGCTGCACCCCATGGGCTATGACAGCTTTGGCCTGCCCGCGGAGCAGAAGGCCATTGATGAGGGCGTGCCGCCGCAGAAGTCCACCACCGAAGCGCTGGACACGTTCCGCCGCCAGCTCAAGCGCCTGGGGTACAGCTATGACTGGACGCGCGAAGTGTCGACGTGCGATCCGGGCTACTACAAGTGGACGCAGTACATCTTCACGCTGCTGCACAAGCGCGGGCTGGCCTACCAGGCGGACGCGTTTGTGAACTGGTGCGCGGCGCTGGGGACGGTGCTGGCCAACGACGAGGTCATTGACGGCAAGAGCGAGCGCGGCGGCCACCCCGTCACGCGCCTGCAGATGCGCCAATGGATGTTGCGCATCACCGCGTACGCGGAGCGCCTGCTGGCGGGGCTGGACACCATTGACTGGCCGGACGCCACGCGCATGCACCAGCGTGACTGGATTGGCCGGTCCGAAGGTGCGCGCATCCACTTCCGTGTCGACGGGACGAGCGAAGATCTGGAGGTATTCACCACGCGGCCGGACACGCTGTGGGGCGCCACGTTCCTGGTGGTGGCGCCGGAGCACCCGGCGGTGGCGCGCATCACCACCGCCGCGCAGAAAACCGCGGTGGAGGCGTATGCCAAGGCCGCGTCGGGCAAGAGTGAGAAAGACCGCCAGGCCAGCAAGCAGAAGACCGGCGTGGACACCGGCGCGCGCGCGCTCAATCCCGCCACCGGCAAGCCCATTCCCATCTGGATCGCCGACTACGTCATCTACGGGTACGGCACCGGCGCGATCATGGCGGTGCCCGGCCACGACGAGCGGGACTGGGAATTCGCGAAGGAGTTCCACCTGCCCATTGTGGATGTCATCACCGGTGGCGACGTCACCCAGGCCGCGCATGCGGGCGAGGGCGCCATGGTGAACTCCGGCCCGTTCAACGGCACGGCGACGGCGGACGGGTTTGCCAAGGCGAAGGTGATTGACTGGCTGGAGCAGGAGAAGCTGGGCAAGCGCGAGGTCACGTACAAGTTCCGCGACTGGGTCTTTGCGCGGCAGCGCTACTGGGGCGAGCCCATCCCCGTCCTGAAGGATGACCAGGGCAAGGTGGTGCGCACGTTGGAGCTGGACGAGCTGCCCCTCACGCTGCCCCCGACGGAGCACTACAAGCCACTGGGGACGGGACAGTCACCGCTGGCGGCGCTGACCGACTGGGTCAACGTGGACGACAAGAAGACCGGCCGCAAACTCAAGCGCGAAACGGACACCATGCCGGGCAGCGCGGGGTCGTCGTGGTACTTCCTGCGCTACTGCGATCCGCACAACGACCAGGAACTCTGTGCGCGCGCCAAGAGCGACTACTGGATGCCGGTGGACCTCTACGTGGGTGGTGCGGAGCACCGCGTGGGGCACCTGTTGTATTCGCGCATGTGGCAGAAGGTGCTCAAGGATGAAGGCCTGGTCCGTGACGAGGAACCGTTCCAGAAGCTGGTGCACCAGGGGATGATCCAGGGGCTCATCTACCGCACGCCGGACAAGCGCATTGTCCCGCTGGCGGAGGTGGAGGAGCGGGACGGCAAGGCGTTCAAGAAGGGCACCGACGTAGAGTTGAGCATTGAAACGGGTAAGATGTCCAAACGGTACGGCAACGTGGTCAACCCGGACGACGTCATCAAGCTGTACGGAGCGGACGCGTTGCGCGTGTACATCTGCTTCATGGGTCCGTTGGAGTCAGACAAGCCGTGGCAGACCGCCGGCATGGAGGGGCAGTACAACTGGCTGCGGCGTGCCTGGCGCGTGTTCTTTGACGACGAGGACCGCCCGCGTGTGACCGACAAGGAGCCCACCGAGGAGGAACTGCGCATCATCCACAAGGCGATCAAGAAGGTGGGGCGCGACATTGACACGCTCAGTCTCAACACCGCGATCAGCATGCTGCACGTGGTGGTGCGTGACTTCCTGCAGCTGGCCACGACGAGCCGGAAGTGCCTGGAACCGCTGGCCCAGCTCATTGCGCCGTTTGCGCCGCACTTTGCCGAGGAGGCATGGGGCAAGGGGTTGGGGAAGGGTGATGGGATTACTTACGCGCCCTGGCCGAAATACGACGAGGCGCTGGCGACGGACGACACGGTCACCATTGGCGTGCAGGTGTTGGGCAAGGTGCGCGGTGAGGTGACGCTGCGCCGCGACGCGGACGAGGCGACCGCGGTGGCGGAGGCGCGCAAGGTGAGCGGCGTGGCGAGAAATCTGGAGGGGAAGCAGCTGGTGAAGGTGGTCTACCGGGCGGGCAAGATATTGAATTTCATTGTGAAGTGAGACGGCGGCGGCGCGGTGCGCCGGAGGCTTCGCAACCGTGGCCTGCGGCGTGCGAAAATGGCCTTTGGAGGTAGCCCGGTGACGGTCATCCGCAATCGCACCGCGGTGAAGGCGTCACTGACGTTTGGTGAGCAGCAGAAGCCCCAGGCGGAGAGCAAGGCGGGGGGGCAGAAGTTTTCGCAGGCGCTGGAGACGGTGAGCGAGCGCGAGGAGAAGCGCCGCCAGCGGCAGCACAAGGGCAAAGAGGAGGAAGAGGGGGAGGCCGTGGCGGCTCCCGGCGCGCCGGCGCGTCCCACGGTGGGGCGGGTGAAGAGCACGCTGGCGGAGAACCGGCAGAAGGAGTTGCTGAAGAAGTTGCCGCCGCAGCCCAAGAAGGAGGTGGTGGTGCCGCGCGCGCTGGCGGAAGCGGCGACGGATCCGCGGATGGTGCGGCCGCCGCTGGAGCAACTGGTGCCGCCGCCGCCACCGGGGTCGCTGTCGGAGGAGACGCCGTGGATGGTGATGCCGGACGCGGGCGCGCCCACGTTGTCGACGTCACTGTTCACGGAGGACGCGGGGGAGCCACTGCCCAACCAGGGAGATGGTTCGTCATTGCCGCTGTTGAACGAGGCGGACTTTGACGAGGTGAACATGGTGACGGTCCCGGAGGAGGACACGGGGGGACCGGCGACGTTTGCGGACCTGGAGGAGGAGTCGTTGTTGGAGGGCAAGGTGGGTTCGCTGGAGGAGCACACCAGCGACCTGGACGAGCCGTCCGTGGACGAGGACGTCTTCTCCGGGACGGCATTTGCGCGCAAGCGCCGCTAGCACGCCAAGCCTCCTCCCCCCGTTTGCCGGGGGAGGCTGGGTGGGGGGTTCGTCAGCGGTTTCCCAGTGCGCCGGACTTCTTCAGCTCGTCAAACTCGCTCCCATTCAACCCCAGGACATCCCGCAGCGCGGACTCGGTATGTTCGCCCAGCAGGGGAGGGCGTCCGCGGGGTTCGCCGGGGGTGCCGGAGAGTTTCACGGGGACGCCGGTCATGCGGATGGTGCCGGCGGTGGGGTGCTGGGTTTCAACCACCATCCCACGCGCGCGCACCTGCGGGTGGTTCATGGCCTGCCACACGTTCAGCACGGGGCCGGCGGGGATGCCCGCGCCGTCCAGCAGCTTGACCCACGCTTCCACGGTGCGCGTGACGACGATGGGCGCGACCTCCTCTTCCATGGCAACGCGGTTCTCCACGCGGGCGGCGTTGGTCTGGAAGCGCGCATCATCCAGCCATTGCGGCTTGCCGCAGAGGGTGGCGAACGTCTTGAACAGCCCGTCATTGGCGACGCCGATGGTGAGGTAACCATCCGCGGCCTTGAATGTGCCGAACGGGACGATGTTGGGGTGTCCATTGCCATGCCGGGTGGGCGCCTTCTGCGTGAATCCGGTGGACGTGGAGTGGTACGCCATGAGGGAGACCTGCCCGTCCAGCAGGCTGATGTCCACGGTCTGTCCGCGGCCGGTGCGGGTACGCGCGTACAGCGCCAGCAGGATCCCCTGCACGGCGAGCATGCCCGCGGTGACGTCGGCAATGCTGAAGCCGGCCTTGAAGGGTTCGCCGTCTTTGGCGCCGGTGACGGAGGCCAGTCCGCCCAGCCCCTGTGCCACGGGGTCATACCCCGGCTTGGAGGAGTACTCCGGGAGGCCTGCGGTTCCGTAGCCGCTGATGGAGCAGCAGATGAGGCGCGGGTTGAGGGAGCGCAGGTCATCCGGGCCCAGGCCCAATTTGATGAGCACCCCGGGGCGGAAGTTCTCCAGCACCACGTCCGCCTTCATGGCCAGGCGGCGGATGAGTTCCTTGCCGCGCGGGTGCTTCATGTCGACGGTAATGGACTCCTTTCCGCGGTTCACGCTCATGAAATACGTGCTTTCGCCGCGGCCGTTGAGCGTGGGTTCCCCCGCAAACGGCGGGCCGAACGCGCGCGTGTCATCGCCCTTGCCGGGCTCTTCGATCTTCAGGATGCGCGCGCCCATGTCAGCCAGGGCCATGGAGGCATAGGGGCCCGCGAGCACGCGGGACAGGTCCAGGACCACAATGTCATCAAGCGGACGCATGCAGTTCACCTCGCGGCGTGTCCTTCCACGAATCCTGGGGGCGCGTCCACCGCGGCTGGAGCCGGGCGGCGCCGCTCGGCGTCTGGCGGAGGTGCGTGGAGCCAAAAATTTGGTGGCGTGCACAAACGCCCGTACAACGGCGGCACCACAGAGCGTCGCGTCCGGAGGTCGTTCTCGACGCCACGGCGCGCCACGGAGCCACTGATGAACGCGCACCTGCACCTGATGACTGGAGCCTTCCTGCTGCTTGGCAGCGCCGCCCTCCTGCTGGGGACGGCGCTGGGCGCGTACCTGCGGGACTTTGGCCCGCGGCGCCGCAAGGCGGCCCCCCGCGCGCTGGCGGTGGCCGGAGCGCACGGTCTGTCCCGCTACGCCGCGTTCTGAACCGCGGCAGGGTCCGCCCGCTGTCCTAGGTCATCCGCCTGGCCGGTCCCGCCACCCGTCCTAGGACGCGCGCTGACGTATCCCCAACGGGATGCACGCGTGCGAAACACTCCGCGTCTCTTTTCACGCGGAGTGCAAGATGTCCCGGACTCACCTGCCATTCTCGTCGACATTGTTGCTGCTGGCCGCGGCCGCCTGTGCGCAGGGGCCCCGTGAGGCGGTGAACCCGCACCTGGCCGGTGACAGCCCGCTGGTGGATCACTTCAAGGCGTCTGCCGCTGAGGCGGACCTTCCGGCGGACGTGCTGGCGGCGTGGAGCTGGATGGAGACGCGCTTCACGGACGTGATGCGTGACGGGGACGACCACGGCAACAGCGCGTTTGGCGTGATGGGCCTGTCCGAGGCACAACTGGTACGTGCGGCGGCGCTGCTGGGCATACCGGTGGACGCGGTGCGGACGGACGCCGCGGCCAACATCCGCGGCGCGGCGTACCTGGCGCGCACGGCGGCGGACGCGCGCGGCTGGCTGGAAGGGCGGCTGACGGCGGGCTCCAGCGCCGTCCCCTGGTTGGAGGTCCTGGCGGATGCGCGCGAGCTGCAGGATGACGGCCTGCGGTTTGACTACCAGCAGTTGGTTGCCAAGCTGCTGTCTGAGGGCGCCACCGAAGCGGACCAGGCGGGCCGCACGGTGATCATTGAAGGCCGCGGCCACGTTCCGGTTACGCCGCGCACGGTGGTGATGCAGGGCGTGACGCCGGATGACCCCTACAGCGCGCGCTATGTCGCCTCTCCCAACTACAGCTCGCGCAACGGCGCGGACGTGGACACCATTGTCATCCACGACACGGAGGGCAGCTACTCCGGCTCCATCAGCTGGCTGGCCAACACCGCGTCCCAGGCCTCCGCGCACTACTGCATCCGTTCTTCCGACGGGCAGATCACGCAGATGGTGAAGCTGGCCAACAAGGCGTGGCACGCGGGCAACAGCGGCTTCAACGCGCGCTCCGTGGGCATTGAGCACGAAGGCTACGTCTCCGACCCGTCCCGCTGGTTCACCGACGTGATGTACCGGAAGAGCGCGGACCTGGTGAAGTGGCTTGCCAACCGCTACGCGGTGCCGCTGGACCGGACCCACATCATCGGCCACTACCAGGTTCCCTCGTCGGGAAACGGGGCGCCGTGCTCCACCACCGCCACCAACTGCGGCGGTGCGGGTCACCACACGGACCCCGGCAACGGTGGCCGCGGCTGGCGCTGGGATTACTACCTGAGCCTCATCCGCGGTGGTTCCACGTCCTCCGGCGGTACCAGCGGCGGCGGCACCACCACGGCGGCCACGCGCGTGGTGGGTGTGGTCTTCAACGCGGCGGCGGGCACCAGCGCGCGCATTGCCGGTGCCACGGTGAAGCTGCTGCGCAATGGCTCGCAGGTGGGGAGCACCACGTCGTCGTCCACGGGTTTCTGGGCGTTCAACATCACCACCACCGGCACCTACCAGGTCAAGGCGGAAGCGTCGGGGTACGTGGCCGCTGAACGCGACGCCGCCGCCGCCACGTCCGGTGCGGACAATTGGGCGTCTTTGGGGCTCACGCCGGCGCCGCCCCCCGCGCAGACCGGCACGTTCCGCGGAGTCATCTACGCCGGCGCCAACCTGGGCGAGAACCCCGTGGAGGGCGCGGTGGTACGCCTCTCCGGCGGCCAGGCGTACACCACCGGCGCCAACGGCGTGTTCATCTTTGAACTGGGGCCCGGCGACGTCACCGCCACGGCGACCAAGGACGGCTACGAGCCAGCCACCGAGACGCGCACGGTCAGCGTGGGCGCCACCGTCTGGGGATCCATGCGGCTGTTGGCATCCGCCCCGGAGGCGGTGGCGGCACCGCCGGTGCCCAATGCCATCTCGCCCGTGGGTGACGTCACCGTGCCGGGAGCGGCCGTGGCGCTGACGTTTTCGCGCGTGACGGACGCGGCGGGCGCGGACATCACGTACGACGTGGAGGTGTACCTGGGTGACGTGGCGGGCGCGCCGCTGGTGGCGTTGGCCGTGCCGCAGGCCGCGACCTCGCCCGTGGTGGCGACGGTGGCGGCGACCCTGGAGGCGGGCGTGTACAGCTGGCGCGTCCGCGCCCGTTCCACCAACGGGAACAGCGCGTGGAGCCCGGTGGCGCGCTTCCACGT
>JACRCW010000024.1 GCA_016218805.1 Deltaproteobacteria bacterium | reverse complement strand
GGCTGTGCCGGTGCATAGCGACGTCACGGGTGTCCCGCTGGCGTCCCGGCCGGGGGCGGCCGGGCCACACCGCGCTGGCGTGCTACCTGGCCGCAGCGGCGTTGTCGATCCCAGCGTCTACAACCATCTCGCATCACACCCACCCGCCGCAGCTCCGCCAAGCGCTGGCACGCTGTGCGCACCGTCCCGCTGCATGACCACCACCCGGATTGCCCTCCTTTACGGCGGCCGCTCCGCCGAGCACGACATCTCCATCCTCTCCGCGCGCACCGTTGTGGCGGCGCTGGACCCGGCGCGTTTCACGCCGGTGCCGGTGTACCTGGCGCGTGACGGGCGGATGCTGCTGCAGTCTGCAGAACGCCTGCTCAGCGCCGCCGATCCCAGCACCACCGCGCTGGTCCCGCTGTCCGCCGCGGAGCTGGCGCGCGCCGGCGGTGAGCCGGTGGACGTGGTGTTCCCGGTGTTGCACGGCCCCTACGGCGAAGACGGCACGGTGCAGGGGCTGCTGGAGCTGGCGGGCATTCCGTACGTGGGCGCGGGCGTGCTGGGGAGCGCGGTGGGGATGGACAAGGATGTGATGAAGCGGTTGTTGCGGGACGCGGGGCTGGCGGTGGCGGACTTCCGCGCGCTGCGCCGGGGTGATGGGCCCGCGGTGGCGGCGGAGGTGGGGTTCCCGTTGTTCGTGAAGCCGGCCAACCTGGGTTCCTCCGTCGGGGTGCGGCGCGTGGCGCGTGCGGAGGAGCTGGAGGACGCGCTGCAGTACGCGTTCGAATTCGACGACAAGGTGCTGGCGGAGGCGGAGGTGCGCGGGCTGGAGGTGGAGTGCGCGGTGCTGGGCAACGAGCGCCCGCGCGCATCCGTCGTCGGCGCCATCCGCGTGACGCACGCGGACGGGTTCTACTCCTACGACGCGAAATACCTGGACGAACACGGCGCCGCGCTGGAGATTCCCGCGCGCATCAGCGCGACGGCGGCGGCGCGCGTGCGCGCCATGGCGGTGGAGGTCTACCGCACGCTGGAGTGCGCGGGGCTGGCGCGCGTGGACTTCTTCCTGCGTGACGACGGCCACCCGGTGGTCAACGAGATCAACACGCTGCCGGGTTTCACCGCGCACTCCATGGTGCCGCTGCTGTGGCAGGCAACCGGGATGTCCACGCGTGAGCTGGTGACCGAACTGCTGGACCTGGCCGTGGAGCGCCACCGCCGCCGGCGCCTGCTGCGTCACACCCGCTGACGGCGCCGGAACATGCGCAGCATCACCGCGGCCAACAGGGCCATTCCCGCGGGCGCGCCGTCACCCGCCGAATCACAGGCGCACAGCCACTCCCGCCCACCCCATCCCAGGTCCGGTTCCAACCGCCGGTTCCCGGTGCCCGCCATGTCATGTTTGAACCCCGCCCACTGGATGGAATCCACCGGGCCCGGCAGGCTCCACAGGAACAGCCAGCCGTCCCGCGTGATCTCCGCCATGTCCAGCTTGCCGTCGCCGTCCACGTCACCCAGCGCCGGGGTGGCCAGGCTGAAACCGCCCGTGAAGCGGGGCCAGGCCGGCGGGGCAGTGCCATCCGGACCCAGGCTGTTGGGGATGCTCCCGTCCGTCCGGAACGCGTTGATGAAGTACCCCGCGGTGGCCGCAATCAGCTCCGCTTTTCCGTCACCGTCCACGTCCGCCACCGGGTAGTTCACCAGCACCTGGAAGTCCTCCACCACGGCGGGGAAGCCCTCATGCGGCAGGCCGCTGCGGATGTCCCAGGCGCCCACCACGTGGTCAAACAGCGTGCGTTGCCCGCCCTGCAGGATCACCGCCGCCACGCCCAGGCCCACCATGCCGTCAATGACGTCCAGCATCCCGTCACCGTCCAGGTCCGCCACGGATGGGCTGGACATCATGGTCAGCGTGGCCACCTGTTCCTGGGAATTGGACAGCGGCCCAAAGTCCTCGCGCGAGTACAACATGGAGGGAACCAGCTCATCCCGGCGCGTGTCCGGGTAGACCGCCACCTGGCCGCCCAGGCCCGCCGTCAGCACTTCGTCGCGCCCGTCGCCGTCAAGGTCCGCCACCGCCGCGGTGGTCGGGTGGCCGCGGCCAATGGTGGGCAGCAGTTCGTCCGGCGTGAGCTTGGTGACCATCTGCGGCCACACCTTCTCGCCGTTGGGGTACTGCTCCTGCGGGAACGCCCCGCCGTCCGGGTGCGCGTTACCGTCGGCATGCACCGCGTACAGCGCGGCGGACGCGCGGTTGTCAAACTGCTCATTGCTGCCAATGACGATTTCCAGCACGCCGTCCCCGTCAAGGTCCGCGAGCACTGGGCTGGACACAATGCGGTCCCGCTCCGCCAGGTTCTCCGCCACGCCGGGATGGCGCAGCGGCACCGGGAAGCCCGGCTTCACCGTCCCGTCCGGGAGCCACACGTGCAGCTGCCCGTCGCCGCCGCCCACCACAATGTCCACCACGCCGTCACCCTCCAGGTCCCACACCGCCGGCGAGGAGAGGAAGCCCATCTCGCCGCGTTCGCGGGACTCCGTGCGCCGGTGCGGTGCACGCAGCGCGTCCATGGCGGTGATGTCCAGGCACACGGGGAACCCCCGGCGCAGCGCCCCATCCGCCCCCACGGCAAACAGCGCTCCAAACGTGGTGGCCACGACGATAGACGGAGCCTCCCCGTCCGCCAGGCGCATCACCGCCGGGGACGACACGATGGGCGCCGCCGCTTCCGCGGCCACCCCGCCCCACAGGTACCCGCGGCCGCCCGGGTGGGTGACCACGCTGCCGCCGCACCCGGTCCCCTCCACGCGCAGCTCCACCGGGAACCCCTGGATCTCCCCGCCGCCAGCGTTGAACGCGTGCAGCCGCCCGTCGCCGGTGGCCACCACCACTTCGTCACGGCCATCACCGTTGAGGTCCACCAACCGCGGGCTGGACTCGCCGCCCGCCCCCAGGAACCGCGGGAAACCCGGCCGCAGATCGTCGTCGCGGTTCACAAAGAACGCCCGCCGGGCAACCGCCGTTTCAGACGCGTCACCGGTGACGCGCGCCACCAGTTCCAGCGTGATGGTCCGCTCCTGCCGGTTGTGCTTGAGCGCCACCGCGTCAGACGGCGCCAGGTCCGCCACCGTCAGCGTGCCGTACACCTTCACGTCCTGCGCGCCCGCCGGGCCGCAGCCCTCCGCCATGACGTGCTGCTCCAGTTGGTCATCCGTGGGTTCCACGCCGCGCGCCCAGCGCAGCCGGAAGCACACGTCCGCATCCGTGCGCGTGTTCTGCACCCGCGCGCGGACCTCCACCGCGGGCGCGTCCTCCACCACTCCCACGTAGTCAAACCACCGCGGGGCGGTGATCTCCACCTCGGGCGGGATGCGCCGCTGCGCCAGCACCTCCAGTGAGCGGTACGCGTTGTTGCGCCCAAACCCGAAGTGCTCATCCCAGCCCTCATTGGAGGGAAACTTCTTGAGCGCCAGCGCGCTGGCGTCCGTCTCCGCGCCGGGCACGTCAATGTCGTCCGCGCCGGCCAACAGCACCTGGTACACCTCCTCCGTCGACAGCGGCTTGCGGAAGTAGGGGTCACCCGCGGCCTGCAGGCGGCGGAAGTAGCTGTAGACCAGGCCCGCCTGGCCCGCGGTCTTGGCGGTGGACTCGCTGGAGCAGCCGGTGCCCGGCGCGGACAGCATGAGCTTGGCGCCATAGTTGGTGCAGTTGTTGAAGTTCACAAAGCTGGTGGCGTCATTCCAGCTGCCCTGGTCCCCGCTGATCTGGTTGGTGCCGTCATAGACAATGGCGTGCACCATGAACGCGTGCGCGGCGTTGGCCGGCCAGTTGTGGTGGTAGCTCTGCAGGTCACTGGCGGCGGCAATGACCGCCACGCCGGATGCGTACGCGTAATCCACCGCCTGGTGCATGACCACGGTGTTGCCCAGCCCGCCCAGCGCCTGCTGCACCACGGAGACGCCGTTGTCCACGGCGTACACCACGGCGGCGGCGTACCGGTCCACGTCCGCAATGAAGCTGTCACCCACGCGCAGCGGGATGAACGAGCACCCGGGGCACACCCCAATGCCGGACACGCCGTTGTCACCCTGCCCCACGCTGAGCTTGGCCTCAAAGTCCCCGTGCCCAAAGTTGGCGTCGTCGCCCGCGTCGTTGTCATCCCAGAAGAAGTCCCAGCCGGCGATGTCGTCAACAAAGCCATTGCCGTCATCATCCAGGCCGTCACTGCACGGGTTCCCGCCGAACGCGCCCTGGATGATGTCCTGCGGGTCCTTCAGCCCGTTGGTATTCCAGTCCTCCACCTCGGTGTCGTCGTAATCGCGGATGTTGAAGAACCCGTCGTGGTTCACATCGTACGACGCGGGGTCCAGCGCGGTGGCCCCGCGCGGCGGGCAGCTGACCAGTTCATCCGCGTTGAGGCGCACCTGTTCAATGACGTCGCGGTTGCGCCAGCGCATGCCGGAGTCCAGCACGGCCAGGGTCACCGCGCGGTCACCCACGGTGCGCCCCCAGGCGCGGTCCGCACTCATCCCGGCGGCCAGGCCCGCTTGTCCCGCCTGCGTGCAGTCGTCGTGACGGCCCGGCACGGCGCAGGGCGTTTCCTCCCACGCAGACAGGCGCGGCAGGGTGAGGCCGGGGTGGGAGGACGCGTCCGCCAGGAAGCCCCACAGGTCCCACAGCTCGTGGTAGTCGGGGTCAGCCGGCCAGGAGGCGCGGTTCTTGACGTCGTCACGGGTGGCGGCGTCACCCACGCGTGGCCAGGTGGTGATGCGCACGGGCAGCGCGGTGACCGCCGCGGCGCTGCTGTCAGCCAGGGTCACCGTTCCTTCCACGCTGTCCCCCGCGGGCGCGCCCGTGAAGCGCAGGATCACGTCAGCGGGACCGGTGCCGTGGTCCGGGGTGACGGCGGCGGGGAGCGCAGCCACCGCCAGCGTCCAGCTCTCGCCGGCGGCCGCCTGGACGTGGAGGCGGTGATCGCGCAGGCCGTGGCCCCGCAGCGCGTGCAGACTCCCCAGCGCCTCGGTCGGCAGCGCGTGCGGGTTGGCCATTTCAACAAGTTCCAGGGCGTTCGCGGTGACGGGCGTGACCAACGCCAGGGCGAGCAGGGACAAGCGCATGGGGAGGTTCCTCACCGGAAGGGCGGTAGCACGCGCGCACCCCTGTTTCACCGGCGCGGTCGTCTTGCGGCGCGGCGGCGTCGGTGGTCGGCTCCCGCGCCGGAGGTGGCCATGCGCCGCGCGCCGGTTGTGCTGTTCACCGTCCTGGGCTGTGCGGGCTGTCCACGCCCCGGGGGCATGGATGCGGGCACGCCCCCAACGGACAGCGGCCACCCCGCCCCGGATGCGGCTGTACACGACGCGGGTCCCGACGCCGGTGGTGCGGACGCGGCGCAGCCGCCTGCCGACGCTGGCCTCCCTGATGCGGGTCCCGCCGACGCTGCCGTGGCACCGGATGCGGCGGTGGTGGACGCGGCGCAGCCCCCGGCGGACGCAGGCGCCACGGACGCGGCAAGTGCGGTGGATGCGGCGTGGGTGGTCCCGGCATGCGTGGAGGCGGTGATGGGCGGTTCAGCGGCCACCACAGCGCGCGTGGATGACGGTGCGCGGCAGGCAACGGCAACGTGGGTGTCCGGCACCGGGTGCGCGCGGACCTGGACCCTCACGAGCAACGCCACCCGCCGGGACGGGCTGCCCGCCAGTCCACGCATCATCACCGAACAGCCCGGCTGGCCGTCGCTGCAGACGGGCAACCCCATGCTGGATGCGCTGCACGCGCTGGCCCTGCAGGAGGTGCGCGACAACAGCGTGGCGTCGATCCACGATGGGTCGTTCAGCAACGGGGCACCGCTGAGTTGCCCCGCGGGGGGCTGCTTTGAGACGGGCCGGCTGTGGACGTACGTGTGGACGCGGGACGTCGCCTACAGCGTGCACCTGGGGCTGGGCGCGCTGGACCCGCAGCGCGCGGCCAACTCGCTGCTGTTCAAGCTCTCCGCCCGGCGGGACGGGACGCTGCCGGAGATTGTGCAGGACACGGGTACCGGGGGTTCGTGGCCGGTTTCCACCGACCGGGTGGCGTGGGCGCTGGGCGCGGGCGCGCTGGTGCACCACCTGGAGCCGGCCGCGCGGGCCGCGTTCCTGGACGCCGCCATCCCCGCGCTGCAGAACACCATGGAGCGGGACCGCCGCGTGGTCTTTGACGCGCTGGCGGGCCTCTACCCGGGTGAGACAAGCTTCCTGGACTGGCGCGAACAGACCTATCCCGCGTGGACCGCCACCGACCCGGCGCGCATTGCGCAAGGCCGCGCGCTGTCCACCAACACGCTCCACCTGGCCGCGCTGCGCACACTGTCCACCTGGCTTGCCGAACGCGGCGACGCCACCGCGGCCGCCCGCTACCAGGGCTGGGCCGACGCGCTGCGCACGTCCATGCGGGCGGCGTTGGTGGTGCCGGACTGGGGGGTGTTTGGCGCGTACGTCCCCGGACCGCTGGACCCGGCGCCCGTGGCACGGCGTGACCTGCTGGCGGACGCATTGGCCATCCTGTTTGACGTGGCTGATGCGCCCCAGGCGCTGGACATGCTGTCCACCTACCCGCACCTGGAGCGCGGCGCGCCGGTGACCTGGCCGCAACAGAAGGAGACGCCCATCTACCACAACCGCGCGGCGTGGCCGTTTGTGACGGCGTACGCCATGCGGGCTGCCCGCCGTGCAGGTCACGACGCCGTGGTGGCACACGGCGTCCGCACGCTGGTGCGGGCCGCGGCGCTGAACCTGTCCAACATGGAGAATTTCGAGATCGTCAGCGGCGACGCGTACCTCGACGATGGGGCGTACTCCGGGCCGGTGGTGAACTCGCAGCGGCAGCTGTGGAGCGTGGCTGGGTTTGTGTCCATGGTGCACCAGGTCTTGTTTGGCCTGGAGCATGACGCGGCGGGATTGATGGTCCGCCCGTTCCTGCCGCGCGCGGTGCGGCAAGCGTGGTTCCCCGGCGCATCCAGCATTGCGCTGGACGGGTATCACTGGCGCGGCAAGGAAGTTCACGTCGTACTGGACCTCCCCGCGGGCGATGCAGCGACGGACGGCGCCTACGGCGTGGGCACCGTGGCGCTCAACGGCGTGGCCCTTGCGGGGCCGGTGTCCTGGGACGCGCTGGGCGCGCGCAACCTGGTGCGGGTCACCCTCACGTCCACCGGGACGCCCGCGCGCACGCTCACGCAGATCACTGACACCACGGACTACCGGCGCATCTTTGGTCCGCGGACACCCGTCATCACCAGCGCCTCCGTGGAAGCGGGCGGCGTCCGGCTTGCCCTGGACGCGGCCGGCGAAGCCCCCACCGACGTCACCTGGAACATCCTGCGGGACGGCACCCGCATCGCCGCGAACCTTCCGGGCAGCACCACCTCATACCTGGACACCGGCGCACCCACGGACCGCGCGCCCTGCTACACCGCGGAGCTGGTCTTTCTCGTCGGGGGAAACCGCTCGCAGCACGCCGCCGCCGTCTGCGCCTGGGGCGCCGCCACGGACCGCATCCAGTCCTTCCCGGCGGGCGCGCTGCAGAACGTGGGCGGCACGTACGTGCTCAACCACGGCCGCCATCACTTTGAGAACTGGGGTGACCCTGGCCACAGCCTGACGCTGCCCTCCTTCACACCCGTGCGTTCCGGACGGCACCTGCTGCAGGTCGTCGCCGGGAACGGCGCCGGGCCGGTGAGCACCGGGATCACGTGCAGCGTGAAGCGCCTGCGCGTGCAGCGGCTGCCGGACGGGACGGACATGGCCACCGGACACCTCGCCATGCCGCAGCTGGGGACTTGGGATGCGTGGCAGGATGCCACGTTCGTGGCCGCAGACCTGGTGGCGGGCACCGCCTATCGCGTGGTGATTGACAACGGAGCCGACGCACTGAACATGTCTTCATTCGCGCATTTCGGCGCGTACACGGCGGGCACCGGCGGTTCCGCGACGTTCAATCGCGTGAACATTGCTGAACTCAAGGTGCTGGAAGTGCACCCCTGAACAATCTCCGGCCCGCCCGCGAATCGTGCTTGGTCGCGGATCAGGGTTGGGTGTAGGGTCCCGCGCCTCGGAGGACGCCCGGCGCCATGATTACGCTGCTGACCACCGTTTCCGTCGTCATCACCAGCCTGCTTCCCACTCCCCAGCCCGTGTCCGGGGCGGCCGCGCCCGCTGCGGCGCGGCTTGTGGCCCAGGCGGCGGAGTCCAAGCCGCTGGATATGAAGGTCATCAAGATCCGGTTTGGCTTCAATGATGACAAGCTGGACGTGCAGTACCGTGACCAGCTGGCCGCGGCCGCGCGTTGTCTCAAGTCCCAAGAGAAGCTGCAGCTGGTCCTGATGGGCCACGCGGATGAGCGCGGCACGGCGGAATACAACCTGGCCCTGGGCGAACGCCGCGCGTTGACGGTGAAGAACTACCTGGAGGGGCTGGGCGTCCCCGGCGCGCGGCTGCGCGTGGTCAGCTACGGCGAGGAGCGCCCCGAGGTGGGCGGCCACGACGAGGATTCGTGGGCGTCCAACCGCCGCGTGGAGTTCTCGTCAGAGGGCAACATGCAGCCGGGCCGCCCCGGCTGTCCGGATGAAGGCGCCTCCGCCGACAGCAGCACTGGCACCAAGCAGGTGGATGACGACGAGGAGGCGCGCAAGCGCCGCGAGCAGGAAGAGGAGGAGGCGCGCCGCCGGAAGGCCGAAGAGGACGAGGCGCGCCGCCGCGCCGCCGAGGCCGCCAAGAACAAGCCGGCCGAGAGCACCGGCAGCAAGCGCATGTTCCCGTGGCTGCCCATCTGGGTGGGCCCCCTGGTGATGGCGCTGGCGGTGCCCCCGCTGCTGCTGGCCGCGCCGTTCCTGCTCACCGTGGTCTACCTGGGCCCGCAGGTGTGGGCCGGTCCCAACGGGTGCGAAGAACCGCTGATCATGCAGAACGGCAGCCCCAACACCGGCAGCACCAACCCGCTCAAGATGTGCGGCACTGGCTGGTCCGCCGCCCAGCACGAGGAGCACCGCCCGCTGTCCGTGCCCGGGGCGGTGGTGGGCGTGGGCGGGTTCCTGGTGCTGGCGGGGAGCGCCGTGGTGACCTTTGGTGCAGGCGTGGTGCTGCTGGTCATGGCGCTGCTGCCGGCTTCTGAGACGCAGGACGCGCAGGCCGCTGCCGCGCCCAGGTGAGCATCAACCCGGCGCACCGCGCCGGTAGGTCACGCGCACGTTGCCCACCTGGATGCTGTCGCCGTCCAGCAGCGGGGCGCCGTATTCGTCCACGGCGCGGCCGTTAACGCGCGTACCCGTGCGGCTGGACAGGTCCATGACGTGGTGCACGCCCTCCAGTTCCACCACGCGCGCGTGGACGCGGCTCACCGCGGCGTCATGCAGCACCACATCCGCGCTGTCCACGCGCCCCAGCACAATGTTGGGGTGCGTGAGCAGATAGAAGGTGTCCCCGTCAGCGTGGTGGATCACCAGGTGCGCGGTCGCTGCCACGACGGGGAAGCTCACACCGCACAGATTCGGCCGTCAACACGGCGTGGCGCGCCCTGACCACCGGTTGACGCGCAACCGCCTTGTCAGTGCGTGCACGCGCGGGCAACCTGCCCCCATGCACAGGTCACTGCTACTGGCGGCGGCGCTGCCGCTGTGTGCGGCCTGCGGGCCGCGGGCGTATTCGTCTGACATTGGCGTGCCGGGGGTGCCGTTGGAGGAAGGTCAGCTGGCGGGCACCTGGTACGGGCAGATTGAATTCGCCACCATCATCCGCCTGCCGGTGTTTGGAAACCGCAACGCGGGGGCCAACGGCGGGCGGCTGTTGGAGATCACCTGGCACCCCGATGAGCGGGTCTACCGCATGGTGGCCCGCTGGTGCTGGGATGACGTGTTTGAGGTGGAGGGAACGCACAACACCTTCACGGATGAGACGCTGCACAAGCTGCGCCCTTCCACGCTGATCCTCCGGGTGGATGACGCAAAGGGCGAGTTGCTGGCGGACAAATACGTGGACCTGTGGGGCGTGCAGAACCTGCCGGACCCGGAGCACACGGACCTGCCCAACAAGGACAACTACCAGCGGGATCCGCAGCGGAGTTGGATGCTGGATGAGGATGAGGACGGCCAGCCCGGCGTGACGGTGCACGTCAGCGGCAGTTTCAACGGCGAGGGGCACATCGTGAACCGCTCGGTGTTTTCGCTGGACGGCGTGGCGCGGACCGTGGACGAACTCATTGGCCTGGTTCCGACGGAAAAGGCGGAGCAGAAGATGCTGGACTCCAACATCCGCCTGGCCGGGCAGAGCGCGGGTGACACGGACCAGCGGCCGGACCCTGACCCCAAGGCGAGCTGGTTCCAATTCATCCGCGGCAGCGCGGGTGCCACCTGCGCGGACGTGCTGGCGGCGCGTGACCGCGGTGCACTCTCCTACCGGCGTCCGTTCTGACCCGGCGGCCCCGCGCTCACGCCTTGAAAAGCTCTTCGGGGGACGTGATGTGCCCGGCCAGCGCGCTGGCCGCCACCACGAACGGGCTCGCCAGATAGACGTCACCCGGACCGGAGCGCCCGGGGAAGTTGCGGTTGATGGCGGACACGGTCACCTCCGTCTCCTTGAAGGACACGCCGGGGCCCGCCTTGATGCACGCGCCGCAGGACGGCTCAATGACGCGCGCGCCGGACCTGGCAAACACCTCCAGGTAACCCTGCTGCACCGCATACTGCTTGATCTTCTGGCTGCCGAACTGGATGTACATCGCCACGTCGTCACGGACCTTCATGCCGCGCTTGAGGCCCTCCGCCAGCACGGACGCGTACATGTCCATGTCCGTCTTCTTGCCGCCCGTGCAGGACCCGCCGTAGGCGATGTCCACCTTCACGCGCCCCTTCTTTTCCTGCAGTTCCGGCAGTTCCACGCCGTTGCGCGGGTCACCGGGCAGCGCCACCACCGGGCGGATCTTTGCAAGGTCAATGGTGAACTCCGCCGCGTACGCCGCGCCTTTGTCCGCGTGCACCAGCATCTTCCGCACGTCATCCGCCTTCAGCCCGCGCCCGTCCACCAGGTAGCGCACGGTGGTCTCATCCGCCTCCACAATGCCGGTGGTGGCGCCCGCCTCCACCGCCATGTTGGTCAGCGTGGCGCGCTCATCCAGGTTGAGCCGGGCCACCGCGGGCCCGCCAAACTCCAGCACCTGTCCAATGGCCTTGCCGCTCTTGATGTAGTCCTGCGCCATGATGTTCAGGATGATGTCCTTGGCACAGATGTCCTTGGACGGCTCGCCCACCAGGTTGTACCGAACGGTCCGGGGCACGGTGACGCGGATATCACCGGTGAACCACGCGTTGGCCATGTCCGTGGCGCCTACGCCAAATGCAAAGCACCCAATCGCCCCCGCGGTGCAGGTATGGCTGTCACTGCCGATGACCAGCTGCCCGGGCAGCGCCAGGTCTTCCAGCACACCGTTGTGGCAGATGGCCTCGGAGCCGGTGACCTTGCCGTCCGCGCCCTTCACCTCACCGTACAGGCGGATGCCCTGCTTCTGCGTGAAGGCGGACTGCACCACGGCAAGATCATCCGCCAGCTTCAGCAGGCCCATGTCCTTCTGTTTCTGCGTCATCACCTGGCCCAGGAACGTGAGGTGATCGCGGAACGCCACCACGGAGGACACGTCGCGCACCTTGCCCTCCTTGCCAAAGTTCGCCGTGAACAGCGCTTCGGCCATGGGCGTGACGTATTCGTGCGTGAAGCGGAGGTCCGCCTTGCAGAACAGCGCGTCCCCCGGCTGCACGGCGGTGACGCCCAGCTTCCCCGCTTTCGCGTCCACAATCGCGTTGCGGGCAATGACCTTCTCAGCCACCGTCATGGGACGCGCGGCGGTGGTGACCGCGGGCGGGGACACCTCGCCGGCCAGACGGCGCCGGTTGTACGCAAACAGGCCGCCGTTCTCGACGATGCCCGCGCTGATGGGGTCCAGCCCGCGGGTGAACTCGCTCATCGGGATTTCTTCGTCGCGCTCAATGCGCTCCAGCAGCGAGAAGTCCGTGGACGTCAACAGCCCGATGTTCTGGCAGTTCTGCCCGTAGATCTTCTCAATGGTCTTGGCGACGACCAGCTTCACGCCGGCCACCAGTTCGCTGTAGGGCGCGGTCTCGCGCGAGGACCCGCACCCCTTGGACAGCCCGCTGACAACGACGGCGGGGCGGCGGTTGAACAGCGCGTCCTTCTGCACCACGCCGCCGCGCAGGCCCACCAGGCAGTAGTGGCCCAGCGTCTCGTCGTACCAGTAGCAGACCCATCCGGGCGTGAGCTCGTCGGTGGAGATGTTGTTGATGAGGGGGCGCGCCGGGTCGTGGCGGATCTTCTCGCCCTGCAGCTGACGCTTGAGCAGGTCCGGGTCCTCGGTGAGGAAGAGGACTTCGTTGGGGATCTTCACCGTGCGCGTGGCCATGCTGCTCCTCCAGGACGCCGCGTCGTCATCGCGCGGCGACGGGCCAACTAGCGGCCCGCGGGCGCACGGGCAACCGCGTGCGCGGTTTGACCCGCTTGTCGCCCGGTCCCCCGCTTGCCATAAGGCGCGCCATCACGTTTCCACGGGGCGGTGGGCCCCACGGAGGTTCTGCCATCATGAAGCCGTTCGTCAGCACGGACATCGTGTTCCTCTCGGCCAAGCGCACGGCGTTCGGGACGTTCAACGGGTCCCTCAAGGACCAGTCCGCCACGGACCTGGGCGTGGTGGCCGCCAAGGCGGCGCTGGCGCAGTCCGGCGTGAACGTGGAGGACGTGGACCACGTGATCATGGGCAACGTCTGCCAGACCAGCCCGGATGCCATCTACCTGTCACGCCACGTGGGCCTGAAGGCCGGCATTCCCGTGCGGGTGCCCGCGCTGACGGTGAACCGCCTTTGCGGCAGCGGCTTCCAGTCCGTGGTCAGCGGCGCGGAGCAGCTGATGACGGGGCAGGCGCAGTGCGTGCTGGTGGGCGGGACGGAGAGCATGAGCCAGGCGCCGTTCATTGTCCGCGGGGCGCGGACGGGGCTGCCCTTTGGCAAGCCCACGCAGCTGGAGGACATGCTGTGGAGCGCGCTGACGGACAGCTACACCGGGCTGCCCATGGCCATGACGGCGGAGACGCTGGCGGAGCAGTACCGCATCAGCCAGGGCGAGGTGGATGACTTCAGCGTGTTGAGCCAGAAGCGCGCCGCGGCGGCCCAGGAGGCGGGCCGCTTCACGGATGAGATCACGCCGGTGGAGCTGGTCAGCCGCAAGGGCACCACGCAGTTCCTCAAGGACGAACACGTGCGTCCCGAGACCACGGTGGAGAGCCTCAAGAAGCTGCCCAAGGTGTTCAAGAAGGACGGCGTCATCCACGCCGGTGCGGCCTCCGGCATCTGTGACGGTGCTGCGGCCATGGTCATTGCCACGGCGGAGTTTGCCCGCAAGCGCGGCCTCAAACCCATGGGCCGGCTGTTGGGCTGGGGCATCTCCGGGTGTGATCCCAAGATCATGGGCATTGGCCCCGCGCCCGCCATCCGCCAGGCGCTGGAGCGCACGCACAGCCAGCTCAAGGACATTGACCTGTTTGAGGTGAATGAGGCCTTTGCGCCGCAGTACCTGGCGGTGGAGAAGGAGCTGGGCCTGGAGCGCGAGAAGACCAACGTGGACGGCGGCGCCATTGCCATGGGCCACCCGCTGGGTGCCTCCGGTGCGCGCATCACCACGCACCTGCTGTATGCGCTCAAGCAGCGCGGCGGGCGCTACGCCATCGGCAGCGCGTGCATTGGCGGGGGCCAGGGCATTGCGCTGGTGTTGGAAGCGGTCTGACCGGCGGGCGCGTCAGTAACCAAGCACCGTCGTGGCAGCCTGCCGGCGGCGCGCCTGGGCGCGGTCCGCGGCGCGCTGTTGCTGCAGCAGGTTGAACCAGATGGCGCTGCTGGCCCCGGCGCCCACCGCCGCGCCGCCCGCCAGTCCCAGGACAATGGCGGCGGGCACCGCCACCCCCACGACGATCCATGGCAGCAGGGACGGCTTGCCGCCGCCGCCGCCTGCCGCCGCGGCGGGCTCGTCCGGTGCAACCTCGGGGGCACTGGCCACACCCGGGCTGGCGGTGGACGCCCCGCTGCCCTTGGCCAGGTCCAGCACGTCCTTGATCAGCGCCGCCACCTCCTCCGGCTTGTCACGCGGGACGGCCAACTCAGCGCGGCGGCGGCGCGCACCGTCCTTGAGCGCAAACAGGTGCGCGGACACGCTGAAGCGCGCGGCGTCCTTGGGGTCTTTGGCCACCACGAGAACAACCGCGTTGTCCGCGCCCAACTCCACCGCCGCCTTGCGCCACTCCCCCGCCTTGTCCTTGAGCGGTTCCTTGGCCAGCGCCGTGCGCACGGCCTCCATGCGCGGCAGGTCCTTGAAGGTGTGCTCGGCGCGGCTGACGCCGCCGGGTGACACGGTCACCTCCGTCATCACCGCGTGGCGCCACGGCAGCACCAGCTGCACCAGGTGCGGCCCGGCGGGCATGTCCTTCTTGGCCAGCGGCGTCTGCCCCAGCGCCTGTCCGTCCACAAACACCTGCGCGCCCGGTGGCACGCTGGCCACCTCCAGTGCGCCCTTCTGCTGGGCCGCCACGGACTTGGCGGCCTTCTTGAACAGGGCCTCGTCGTCCGCGGTGGCAATGGACTTGTCCAGGGACAGGGAGGGAACCAGCAGGTACGCGCGCCGCGCGTGCTCCTCCGCGGCCGCATTCTTGCCGTTCCACGTGGACGCAATCATCGCCAGGGCGTGCCCCTCCGCCAGCTGCTTGACGCCCTGCGGGGTCACGGCCGCCTGTTCCAGCGCGCGGACGGCCGCCTCCGCGGCATCCAGCGCTTCGGCCATTTCCAGGGCGCCGGCCTTCTCCTTGGCCACGGTGGTGAGCCGCTCACCCTCCGCGCGCTGTGCGGCGGCTTCCGGGAACGGGTCCGGCGGCGGCAGCACCTGGGTTCCCAGCGAATCCGCCAGCTGCTTGCGCGCCACGGACTCAAGCGCCAGGGCGGCGGTGGCGTCGGTATCGGGTTCCACGCGGACCAGCAGCACCACGTGCTGCGCGTCCGGGAGGCCGCCAGCGCCGAGGAGAAGGAGCGGGAGAAGGGGAGCCATGCGCCTCCTTTAGCCCAGGTGGCGCCCGCGCCTGAACACCCACACCCCCTCCACGCGTCTGACGTTGCGGGGTGCCTCCCGGCCCTTACACTGGTTGCTGGAGAGGAGGTGGGTGGTGGACAAGCGCGCGCCGTCAGTCTTCCGCCCCTACCTCCTGGTCCGGCTGGCCGTGGCGGTGGCGCTGGTGGCCTGGATGGTGATCACGCTGCTGGCCGCCCGCCTGGGCGTGGATGGTGACGTGCTGCTGCAGGCGCTGGCGTTCTGCACGCTGTTCACGGTCCTGGCGTTTCACTACTGGCCCATGGAGTTGCGGGTGGACGGGACGTCCCTGCACTACCGCGGCTTCCTGGGCGAACTGAGCGTGCCGCTGTCCGCCATCACGGACATTGAGGTCACGCCCATCCCGGGCATGACCAACTACGGCGTGCTGGCCCCGCAGGGGTCCATCGTGTTCACCAGCTTCATTGCCGGGCACCGCCAGCTGCTGGACCTGTTGGTCAGCCGCGCGCACCTGTCCCCGCACCGCGCGTGACGCGCGTCAGCCGTGCATCCGCGCGTGGCCCGGCAGGGCGCGCGTGATCGCGGCCTCCCGGTCCAGCCAGACATCCACGCGGTCGCGGATCTCGCCGGGGGCGTGCGCCCGCGCGCGCTCCACAAACAGGCTGGCGTGCCCACCCTCGGACAGGGCGAGTTCCCGGTACAGCGCACGCAGGTCGGGTTCATCCACACCCTCCGCCAGCAGGTGCAGCCGCTCGGCGCTGCGCGCTTCAATGAGCGCGCACACCAGCAGCTCATCCACCAGCTGGTCCACCTTTCCGCGCGCCACCTGCGCGCGCAGCGCCAGCACGTAACCGTCCTTGGCGTCCGGGGACATGGTCCAACCGCGCGCCACCATCAGCGCGTGCACGCGTGCCAGGTGGCCCGCTTCCTCGCGCGCCAGGGCGGCCATGGCGGTCACCGTGGCGGCGTCCCACGGCACGCGCGACACGATGGACAGCGCGCTCTGCGCGGCCTTGCGCTCGCAATGCGCGTGGTCTGACAGCAGGCCCCGCAGGTCACCGAGGCATGCCGGCACCCACGCCGGCGCGGTGGCGGCGCGCAGCACCAGCCGCCCGTGCGTATGGTCCGGGCTGGAGGGGTTCACGGGCTGACAAGCTTGTTGTCCTTGCGGCGCGGCGGGTCATGCGCGTCACGAGGCTTCACCTTGGGGTTCTTCTTGAACTGCGGGGCCAGGTCCAGGTTGACCTCGGCCCATTCGGGGTCCTCTTCCTCGCTGGCCACAATGGCCCCAATGGGGCACTCCGGCAGGCACGCCGAGCAGTCAATGCACTCGTCGGGGTCAATCACCATGAAGGCCTGGCCCTGGTACTTGCCTGGAAGGATGCAATCCGCCGGGCACACGGAGACACAGCGCGCATAGACCTCCCCCAGGCACTTCTGCGTGATGACGTAGGACATGTCTCTCCGTGCAAGCGGCCGCGGGGAGGATCACCCGCGCGCGTGGTCCGGACCAGGACTCTCCACCGGCGCGCGTCCGGGCGCAAACGCGCCGCGGGGGCCGCCCCCCGGCCGATGGTGCGCTGCGGCGTTTTCTGCCACGACTGCGATCCCATGGCTTGGCTCATGTTGATCGTCGTCGTCAGCGTTGGCGCGGTACCGCCGCGGGCACCGGCGCCCGCGGATCCGCGGCAAGCGCTGGCCGCTGCGCGCCAGGCGCTCAAGAAGGGGCGCCCGGATCCGGCGCGGGCACGGGGGCTGTTGGCGGGGGTGTCCGGCTGGGCGGACCCCGCCCAGCGCGCAGAAGGCCTGCAGGTGCTGGCGGACGTAGACATGGCAGACAAACGGCCGGAGGCCGCGGCGCTGCGCCTGCGGGAGGCCGCGGCGATTCTGGACGAGGCGGGGGCGCCGGCACGCGCGCGGACCAAGCTGGTCCGGCGCCTGGAGGCCCTGGCCCGCAACGCCCGCAAGCCGGCGGTGGATGCCGCGTGGGCGGAACTCAAGCAGGCTGATGCGGCGCTGGAGGCGGCCGCGCGTTGGCCGTTGCTGCCCGCGGCGGGGTCCGCGCCGGCGCCGGACGCCCTGGAGGCCGCCGCGCGGGTGTACCAGCGGGATGGCTCGCGGCTGCGGTGGGTGCGCATCCAACTGGCACTGGCCGTGGCCGCGGCGCTGGAGGGCCGCAAGGGCGCGCTGGAACACGCCGCGGCCGCATGGGCCAAGATCCCGGCGGATGACGTCCCCGCCGTGCGCCGGCTGCGGGTGGATGCGCTGCGGACGTCGGCGCGCGCGCGGCTGCTGCTGGCCGCGCGGGACCGGCGCGCGGCGGACCCGCTGGCGCGGGCGGTGGCGGACGCCAACCAGGCGGACGTGCAGGAGGCCACCCTGGAGCGGCGGGTGGCGCCGTACCTCCGCTCCCCCGCCACCGTGCAGCTGTGCGAGGCGCTGGAAGCCACCGAGGGCGCCGGCGTGTGCCGCCGGATGGAGGGCACGCTGGGGCTGGCGCCCACCTTCCAGGACTTCTCGCGCGAGCCCCCCGCGGCGGCCCTGTCAGACGGCGCGGCCAACCGGACGCAGCGGGAGTATGGGTTCCTGTTGGACGGCTGCGCGCGGGAGCACGCGCAGGCGGATCCCATGGTGGGCGGGGTGCAGTTTGAGCTGACCTGGGTGGTCCAACCCACCGGCCTCACGGATGAATTCCAGTTGGATCCCAGACGCTTCCGGGAGCACCTGGTGGCGGAATGCTTCCGCCGTGCGCTGGCCACCTTCCGTTACCCGCCCTACCGGTCGGCGGAGCGCCGCGTGGTGGCCGTGCCCATCCGCGTCAATGCCCGCTGACTGTGGCGCCCGGGATTCGCAAGGAGTGACGGGCTTGTCTACACTGTTGCAGAAGTGCGGGCGTCAAAAGCACACTGGGAGCATGGTCATGTCCAAGATGACGGGTGCCGCGAGCTTCTGTCTCGCGGTGGTGGTGTGGTCAGGCTGTCCGTCCAACAATGTTGACGACGGAGACGAGGGCAGCAGCGGTGGCAGCCGCATCGGCCAGGCCTGCGTGCTGGACTCGGACTGCAACGGTGCCATCTGCTCCAACGGCATCTGCACCGCACCGGGCAGCAGCAGCGGCACCACCAGCGGCGGAAGCTCCGCGGCCGCCAGCTCCAGCAGCGGCGGCGGTTCGTCCGGCTCCACGGCGTCGTCATCAGAGGTGGATGCCGGGACGCCGGACCTCTACGTGCCGCACGGCCACGTCATCACTGACCCGGCGGCGGGCCCCATTGACTTTGGTGCGCAGCGGCTGTGCCAGTCCGTGGAGAAGACGATCCTGGTGACCAACACCGGGGATGCCACCGTCAGCATCGTGTCGCTGGGCTTCCGCAACAACACCAGTGGCGAGTTCTCGCTCGCCGTGGTGGGGGGCCCCGCGCCCACCTCCATGGCGCCCGGCGCGCAGTTCACCGTCCGCGTGCGGCACACGCCCACGGATGCGGCCCCGGACCGCGCGTACTTCAGCCTGGTCACCAGCGCGGACAACCCGCTGGTGGAGATCGAGCTCGTTGCGGAGTTCAAGGGCGACGCCGCGCTCACCGTGCACCGCCTCATTGAGGACACGGGCGTGTCCATCACCACCCTCACCATGCCGCCGGCCGCGCTCAACGCGACGTCGACGGCGCACGTGTTTGTCAAGAACACCGGGTCCGCGGACAGCGCGCTCACCGTCACGGCGGTGGCGTTTGACCCGGCCGTGTCACCGGACTTCTCCGTCAATGCGGGCCTTCTGCCGCGGCCGCTGTCCACCTTTGGCGGCGCGCCCACGCCCACGGGCGGCTGTGGCACGGCGGGCGCGGACGCCGGCATCCCGGACGCATCCACGGTCGGCGCGGATGCCGGGGATGGCGGCGCGGAGGACGGCGGCGCGGGAGACGGCGGCACCGTGGTTGCGCCGCAGGAGGTGCTGGACATTGCGCTCACCTTCACGGCCAATCAGGCGGGACCGGCCACCACGGAGCTGGTGATCACCGCCACGGTGGGCCAGCAGACCGTCACGCACCGCGTGAGCCTGTCCGCGCTGGGACAGATTGGGCGGTTGGTGGCGGACCCGGACCCGCTGGACTTTGGCGAGGTCTTCATCAACCGCACCAAGACCGCGTCTGTGCGCATCCGCAACGACGGGAACGCGCTGGCTGAACTCACCGGTATCTCGTTCCAGTACAACCAGCCGGCCTGGCAGCTGGACCTCACTGGCCTGACCTTCCCCTTCCCGCTGACGCCGTCCAGCTACATGGACCTGCCGGTGACGTTCGCGCCGGCGTCACTGGTGGCGTACTCCAACTTCATCATTGTGACGGTGAACGGCGGTCAGCCCACGGACATAGAGGTCTCCGGCCTGGGCGTGAACGAGCCCGCCATCCAGGTCCCGGACACGCTGGACTTTGGTGACGTGTACGTGGGCACGCCCAAGGCGCTGACGCTGACGGTGGGCAACACCGCGGCGGGCCTGCTGCGTATCAACCGCTTCTACGTGGACGGCGCGGGCACGCCGCCGTTCAACTTCACCCCGACGACGCTGACCGACCCCATTCCGCTGGCCGGCAGCGCCACCATCACCGTCACGTACATCCCGCCGGGCCTGGGCGCGGATGACCTGCGGGACCTGGTCATTGAGAGCAATGATCCCGATCTGCCGGCGGCGCGCGTGCACCTGCGCGGTCACCCGGTGCGCCCCGTCGCCAACATTGCGCCGCGGGCGCTGGACTTTGGGTTCAAGGTGGCCGGGTCCGGCCCGTACACGGACACGTTCATCATCACCAATCTGGGCGCCGGGGACCTGCAGGTGAACTGCGACCTGATCCCGCGTGACAGCACCAACACGGTCCAGCCGGACTTCACCGTCACCGCATCCCGCGCCCTGCCCACCACGGTGCTGCAGGGCGGCGCGGACCGCGTGACGTTCACCGTGCAGTACCGCCCCACCTCCGGCCTGTCGGCCGCGGCGGTGCACATTGTCACCTCAGACCCGGCGGCGGCCGCGGTGGATGTGACCATGGTGGGTTCCGGCGCGGACTGCCCGCCGCGCGCCAACGCCACCGTGGTGGCCAACCCGGACAACACGTGCACGTACACGTGCGTGGCCGACTACCACGCTTGCGGCAACACGTGCCTCTTGGACACCAGCCCGGACAGCTGCGGGACCTTGTGCACCCCGTGCGAAGCGCGCACCGGTGCCACCCGCGGCTGCACCGCGGCGACCAGCACGTGCACGTACGCGTGCATCAACCCCAACTACGACCTCAACGGCGACATCAACGCCGCGCAGGGTGGTTCCAACGGCTGCGAGTACGCCTGCGACGTGACCACGCAGGGCGCGGAAACCTGCGACGGCCATGACAACAACTGCAACGGCACCGTTGACGACGGGGCGTTCACCGACGCCAACGACCCCGGCGCGAGCTGCGGGACGGGCGCGGGCGCGTACAACCTGGGGAACCTTGGTTGGGTGGGCCAGGGCGGGCTGTTCTCCGAGTGGACGGACTTCAGCGTGTTCCCCCAAGGCGACACGGACTGGTTCCGCATCTACGCGGACGACGTGAGCGGCACGTGCATTCCGCTGTGGGACAGCAAGTCCTACCGCTTCACCATCCAGCTGCAGCAGGTGCCGGCTGCCAACGACTTCGACCTGCACACCAAGGCCAACTCGTGCGCGGATTCCGGCGCCACCAGCGCCAACGGCCCCGGTACCAACGAGGAGATCGTCTACACGTGGGGCGGGACGTGCGCGTTTGACGCAAGTCAGGACTTCCACATCCGCGTCTACCCGTACACGCAGCCCAACCCCAACAACTCCTGCTACAAGTACAAGCTGCGCGTCCGATTTGAGCGTTGGCTGAACTGAACGCCAGCGAAGCGGGATGATGACCACCGCCAAAGGCCGGCTCACCGTGGAGGAGTATCTGGTCCTAGAGGAAGCGGCCGTGGAGCGGCACGAGTTCTTCCGCGGCGAAATCCTGGCGATGTCCGGCGGCACCGCGAACCACGCGCTGGTCGCGATGAATGTCGGGGTCGCATTGAACCTCGCCCTGCGCGGACGTCCGTGCCGCGTCATGGGCGCGGACATGCGCATTGGCGTGGTACCGGACGACTTGTTCACCCACCCCGACGTGGTGGTGGTCAGCGGTGAGCCGCGCTTCCGCCGCCCGCAACAGACCACGCTGCTCAACCCGTCCCTCATTGTGGAGGTGCTGTCCCCGTCCACCGAACGGCACGACCGCGGATTCAAGCGGTTCCACTACCAGCAGGTGGAGTCGCTCCGGGAGTACCTGCTGGTCCCGCAGCAGGCTGGCCCCGTGGAACACTTCTCGCGTGACGCGGACGGCTCCTGGCGGGCAAGGATCCTTCGCCCCAACGGCCCGCTGCGCCTGCCGGGCCTGGACGTGGAAGTGCGCCTGGAAGACTTCTTCCTGAACCTGGTGGCGGAAACGCCGGACGCGTAAGAAGAGCAAACCCTCAGGGCAGGATGGGCGCCGCGGGCGCGGGCACGCTGTTGATGTGCACGTCTCCCGCCGCATCCACGGTGACGGTGCAATCGCTCCAGGCCTGGGAGCGCTGGTCGCTGACGTCGCGGCCGTTGAGGAACACGCTGGCGGACGTGGGTGCCTGGCCCAGGCCCTCCGCGGCGGGCAGCGGCGCTCCGGGCGCGGTGATGACCAGGCTGCCGTAAGCGTCCACCTGCACATTGGCGTTTTCAAACATGAGCGACCGCGCACCCGTCACGTTGACGCCGTTGACGACGATCCAGATGGCGCGCGCCACCACCACCGGCGGGGCGGGAACGGGCACCGGCGGCACGGGCACCGGCGGATATGCGGGCGGGGGATATGCGGGCTGCGGGTAGGGTGCGTAGTTCGTCTGCGGCGGCGGATAGGACGGCGCTGCCGGCCCCTCGTTCCACGCCGGGTCGGGCGCCCGCTGTTTCCTGCGGCGCGGTTGCTCGTCGTCGTCTTCGTCGTCGTCCTCCCCTTCATCCTCCTCTGTGTCCGCGGCGTCTGCCGGGGACCACAGGTCAAAGTTGGCAAAGCTCTCACCGGCGCGCAGCGGCCTTCCCGCGGTGATGCTCAGCCCCATGTTGATGAGCCCGCTCCACCACGCCCCCTGCGAACAACCGAACAACACCAGGCACCCGGCAACGGCCAGCACATTGGCCACCACCTGCAGCGTGGCATCCGAGGACACCACCCGCAGCGCCAGGGACGGCAGGCCGAACACCAGCTTGGTCAGCGCCACGCCGCCGCACCACAGCACACCGGGGAAGACGCAGGCCGTCAGCAGGGCGCGCCCAAGCGGCACGCGCAGGTTGCCCACCTGGCTGCCAACAACCCACCCCACCAGCGTGCCCACCGGCCCGCCACCACAGAACCAGTAGGCGAACACGCCAACCAGCGCGCCTCCCACCGGGTTGCCGGTCGGCTCGTCGTCTGCATGGCGGCGCCGGGCCACCGGCTGCAGATCCGCCTTCTCCACGTGGACGGCATCCCCGCGCGCCACCGCGGGGACGGGCGCGGCCTGCACGCCCGCCAACTGCAAAATGAGAAGGGCGCTGAGCATCGTTACCTCCGTCGTGCTCCACCCCACGCCGGCGGGAACAAACGCCCGGTGCGCCGCCGCGTCAAGCCGCTCGGCGGGTGACGCCGGACAGCACCACGGCCACGTGCTGGTCGGTGGCAATGGTTCCCCGTTCGCGCTCAGCCAGGACGCCGGCAAACCCGGAACAGCCCGTGGGGTCCGCGTCCACGTGGGTGAGCTGTTGCACCAGGTCATGCGCGCGCTTGAGCTGCGCCTCCGTCACCACCACCGGGTGCCCGCCGGTGCGCAGCATTCCGCGCAACACCGCCAGCCAGTCGTACGTCTCGTCATCCAGGATGCCGTGCGCCATGCTGCGGGGCTCCTGTTCCCACGCCCACATGAACTCCGCGCGGTGGGCGGCGGCGTAGCGCAGTTCCTCCTCCACCAACGCGGGCGGCACCGTGGCCCACAACGCGGCGGCGCGCTCCGCGTCTTCCACGGGCGCAGGGCGGCCGGACCGCTCCAGGATCCGCGCGGACGCGCGACGCCACGCACGCACCATGGGGTGACCGCCTTCCGTCTGCACCGCGTGGAAGCGCGGCAGCGCGGTCAGGACACCGGCGGCATGCGCCTCCTCCAGCGCCTGCACCATGCTGCTGGCCAGCGCCCCGCCGCCCACCTGCACAAACACCCGGTCAGGGAGGACGCCCAGCGCGCGGGCGCTCTTGACCAGCTCGTAACCAAGCGTGCGCCCGCCGTCTATGGTGAGCCCGTTGTCACTGCCCTGACAGGAGAACGGCAGCGCGCCCGCCGCCACCGCTTCCTTGAAGCGCAGGTAGCACGGGTCTCCCGCCACGCCCGGCTGGCGGTGGCACACGTTGAGCTCCGCGCCCAGCGCGGTCAGCCGCGTGACGACGACGTTGTCCGCGTCCGGCGGGATGAACACGCGCAGTTTCCGCTCCGCCGCGCGCGCCACCACCGCCGCCGCCAGCGCCGCGTTGCCGCACGAGGCGATGGCCAGGGGCGGCTCGCCCGACGCGGGCTGACGTCCCAGCGCCTTGACCACCTCCAGGTGGACCATGATCCCAAACAGGTGCCGCGCCTTGTGCGACCCGGACACGTTGCCCGTCTCGTCCTTGACCCACACCGCGCCCGCGCCGAATGCCAGCTCACCGGACAGGCCGCTTTCACGCGTGTACGGCGTGACGTGGAAACCGTGCCCGTCCACGCGCGCCACCGCGTCATCCAGCCGCCGCACCAGCTCGGCGTAGTCTTCGTCAGACATGCCGCCTGCACGGGCCACGTGCCAGCTGTGCATCATGCCGCGGAAACGCAGGAACGGGTTCTCCGCGCCGTCATCCGCCAAGCTGCCCGCCGGTTCCAGCCGGCGCACCAGCACGTGGTCCGCGCTGCCCGTGCCCGCGTTGGGACAGCGGAACGGGTAGGCGTCCCCGGGCCGCGGCTCTGCGCCGCAACCCGAACAGACCAGCCTTGACGTCGTCACGGCGCAGCCACCCGCTGGTTGAACTCATCAATCATGCGGTCCCAGACGGGAACCATGGCCCGCAGTCCCGTCCAGTAGGACTGCTGCCGCCGTGCTTCAAACTCCTTGAGCGACACACCCTGCTGCTCCACCCACGTGAAGTAGCCGAGGTTGAAGATGCGGTCCCGGTCCACGCGCGTGAGCTCAATGAGGTTGTCCGTGGACGCGGCCAGCATGTGACGGCCAAACGTCTCCGCGGCGGTGACGGCGTCAAACCCGTCGGGGAAGCGCGCCATCGCCTTCTGGCGTTCGCTGCCGTACATGGACGCGTCATCGGTGGCCACGGTGATGAGCACGTCCTGCTCGCCCAGGCGGTGGTAGCGGGCCACCTTCACCGCCGCCAGGATGTTGCAGATGGACGAAAGCCCCAGCTCACCCAGTTGGTCCACGGTGGCCTTGGGCACGCGGCGGCGCTCCAACAGGTACTTGCGGCCCGCGTCGTGGTTGAACAACACGCCCAGCCCGTCGGTGGCCTCGTCTGAGACCGCCAGCGCAATGTCGTTGTTCATCACGTTGTGGATGAGCGGCATGTGCTTGTCGCCAATGCCCTGGATGTTGTGCTCGCCAAAACCGTTCTCCAGCATGGTGGGGCACTCCAGCGCCTCCACCGCCACCGTCCACGCGCCGTGTTTCTCGCGCAGGTAGTCCCCCGCGCCAATGGTCCCCGCGGACCCGGTGGCTGACGTGAACGCGCGCAGCTTCAGCGACGGGTCCGACGCGCGCAGCGACTCAAACACGCGCTCCAGCGCGGGACCGGTGCAGGTGACGTGCACCAGGTGGTTCCCGAATTCACAGAACTGGTTGAAGATCACGTTGCCCGGCGTGCGGTCCAGGCGCGCGCACTCGTCGTAGATCTCCTTGACGTTGCTCTCCGTGCCCGGCGTCTTGATGACGTCCTCCGGGTTCAGCACCCACTCCGCCAGCCAGCGGAAGCGCTCCTCACTCATGCCCGCGGGGAGCACCGCCACCCCGCGGGATTGCATGATGCGAGAAATGGCCACGCCACCGCGGCAGTAGTTGCCCGTGGACGGCCAGATGGCCTTGTGCGCGGTGGGATCAAACTGCCCGGTGACCACGCGGGGCGCCAGGCACGCATACGCGGCCAGCACCTTGTGCGCGCGGATCATGGGGAAGCGGTTGCCCAGCACCACGACGATCTTGGCCTTCACCCCGGTCAGCGATTCCGGGAGCACCAGGTGCGCCGGCACGTCCTGGAAGCCGCCCTTGCCGTCGTTGTACCAGTGCACGCGGAACAGGTTGGCGGGGTGCGGCACGTCCGGCTTCACCCCGGCCAGCACCTTGCGCGTGGCCGCGGGAATGCGGGACGGGTCCGCCAACTGCGCAAACGTGGGCAGCGTGATGGACGCTTCCTTGAAGCGCTTGACGGTGCGGTCGTAGACGGCGCGGTCGACGATGTCGCGTTCGAGACCCAGCTTGGCCATGGTGCGGCTCCTCCGGTGGAAACCGGTCCTCTAGCACGCGTGGGGGAGAACCCGCGCGCGCGGCCCGGGCGGAATACCGGAGGGGCCGCGGGCTTGCATCAACCCCCTGTGAGCGGCCATCCCACGCCCGTCCCACCGGGCGCTTCCGCCCAGAACCTCGGAGCCTGAAGATGAACACACTGCACCGCGCCGGAACGTGGCTGCTCGCCGCCACCGCACTGTCGTGCGCGTCGGACAAGAACTCGCGCAAGGACTGCCCGGAACCCGTCAAGCCGGCAGCCGCCGCCCCCGTTGAGAAACCCAAGCCCACCGCGGCGGACGCCGAGAAGTTTGTCAACGACGCCGAGGCGCACCTGTACGAACTGGGCATGGCCGCCAACAAGGCCGCGTGGGTGCAGAGCACGTACATCACGCAGGATACGCAGGCCCTGTCCGCCGCCGCGCAAGAGGCCGTGATGGGCGCCGCCGTGAAGTACGCGCAGGAGGCCGCCCGGTTTGACGGGATGGAACTGCCCTATGACGTGCGCCGCAAGCTGGACCTGCTCAAGCTGGCCCTCACCAGCCCGCCGCCCGCGGACCCTGCCAAGGTCAAGGAGCTGGCCGTCCTCAGCACGCGCATGGAGGCGCAGTACGGCGAGGGCAAGTACTGCCCGCCCGGCAAGACGGGGAAGGACTGCCTGGATATCGGCGCCATCACCAAGATCATGGCGGACAGCCGTGACCCCGAGAAGCTCAAGGAAGTGTGGACCGGGTGGCACGCGGTGGGCGCGCAGATGCGCGGCGACTACCAGCGGCTGGTGGAGTTGGGGAACGAGGGCGCGCGCTCGCTGGGCTATCCCGACCAGGGCGCGTACTGGCGCGCGAAATACGACATGCCGCCCGACGCGTTTGCCGGCGAGGTGGAGCGCCTGTGGACGCAGGTCAAGCCGCTGTACGACAGCCTGCACTGTTACGTGCGCGGCCAGCTGCAGAAGAAATACGGCGAAAAGGTGGTCCCGACGGGCAAGCCGATCCCGGCGCACCTGCTGGGCAACATCTGGGCACAGGAGTGGGCCAACATCTACCCGCTGGTTGCACCCCCCAACTCCGACCCCGGTTACGACCTCAACGCCATCCTCAAGAAGCAGAACTATGACCACATCAAGATGGTGAAGACCGGCGAAGGGTTCTTCAGTTCGCTGGGCATTGCGCCGCTGCCGGAGACGTTCTGGAAGCGCAGCCTGTTCCTCAAGCCCGCTGACCGCGAGGTGGTCTGCCACGCATCCGCATGGGACCTGGACGAGGTGGACGACCTGCGCATCAAGATGTGCATTGAGATCAACGAGGAGGACTTTGGCACCATCCACCACGAGCTGGGACACAACTACTACCAGCGCGCGTACAACAAGCTGCCGTACCTGTACCGCCAGGGCGCCAATGACGGCTTCCACGAGGCCATTGGCGACACGATCCTCCGCAGCGTCACCCCGGACTACCTCAAGAAGATTGGCCTCATTGACAAGGTGCCGCCGCCCGAGAAGGACCTGGGCCTGCTGATGAAGGAAGCGCTGGAGTCCGTGGCGTTCCTGCCGTTTGGCCTGGTGGTGGACCAGTGGCGCTGGAAGGCGTTCAACGGCGAGATCAAGCCGGAGAACTTCAACAAGTCCTGGTGGGAGATGCGTAAGAAGTACCAAGGCATTGAACCCGCCATGGAGCGCCCCGAGACGTTCTTTGACCCGGGCGCCAAGTACCACGTCCCCGGCAACGTCCCGTACACGCGCTACTTCCTCGCGCGCATCCTGCAGTACCAGTTCCACCG
>JACRCW010000143.1 GCA_016218805.1 Deltaproteobacteria bacterium | reverse complement strand
GCGGCGGTGTGCTCTCCCATGGTTGTGGCCTCCGTTTCATGGCGACCAGCCGGAACGAAACGCGGGGCCGACGTCGCCAGGCGGGCCGCTTTGTCAGGGGGCCGCGAGACATGCCAAACCCATGGCACCCCTGTCGTTCCCGTTCTACAACCATCCCGCATCACACCCCCTGGCGTGCTGTCCGCGGTGGCACCGTGAAACGCCCTGGGCGTGAGCCCGGCAAACCGCTGGAGCCGCACCCTCGGAGCGGTGAGGCACCCGCCGACCGCTGGGGACACACCCGCCGACCGCTGGAGATGCACCCGCCGACCGCTGGAGATGCACCCGCCGACCGCTGGAGATGCACCCGCCGACCGCTGGAGATGCACCCGCCGACCGCTGGAGACGCACCCGCCGACCGCTGGGGACACACCCGCCGACCGCTGGGGACACACCCGCCGACCGCTGGAGACGCACCCGCCGACCGCTGGGGACACACCCGCCGACCGCTGGCGACCGCGGTGGGCGGCTGGGCGGCGCCTCAAATGGCCGGCGGGTCAATGACAATGGCGGCGGCGCGTTCCACGCAGTCCGCGCCCCGCTGGAAGGACACCGCCACCAGCAACGGCAGCCCGCCGAACACCATGCCCACCCGGTAGCGCTCCAACGTCAGGCCCACCTGTGACACGGGGCCCATGGGAGTGAAGCCTGCGGAATCCCACTCCGCGCGCGTGCTCCCCAGGCCCAATTGCCCGGCGGGGTCCAGCCCCTGGAACGGCGCCACCAGGATGATGATGATCACCGTCTGGTCATCCAGCGGCCCGCCGCCGGCCTGCGCTGCAAAGCGCATCCCCAGGTTCACGTAGGACAGTTCCGCAATGGGGAAATCCCCCAGCTGGCCAAAGCCCTCTTCGTCAGCCGGGCCCAGCACCGCCTTCACCGCTCCAAACGTGCTGCCGGCCGCCTCCAGCCCTCCCAGCCGCGCTGAGATGCGCGTGGTGCCAATGACCACCTCACGCGTGGCGAACACCGGGTAGGCCAGGTCCCCCGCCGCCAGCAGGTTGGGCGCGTGCACGGAGATGGAGCGGACGCCGCCGTCACCGTACAGCGCGGCCACGCCCGTGGCGGGCCACAGGTCCCGCAGGCCGCCCGGGTGTTCCCGGTCATTGGACCATGGACCCGCGTCCGTGGCGTACAGCGCGCGCGCGGCGGCACGGGTGGCCCCGGGGACCAGCCCCGTGTCCGCGTGTCCTGCAAACCCTGCAATGGTGGAAACGCGCGCCACCCTGTCGTCGTCCGTGAGGTAGCCGTTGAGACCGCCGTCCGCGTTCACGCCGTCCGCGTACTCCACGTACAGCCGGCGCGCGCAGTAGCTGACCTGCAGCGTGCTGGCGGCCAGGGGGTCCGGTGGCAGGATGTTCTCCGCGTCCCCAATGGCGGCGCTCACCTGCGCGCGGGTCATGCCCACTTCAATGAGGCCGGTGATGCCGCGCGGGCCGCTGCCGGTGGTGGTCAGCACGTGATCCGTGCCGTCTCCGGACGGGCTGCTGCACAACACGGTCACGGAGGGAAGGCAGGCGCCGCCGTCCGCGGCACCGGACGCCGCGGAGGACGCCGGCGGGCCCGAGGACGCCCCCGAAGCGGGGCCCGACGAGCCGGAAGGGGCCGAGGTGCCCGCGGCGGAGGATGACGGTCCGCCGGAACTGGCGCCCGTGAGGCCGCAGTGGCACTCGGACCAGCGGTAGCCGTCGTACCAGCACGTGGCCTGGCCCGCTGTGCCGTCCGGGCAGGTGCAGGGCTGGGTGGCGCCGGGATCACAGGCGCGCTCGTTGGCGGGGTCACACGCGGCCAGCACGCCCAGCGTGGCCGCGCCGGTGGCAAGACAAGCCAGGGAGGCGGCCAGGGGTCTCACAGCCGCTGCGTGCCCAGCGCGCCGCGCGGGGGTTGGATGGAATACAGCCACACGGCGGCCACCGAGCCGCCCAGTCCCGCCGCGGTGAGCACGCCCGCAGCGGTCAGCGCGGAGACGGCGGGCACCGCCACGGCCACCCACAGGCGCGGCTGGCGCCACAGCGGCGGGCTGGGCACCGCGCCGGCGCTGAGTTCCACGGCCAGCGGCGCCTCCGGCGATCCTTCCGCTTTCAGGGTCTCGGAACCCTCGCCGTGCACGGTGACAAAGTACTCCCACTTCCGGACCTGCTCCCCGGCCGTCTGCACCGCGGGAAAGGTCGCCTCGTAGCGGGCCTTGCCGGCCTTCACCATGGGCAGCGTTGCGAATTGCTCGGCGGGGTCTTTCCGGAACCGCAGCGCCACAGATTCCACGCCGCCCTGCTTGCTGCTCACCAGCGCGGCAATCACCAGGGGCTGGCCGCCCACGGTCCGCTTGGGCGCCTTCACCTCCAGGGCAATGCCCTCGCGCAGGCGCTTCTTCTCCGCCTCCTTCATGGCGTCACGGATGCGCTGCTCCTCCGCCTGCACGTTGCGGAACACCACCAGGATCTTGGGCGGTGTCTCCGCCGGGAGGTCAAAGTCCGGCTTGAGGCGCAACAGCAGGCGGTAGTACCGCTCGCTCTCCGTGGGGTCCCCCATGACGGCGTAGGACCCGGCCAGGTGCGTGTACACGGCGGCCTGCTGCTCGCTCTGCAACTCCGGTGCACCCAGCAGCGCCAGGCCCAGTTCCACACAGCGGTCCAGGTCAAAGGATTCGCACGCCTGCTGCGCCTGTTGCAGCATCTGCGGGATTTCTGCGGCGGACGGCGTGCGCGCGGCCGTGCGCACCTTGCGGACGGGGGTGGCCAGTGCCGGCACGGGCTCCTGCGCCTTGCCGCCCTGCCCGCCGGCGGCCGGCCGCTCCCGGGGCGCCTTGCCGCGCGCCGGCGGCGCCCCGGGCACCACCCACACCCAGGCCAGCAAACCCGCCACCAGGAAGCCCTGCATCCGCGTGATCAGACTCCGCGCCCGGGGAAGCGTCAAGAAAGGCGCGGCCGCGCGTCGTCGGCCAGTACCGCGGGACGCGCGCGGGGTGTTACACCACCTCCATGACCGGCACGGGCACCACCGCCCCGCCCAGCACCGCCCAGCTTGTCTTTGGCAAGTACGAGGTGCTGCGGCGTCTCGCCATCGGCGGGATGGGAGAGGTGTTCCTCGCCCGCCAGGTGGGCGTGCCCGGGTTTGAACGGCGCGCCATCCTCAAGAACCTGCTCCCGGAACTCGCCGTGCAACGGGACTTTGTGGACCAGTTCCTGGACGAGGCGCGCGTGATCGCCACCCTCAACCACCCCAACATTGTGGGCGTGTACGAAGTGGGCGAATGGCAGGGCGTCTACTTCATTGCCATGGAGTACATCCACGGCGTGGACCTGGCGGGGCTGGTGCGGGCCGCCGCCATGAAGGACACCCGCGTACCGGTGCCGGTGGCCGCCCGCATCATCCGGGACGCCGCCAGCGGCCTGGATCACGCGCACAGGGCCACGGACGTGCAGGGCCACCCGCTGCGCATTGTCCACCGGGACATCTCGCCGCAGAACATCATGGTGCGCGAGGACGGCGTCACCAAGGTGGTGGACTTTGGGATTGCCAAGGCGTCCAACAAGAGTTCACGCACGCGCACCGGCGCGGTGAAGGGCAAGATCCAGTACATGCCCCCGGAACAGCTGCTGGGCGAGCCGCTGGACGGGCGCGCGGATCAGTTCGCGCTGGGCGTGGTGTTCTGGGAGCTGTGCAGCGGCCAGCGCCTGTTCAAGGCGGACACCGAGATGCAGGTGTTTGAGCTGATCCTCAAGAAGCCCTACCCGCGGCTGGAGGACGTGGTGGACGTGCCGCGTGACGTGGCGGCGGTGGTGGCGCGGATGCTGGCGCGGGACCCCACGGACCGCTTCCCGTCCTGCGCGGAGGTGGGCAGCGAACTGGGCAGCTACCTGGCGGTGCTGTCCTCTGAAGTGGGCGAGCCGCGCGTTGCCGATACGGTGCGCGCGCTGGTTGGGAAGGAGCTGGAGGCGCGCCTGACGCAGAGCAACGCGTTTGCCACGGGCATTGGGCTGGCCGGGGCGCTGTCACCGCCCACGCCCATCCACACCGACCAGATGCTTCCCACCGTGCGCGGCCGCGCGCCGGTGAGCGCCCAGACCGGCATGGGCACGCCCTGGAAGGCCGGCGCGGCAGGTGTGGCCGCCGCCCTGGTCCTGGGCGGGCTGGCGTGGGCGCTGATTCCGCGGGACTCCATGCCTGCGGCCCCGCCGGTGGCTCCCCCCGCGCCCACCGGCGCTGCCGGCGCCACGGACCCCGTGCCCCCCCCCGCGCGCGCCCCGCCCGTGGTGCGCGTGGAAAGCACGCCGCCCAACGCCGCGGTGTGGCTGGGGCGCGAGGCCATGGGCACCACGCCCGTCACCTTCCGGGAACTGCGTCCCGACGTGGAATACCTGCTTACCGTGGAGCTGCGCGGTTACCGGCCCGAGGAGCTTCGGGTGAAGGCCGGCCCCGGCGAGGAGGTGACCCACAACGTGGTCCTCCGTCCGCTGGAGAAGAAGCCCCCGCGGGACCGCCCGCCGCCCACCCAGCCGGAGGTGCGCGCGCCCGCCATGGGCCAGCTGTCCCTGCGCACCACGCCCTGGGCCCGCCTGTACGTGGACGGCAAGGCAGCCGGGCAGACGCCCGTGTATCGCCTTCCGCTGACGGCCGGGAAACACCAGCTCCGCCTGGTCAATGAACCGCTCGGGATTGATGTCACCCGGGACGTGGTCATCCCGGGCAACGGCGAGTTCTCCGACACCTGGAAGCTCAAGTGACCCCACGGCGCAGGCGCGCACCGCCCGCCATCAGACACGATACCTGAATGGTATCCAGTAGGTATGGTGCCCCCTCAGCGCCCGCCGAGGCGCCGGCGCAAACCCAGCCCCACCAGCGCAACCGCCAACACCGCCAACCCGGCGGCCCCGTTGCCGTCCTGCCGGCACGCGCACCCACCGGAGGGCGGTTCCTCCTCGGGCGGCGGGCCGGAGGTGGCGCCCGTGCTGGTGGCGGCCCCGCTGCTGGCGGCGGTGCCACTGGTGGCCCCGGCGGACGACCCGCTGATGCCCGATCCGGACGCGGCGGAGGCGCCCCCGGAGCTCGCCTGCGAAGAGCCGAATGCCGAGGACGCTCCGGCGGCGGAAGAGCCGGCTCCGGACGATGCCAACGGCCCGCTGGAGCCACCCTGTGGCGTGGGGTCGCACGCGTCGCCCACCGCGTCCCCGTCCGCGTCCTCCTGCTGCGGGTTCTGCACCACGCGGCAGTTGTCGGTGGCGTCGCCCGCGCCGTCGTTGTCGCTGTCCGGGTCCTGGAAGTCCGGCACGTCCGTGGCGTCCGTGTTCACCGGCGGCGTGGTGGGGTTGGCGTCACCGGATTCCACGCCGTCACTGACGCCGTCCGCGTCCGCGTCAAGCTGGCGGTAGTCCGGCGTGCCGTCACCGTCCGTGTCCCGCGCCGGGGACACCAGGTCCGTGTCCCCCGCCTCGTCCTTGTCCAGGATGGTGTCGCCGTCGCTGTCATCATCCAGCGCGTCAATCGGGCCCTCGCCGTCCGTGTTCCGCGGGTTTAACCCGTCTGGTCCCACCTCCTCGCCATCGGCAATCGTGTCGTCGTCGCTGTCGGCGTCCGTGGGGCTCGTTCCCAGCCGCAGTTCATCCGCGTCCGCCAGGCCGTCCGCATCTCCGTCCGCATCCACGTGCACGCGGATGTTGACGCTGGTGGTGTCCGTGCCGTCCGTGGCGGAGAACGTCAGCACGTGATCCCCCGCGTCTGACGGACCCGGCTGCCAGGTGAGCGTGCCGGTACTGGGGTCAAACCCCGCCCCTGCGGGAAGCGCCGGCGCGGACAGCGTCACCGCCTGACCGTCCGGATCCCGCGCTTCCACCACAAACTGCACCAGCGCCCCCGCGGTGGTGTTCTGCTGCCCGCTGGGCGTGGGGGGAGACACGAACACCGGCGGGTCCTGCACCGGCGTCACATCCACCGTGACCGGGGCGGCGGCAGACAATGCACCCGCGGGGTCTGACGCCGTGAACGTGAAGGTGTCCGGGCCAAAGTAGTCCGCAACCGGCGTGTAGCTGACCGCCCCCGCCGCCCCCGCCAACGTGCCGTGTTGTGGCTGCGTAGTCACTGCAAACGCGAGCACGTCACCATCCACGTCCGCTCCCGCAAACGTCACGGGGGCCGTGCCGTCCTCGGTCACCGTGAGCGTGACCGCCGTGGCGACGGGCGGGTCATTCACCGGCCGGATCACCACGCCCACATCCAGCGTCCCCACCAGCAACCCGTCTGAGGCGGACAGGGTGAGCGTGGTGCTGCCGTGGGCGTCAGGGGCGGGCACCGCGGTCAGCTCAAACAACCCGGCCGGCAGCGGCCGCACCAGGATCCCCGCGCCCGGCAGGAGCGCAGTGTCCGCCGCGCTGGCCGTGACCAGCAGCAGGTCCGCCGCGCTCTCATCACTGACGCTGAACACCACCGGGCCCACCAGCGTGTCTTCGTCCGCCGCCTGGTCAACCACCGCGCCCAGCCGCGGCGCGTCGTTGACGGCGTTGATGGTCACGCGGAACGTCATCTCGCTGAACGCGCCGGAGGGATCCGTGGCGCGCAGGGTGATGGACACCTGACCTGACGCGTCCGGCGCACCCAGCAGCGTCACCGTGCGTGACGCGCCCACCCCGGCCAACGCAATGTGCGCCGCGTCCGGGGGAAGGATCAGCGGGTCGGAACTGACCGCCGTCACCACCAGCGTGTCCACGGCATCTTCCGGGTCACCCACGGTGAACGGCAGCGGCGCGGACGGAACGTCTTCGTCCGTGCTGACATCCGTGATGGTTGTCAGGAACGGGGGATCATTCACGCACGTCACCAGGATGTTGAACGACATGGCTGACGCAGCCCCGTTGCTGTCCGTGGCCGTGATGGTGACGGTGGTCCCGCCGCACGCGTCCGGTTCCGGCGTCACCCGGATGGTGCGGTTGCCCGCCGCACCGCCCAGGATCATCCCGGTGGGAGCCACCAGGAGTGGATCCGCCGCGGACGCGGTCAGCGTGAAGGCGTCGCCCTCCACGTCCAGGACCATGACGTCAAGATCGCCCGTGGCGCCGTCCTCCCCAATGGCCTGGTCCGCCACGGCCGCCAGGAGCGGCGCGTCGTTCACCGCGGCCACCGTCACCTCAAACGTGTCCTGCGCCTGGCCGCCGCGTCCGTCCGTGACCGTGATGGTCACCGTCACCGGTCCTCCGTTGCGGTCCGCCGCCGGCGTCAGCGTCAGGGTCCGGTCTGCCCCCGCGGCGCCCAGGACCATGCTGCCGTCTGGAAGCAGCGCCTGGTCAGATGATGTCGCCACCACGGTGAGCGTGTCCCCGTCCGCATCCGCCACCGTCACCGTGAGGGGGCCCAGCGGCGTGTCCTCGGTCCCGGCCTGGTTGGGCACGTCCACCACCGTCGGCGCATCATTCACGCACGTCACGGTGACCGTGAATGCGTCTGACGCCGCGGCCAGCCCGCCGTCCTGCACGGTCACCGTCATGTCAATGGGCCCGCAGAAGTTGGGCGCCGGCGTCACGCGGATGGTGCGGTTGCTCCCGCCCAGGTCGCTCACCTCAATGTTGGACACCTTGGCCGGGTCGTCCGCCTGGGCGGTGACCACCAGCGCCGTGGCGGGCGTTTCCACGTCATTCACCGTGAATGTGATGGCGTTGGTGGCGGAGTCCTCCGGGATGGTCTGGTTGGGAATGTCACTGATGGTGGGCGGATTGCCCGGTGCCGCCACCGTCAGCACAAACCCGTCCGTTGCCGCCAGCGTGCCGTCGCTGACGCGCACGTTGATGGTTGCCGTGCCGGAGCGCCCGGCAAAGGGCGTGATGGTGATGGTCCGGTCCGCCTGGTTGCCGCTCCCCGTGAGCACAATGCTGGCGTTGGGCACCAGCACCGTATTGAGTGACGTGGCGGTCACCGTCAGCGTGGGCGGGTTGTCCACGTCACCCACCGTGAACGGAATGGGTCCAATGGCCACAGACTGGGGCGTGGACTGGTTGGGGATGTTGGAGATGGTGGGAGCGTCATTCACCGCGTTGACGGTCAGGCGGAACGTGCGTTCGGCAAATGCGCCGGCCTCATCCGTGACGCGCACCGTGATGTCCGCAACACCCGCCATGTTCAGCGCGGGTGTGACCGTGACGTTGCGCGCCGCACCGGTGCCGCCGAACACGATGTTGGCCACCGGCACCAGCGCCGCATTGGACGACGCGCCGGTCAGGACCAGTGAACCCGCCGCCGTCTCCACGTCACCCACGGTGGTGGCCAGCGGGCCCGCGGCGGTGTCCTCAGCCACGGTGGTGTTGGCCAGCGCGGTGAGGGTGGGCGTGTCATTGACCTGCGCCACATCCACCAGGAACGACGTGGTGGCCGTGAGCCCGCCGTCAGACACCGTCAGCGTGATGGTGGTGGATCCCGCGGCGTTGGCGGCGGGGGCCACCGTGACCGTGCGCGCCGCACCGGCGCCGCCCAGCGTGATGCGCCCGTTGGGGACCACCGTGGTGTTGCTGCTGGACGCGGTGACCGTGAGCGTCCCCGGCGCGGTCTCCACGTCACCCACGGCGAACGGCAGCGCACCGGTGGTGGCGTCTTCAGAGATGGACTGATCAGCCACGGCACTGATGGTGGGGCGGTCATTCACCGCCGTCACCGCCAGTGCAAACGTGGTGGCGCGGCTTCCCAAACCGTCACTGGCGGTCAACGTGATGTTGGACGTTCCGGTCCGGTTGGCGCCTGGCGTCACCGTCACCGTCCGGGCGGCGCCGCTGCCGCCCAACACAATGTTCGCCACGGGCACCAGCGTGGTGTTGCTGGACGCGGCGGTGACGGTCACCGCGCCGGCGGTTCCATCCGGATCCCCCACCGTGAACGCGAGTGCCGCCGTTGCGGAGTCCTCCGCAATGGTTTGCGGAGTGATGGTGCTGATGGTCGGCAGCGCGTTGACCGTCAGCACAAAGCTGTCGCTCGCGTTGAGCGCGCCGTCAGACACGCGCACCGTGAGGGTCACCACGCCGTATTGCCCCGCGGCCGGCGTGACCGTGACGTTGCGGTTGGCGCCGGCGCCGCCAAACACCATTGCCCCCACGGGCACCAGTGCGGTGTTGCTGGATTGGCCGCTGAGCGTGAGCGTTCCCGCCGCGTTGTCCGGGTCCCCCACGGTGAACGCCACGGCGCCGGTGTTCCCGCCCTGGTTGATGGTCCGGTCGGTGATGTCGCTGAGGGTGGGCGGGTCATTCACGGCGGTGACGGTGAGCGTGAACGGGTCGGTGCCCGTTGCGCCGCTGGCATCCGTGGCGCGCACGGTGACCACGGCGGAGCCCGCCTGGTTGGGCGCGGGGGTGAGCGTGATGGTCCGCGCACCGCCCGTACCGCCCAACGCAATGTTGGCATCCGGCAGGACCGTGGTGTTGCCGGACGTGGCGCTGACCACCAGCTGGTCAGCCGCGGTTTCCGCGTCAGAAACGGTGAACGCAATGGCCGCCGTGGGCGTGTCCTCCGCGGTGACCTTGGCGGTGATGTCTGAGACGCGCGGCAGCGCATTCACCGTGAGCACAAAGGCATCCGTGGCCGTGGCCGCGCCCGCGTCCCGCACGGCGACGGAGATGGTGGCCGTGCCCGCCAGCCCCGCAACCGGCGTCACCGTCACCGTCCGGTTGGCCCCCGCACCGCCAAACACAATGCGTCCCACCGGGACCAGCGTGGTGTTGGACGAGCCGCCGGTGAGTGTGAGGTTGCCCGGCGCCGTCTCCACATCACCCACGGTGAAGGCCACCGCCCCGGTGTTGCTGTTCTCATTGATCTGCCGGTCCGCCAGGTCCGTGATGGTGGGCGCGTCATTCACCGCGGTGACCGTGAGGACAAACGACGTGCTGGCGGTGCCCGTTCCATCTCCGACGAGGATGGTCAGCGTGGCCGTCCCCACCTGGTTGGCGGCGGGCGTCACCGCCAGCGTCCGCGCAGTGCCCGCGCCGCTGAGGACCATGTTGGTGACCGGCACCAGCGTGGTGTTGGAGGAGGATGGGGTGAGGGTCAGCGTGGCCGGGTCACCATCTGGGTCATTGACGGTGAAGGGCAGGTCCGCCGTGCGCGTGTCCTCCGGCGTGGACTGCGGGCCCATGGCGCTGACGGTGGGGAGCGCGTTGACCACCACCTGGAACGCGCTGGTCCCGGTGCCGGATTGTCCGTCCGTCCCCGTCAACGTCACCGTCACGGTGCCGTACTGCCCCGCGGCGGGCGTGACGGTCACCGTGCGGTTCGCCCCCGTCCCGCCGAGCACAATGCCCGCCAGCGGCAGCAGCACCAGGTTGGAGGATGCGCGCGTCACCGTGACGCCCGCCGCGCCGCTCTCCACGTCCGCCACTGTGTAGGCCAGCGCACCGGTGGTGGAGCCCTGGTTGATTCGCTGGTTGGCAACGGGGGAGAGCGCCGGGAGGTCATTCACCGACGTCACGGTGAGCAGGAAGGTGGACGCGGCGGCGGCGCCGGATGGGTCCCGCACCGTCACCGTGATGTTGGCGGTGCCAAACTGGTTGGCCAGCGGCGTGGCCACCAGCGTGCGGTCCGCACCCGTCCCCGCCAGCACCAGGTTGGCGTCCGGGACCAGCGCGCTGTTGGCCGAGTTGGCCACCACCGTGAGATTGGCCGCCGGTGTCTCAACGTCGCTGATGGTGAAGGCAAGCTCCGCGGTGACGCCGTCCTCCGGAATGGAGGTGGGGGGCAGGGCGGTGATGGTGGGCGGATCATTGACGGCGTTGACGGTGAGCAGGAACGCGTCCGTGGCGGTTTCGCCGCCCGGGTCGCTCACCGTCACGGTGATGGTCGTTGTACCGCTCTGGTTGGCCAGCGGTGTCACCGTGAGCGTGCGGCTGGCGCCGCTTCCGCCAAAGGCGATGCCCGTGAGCGGCACCAGCGCGGTGTTGGAGGACGCGCCGCCCAGGGTCAGCTGGTCCAGGCTGGTGTCCGGGTCGCCCACGGTGAAGCTGGCCGTGGCCGGTGTGTCCTCCGGCGTGGAACGGTCCGTGATGTCCGTGACGGTGGGCGGCGCCGCCAGCACGGCCGTGGACCAGAGCGAGGTGGCGAACACAGCGGGAACCCAGCGCGTCACGGTGTTGGACATGACCGTCACCTCGAGAGATTGGGCCGGCAAGTGCTGGAACTGTTCAGGGCTGCAATGACGGTGTCAAGGTGGGTTCACCGCACAGTCCGCGTGCTGCGGAGGCCGCGCGCTCTGCAAGAACGGCACTGCCCGCCAGACCCGTTTCTCGTCGACACTCGCGCCGGCGCATTTCTCTCGCAGAAAGCCTGCGGTGCGCGCGCACACCCTCTTGACAGCGTGACGGCGCACGCCCCAAAGGAGCGCCGCCACCCACGGGCGAGGTCGTCCATGACGGAGCAGTGGTCCGCAGCCATCACGTTCCTTGCCATCGCGGCGGCAGCCGCGTTCGGCGTCATCCTGGTCACGTTGGTGACCGCCGTGAAGTCCCGCACCACGTCGCCGGACCGCACCGCAACCTATGAATGCGGCGAAGAGCCCGACGGCGGCGCGTGGATCAAGTTCCACCCGCGCTACTACCTTGTTGCGCTGGTGTTTGTGCTGTTTGACGTGGAAGCCGTGTTCCTCTTCCCGTGGGCCCTGAACATCCGGACGCTGGGCGATACAGCGCTGTGGGAGATGCTCCTGTTTGTGGGCGTGCTGCTCACGGGCTGGGCCTACGCCATCCGGAAAGGGGCGCTGCAATGGCCGTGAAAAAGGATGACCGGAATTACGCGCACGAACCGTTCGCGTACGTGGAGCGGATGCCCGGGCTGGACCTGCTGGTGACCGCGGCGGACAAGGTGCTGGACTGGGGTGGCGAGAATTCCCCGCACATCTTCCCCATGGCCACGTCCTGCTGCGGCATTGAGTTCATGGCGGGGTTCACCGCGCGCATGGACCTGGACCGCTTTGGCGCGGTGGTGCGCGCCAGCCCGCGCCACGCGGACGTGATGATCATTGCCGGCACCATCACCGTGAAGATGGCGCCGCGGGTCAAGAAGCTGTGGGACCAGATGCCGGAGCCCAAGTGGGCCATTGCCATGGGGTCCTGCGCCATTTCCGGTGATTTCTACCGGGATATCTACAGCGTGGTCCCCGGCGTGGACACGTTCATGCCGGTGGACGTGTACGTGCCCGGCTGTCCGCCCAACCCGGAGTGGTTGGTGGACGGCATCCGGCGCCTGCAGGAGAAGATCCGCCTCAAGCGCCAGGGCAAGTGGGTGGAGCCGGAGAAACGCCCGGAAACGGCAAAGTCCATCATTCCGGACGTGAAGCGGCTGGGGGACGCGGACCGTGATCCCGCCATCACCGCGGCCCAGATGGAGAGCGTGATGGGCATGGACCTGGGTGGTGCCATGACGCGCCGCCTGCCCATCCTGCCGCCGGGCGCGGTGGCCATTGAGCGCAAGGAGCAGCCATGACTGACACGGTGGAACCCGCCGCGCTGCTGGCGGAGCGCTTTGGCCTGGCCGAGGCGCCGGAGGGCATGCTGGTCCCGCGCGAGAAACTGGCGGAATTCGCGCGCACCGTGCGGCATGAGCTGGGGTTTGCGTGGCTCACGTACATCACGGCCGCGCACCATCCCGCCGAGCCGGAGAAGAAGAAGGGCGACACGGTCATCCCCGCGGTGCCGGCGTCCTATGTCGTGGCGTACCACGCGCGGAACCTGGAGAAGAACCAGGAGCTCACGTGGCGCTGCCGCGTGGCGCTGGATGAGAAGGTCCCCAGCGTCTTCCCGTCCTGGGCCGGCGCGGACTGGCAGGAGCGCGAGGCGTATGACCTCGTCGGGCCGGTGTTCGACGGACACCCGGACCTGCGGCGCATCATGTTGCCGGAGGACTGGGAGGGTCACCCGCTGCACCGTGACTACGCCATTGACACGCCGCACAAGCCCTGGAGGTAGCCTTGGACACCCACGCCGCGGCGGCCCATGAGCCTGGAGGCACGCCGCAACCGCAAGACGCCACCCCCCGGCAACCGGTGCGCCGGCCCCGCGCCAACCCGCACCTGGACCTGGCCAGCTATGACCCCGAGGGTGACCTGATGGCCCTCAACATGGGGCCGCAGCATCCCTCCACGCACGGCGTGTTCCGCGTGAAGCTCCACCTGGACGGCGAAGTGGTGGTCAAGGCGGTCCCGTACCTGGGCTACCTGCACCGCGGCGTGGAGAAGCTGTGCGAGAAGCTCACCTACGTGCAGATCACGCCCATCGTCGACAAGAACGATTACGTGTCACCGATGATGAACGAGCTGGCCGTCAACATGGCGTTTGAGGCGCTGGGCAAGGTGGAGGTGCCCCGCCGCGCCCGGTACCTCCGCTCCATCTGCGCGGAGCTGCAGCGCGCCGCGTCCCACCTGCTGTGGCTGGGCACGTTCTGCCTGGACATTGGCGGGGGTATTGGCGGCGGCGCCAGCGTGTTCATGTACACGTTCCAGGAACGCGAATTGATCCTGGACCTCTTTGAAGAACTTACCGGCGCGCGGTTCCACTACAACTACCACCAGGTGGGCGGCGTCCGTCACGACGTCCCGGCCGGCTGGGCAGAGAAGGTCAACGCCACCGCCAAGCACATCCTGGGGCGCTTGGAAGAGACCGAGGCGATGCTCATTGACAACGGGGTGTTCCTTGCCCGCTCCGTCAACGTGGGTGTGCTGGATGCCGTGCTGGCGCAGGAGGTGGGCGTGGGCGGCCCCGCGCTGCGCGCTTCCGGCGTGGACTGGGACCTGCGCAAGGCGCGGCCCTACGCCGCCTACAACGAGATCGAGGTGAAGACGTTCGTGGAATACACGGGCGATGCGTTTGCGCGGTTCAAGGTGCGCATGGCGGAAACGCGCGAAGCGCTGCGCCTGGCCACCACGCTGCTGTCCGGCCTGCCCGAGGGACCGGTGATGGGTGGTAAGTTCGTCAAACTGCCGGGCGGGTTCAAGCCGCCGGCGGGGCAGGTGTACGTGGGCATTGAGAGCCCGCGCGGCGAGCTGGGCACCTACGTCATCTCCGACGGTACGCCCAACGCGTACCGCCTGAAGATCCGCCCGCCGTCCTTCCACGCGCTGGCGTTGACTCCGTACCTGCTCCCCGGCGCCACCATTTCCGACGTGGTCACCATCCTGGGCAGCCTGGATCCCATCATGGGGGAGGCGGACCGATGATCCTCTTTGGCAATCCCTGGCTCCACGGGTTGGTGGTGGGGGCGGTGCTGCTGGGCGTGCTGCTGGGCGCGGCCGCGTGGTCCATCTGGTGGGAGCGCAAGTTCTCCGCGCTGCTGCAGAACCGCTACGGCGTGAACGTGGTGGGGCCCTACGGCCTGCTGCAGCCGCTGGCGGACGCGTTCAAGATGTTTCAGAAGGAGGACCTCACGCCGGCCCGCGCGGACAAGGTCCTGTACAACATGGCGCCGCCCATGGTGCTGTTCTGCGTGCTGGGCACCCTCGCGGTGGTCCCCATCACGTCGACACTTGCGGTGGCCAACCTGGACATTGGCGTGCTTTTCATGATCGCGCTGGGCTCCATGACCGTCATCCCGCTGTGGATGGCGGGCTGGGCCTCCAACAACAAGTACGCGCTGCTGGGCGGCATGCGCGCGGTGGCGCAGTCCATTGCGTATGAAATCCCGCTGGTGCTCAGCGCGCTGGTGCCCGTGGTGCTGGCCGGCTCCATGAACATCACGGAGATTGCCAACGCGCAGGCCGGCTACCGCTGGTACCTGTGGTGGCCCGCCGGGCCCGGGTTGCTGGCCGGTGTCATCTTCCTGCTGGCCTCCCTGGCGGAGGCCAACCGCATCCCGTTTGACGTGCCGGAGGCGGAGAGCGAGCTGATTGCCGGGGTTTCCGTGGAATACACGGGAATGAAATTCGGCATGTTCCTGCTGACGGAGTACCTGCACACCATCATCACCTCCATTGTGGTGGCCACGCTGTTCATGGGCGGGTGGGACGGGCCGTTCCTGCCCGGGCTGCACTGGACGCTCATCAAGACGTTCCTGGTGTTCACGCTCATCACGTGGATCCGCTGGAGCTGGGTGCGGCTGCGCAGTGACCAGCTGATGCGCCTGTGCTGGAAGTGGTTCCTCCCGCTGTCACTGGTGGCGCTGGCGTGGGCCGCGGTGTGGGTGCGCTTCTTCCCGGGAGGCACGCCGTGATCCTGCACATGCTGCGGGCCATGGGCGAGACCATGCGGAACGTGATCCGTCCGCCCGTGACGATGCTGCACCCGTTCCAGAAGCGGACGCGGCCGCCGCGCGCCCGCGCCACGTTCGCGCTGCTGCACAACGAGCACGGCGAGGAGGCCTGCATCGGCTGTCTGATGTGCGAGAACATCTGTCCCTCGCAGGTCATCAGCATCAAGGCGCTGGGGAAGAAGGAGTCCCCCGTCACCGGCAAGAAGCGCGGCTACATTGAGGACTTCACGCTCAACCTCCAGGCCTGCATCTTCTGTGAACTCTGCGTGCAGGTGTGTCCCGAGGACGCCATCACCATGTGCCGCACGCAGGAGATCCCCGGGTTCTCACGCGAGGACCTGGTGCTGACCAAGGACAAACTGTTTGCCAATGAAAAGCTGGAGAAGGCGTGGGGCATTGGCTCCCGGTTTGTGGAGATGCATGACACCAAGTACGGCCTGCCCAAGCCGCCGCCTGGCGCGGAGGGCGAGGTGCCGGCCAAGCCCGCCAAGGTGGCCAAACCCAAACCCGCCGAAGTTGCGCCCGCCGCTTCCGTGGACGCGGCCAAGCCCGTTGAACCCCCCAAGGAAACGCCGCCGCCGCCCGCCGGGGCCAAGGAGGGCGCATGAGCTGGCTCCCGATGGTTCCCTTCGCGCTGCTCGCCAGCGCGTTGCTCGCGTGTGCGTGGTGCGTGGTCACTTCCGATGACCTGGTGCACTCGGTGCTGTGGCTGGCGTTGACCCTGGTGGTCACCGCCGGCGTGTACGTGCAGCTGCAGGCGGAGTTCATCGCCGCGGTGCAGGTGCTTTTGTACGCGGGTGGCGTGGCGGTGCTGATGATCTTTGCAGTGCTGCTCACCAAGCGGCTCACCGGCGAGCGCATCCCGCACGAAAGCGGCAACCGCGTGCGCGCCGCGCTGGCCTCACTGTCGGTGTTCGGCCTGCTGACGGCGTTCATCCTGCGGATGCCCGCGTCCTATGCGCAGCCGGCCCAGCGCTCGGCCACCAAGGTGCTGGGTGAACGGTTCTTGGTGGATTACGCGCTGCCGTTTGAGGTGCTCAGCGTGCTGCTGGTGGCGACGATGATCGGGGCCATCGTCATTGCGCGGAAGGAGGATGCGTGATGGTGCCCGTCTCGTCCTACATGCTGCTGGCGGCGGGGATGTTCAGCATGGGCCTGTACGGGGTGCTGACGCGCAAGAACGTGCTGGGAATTCTTCTGAGCGTGGAGCTGATGGCCAACGCGGTGAACGTGAACCTCGTCGCCATCGGGCGTTCGTTGGGGGATGGCCGCGGCGAAGCGTTCGCGCTGTTCGCCATCGCGCTGACGGTCGCGGAGGTGGTGGTGGGGCTGGCCATTGTCATCTTCCTCCACCGTAGCCGCCGGTCCATTGACGTGGACCAGGCTGCCTCCATGCACGGCTGAGGAGGAGACAAATGAAATCCCAGGCGCTGCTCCTGCTGGTGGTGGTGTTGCCCGCGCTGTGCGCGGGGGTCACCGGTCTCATCCCCTACGTCCGCCGCCGCGGCATGCTGGCCGGGACGCTGTCATCACTCACGGTGTTGGCCACGCTGGTGATGAGCCTGGTGCTGCTGGGCCGCGCCAACGGCGGTGAGAAGGTCATCGTCAACGTGCAGTGGATGCCGGAGGCGGGCAAGACGCTCGCCGAGTTCGGCCTCCGCCTGGACGGCATCAGCGCGCCCATGCTCGTCGTCGTGTCGCTGGTGGCGGCCATGGTGCAGATCTATTCGCTCAGCTACCTGCACGAGGAACCCAGCGAATCCCTGGGCCGCTACTTCACCTGGCACTCGCTGTTTGTGTTCTCCATGCAGGCGCTGGTGGTGTCCACCAACCTCATGCAGCTGTTTGGCGCGTGGGAACTGGTGGGACTGTGCAGCTACCTGCTGATTGGTTACTGGTGGGCCAAGCCCTCAGCGGGCAAGGCCGCGGTGAAGGCGTTCTGGGTCAACAAGTTTGGTGACGCGGCGTTCCTCATTGCCATCATCCTGTTCCACGCGCAGTACAAGACCTGGGACATTGACGCGCTGGAGAACCAGGTGCGCGTGACCCCGCCGGGCGCGCTGGTGGTGCTGCTGCTGTTCATGGGCGTGATGAGCAAGAGCGCGCAGTTCCCGCTGCATGTGTGGCTGCCTGACGCCATGGAGGGCCCCACGCCGGTCAGCGCGCTGCTGCACGCGGCCACCATGGTCGCCGCGGGCGTGTACCTGCTGGTGCGGTTCTTCCCGGTGTTCGCCGCCAACGCGGATGCGCTGACGGTGATCATGTACATCGGCATCTTCACGGCGCTCTTTGCAGCGCTTACCGCCACGGTGCAGACGGACGTGAAGAAGGTGCTGGCGTATTCCACCTGTTCGCAGCTGGGCTACATGGTGGCGGCCGTGGGCGCGGGCGGGAAGCTGGCGGCGTACTTCCACCTCACCACGCACGCGTTCTTCAAGGCGCTGCTGTTCCTGGCCGCGGGCTCCATCATCCACGGCGTCCATTCCAACGAACTGCCCGCCATGGGCGGCCTGTGGAAGAAGATGAAGCTGACCACGGTGCTGTTTGGCATTGGCGTGCTGGCCATTGCCGGCATTCCGGGCTTCTCCGGGTTCTTCTCCAAGGATCTGGTGCTGGAGCAGCTGGAGCACCACACGGTGGTCTGGGTTGTTGGCCTGCTCACCGCGGGGTTGACCGCGTACTACATGGGCAAGGCGTTTGTGCTGGCGTTTGCCGGAGAAGCGCGCAGTGACGGCGCCGCGCACGCGCATGAGAGCGGCCTCCTGATGACGGGCCCCATGGTGCTGTTGGCGGTGCTGGCGGTGGTGGCCGGGTTCTTTGCCAACCCGTTTGCACGGCTTACGCACCTGGCTGAGCCGGGGTTCCACCTGACCACCACGGGAATCCTGGCGCTGGTGCTGGCGCTGGGCGGGCTGGGCGCGGCCTGGCTGTTCCATGGACCACGCGCCAAGGACCCCGCGGCGGTGCCGGGCTTCCTGGCCCCGGTGGACGCGCTGGTGAAGGCGGGCCTGGTGGACCGCTTCTACGAGTGGTCCTACCGCGTGGTCATGCTGGGCCTGGCCAAAATCATTGGCTGGGTGGACCGCTACCTGGTGGACGGGGTGATGAACCTGTTTGGCTGGGTGGCGCTGGAGGGGGGTGCCGCGCTGCGGGTGGTCCAGACCGGGCGGGCGCCGGATTACGTCTTCGCCGTCGTCGTCGGGCTCGTGGCGCTGATGGCGTGGGGTTACGTGGGAGGATGACATGCACCTGCTGACGCTGATCGTCCTTGCCCCGTTCATCGCCGCGATGGTGATCATCGCGCTGCCGGACCGCGCGCGCGCCGCCACCCGCCTGGTGGCCATCACCGGTGCGGGTGTCTCGCTGGCCGGCGCCATTGCCACCATCCTGCAGTATGACCTGGCGCGCGGCGGCCTGCAGATGCAGAAGGTTGTGCCGCTGGTGCCGTCGCTTGGGATTTCCTACGCGGTCGCTGTCGACGGGTGGTCGCTGTCACTGCTGCTGCTGACTGGCATCATCCTGTTTGCGGGCTGCTGGGCGTCCTGGACGGTGAAGGACCGTGACCGCGACTTCTACGTGCTGCTGCTGGTGCTGTCCGCGGGCGTGTTCGGCGTGTTTGTCAGCCTGGACATGTTTGTGTTCTTCCTGTTCTACGAGATTGCCGTGCTGCCGATGTACCTGCTCATTGGCATCTGGGGTTCCACCAAGAAGGTGGAGATCCAGGGCCCGCTGGCGCCGTTCCTCAAGCGCCTGGACATCGGCGGGCGCGAATACGCCGCCATGAAGCTGACCCTGATGCTGCTGATGGGCTCCGCGTTCATCCTTGTGGGCATCCTGGCGCTGTACATGGCGGGCGGTGGCAAGACGTTCAACATGGAGTTGCTGCGCGGCAACATGGTGATGTCACGCGACACGCAGCTGTGGGTGTTCCCCGCGCTGTGGGTGGGCTTTGGCACGCTGGCCGGCCTGTTCCCGTTCCACACCTGGTCCCCCGACGGTCACGCGGCCGCGCCCACCGCGGTCTCCATGCTGCACGCCGGCGTGCTGATGAAGCTGGGCGCGTTTGGCGTGATCCGTGTGGGCATGGTGATGCTGCCGGAGGGCGCGCAGGCCTGGGCGCTGGTCGTCGGCATCGTGGCGTCCATCAACGTGGTGTACGGCGCGTTCAGCGCCATGAGCCAGAAGGACCTCAAGTACATCATTGCGTACTCGTCGGTGTCACACATGGGCGTGGTGATGCTGGGCGCCGCCACGCTCACGGTGAGCGGGTGGAACGGCGCGGTGTTCCAGATGTTTGCCCACGGCATCATGACGGGCGCGTTCTTTGCCCTGGTGGGCCTCATCTACGAGAAGAGCCACACGCGCGACGTCGCTTCCATGGGCGGGTTCGCGAAGTTCATGCCCGGCATCTCCGTGGTGTTCACGCTGGGGTGCCTGTCGTCATTGGGGCTGCCGGGAACGGCGGGGTTTGTGGCGGAGTTCCTGGTGTTCCTGGGCGCGTACAAGAGCGCGCACGGGTGGTGGATGCTGCCGGGCATCCTTGGCGCGTTCATCACGGCCATCTACGTGCTCAAGGCCACGCGGCAGATCTTCTGGGGCCCGTTCCCGGAAGGGCGCTTTGAACACCTGGAGGACGCGCGCGGGACCGAGTGGGTGGCCATCAGCATGTTGGCGGTCTGCCTGGTCCTGTTTGGCTTCTGGCCCAACCTGGCGCTGACCGGTGTGGACAAGGCCACCGTGGAGTACCTGTCCCGTGTCGTCGGAACTTCGGTCGCGGCCGCTGGGCCCGCGCTGGTGCCGTGAGGTGATGCCATGATGCCGCTTGCGCTCGACATCCTCCTCGCCTGCATCCTGCTGCTGGTGTTTGTGGTGGACCTGCTGCTGCCCGCGGAGGACAAGCGCGGCATTGCGGTGGTGGCGTGCGCAGGCGCGCTCATCACGCTCGCGGCGAGCTTTGTGCTGGACGTGCAGGGCACCGCGTTTGGTGGCGCGTTTGTGAACGACGCGGTGGCGCTGTACCTCAAGCGCGTGTTCCTGGCCGCGGGTGCGCTGGGCGTGCTCATTGGGATGGACCACGCGGACCGGTTCTTCCCCCGCCGCCAGGGCGAGTACCACTTGCTGGTGCTCTCCAGCCTGCTGGGGATGACGCTGCTGGCCAGCGCGCGCGAACTCATCTTCATCGTCGTCAGTTTTGAACTGATGAGCATGCCGCTGTACGTGCTGGCCGCCATGCGCAAGTCCGAGCGGTCCGCCGAGGCGGCCCTCAAGCTCTACCTGGTGGGCGCGGTGTCGTCGGTGGTGACGCTGTACGGCCTGTCGCTGCTGTTCGCCGCGGCGGGCACCACCATGCTGTCCGGCGTCACCGCGGCGGCCAAGGCGGGCAACCCCATGGTGGTTCCGGGCCTGGTCATCACGCTGGCGGGGTTGGGGTTCAAGATTGGCGTCGTCCCGTTCCACATGTGGGTGCCGGATACGTATGAAGGCGCGCCCACGCCGTTTGTCGCGTTCCTCTCGGTGGCGCCCAAGGCGGCGGGCTTTGCCGCGCTGATCCGCATCTTCATTGAGGCGCTGCCGGGCCAGAAGGCAACGTGGGCGCCGGCGGTGATTGTCATGTGCGTGATCACCATGGTGGTGGGGAACGTGCTGGCCATTCCGCAGACCAGCGTGAAGCGGCTGCTGGCGTACAGTGGCATTGGCCAGATGGGGACCATGCTGCTGGGCATAGGGTTGGTCACGCCTGACGGGCTGGGGATGCTTCTGTTTTACCTGGTGGCGTACCTGTTCACGAACATGGGCGCGTTCGCGGTGGCTTCCGTGATTGAGGATGCGTCCGGCAGCGACCACCTGGACGCGTTCAAGGGACTGTCGCGCCGCAACCCGGGCCTCGCCATGGCGATGTTGCTGTTCCTGCTGTCGCTCGGCGGCATCCCGTTTGTGGCGGGTTTCTGGGCCAAGGTGGGCGTGTTCGTGGCGGCGTACCGCGCGGGCTACGTGTGGATCGTCGTGCTCGGCGCGGTGCTCGCGGTGGTCAGCGTTTTCTATTACATGCGCGTCGCGCGCAGCATCTACATGGAGCGTCCCGTGGCCGGCACCGAAGGCCGCGTGCCGATGGCGCTGTCCATGAAGGCAGCCGTGACGGTGGCGTGCGTGGGCGTCGTGGGCGTGGGCCTGTATCCCGCACCGTTTGTGGAGACGGCGCTGGCGGCGGCGCGCGCGTTGATGGGCTGAACAGCCGGACCGGTTCAGCGCCGCCGGCGCGCACGCAGCGCAGCGATCACGAGCAGCAACGCGGAGAGCGACGGCGTCGAAACGACGGCCGACGCTTCGGCACACCCGCGCGACCGGCTGGGCGGTGGCGATGGCGCCGGAGGCGGTGGACGCGCGGGCACCTGAATGGAAACAGCCGTCTCCAGGACGCCCAGCCGCAGGCGCACCTGCCGGGTCTCCGCGGTGGTCCCCGGCGGCAGCACCCGCACCAACGCCAGGTCCGTGCGCGACAAGGGTGACCCCAACTCACCGAGGAGGTCCCAGCGCTCCAACCCCGCGTCCACGTCCCACTCAACGGGCGCCTGCCACAGCTTGGTCCCGTCCGGCAGCGCCGCCGTCACGTGCACCCAATAGAGGCAAGCCCCCGGCTCGCCGTGGACCTCCGCTGACAACTGCGTGACGGCCCCGGGTGCGGCGGTGGACACGCGGAGCGCGCCCAGTTCCTCGCCCCGGTGGTGCAGCGCAAGCGCCTGGTTCTCACCCGCGGTGGCGCCCGCATTCACCACCACGCCGACGACGCGCCACGGCGTCACAATCACTTCCTGCCCGGCTCCGACCTCGAAATCGTCCGCGCGGAAATAGAGCGATTCACCCGCAGCATCCAGCAAGCGGGGGCGCAACAACAGACTGGCGCCGGGCGCCATCACCACGTCGTCACCAACGTCAGGCCAGAACGGCGCGAGCCGCGGACCCAGGCCCAGCGCCAGCAGGGCGGCAACGTGCTGCACGGGATCCATGAAGTTGGCCTTTGCGGTGGCGCGGATCTCCACGTCCACCGCGTCCGACGTGGGACCGGTGAAGGCCACGCGCGCCGTGCCCGGTGCGGCCGCCCGGCCGCGGAACAGGTTGCGCTCCGCGGAGACCTCCACGAACAGCTCCGGTGGTTCCACCGTCGGCACTGTGTCCGGCAGCTCACCACCGCGCGCCACCAGGTCCACCGCCTCCAACCGCAGCGGCGCCCCAACGGCGATGGGCATTCCCGGTCGCCACACCCCCAGGGGATTGCCGTCGTCAGCGGTGAACCACACGTTGCACCCGGTGCCCGGAAAGTGCCGGAAATGCTGCAGCGCTTCCAGCAACGCGGTGAGCATGCCGGTAACAGTGTCAAATGCCTCGGCCAGTGCGCGGCCCAGTGCCACGCCAAGTGTGGCTGCGATGGGACCGAGCAGCGGGTCCGTCACCCAGGTCATGAGGTTGTCCATGACGACGTCAGGAGGCGGCGGTGGCACGGGGAAGGTGGCGGGAAGCCTCAGGTCAATGGGCTGGCAGATGGCGGCGCTGAACAAGGCAGCAGCGGCGAGCAACAGCGCAAGGCGACGCATGGGCACCTCCGGGACGGAGGGGTTGTGCATGGGTTGCGCCACCAGGAAACGACGTGAATTGCCTGGGCGCGCGGTTGTTGGTGTGCGGGTTGGGTGTGAAGTTGGTGCCACAGCGCGTGTGACGCGGAGCAACGTGCCGTCGGGGCGGGGTTCCGCATGCGTGGATTCTCCTGCGGGCGCCGGCGCCTCGGAATCGCGCGTTTCCCTGCGGCGGGCTTGCCCGTTTCCTGGCGCGGGAGTTCAATGCGGACGCCCACCGCGGCATGACCGCCCGGCGCACAACACGTTGGGGAGGAATCCATGAACGTCACCATCCGGCCCAAGAACGCGCCGCCCAAGCCAGCTGCTCCCGCCGCCACGCCGGCAACCACCACCCACGCCGCGCCGGGGACAGCAGCGGCGGCGCCGGCCCCCGCGCCGTCCAGCGCGCCCGTCGCGCCCGCACGCCACCAGCCCACGGCCACCGCGCAGAGTGCGTCGGAGGCGCACGCCCGCAGCGCTTCCGCCGGCGGCATCACGCAGGCGGCGGTGACGTCGCGCATGGCGCTGGCTGTGCCGGAGATGGCCGCGCCGGGACGCTCCATGAACACGCGGTTCAAGCTTCCGGAGCAACGCACGCAACTGCTGCTCAACTCCCCGCAGGTGGACCGCGTCACATCCACCACCAACGATGACGTCCGCTGCGGCGGCGCCGCCGCGGCCAACGCGATCATCATGGATTCCAAGGATGCCACCGCGGCGCAGAACAACGCGGCGGCCACCCGTCGGCTGGCCAAGGACCGTGGCGTGGAACTGACCCAACCGCAGAAAGACGCGGTGACCGCGCTGGAGAAAGGCGAGATGACGCCCACCAACTCCGCGCACCTGCAGGAGGCGATGTTCGCCATCGGCCGCTCGTCGGGTGACGGCCTCACCGGCGGCGGTTTGAGCGTGGACCAGATGTCCAACCTGGCCGCGGGCCTGCGCGAGCGAGGCGGCCTGGCCCACAGCAACCCGACCTTCCACCTCAACCGCACGCCGGCCGCCCACTGGACGGTCACCACGGGCGATGGGTCCGGCAACGTGGTGCACATCAATTCCCAGAAACGCGCGGGCACCGAGTACGCGCAGGTCACCAGCGGTGACCCCAAGGAACTGGGCCCGGGCGGCGAAGACAGCACCGGCAACCCGACGTGGGGCGGGTCCGTCACGGTGAACAACTATGGGGAACGGCCGTCACTGAACGTGTCTGTCCCGACGGAGAACGGCAAGGGTGAACTCCAGCTGGATTCGCCGAACTTCTACAGCACGGACCACGACTTGGATCCGTCCAAGCCGGGTCAGTGGCTGCCGTACAAAGGCGCCACGAAGTGCCGGCGAAGTGACGGCCAGCCGGTGGCGTCGGAGTGAGGGGGGCAAGAAAAAACCCCGCCGGTTGGCGGGGTTTCAATGTGCCCAGGGCCGGAATTGAACCAGCGACACGAGGATTTTCAGTCCTCTGCTCTACCAACTGAGCTACCTGGGCATCTCACAGGTGGCGCGCAGCTAACATTGCGCGGCTGACCCCGTCAATCCGGGTCACGTGGCCCAGCCACGGTCACGGGTGACGAGCATGATGGACTGGCCAATGAGCACGCGGTCCCCCTCCTTCAGGGACGCCCGCGTGGCGCGCTGGCCGTTCACAAACGTGCCGTTGGTGCTGTTGAGGTCGCGCAGCTCCAGGCGGCCCTGTTCCATGATGAGCTTGGCATGGACGCGGCTGACGCCGGTCTCGTTGAGCTGGATGTCGTTGGATTCCTCGCGCCCCACCAGGACCTCGCGGTCGTCCGGGAGGGGGAATTCGCCGCCGCGGAAGCGGCCGGACACAAACGACAGCGCAAGGCCGGGAAGGGTGTCCGCCACGGAGGCTCCAGGGTGACTGGCGCGGGCAAGCTAGCGCGGCCGTGGGCCCGGGTGGAAGCAGGCGGTGGCGGTTGACTTGGCGCGGCATGCGGGGCAGCAAGGGCCGGCGGCACGGGAGCGCGTCTCCCGCCGCGTGACGACGGTGGGGTGCATGCGGCAGCTCCGGGTGCTGGTGGTTGACGACGACGCCGACATTCGCAACCTGATCCAGGCGGCGCTGCAGAAGGACTATGAGGTCATGACGGCGGCGGACGGGGCCGCGGCGCTGGAGGTGTTGCGGACCCAGCCGGTGGACTGCGTGGTGGCGGACCACATGATGCCCGGCATCACGGGCGTCAATCTGCTGACGGCCACGCGGGACGTGCAGCCCAAGGCGGTGCGCATCCTGGTCACCGCCAGTGAACGGGTGGAGGACCTGCGCGACGCGGTCAACCTGGCGCACGTGCACCGGTTCATTTCCAAGCCATTGCGGGTGATGGACCTGCGCGCGCTGGTGGCGGAGGCGGTGCGGGCCAACCTGCTGGAGGAGGAGAACGCGCGGCTGGTGGTGGAGCTGCGCGAGAAGAACGACATGCTGGCCCGGGCGCTGTCCGCGGTGCAGGAGCAGGAGCGGCGGCTGGAGCGGCAGGTGGAGGAGCGCACGCGTGAGCTGCGGGCAGCCAATGCGGAGCTGGAGCAGCTGGCCCTGCGGGACGGGCTCACCGGGTTGTACAACCACCGCTTCTTCCAGGAGGCCCTGACGCAGGAGCTGGCGCGCGGCGCGCGCTACCACACGCCGGTTGGCCTGGTGTTTCTCGACGTGGATCACTTCAAGAACTACAACGACATGCTGGGGCACCCCGCCGGGGACAAGCTGCTCAAGGACCTGGCGCGCATCCTGTGCAACACCGGTGAGATTCCTGAGATCAGCTTCCGCGGGCGCATGGGGGACATCCCCGCGCGCTACGGCGGCGAGGAGTTTGTCATTGTGCTGCCGCAGACGCCCAAGGACGGGACGATTGTGCGTGCGGAGCGCCTGCGGGAGGCGGTGGCCAGCTTTCCGTTCCCGGGCGGGAACGTGCAGCCGGGCGGGCGGGTGACCATCAGCGTCGGCGTGGCGGCGTTCCCGGATGATGCCATCAACAAGCAGCAACTCATCGAATGCGCGGACCAGATGGTCTACCTGGCCAAGCGCTCCGGGCGGGACCAGGTGCGCGTGTGGGGGCGGGACCGGCCGCTCACCACCACGGCACGCTGATCAATACGCCCCCCGTGATCACCAGGATGGTGCCCATGCGGCGCACCTTGCGGCCAAACACGCGCATGTCCGTGGGGAAGCCCAGCTCCACGTTGCGTGCGCGCCGCTTGAGTGCGCGCGGGCCCTCGGGGTGGAGGAAGTAGTTCCACCCGCGGCCCATCATCACCGCCCCCAACCCCGCAAACATCCCGCCGACGATCCACCACAGCATCCGTCACTCCCCGCCGTAGCCTTTGAGGCCCAGCGCCTGCCCCTTGCGGACCAGGTCCGCGCGGAGCGCCTCCATGGCCGGCACCCGGCCCGGCTCCTCGCGGCGCGCGGTTTCCAGCGCCTTGTCCATCTCCGCCAGGCGCTCCGTCCAGTGCTGCTGCGTGCGCCCGCCCACCAGGTGCGTCAGGTCGCGCGGGGCTTCCACCGGCGCGGCGGGGCGCGCCGCGGTCTCCGGCCGGCGTCCCACCAGCCAGATGACGCCGGCGCCCAGCGCCCCCATCAGCGCCAGGCCGCCCACAGCCATCAGGAGCTTCTTGCCAGTATCCGACGGCGGTTTGCGTCTCCCCGCTGGGCGCGGCCGGCCGGCGGGGGCCGCTTCCCCCGGCGCGTCTTCGGCGGGAGCGGTGGGGGCGGGCGCCAGCGAGCGCGCCAACGCCCGGGCGGTCTCCTCCGCCGGTAGGACCTGCGGGAAAGCCTGCGCCATGACGGACGCGGTGGCCGCGGCCGGCACCTCCACGCCAAACGCGCGCATGTGCGCCTCCGCGTCCGCCAGGAACGCCGCCGCGGTGGGGTAGCGGGCCGCCGGGTCCGGGGCCAGCGCGCGGAACAGCAGCGTGTCCAGACCGTTGTCCGTGGGGATGTTGAGCTGCTGCAGCGGCGTCCAGGTGCCGGCGGCCACCAGCTGCTGGAACTCCTCAGGCCGGTTGGCACGGCGCATGCGCCGCTGGGTGAGCATCTCATGCAGCATGACGCCCACCGCGTACAGGTCCGCGCGCGCGTCCGGGGTGGCGCCGCGGGCCTCTTCGGGCGCCATGTAGTGCCAGCGGAAGCGCAGCGCCTGGTTCTCCAACCGGCTGAGCGCGGTCCGTGCGCGGCCCAGCACCGGGTCACACAGGCGCACGCGGCCGTCCATGGAGACCATCACATTGGCGGGGCACACGTCCCCGTGGACCAGCGGCGCGCCCGTGGTGGGGTCCGTGGCGGCGTGGACGTGGACCAGGCCCTCCAGCACGCGGTGCACCACCTCCAGCGCAAACGCGCGCGGGATGTCCCGCGTCTTGGTCATCAGGTGATTGAGCAGCGCGTTGAGCGCTGCGCCGGTGACGGCCTCGGTCACCACCACGGGCTGCGGCGGGCCGCCTTGCGGCGCCTGGAACTCGCCCGCATCCAGGATGGGGACCACAAACGGGTGCTGGATGACCATGGCGGTGCGCGCCAGCGTCAGCCAGGTGTCCACGAACGCGCGTTCGGCCGCCACGGCCGGCTTGGGACGCTTGACCGCCAGCCAGCGGGCCCGCCGCGCTTCCTCCGGCCGCACCGCGCGCCACACGTCGCACAGGCTGCCGGACCCCAGCGGGTCAATGAGCGCGTAAGGTCCCAGCATCTCCATGGCGGCGGACCCTACCGTGGGCGCGCGGCGCGCGTCATGTGCTTGGCGCCCCCGTCCCCGCCAGGCACGGCCAGGCGCGGGAACGGACCCTGACGCCGGGTGTCCGCGCGCCGCCAGCGTCCATCCTCGCCCTGTGGGTTCGGGGCGCCTTGCGCCGCCAGCAACCCGCGCTTGGCAAGTGCAGGCGTTTGTTGAAGATCGACGCTGGAGTTGTTAGAGGCCAACTCCCCCCGCATCAATCCTCTCCTGCGCCGCAAAGCGGCGCGTGTCCACCGAGGATTGCCCGCGGTTTGCGCAGGAAGCTCTGATGACGAGGAAAGAACCATGACAAGGGGACTCTCGACGCTCGCGCTGCTGACCATCGGCAGCGGTGTTTGCGGCGGCACGGCTCACGCCGCGACGCACACGGTGACCACCACGGGTGACTCCGGACCGGGGTCCCTGCGTCAGGCCGTTGCCGACGCGGCAGCGGGGGACACCGTCCTGGTCACTGTGTCCGGCACGATCACCCTCACGAGCGGCGGGATCCTCGTGGACAAGAATCTGACCATCACCGGGCCGGGGTCAGCCAATCTCACGGTCTCCGGCAACGACGCCGCCATAGTGTTTGGCTTTGAGCAGGCCATCACCGCAAGCCTTACGGGCATCACCGTGGCGGACGGCCGCGCCGCGAGCGCCGGCGGCGGCATTCTGACTGGGGCGACACTCGTCCTGACGGACGTGGTTGTGCAGAACAGCGCCGCGGATGCGGGCGGGGGCGGCATCTACAACACCGCCACCGGGAACCTGCGGCTGGTCAACACACGGGTCACCGGAAACACCGCCACGGGGTTTGGCGGAGGCATCCTGAGCGCCGGGCCGCTCACCCTGACCACGTCCGTTGTCAGCAACAACTCCGCCGCCCAAGGCGGTGGTCTGGATGTCTCAGCAAACACGGTGGTCACTGACTCGGTCATCTCCGGCAATTCAGCGGTTGACGGCGCCGGCATTGCCAGCACGGCCAGCATGACGCTCAACGGCAGCCAGATCAGCGGCAACCAAGCCACGGGCAACGGCGGCGGCCTGAAGTCCTCCGGGTCGTTCAGCATCAATCCGGCCACGACCATCAGCGGCAACCGCGCGCAGCAGGGCGGCGGCATCTACATGGCCAATACGGTCTATGGCGCGTTCGCCACCATGACCTTCGGGACCATCACGGGTAACACCGCAACTCAAGTGGGCGGAGGCATCACCAACGTCAACGGTTGGCTCATTGTGGGCGGCACGGTCAGCAACAACTCAGCCACCGACGGCGCCGGCATCTACCACAACACGGGTTACCTGGCTGCGGACAGCCTCACCCTCAGCGGCAATACCGCATCGGGGACGGGCGGGGGCCTGTACGTGTGGGGAGAAATGAAGGAGCCGCGCGACGTGGCGCTCATCAAATGTACGATCAGCGGCAACTCGGCTCGCGGCGGCGGCGGCATCTTCACCAACCTGGGGAAGATCGAGGTCAGCGCCTCGACCATCAGCGGCAACACCGCGGCGGTCAACGGAGGCGGCGTATTCAGCTACGACGTTTTCAGCGTCGTCGACTCCACGATCAGCGGCAATTCTGCTGAGGTGGGCGGCGGCATCAGGGGAACCCTGGTCGGCACGAGCGCGCAGAACACGATTCTCGCCGACAACACCGCCACCGGCGGCGGGCCTGACTGCCGCGGGACGCTGGTCTCGAACGACTACAATCTCATCGGGAACACGGCTGATTGCACGATTACGGGGACCACCACCCATGACGTCTACGGCCAGGCCCCGCTGCTCGGGCCGCTGCAGGACAACGGGGGCCTCACGCTCACGCGCTCCCTGCTCGCCGGGAGCCCCGCCATCAATGCGGGCAGTTGCCTCAACAATGACCAGCGAGGAATCGTCCGACCGCAGAACGGCGCCTGCGATATCGGCGCGGTTGAGCTGACCTGGCCCGAGCTGTCCGACCTTGTGACGCCCCCGGGAAACGCCCTGGATTTTGACGGGACGAACGACCACGTGAGTATTCCCGACGCCACGGCGCTCGACCTGTCCACGAGCTACACGGTGGAGGCGTGGATCAAACCCGCCGCATTCATGTGGCTGGCCGGTATTGTGTCCAAGTACCACTCACCGTCCGCCAACGGGTACACACTCCGGCTTGGCGCAAGCGGCAACTACGACGGCATCAACTTCGACGGCATGGAGACCGCCGGGGGGATTCTGCATCCTGGCAGGTGGCAGCACGTGGCCGCCGTGTATGACGGCGCAGCCCGGCATGTCTACGTGAACGGCCTGGAGCACGCGCTCACGGGCACGTCCTTCGTCCCAGCCGCGAACACCGATCCGGTGATGATCGGCTCCGACTTCAACAACCGGTTCTTCGCGGGGGCCATCGACGAGGTGCGTATCTGGAGCACGGCGCGCAGCCAGGCGGAGATTCTCGCGTCAGCCTTCACCACGGTCGCATACGACGAGAGCGGTCTCGTCGCGTACTACCGGTTCGACGAAGGTGTTGCAGGCGGGGACAACGCGGCCCGAACCACGCTCAAGGGGCAGACCTCACCCAGCGCCCAGGATGGGACACTCAACAACTTCGCCTTGAGTGGCGCGAGCTCCAACTGGGTCGCGTCGGGAGCGATGACGCTGCTTTGGTACGTGACGCCCTCGGCGGGAAGCGGCGGCAGCATCAGCCCCAGCACAGTGCAGGCCGTGGCCAACAACCAGACCGCCTCCTTCACCATTACGGCCGACGACGGCTACGGCGTGGACGTGGTCACCGGGTGCACCGGGACCCTGTCAGGAAGAACCTATACGTGCTCGACCGGGCCCGTGACCGCGGACGGTGAGGTGACGGCGAGCTTTGTCGCCGTTGTGAACGGCCAGTGTGGCGCAGATGACGGCGCGGCCCTGACCGCTACGCCCGTGGACCTGTGCGGCGCCGGCACGGCCTCGGCTGTGGCGGGCTCAGGCCCTTGGAGTTGGACGTGCGCGGGTCAGTACGGCGGGAGCACGGCGTCCTGCCTGGCCGACATCCGGAGTTATGCCCTGACCTTCCAGAGCGGTGGCAACGGCACCGTCACCGGCGTGACCAGCCAGACCGTGGTGCATGGCGGCGACGCCTCGGAGGTCGGCGCGGTGGCTGCGGCGGGTTTTCATTTCGTTGATTGGACCGGGACAAACGGCTTTGTGACCACGGTGGCCAACCCGCTCGTGGTGACCAACGTGACGGCAGCCATGGAGATCACCGCGAACTTCGTCCACGACAGAGTGGACGGAGCGTGCGGCGCTGACCATGGTCAGACGCTCGGCACCACCTCGCCGACGAACCTGTGCAGCGCCGGCATTGCCTCGGCTGCGGCCGGCTTGGGTCCTTGGACCTGGACCTGCGAGGGTCAGTACGGCGGGGCCACGGCGGACTGCTCGGCCGCCATCCAGACCTATGCCGTGACGTTCCAGAGCGATGGCAACGGCACGATCACGGGGACGACCAGCCAGACCGTGAATCATGGCGGCGATGCCTCTGAGGTCCAAGCATGGGCCGCAGCGGGATATCACTTTGTTGAGTGGACCGGGACAAACGGCTTTGTGACGACGTTGGCGAACCCTCTGGTCGTGACCGGCGTGACCGCGGCCATGGTGATCACCGCGAGCTTTGCGCATGACAACGTGAACGGAGCGTGCGGCGCTGACCATGGTCAGACTCTTGCGGGTACGACGCCGACGAGTCTGTGCAGTTCCGGTGTTTCGTCAGCCGTTGCCGGCTCGGGCCCTTGGAGCTGGACCTGCGCGGGGCAATACGGCGGGAGCACGGCGAACTGCTCGGCCAGCATCCAGACCTATGGCGTGACGTTCCTGAGCGACGGCAACGGCACGATCGCGGGCGAAACCAGCCAGACCGTGAATCATGGCGGCGATGCCGCTGAAATCGAAGCGCTGGCTGCAGCGGGTTATCACTTCGTTGAGTGGACCGGGACAAGCGGCTTTGTGACGACGTTGGCGAACCCGCTGGTGGTGACCAACGTGACCGCGGCCATGGTGATCACGGCGAACTTTGCGCACGACAGCGTGAACGGAGCGTGCGGCGCTGACCATGGTCAGACTCTCGCGGGTACGACCCCGATGAGTCTGTGCAGTTCCGGCGTATCGTCGGCCGTTGCCGGATCGGGCCCTTGGAGCTGGACCTGCGCGGGGCAATACGGCGGGAGCACGGCGAACTGCTCGGCCAACATCCAGACCTATGGCGTGACGTTCCTGAGCGACGGCAACGGCACGATCACGGGAGCGACCAGCCAGACCGTGAACCACGGTGGCAGCACGACCCAGGTGACCGCTACCGCGAACTCGGGCTACCACTTCCTGAACTGGACTGGGACCAACGGGTTTGTCGCAACTGTCCTGAACCCGCTGATCCTGGACAATGTGGTCTCCAGCCACACGATCACGGCCAACTTTTCCGCCGACGCGGTGGATGGAGCGTGCGGTACCGCAAGCAGCGCGCTGCACACCGAAGCGCCCGCCAGCGACCTATGCGCGACTGGTGTTGCCTCCACCGTCAGTGGCGCCGGCCCATGGACCTGGACCTGCACGGGCCTCAACGGCGGAACGACGGCGGACTGCCTGGCTGACGAGCTTGTCGCCGTGCCCGACGGCGACCTCAACGGAGACGGCAGGGTTGACAACGCGGATGGCCTCAAGGCCCTGCGCATCGCGTCGGGACTGGATGTGGCATCGCCGACGGATCTTGCGAGAGGCGACGTGGCCCCGCTGGTCGGCGGAACCCCTGCCTCCGACGGCGTCATTGATACCGGAGACGTTGTTGTGATCCTCAGGCGAGCAGCGGGGCTGGTCACGTGGTGAGTCCGATGCACAACCGGGAGCATGGAATGGGAAACCCGATGCAATACCTCACGATGACACGGCATCTTCTTGCTTTGGGCGTCCTGGGTGCCATGAGCCTCGCCGGCTGCAATTGCCGCGGCCCTCAACCGTCGCCCGCGGGGCCCACCAAGGCCATCGTGAAGCTCACGACGTCGGGCAGCCTGGCATCGGGCGCGTTGATCGGTGGGATTGACATCACGGTCTCGCTGCCGGCGGGCGTTTCGGTCAAGGCAACCCCCGACAGCGTGAACGAGCGCGTGCTCGTTGTGGATCCGGGCATCGCCACGGCGTCAGGCGTGGCGGCGGGCGCAAGTGCGCTGGCGATGGGAACGTACACGTTGAGCACCCGCACCGTTGCGCTCAAGGTGGTCAACCCTATCGGGTTCGGCACCGGAGAGTTCGCTACCGTGGGTTGCGACCTCGCGTCCGGCACGACGGTGACGGCAGCGGACTTCTCCGCACACGGGTTTGCCGCCGTTGATCTGAACGGCGTCACGCTTGTCGGTCTTACGCCCGGGGTGACCGTGGAATTGCAGTAGGACGAGCGCGCCGATCACTTCCTGACTGCCCGCCGTTCGGGGGCGAGGAAACAGCCCGCCGGCGCCGGGTTGGCTGTGCCATTCCGCCCGGCGCCCTTCACCCGCCGTGTCCCCGCCGGCGCCCGCGGTGGCGCGGGGCTGGGGCGCGCCCGGCCGGGCTTGGTAGGGTGGTTGACCCCCGGGCCCCCCGGGGGCGATCACGGAAGGCGTACCCCACCCCATGGCGCTCACCGTCCTCCTCGCCGAACCGGACAGCGGCACGGCCCGCTCGCAGGAAGCGGCGTTGCGCGAGATCGACGGGCTGGAGCTGGACGTCGTGGTGTTTGCGGGGTCCGACCCCACCGAGGAGGTGGACCGCATCCGGCCGGACATTGTGATGCTGCGGCACGAGCGCAGCGGGGCGACGGGTTTTGCGCTGGTGGGGCGGTTGCGCAAGAACGCGCAGCACAAGGCGCTGCCCATCCTGCTGACCACTTCTGACGCCACGCGTGACGCCGTGGAGCGGCACCGCGGGTCACCTGCACGCGCGGACCACTACCTGATGCTGCCCGCCTCACGTGCGGACCTGGAGACGGCCATCCGCAGCCTGGCGGAGCGCGCCCAGAGCCACCGCGCGCTGGTGGAGGCCGCGGGCGGCGGGCCCATGGAGCCGCCGCGGCTGCGGCGCAGCGTGTCTCCGGGCGGCCCGTGGGTGCAGAGCGCCATGGCGGACGTGGCCATCCCGGAGCGGGACCCCACCGCGGACCTGCCGCCGCTGCCCCCGCTGCCGGAGGTCACGGACCCCGGGATGGAGATGCCCTCCGCGGATGAGCTGGCCGGCGGACTGGACGCCCTGGAGGCGCCGGCCGCGGCGGTCACGGCGGGCCTGCCGGCGCCGCCCGGCGTGGACCCGGGCCTGCCCCGTCCGGGCGCGCCCTCCGCGGGCCGCGGCGGCCCCGCGGTGGATCCCACTGAGCTCGCGTGTGTGGAGCGGTTGTTCGGCTCGCTGGGCGCGGGCGGGTTTGCGGACGTGGCCACGGACGCCTTGGGGACGGGGGCGCGCGGGTCCCAGGAGGCCGCGGACTCCCGCACGCAGTTCCTCCGGGACAAGCTGCGTGAACGCGAGCGGGACTTGCAGCGGCTGGCCCGCCTGTGGCGCGCCAAGGAGGCGGAAATCCAGGGCGCGGAGTCGCGCGTCGCGCAGAAGGAGAGCGAGGTTGAGAGCTACATAGTCCAAATGAACGAGCTGACCCGTGAGGTGCAGCGGCTGCAGGCGGCGCTGGCGGACAAGGAGAAGGAGCTTGGCGCGTCGGTGGAGGGCATGCTCACCGAGCGCGTGATGATGGAGAAGGACCTCATTGAGGTTGTGGCGGCCAAGGAGAAGGAGGTGTTTGCGCTGCGCCGCGAGCGCCGCGAGCTGGAAGCCGCCGCGGAGACGATGAAGCAGCAACTCGTCGCCCGCATCTACGAGTGGGAGGGCGCGTACCGCGAGCTGGACGCACGCCTGCAACGCACCGTGGCGCACGGCGCCGGCATCCTGGGGGACCTCTACCAGCGCCTGGATGACACGCGCGGTGCCCTGCACCAGGCGCGCACCGCGCTGGCCCGCGCTGAGACGCGCGTGGCGGTGCTGCTGCGCTCGCGCGATGAGGAGACCGCCGACAGCCGGGAACTGTTCCACGCCGTCACGCTGACCCGCGGCGTGCTGTACGCGCGCATCCATGACCTGTCCGCGCGCACCCGCCAGCTGGAGCGCACGCTGCGCCAGCGTGAGCGCGACTTCCACGACGACATGCTGGCCGCCGAGCAGGCCCTGCACTGCGCGGACAACGCCCGGGCGGCCTGGCACGACCGCATGCGCCGCGTGGAGGCGTGGCTGGTCCGCGCCATCGCCGAGCGCGACGACGAGATTGCCCGGCTCACCGTCCTGCACCGGCGCGAGAGCGAGGAACGGCAGGCACTGCAGGCGCTGCTGGACCGCGAGACGCTGGCGGCGGAGCAACTGGTCCGCGAGCTGGAGGAAGACGTGGTGGCAGCGCGCGCCGCCACCGGCGCAGTGAACCACGTGCGCCTGCGGGACACCGCCGCCCTGGAGGACCGCATCCACGGGCTGACCGCGGACGTGGAACGCCTGCAGGACGAGCTGCACGGCCGCGAGCTGCGGCTGGAGGAGGCCAAGGACGTCCAGTCCAACCAGGAGGGCGAGACCCGCCGCATGCAGGAGGCGGCAGAGACCGCCATGCGCGAGCGCGAGGCGCGCCTGGGCGAGTTGGAGCGCCGGCTGGCCGACGAGTCCAACAAGCTGGCGCTGGCCAACGAGCGCCGCGCCGGCCTGGAGAAGCAGATTGAGGCGCGGGACCTTTCGCTGCGCGAGCTGGGGCAGAAACTGGATGAGGCCGCGGAGGCGCACGCCGCGCTGGACAGCGCGCTGGGGGCGGAGCAGGCGCAGCTGCGTGCGTTGAACATCCGCCTGGAGGACCGCGAGCACACGCTGGTGCAGCGCGATGGGCAGCTCACCGCGCTGCGGGCGGAGGTTCGCGCCCGCACCGAGGAGGTGGAGCGCCTCCAGGAGGAGATCAACGCGCAGCAGGAGGCACTGCGTGCGCGCGCGCTGGAGCTCAAGAACCTGGAGGCCTCCGTCCAGCGCAAGGTGGGGGAGATTGAGGAGCTGGAACAGGGGCGGCAGCTGCTGCACCAGCAGGTCACCCGCGGTGACGAGGCGTTCCAGGCCCAGCGCGGGCGCCTCAATGAGGCGCACGCCGCCATCCAACAAAAGGAGCGGGACCTCCGCGGGCTGCAGGCGGACATTGTCCACCTCAACGAGGAGATGGCCGGGCTCAAGGGGCAGCTGGCCGACAAGCAGGCCGCCATTGAGGGGCTGGAACAGTCCCTGCTGAAGGCCGACGAGGATGTGCGCACGCAGGCTGACCGGGAGCGCGGCCTGCAGGCGCGCATTGAGGAGGAGCGGGCCGGGGCCGCGCGCCTGCGGCAGGAGGTGGCGCAGCGGGACGCGGGCCTGCAGGCGCTGGAGGCGCAGGTCCGTGACGTGGAGCGGGAGCGCGGTGAGGTGGAGGCGCGCGAGAAGGTCCTGCAGGTGGACCTGGCCGCGCGCGAGGCGCAGGTGGCCGCGGCGCGGCGGGAGCTGGAGGACGCCCGCGCCGCCGTCCGCGCGCGGGAGGCGGACCTGGAGACGCGCGCCGCGGAGGTGGAGCGGCTGCAGGCGCGCCTGGCGTCCGCCGCGCAGGAACTGGAGGGCGAGCGGCGGGCCGTGGCCGCGCGCGCCGAAGAGCGCGACCAGGCCCGGGATGCGCTGGCGCGCCTGCAGGCGGAGCTGGACGAGGCGCGCGCCTCCGCGCGCGAGTTGTCATCCGAGGTGGCGCGCCTCAAGGCGCTGCTGGCCGGCGCCCAGCAGGCCGAGGCGGAGTTGGCCGGCCGGCAGGGCGAGAACACCCGGGCCCTGAGCCAGACGCAGGCGGAGATGCAGCGGTTGGGCGAGGCGATTTCGCAGCGCGACCAGGCCCTCAAGGCGCTGGAAGCGCGCCTGCGCGAGCGCGACGAGCACGCGCGCAGCCGCGAGCGCGAACTGGAGGAGGCACAGCGCGCGCTGGCCGAGGCCTCCGCCGTGGCGGCGGACCTGCAACGCCTGCAGGCCGACGGTGAGCGCGTCCAGGGTCAGGCGGGCCAGGCCATGCAGGCCCTCAAGACGGAGCGCGAGGGACTGCAGGTCCGCCTGGGCGAACTCCAGGTGGCCCTCAAGCAGGCCGAGACACTGGCCGGCGAACGCGCCGACAAGCTGCGCGCGGTGCAGGCCAGCGAACAGCAGGTGCGGGAGAAGGCGCAGGCCGCGGTGGCCGAGGCACAACGCCAGGCACGCGCGGAGGCGGAGCGCGCACGCGGGGTGGCCGACGAACTGGCGCAGGCACGCAAGGAACGTGACGACAACGCGCAGACCGCCTCCCAGCTGAAGGACCGCATCAAGCAGCTGGAGGATGCGACCCACGAGCAGGTCCGCGAGCGCAAGGACGTCACCGCGCGCGAGGCGGCGCTCAACCGGCAGCTGGTGGAGACGCGCGGCCGGGTGGCCCAGCTGGAGAATTCCCACCAGGTGATGAGCCTGCAGAAGACGGAGCTGGAGGAGTCCGTCAATGAGCTGCGCGCCGAGCTGGAGGCGCAGAAGGCCGCGCGCTCCACCGAGGGCGGCCTGCGGCAGAAGTCCCTGGAGGAGCGCTCCCGCGCCGAGGCCGCGCAGAAGGAGACCGCCGCGTCCCTGGAGACGGCGCGCAAGAAGATTGAGGACAAGCAGCACGAGGTGGAGCGCGCGCAAGCGCGCCTGGAACAGGAGACGCTGGCCCGCACGCAGCTGGAGGCCGCGCACGCCGCGGAGCGTGAACGGGCCGCCCAGCTGGAAGCGGACCTGGGCGCGCGGACCCGTGAGCGCGAGGAACTGGAGCGCGCGCGCACCCAGCTGGTGGCCAAGGCGCAGCAGCTGGAGCGGCGTGCGCAGGAACTGCAGAAAGCCGTGGAGCAGGCGGACCGCGCCGGCAAGGACCACGTGGCTGAGGTGCAGGGCCGCCTGGAGACCGTCACCCAGCAGGCCGCCAATGAGCGCGATGAGCTCAAGAAACGCGTGGCCGAGTTGGACGCCGCGCGCGGGCGGGCGGAGGCCGCTGCCCGCCAGGCCCAGGACGACAAGGAGAAACTGCGCCAGCAGGCGCTGCAGAAGCTCCGGCAGTTTGAGGAGAAGTACAAGGACGCGGAGACCCGCGCGGCAGCCTCCGCCCAGCAGGCAACCCAAGCCTCGCAGGCGGGGCGCGAGGTGGAGGCGCTGCGCGCGGAAGCCCAGAAGGCGCGCGTGGAGCGCGATGCCATCCGCCGCGAGTCCCTGGGCCGGATGCAGGCGCTGCAGGGGCGCGTGGACCGCCTCACCCGCGCCCTGCTGGAGGCGGGCGTGGCCCTGCCCGCGGAACCCACGCCCACCCCCGGCCCGCGCCCCGCCGTGGCGCCCCCCACCCCGGAGGCTGAGCCCGAAGGCGGCGCGACGATGATCTCCGTGAACCCCTACCTGCAGCCGGGCGGCGGCAAGGGCCCGGGCGCCTGACCCACCCATGGCACGCCGCCGCACCATCCTGGTTGTGTACAAAAAGAGCGCGTTCCAGTTGTACGCACTGGAGCGCAAGGAGCCCAAGGTCCGCGCGTTGATGCGCCGCGGGTCCGTGCAGACCCGCATCATGGCCCAGTCCCACCTGGAGCACGCCGCCAGCCTTCAGGCCGTGCTTGGCGCCTGCCGCGCCACCGGGGCGGACGTGCGCGAGGTGTACCGCGCGCACCTGCGGTCCACCTCGCACGCGGATCTTGTCGTCACCGTGGGCGGGGACGGCACGCTGCTGGACGCCAGCCACCGCGTGGCGCGCACACCGCTGCTGGGTGTGAACTCCAACCCCACGCGCAGCGTGGGGTTTCTCACCGGCGCCACCGCCGCCACGTTTGCGGACGTGCTGGAGGGCGTGCTGGCGCGCACGCTGCGCCCGCTGCGCCTGCTGCGCCTGGACGTGGCCATCAATGGCCGCAGCCTGGGCGTCCCCGTCCTCAATGACGTGCTGTTCTGCCACGTCAATCCTGCCGCCACCTCGCGCTACACGCTGCAGCTGGGACGCGCGCGCGAGGAACAGAAGAGCAGCGGCGCCTGGGTGGCCACGGCCGCCGGCTCCACCGCGGCAGTGCTTTCCGCCGGTGGCCAGCGGGATGACATGGAGGCGCGCCGCTTCCAGTATCGCGTGCGTGAGCCCTACGCGCCGCCGGGCACCGTGGTCCACCACGTGGGCGGGTTTGTGGGGAGCCATGGCCTGCTGCGCTTCATCAGCGGCATGCGCGAGGGCGCCGTGTTTGTGGACGGCTCCCACCTGCGCTTCCCCGTGGGCATGGGGGACGTGCTCACGCTGAGCGCGCGGGCCCCCGCGCTGTACCTGGTGCGTCCCGGGCGGTGAGCGCTCAGATGCCGCGCTGCAAACGCGCCGCGTAGAAACCGTCCACGCCGTGCCGGTGCGGCCACAACGCCAGCGCGCCCTCCTCCAGGGCGTCCTCCGGCACCGGCAAGGCGCAGGCCGCGCGCCGGAAGGACGGGTGGCGCGCCAGGAACGCGTCCACCTGGGCCGGCCCCTCCGCGTTGGACACCGAGCACACGCTGTACAACAGGCTCCCGCCGGGGCTGACCAGCCCCGCCGCCGCGTCCAGCAGCCCGCGCTGCAGCGCCACCAGGCGCGCCAGCACGTCCTCACCGCGGCGCAGCTTCATCTCCGGCCGCCGCGCCAACAGCCCGCTGCCCGTACACGGCGCGTCCAGCAGCACCACGGGGAACGCTCCGTCCGCGAACGGCGGCCGCGTCCCGTCCGCCGCCACCGCACGCACCGCCAGCCCCAGCCGCGCCCACTGCTTGCGCGCCAGGTGCAGCTTGTCCACGTGCACGTCCACCGCCGTGACGTCCGCGCCGGCCGCGCGCAGCACGGAGGACTTGCCGCCCGGCGCCGCGCACAGGTCCAGCACCGCGCCGGTCCCCGCCACGCGCGCTGCCCAGCCGGCCACGCACTGGCTGGACACGTTCTGCACCAACGCGCGCGTTCCCACGATCCCTTCCAGCTTCTCCCAGGAGCCGCTGCCCGGCTCCAGCACCACGCCCGTGGCGCACCACGGGTGCGCCTCCGCCTCCACACCCGCACCCACCAGCAGCGCCGCCGTGGCGTCCCGGTCCCCGGGCCGTGGCACGCACAGGTGCACCCGCGGCCGTTCCAGTGACTGGGCCGCAAAGGCCGCCGCTTCCGCTGGTCCCAGCCGCGCCCGCACGTCCTCCACCAGCCAGGCGGGCACGCCCGTGCGCGCCACCACCGCCGCCGTGTCGTCAGACGGGGAGGGCGCCAGCGCCCCGGAGTCCCGCAGCCGCGCCAGCCCGCGCAACACGCCGTTGAGGAATCCCCCCGCGCCCGGCCCACGGCTGCGCCGGGCGGCGGTGACCGCTTCATTCACTGCTGCGTGGTCGGGGGTGCCCAGGGCCAGCATTTCGTATGCGCCCACGCGCGCGTGGCACAGCAGCAGCGCGTCCACCTTCTTGAGCGGCCGCGTACAGGCCTGGCCCAGCGCGGCGTCCAGCCGGGCCAGGTGGCGCAGCGTCCCGTACACCAGCTCCGTGGCCAGCCCGCGGTCCGGCGCCGCCAGCGTGCCCGCCCGCCCCAGCGCCGCGTCCAGCGCCAGCGCCACGTACGCGTCCTCCTCCACCACGCGGTGCAGGACGCGCGCCGCCAGCATGCGCGGGCCGCCGTGGGATTCCTGTGTGGACCGCGCCATGCGCTCGCTCCGTCGCCGCGCGCGGCTACTACCACGCGTCCGCCCGCCGGCAAGACCGCGCCAGTCCCGGGCGGCCCTTCCCCCGCGGCCCACATGCGGTAAACAGGCGCCCCCGATGGGCCGCCCGGTGGGCCGGGGCGGGTGGCTTTGGAGGAATGATGAACGCGGAGATTGAAGCACTGCACCAGCGCATCCAGCAGGAGAGCGCGTTCGTGGAATCGGTGCTGCAGGAAACGCAGAAGGTGATTGTTGGCCAGAAGGTGATGGTGGAGCGCGTCCTCATTGGCCTGCTCACCGGCGGCCACATCCTGCTGGAAGGCGTGCCGGGCCTGGCCAAGACGCTCACGGTCAACACCATCGCGCGGACGTTGCACTGCACCTTCAAGCGCATCCAGTTCACGCCGGACCTGCTCCCCGCTGACCTGGTGGGCACGCAGATCTGGGACCCGGAGACCCGCCGCTTCTCACCCAAGCAGGGACCCGTGTTTGCCAACGTGGTCCTGGCTGACGAGGTGAACCGCGCCCCCGCCAAGGTGCAGTCCGCGCTGCTGGAGGCCATGCAGGAGCGCCAGGTCACCCTGGGCGACTCCACCTTCAAGCTGCCGGACCCGTTCCTGGTGCTGGCCACGCAGAACCCCATTGAGCAGGAGGGGACCTACCCGCTCCCGGAAGCGCAGGTGGACCGCTTCATGATGCTGGTGAAGGTGGGCTACCCCACGCGGGACGAGGAGCGCGCCATCATGGACCGCATGACCGCGGGCCACCCCGCGGAAGCCGGCCCCGTGGTCACCCTGGAACAGGTCCAGCGCGCGCGCGAAGTGGTCCGTGACGTGTACATGGATGACCGCATCAAGAACTACATTGTCAATCTCATCATTGCCACGCGCGAGCCGGAGAACGTGGGCCTGCGCGAGCTCAAGCCGCTCATTGCGTTTGGCGCGTCCCCGCGCGCCTCCATTGCGCTCAACCTGGCCGCGCGCGCGCACGCGTTCCTGCGGCACCGCGGGTTTGTCATCCCGGAGGACATCAAGGCCGTGGGGCTGGACGTCCTGCGCCACCGCGTGCTGCTGACATTTGAGGCGGAGGCCGAGGAGATCAACTCGGACAACATCATCCGCAAGGTGTTTGAGCGGGTTGAGGTCCCCTGAGGAAAGCGGCATGGACGCGGATCCGTTCATCCTGCTGCTCGCCGCCAGTGCGGGACTGCTGCTGGCCGGCAGCGGCCTGTGGTTGGACCGCTGGCTCAAGCGCCCGCGCGCCCCCGTCCTGTCCGGGCAGGACGCGGCCATCGCGCAGACGCGGGACCTGCTCAAGCGCGTGCGGCGTATTGAGATCGCGTCGCGCCGCACGGTGAATGACCAGCTGGCCGGGTCCTACCACTCCAATTTCAAGGGCCGCGGCATGTCCTTTGCGGACGTGCGCGCGTACGCGCCCGGGGACGAGGTGCGCTTCATTGATTGGAACGTCACCGCGCGCACTGGCCACCTGCACGTCAAACAGTTTGTGGAGGAGCGCGAGCTCACGGTGTTCCTGGCGGTGGATTTGTCGTCGTCACTGGATTTTGGCACGCGGCAGCGCACCAAGCGGCAGCTGGCGGCGGAGCTGGCCGCCATGCTGGCCATGAGCGCCATGCGCAACCAGGACAAGGTGGGCCTGCTCACCTTCACGGACCGCGTGGAGACCTTCCTCCCGCCCCGCAAGGGCCGCGGCCAGGTGTTGCGCGTCATCCGCGAAGTGCTCACCGGGCGCGCGCGCGGCACGCGCACGGACTTTGAAGAGCCCCTCAAGTGGTTGTCCACGTCCGCCAAGCGGCAGGCGGTGGTGTTCCTCATCAGTGACTTTGCGGGCGCGTTTGCGGGTGCTCCGGGCTCCCCGGAGGAGAAGGCGCTGCGCGCCGCCGGCCGCCGGCATGATCTCATCTGCATGGAGGTCACCGACCCGCTCGAGGAGAAGCTCCCGGACGTGGGCCTGCTGGAGGTGTATGACGCGGAGACCGCGCGCCGGTCGCTGGTGGACACCTCGTCCCCGTCAGTGCGGACCGCGTTTGAGCGCCGGTTGCACGAAGAACGCGCCAGCCGGGCGGACCGGTTCCGGCGGTTGAGCCTGGACCACCTGGTGCTGTCCACGGGCGCGGACAACCAGGCCGGGCTGGTCCGGTTCTTTGCCAACCGCGCGCGCCGGGCCGTGCGCGGGTGATGCGGGCGGCGTTCAGCGGTGCCTGCCCACCAGGCCCAGCACCGCCTTGCCGTATTTCTTCACAAACGCGGTCCCCACCCCGCTGACCTGCTCCAGCTGTTCCTCGTCGGCGGGGCGGCGCGCGGCCAGTTCGTGGAGCACCTTGTCCGCCATCACGCGGAACGCGGGCACGCCGCGCTTGTGCGCTTCCTTCTTGCGCCATTCGCGCAGGCGCTCCACCAGCGCGCCGTCCGCCGGTGCCGCGGGCTGCTCCGTCCGGGCTTTTGTCCGGCGCCGCCGGCCCCGTGTGGCCGTGGGCTCCAGGCCCCGCGGCAACTGGACGGCGCGCAGGATGGCGTCGTCCGCCGCTTCGCCGTCAGGGGTGAGCGCCAAGCGTTGGTAGGTGATGTCCTTCCCGACCTTGTGGAACACCGCCTCATCGGCGTGCACCAGGCCCGCGCGCACCAGCGCGGACACCAGGATCTCAAACGCACGGCGATCACCCACGGCGGTCTCCACGTCCCGGAACAGCGCGCCAAGGGATACGGCGCCCCACCCCGGGAACCGGCCAAGGATGGCGCGCATGCCCGCCACCGCGGCCGCGTCCGGTGGCGTGAACTGCTGAGATGTGCACGCACCGGGGTCGCACGCGTCACACATCCCGCACGGCGTGCCAGGGTCCGACGTGTCCCCGAAGTGCTGCACCAGACGGAGCATGCGGCACCCGTGCGCCTGCGCAAACCGCGCAATCGCCTCCTCCTGCTGGATGCGGTGCGCCACCTGCGCCTCATAGCTCTGCTGCCAGTGCGCGCCCGTCGGGCGGACGGTTTCGTCCGCGTCCACCGTCACGGCGCGGTGCACCCACAGCTTGTCCAACGCCGCGTCAAACTCCTCTTCATCCAGGCGCGCGCGCGCGCGCAGCTCCCCGCGCGGGATGCCATGCGCGGGGACGCGCTTGAGCAGCTGCGCCAGCGTCGTCGTCGGTGGATAGGTCTTTTCGCGGAAGAACTGGTGCATGCGCCGGTCCACGTAGGAGTGCATCAGCACCGCACGCGACGGCTTGCCATCCCGCCCCGCGCGCCCCACCTCCTGGTAGTAACCCTCCACGCTCACCGGCAGGGCCAGGTGCACCACGGTACGGATGTCCGCCTTGTCAATGCCCATGCCAAACGCAATCGTCGCCACCACCGCGTCCAGCTTCCCGGCCTGGAACGCGGTCTGCGTGGTGTCGCGCGCACGCGCGGTCATGCCGGCGTGGTAGGCGGCCGCGGAAAAATGCGGTGACAGGAATGACGCCAGTTCCTCCGCGTCCGCCCGCGAGGGCGCGTAGAGAATCGCCGGGCGCCGCTCCGGCTCAGACAGCGCGCGCAGCGCGGCTTCAAACCGCGCCGGCTTGGGAACTTCCACCAGCTCCAACGCCAGGTTCTCCCGTCGGAAACCGTGGATGAAGCGGCGCGGCGCCTCCATGCCCAGCTGCTCCACAATGTCCTGCTGCACGCGCGGCGTTGCGGTGGCGGTGAGCGCCAGCACCGGGGCCGGCAGCAGCAGCGGCAGGCGCTGGCTCAGCATGCGGTAGTCAGGACGGAAGTCATGCCCCCACTGCGAAATGCAGTGCGCTTCATCCACCGCAATGAGCGCAGGCTTGCGGCGGGCGAGCAGCTCCGGGAACCCCGGCACGGCCAGGCGCTCCGGCGCGATGAACAGGAAGTCCAACGTGCCCTGCAGGTAGGCCTCACACGCCGCGCGTGACGCCGGGCGGTCCCGCCCGGAGTGGATGCGCTCCGCGGCCAGGCCCAGGCTCTGGAGCTTGGCCACCTGGTCCTCCATCAGCGCAATGAGCGGACTGATGACCAGCGTGGTCCCACCACGGCACAGCCCGGGCAACTGGTAGCAGAGCGACTTGCCCGCGCCCGTGGGCATGACCAGCAGCGCGTTGTCCCCCGACGCGACGGCGCGGCACACCTCCTCCTGGTGCGGGCGGAAGCGGGCGTGTCCGAACACGCGGGTGAGGAGGTCCTGCATGTCACGCTGGGCCAGCGACACGCTCCGCGTGGCCGCAGTGGCGGCGGGCGGGGGAGGGGGCCGCGTGGTCACCGGGTCATTGCGGACGCGGCCCACCACGTCGGTGACGTAGGTCTCCACCCGCTGGATGAACTCCGCGCGCGTTCCCTGGCCGCGTTCCACCGCCTTGAGCTGCGCCTCCCAGTCGCCCGTCATGGCGGGGCTCTTCACGTCGGGATGCACCCGGGCGATGAGATCAATGCCCTTGTCCGTGGCGGCCAGCGCGCGACCGTCCCGCTGCACGTATGCGCGCTTGATGAGGTTCTCCAGGATGGCGGCGCGCGTGGCGGGCGTGCCCAGGCCGCGGTCCTTCATGGCGCGGGACAGCTCCTTGTCCTCCACAATGCGGCCCGCACCCTCCATGGCGGAGAGCAGCGTGGCATCCGTGTAGCGCTTGGGCGGGCGGGTCTGCTTGCGCTCCACCTTGGCACCGCCCGCGCCCACTTCCAGCCCCGTTTGCAGCCCGCCGGGCAGGTCCTGGTCCGCCGCATCGTCGTCGTCGTCGTCCCGCGGGCCGGGTGCCCGCCGGGCTGCGCCGGGACGCTGCACGTCCAGCACCTTGAACCCCACCTGTTGCACCGCGGTGCCGTGGCTGTGGAAACGCTCCGGCCCCGCCGGCGTGTCCACCCGCGTGACGACGTTGGTGACCGCCCAGATGTGCTCCGGGTGCCAGGCCATCAGCAGGCGGCGGCAGACCAGGTCGTAGACCTTGCGCTCGTCCGCCGTGAGCGAAAGCGCGCGCGCGTCAACCGTCGTCGGGATGATCGCGTGGTGGTCGGTCACCTCAGTGTCATCCACGTGGCGGCGTCCCAGCGGACGGGCTCCCGTGTCCGGCGCCAGGTCTCCCTGGTACGCATGCGCGATGGCGGCAACCACCGCGGGCAGCGTGGCCGCGACGTCAGCGGAGAGGTGGCGCGAGTCGGTGCGCGGGTAGCTCAGCAGCTTGTGCGTCTCATAGAGGGACTGCGCAACGTTCAGCGTCTTCTCCGCGCTGAAGCCGAACAGGCGGTTGGCGTGGCGCTGCAGCTCGGTGAGGTCGTACAGCTGCGGGGGCGGCATCCGCCGGGTCTCCTCGTCCAGGCGCTCCACGCAGCCGCGTCCCGCGGCGTTCACGCGCGCCGCAATGTCCCCCGCACGTTGGCCCTCCGCGGGAAGGCGCCGGCGGGCGCTCAACGGGTCCTTCTCCGGCGTGGGTGCGAACCACCGCCCGGTGTACGCACCGCCCGGCGCGCGGAAGTTCGCCACCACCTCCAGGTAATCCGCCGGGACAAAGGCGCGGATGGCGTTCTCGCGCTCCACCAGCATGGCCAGCGTGGGCGTCTGCACGCGGCCCACGCTGAACACGTCCTGCTGTCCCAGCGAGTACGCGCGGCTCAGGTTCATCCCGACGAGCCAATCCGCCTGCGCGCGCCCGCGCGCGGCCTCAGCCAGCGCATCCCGCGCGGAGCCGGGCTGCAGCGCGGCGAACCCGCGGCGGATGGCGTCCGCCGTCAGCGACGAAATCCACAACCGCCGGGTGGGCGCGCGACAGCCGGCGGCGTCGTAGATGAAGCGGAAGATCAGCTCGCCCTCGCGCCCCGCATCTGTGGCGCACACCACGTACTCCACGTCCTGCCCGGTGATGAGGCGCTTCACCGCGGCAAACTGATCCGCCGTCTTCTCCAGCACGGCCAGCGGCCAGTGGCGCGGCAGCATGGGCAGGCGTTCCCAGCGCCAGGGCTTCCACGCCCGGTCCACCTGGTGCGGTTGCGGCAGCGTCACCAGGTGCCCCAACGCCCACGTCACCACCCAACCGGAGCCGTGCAGATGACCGTCCCCGCGGGACCTGGCGCCAAGCACCTGGGCAATGTCCCGGGCAACGGACGGTTTCTCGGCGACGACCACGCGGACCATGGGCGCGGTCTCATACCGGAGCGCGCCCGGCGGCGACACCCCGGCACAGTTGAAAGTGGCGCGCGTGTGGGCCACAAGGCGCGCCCCCCGGGGCCCCCCCCGGACCACCCAGGAAGGCAGATGGCATTCAAGTGCGGCATCGTCGGGCTTCCCAACGTTGGGAAGTCCACCCTCTTCAACGCGCTCAGCAACGCGCAGGCGCAGGCGGCCAACTACCCGTTCTGCACCATTGAACCCAACGTGGGGGTCGTCCCGGTCCCGGATGACCGGTTTGACCGTATCGTCGCGCTGGTGAAGCCCGCCAGCGTGGTGCCGGCCACCTACGAGTTTGTGGACATTGCCGGGTTGGTGCGCGGCGCCAGCAAGGGTGAAGGGCTGGGCAACCAGTTCCTGGCACACATCCGTGAGACGGACGCGGTGGCGCACGTGGTGCGCTGCTTTGTGGATGACAACGTGGTGCACGTGGACGGCAGCGTGAACCCCAAGCGCGATGTTGAGACCATTGAGGCCGAGCTGCTGCTGTCCGACCTGGCCACCGTGGAGAAGCGGCTGGAGACGGTGCGGCGCAAGGCCAAGAGCGGCGTGGCGGCGGACAAGAAGCAGGCGGAGATCACGGAGTTCATTGGCGCGGAGCTGGGCAAGGGCGTGCCCGCGCGCAAGATGAAGCTGGATGATGATGGCCGGGAGGTGCTCGCGTCGCTGTGCCTGCTGACGGCGCGGGCGATGTTGTACGTGGCCAACGTGAAGGAGACGGAGATCGTCGCGGCGCTGGAGGGAAAGCACCCGCTGGTGGCGCAGGTGGCGGAGATTGCGCGTGCCCAGGGGAGCCCGTGCGTGCCCATCTGCGCGGAGCTGGAAGCGCAGCTGCAAGCGCTCCCGCGCGAGGAACAGGCGGAGTTCCTCTCCCACGCGGGCCTCAAGGAGCCGGGGCTGAACCGCCTGGTGCGGGAGAGCTACGCGTTGCTGAACCTCATCACGTTCTTCACCGCCGGCGAAAAGGAAGTCCGCGCGTGGACCATCACGCGTGGCACCAAGGCGCCCGGTGCGGCGGGGAAGATCCACAGCGACTTTGAACGCGGGTTCATCAAGGCGGAGGTCATTGGCTGGGAGGACCTGCTCAAGTACGGCAGCGAAGCCGCCTGCAAGGCCAACGGCAAGATGTCCATGGAGGGCAAGGAGTACGTTGTGCGGGATGGCGACGTGATGCACTTCAAGTTCAACGTGTGATGCAACACCTCTCCCCGGCGGAGCCGGGGAGAGGTCGCGGCCCGCCAGGGCCGCGGGTGAGGGGCCGGCGGGCCGCAACCATCCCCCACCCGCCGACTGGCGACGCCCGCCTCCCCCGCACGCGGGTGGACACGGTTCAGGTGCGCAGCTGCAGTTGCGGCAGCGCGCCGTCGCCCAGCACCAGGTGCAGCTGGCCCACCTTGCCGGCCAGCTCGCCGTAGGCCTCCAGCTCCTTGAGGCGCAGCAACACCGGGTGCTCGCGCAACACCTCCGCCGTCTGGGCCAGCGCCTTGGTCGCCGCTATCTCCTCGCGCCGCGCAATGACGTTGGCCTCCGCCGCCTTCTGCGCCTCCATCACCTTGTTCATCAGCTCGCGGATCTCTCCCGGCAGGATCATGTCCTTGAGGCCCAGCGTGACAACGCGCAGCCCCAGCTCCGCCGCGCGCGCCGCCACGCCCTGACGCAGTTCCAGCGCAAGCGCGTCACGCGCGGACAACAGCCCGTCCAGCGTGCGGGAGGTGACCGCATCGCGCGTCACCAACTGCACGGCCAGGTAGAGCGCGTCGTCCGCCTCACGCGCCACGGTGGCCAGCTTGCGCGGGTCCGCCACCTGGAACTCCACGGTGACGTTGAGCCGCAGGCTCACGCGGTCCTTGGTCATCACCTCCTGGCCGCTGATGGCCAGCTGCCGCTCGCGCGTTTCTACCACGGCAATGTTCACCTGGTGCACGGTCTTCCACGCCGCGTGCCGTCCCGGCGGCAGCACGTTGTCCAGGCGCCCGTCCACGTAGCGCAGGCCCACCGCCCCCTCCGGCACGGTCACCTCCAGGTAGTCCGCCGCCGCGGCGATCTTGCGCACCTCCGCGTCCAGCGGCGTGATGGCGTTGCCGCGCGTATCCAGCACCTCAACGGCCAGCGCCGGGTCCAGCGTGAACAACACGTGCCGTCCCGGGCCCAGCCACAGGGCCGGCTTGCCGCGCGCGTGCACCACGGCGCGTTCATGGGACGCCAGTTGCAGCACGCGCACTTCACCCGGCGGGGCCAGCGCCGCCTGCTCCGGACGCAGGTCCACGGCGAGCTTGTCCACGCTGAAGCGGACCAGTTCCACGCGCGCCAGCGGGCGGAACACCCAGTGCCGCCCGGGGCCAAGGTACGCCGTGGGCACGCCGTCCACGTGGAGCAGCGCGCGTTCATGGGACGGGATGGTGAAGCGGTGCAGCATGACGACCTCCTGATGATGCGTGGCGGACCACCACCGTCCGTCGTCAGACCGCCGCCCCTCCTTGCCGGGGCGCCCGGCCCTGCGGGGCCGCGTTGCAGCGGGCGGGCCAGTGCGCGGTGTGGGTCTCCTCGTCACCGAGGTGACCCCATGGCGGTCCGGCTGGCCCGGTGCGCGGCGGTACACGTCGGGCCCGTGCGTTCCCGGCACGGCGGCCTGACGAGCGGACGATGGTGTTCCCTCCTTCCACGATGGCGCCGGACGGATTCGAACCGTCGACCGCTGGTTCTTCAGACCAGTGCTCTATCCCGCTGAGCTACGACCGAGTGCGCGGCCCGATCTGCAGGACGCCGCTGCGGCGACGCCGGGGAGGGAACGCCGGCGGGGTGAACCCGTCGTCGTCTTCTCCGGCGGCCCGCGGACGCTGCCGGGAGCCGTGTCCTCGTACCGGGACGTGCCCGCCCCGGCGCGCACGGGCGGAGCAACGCGCGTGCCGGGCAACGGGCCGCCGCGCGCGCCACCGGGAGGGCCCACGCTGATACATCCGGATAGAAGACGCTCCGGAGGGATAGTGCGGTCCTACGGGAACCGCGCCGTCGCGGTCCTGCCCCGGGCCACTTCCACGGTGACGGTGCGGTCCTTTTTGTCCCGCGTCACCACGCGCACCACGTGCGAGCCCGGCGGCACGGCCAGCGGCTTGTCCGGGACGTCACCCACCCGGCGCCCGTCCACAAACACGCTCGCCGGCTTGCGCGCCATCACCACAATGTAACCCTCGTCGGCGGCGGGGTCGTTCGCCGGGGCCGCGGGTGCGGGGTCACGCGGGCGGTCCGCGCCGCGCGGCGGGTCGGACAGCACCACCACCGTGTCCCGGTCACCCCGGACGGGGAACTCCTGCGCCGGACTGCCGGGGCACCGCGCCACCAGCGAATGGTCCCCGGGCGGCACCTCCACCGACCCCACCGGGCTGCGCGCGAGCGACAGCCCGTCCAACTCCAGCGCGCACCCCGCGCGCCCCAGCACGTGCAGCACGCCGGCTGACGGCGGCATGGGCAGCGGCACCTGGCCCTGACCCTGGCGCAGCCCCAACACCCAGAACGTGGCGCCAAACACCGCACCTGACGCCATGGCCGCCGAAACCAGCCCGCTGATGCCCACGCGCCGCGGCACGTGCCACATGTTCCCGGACAGGATGGGCCCGGTGAAAGAGGGCGGCGCGGCGCGGCCGGCCCCGTCGCGCGGCGGCGGCATGGGCGTGGCCGTGCTGTCCTCGCGGAAGCGCCGCGCGGTGATGACCTCGTCATCCAGGGGGCCGGTGGGCTCCAGGTGCCGCGGGGCCAGCCCGCCCGCCTCTGAGAACACCTGGTCCAGACGGTGCCGGTCATCCGTGGACAACAGCTGCTCGCCGGTGGGCAGCGGCGGTGGCGGCGGAAAGTCCGGTTGTGACGTGGCCGAGATGCCGAACTCCGACCGCGTGGCCGGCTGCGCGCGCGGGTGGCTGTGGGACAGCGCCTGAGCCGCCGCCGCCATGGCGCGGCTGGCCTGGGGATCGCGCACGGTGGCGTCCTCCACGTCGGCGTCGCTGCCCACGGGCACCAGGGCGGGGATGCCGCGCGGCGGCAGGCTCTGCTGCGTGGAACTGCCCGTGGCCTTGCGCGTGCGTGAGGCGTCCTCCGCCATCTCCTCCTGCCACACCGCGCCCAGCAGCTGGTCCAGCCGCGGGAACGCGGTGTTCACCGTCAGCGTCTGCAGGAACCCGTCCAGCGCGTCGCGCATGTCCGCCGCGGAGCCAAACCGGTTGGCCGGGTCCTTCTCCAGCGCCTTCATGATGATGTCGCACAGGTCATCCGGCAGGGAGGGGTCCAGCTTCTGCGGCGGCGTCACCGGGTCATCCAGGATGGCGCGGGCCAGCTGTTCTGCGCTGGGGAAAGGGAACGGATGGCGGCCGCAGCAGGTCTCGTACAGCAGCGTGCCCGCCGCGTAGAGGTCCACGCGGTGGTCCAGCGGCGCCCCCATCAGCTGCTCGGGCGCCATGTACGTGAGCTTGCCCTTGGCGCGCCCGTCGCGCGTGCGGTCCGTGGACAACGTCGCCTTGGCAATGCCGAAGTCCAGCAGCTTGGGCACCCCCGAGTACGTGATCATGATGTTCTCGGGCGACACGTCGCGGTGGATGACGCGCAGCGGGTCACCGTGCTCGTCCGCCAGCGTGTGCGCGTGGTGCAGCCCGTCCAGCACGTTCAGCATGATGCGCGCGGCGTGGTCCAACGGGACGCGCATTCCCTTGGTTTCGCACTTCTTGATCAATGCCCGCAGCGTGCGCCCCTGCACAAACTCCATGGCAATGAAGAGCCGCCCCTCGTGCTCACCGAAGTCAAACAGCTGCACGATGTTGGGGTGGTTGAGCAGCGCCGCCAGGCGCGCTTCATCCATGAACATGCGGCTGAAGCGGGCCTGGTCCACCCCGGGCCGCACCATCTTCACCACGCAGCTCTTGGCAAACCCCCCCGGGCCCGACGCCCGCGCCAGCCACACCTCCGCCATGCCGCCCACGCCAATGCGCTCCAGCAGCGCGTATTTGCCCAGCTGCTCGGGCGGGGGAGAGGGCGCGCGCGTCTCGTCGGGCGTGCGGGAAGGGGCCACCATCGGCGTTCCACGCTAGCCCGCCCGCCGCACGCGCTCCACTTCGCGGTTCAGTAGCGGGCCACGGACGGGTCCACCGTCCGGCTCCACAGGTCCGCTCCGCCCCTCAGGCTGCGCACCGCCCGGAAGCCCAGTGACCGCAACACCCGCGTCCCCTGCAGGCTCCGCACGCCGTGGTGGCACACCACCACCGTCTCCGCGTCCGGCGACAACTCCCCGGCTGCCCGGGTGGTGAGTTCGCCCAGCGGGATGTGGACCGCGTGGGGGAACGGCGCCAACGCCACCTCCCACGCTTCACGGACGTCCACGATGACGGGCGCTCCCGGCCGGCCCAGCCGGCTCTGCAGCTCCACGGGGACAACCTCAACCGGCTCCTGGTGCATGGGACGGAGCTACCGATCCGGACCGTGCGGCGCAGAGGTGTCCGCGCGTCAAAACGCTTGACGGGGACCCCAGCCGCCCCGTAGAACGCCCGCCGCTCAGCCGTGCGGGATTAACTCAGCGGTAGAGTGCAACCTTGCCAAGGTTGAAGTCGAGGGTTCAAATCCCTTATCCCGCTCCAAAGAAGCCCCGGTAACCCCGGGGCTTTTTCTTTCACCCTGGTTGACGTTGCGACGATCCCCCACCGGATTTTGGCCGTTCCCCCACCGGCTTCCCCCACCAACTTCGGGAGCGACCGGCGTGAGGTCTCCGAACGCCGCGCGCTGGGCCTCGCGCTTCTCGGGGATGGTGACGTCGCTGTAGTGCTCCGTCATCTCCGAGGTGCTGTGGCCCACCATGGCCCTGGCTGCGATGTCTCCAGCGGCCTGCCGGACGAGGTTGTTGCACGTCCGGCGCATGGTGTGGGGCGTGAGGTGCTTGGGCACGCCCGCGCGCGCAGCGCACCGCAGGAGGGGTTTCTGGAGCACCGCTGGGAAGCGGTATCCGCCCGTCCTGGCCGGGAACACCAGCCCGGGGATGTCCGAGGTCACCCCCTGCGCGTGCTGCCACGCGGGGAGCGCCTTGAGCATCTCCAGCACCGCGGGAACCAGCGTCACGGTCCTGTTCGTTTCGGTCTTGGTGGGACCCACCGTGCGGTGGTGTAAAGTCTTTTGTGTCTGAGAAGATCTGCGGCATGTTGGTTTCCGACGACAGAATTCAGTTGAGCAGCGTTTTGGCTTGTTCCAACGGGGAGTTTTCGACTCGCTGTTGATGCCTGAGATTCCGGATCTTGGG
>JACRCW010000142.1 GCA_016218805.1 Deltaproteobacteria bacterium | reverse complement strand
TCGGGTCCATCCCCGCGTGCGCGGGGGAGCCGGCTCAAGCAGCCCTGGCGATGTGGTGGACAGGGGTCCATCCCCGCGTGCGCGGGGGAGCCCGACGTGGCAGGCCAGAGCGCGGCGCTTGTCAGGGTCCATCCCCGCGTGCGCGGGGGAGCCGTGCGAGCATGACGACGACGGTCAGAGTCAGGGGGTCCATCCCCGCGTGCGCGGGGGAGCCTGCTGGTCCTCCGCTGTCACGCCAATGGCGCAGGGTCCATCCCCGCGTGCGCGGGGGAGCCTGTTTCTGCTTCTTTGACGATATCTGAGATAAGGGTCCATCCCCGCGTGCGCGGGGGAGCCGCGCATTGCGCGCTATGTCCACCTCCCCCGTGGGGTCCATCCCCGCGTGCGCGGGGGAGCCCGGATGGCAGGCGGGGGCGGGGCCGCGCCCCGGGGTCCATCCCCGCGTGCGCGGGGGAGCCAGTGACGCCGCCCACGTGACGCGCAGCTTGAAGGGTCCATCCCCGCGTGCGCGGGGGAGCCGCCCGGAGCTCAGCTTTTTCTGCCGGGCGCCTGGGTCCATCCCCGCGTGCGCGGGGGAGCCATATCGCGGGCAGTGTGTCTCGCGCACCCACAGGGTCCATCCCCGCGTGCGCGGGGGAGCCAACTAAACCCGCGGCCGGCGCCAGGCGTGCCAGGGTCCATCCCCGCGTGCGCGGGGGAGCCAGGCCGCGTGGGCGGGCGTGGTCGCCGGCGACGGGTCCATCCCCGCGTGCGCGGGGGAGCCTCTGTGCCGAAATGGAGCAGCCTCGGCAACAAGGGAACAACTAACAACGGCTACCTGTTCACCATCCAGGCGCTGAAGTTGCCCCCTACCAGCTTCACGCTGCCCGTAAAAGCCGCTTGACAGCCTCGCTGGCGCAGGACTAGCGGGGCGCGAACATTTCGCACAGGAGGAACGCCGTGCCGCGCAAGCTGACAGTGACAGCCACCCATGCGGAGCTTGAGGAGGAGGTCTTCTTCACCCGCTCCGCGCTCGAGGCGGACCCGGATTCCGCAGATCTGTTGCCCCACACCGACCGCTGGATTGCAAGCATCGACGCGGTGGCGGCGGCGCAACGGCGGGCGCGGGAAGTTGCCTCCAAGTGTGATGCACTCCGGGCCGTTGCCAACTCCCGGCTGGACACGGCGTGCAACAGGTTCGGCCTTGAGTTGGACCTGGCCCTCAAGGACCGCAAGTCCGCGCGCTGGAAGCTGTTCTTTGGCACCCACACCATCACGTCATTCTGCAAGCAGGCGCTGCGCACCCAGGTGGACACGGTCCTGGCCTGGGCGGGCGCCTCCGAGGCGTTGTTCGCCCCGCACAAGGACGAGACGCTCAAGTGGGCCAAGGCCGGGGACGCCGCACTCACCCAGACCAAGTCCACCGCCAACGTGCGCGGCGAGGCCGCCATTGCGGAAGAGGAACTGGTGGACAACCTCACCCGTGAGCGCGACGGCCTGCACGCCATGCTGGTCACCCGGGCGGTGGAGCGCGGTCTGCCCAGGGACTGGGCCAACACGTTTTTCCGCGTTCAGAAGCGGCGCGGCGGTGGGGGCACGGACGCCGCGGAAGGCACCACCGTCACCACCACGCCGGAGACCCAGCCGGCTTGAACCGGTTGGCAATCAGGCAGCCGGCAAAGGCCCAGCGCAGGTGCGCGCCGGGTGGCGGTCTGCGGCTGCAGAATGCCGCGGGACACGCGCACCCAACGCGTTGAGTGACGTGCAGAAACTCCTCGGGCGCGCGTGGAGGGCGGCCTTCCAGGCGCGCACAGACCCGCAGGACGTGCGCGTCCCGCGGGTGTTGTGACGCGCCTGAACCCGCGGGGCGCGCGTGACCTGACAGTTTCGGTGGACACTCAAGCCTGCAGGACACGTGTTCCCAGCGCCTTTCCCACCGTCACTCATGCCGCAGGACATGCGTGGACCGCGGGTTTTGGACGGGTTGCCCGCGCCCTGGACACGGAGTAGGTGTGCGCCGCGAAGCAGAGGTGCTGGGAGGCGGTAACCGGGAAAAGCCTTATGGGGCGGGGACATGCAGGGAACGCCAACCGATTGGTGGGCCAAGCTTGAGAAGGATGACCAGGGGCGGGTCACCGCGTGGCACCCGTTGGAGCACCACTGCGGTGATGTGGCGGCCGTCACGCGGGCGCTGTTGGCGCTGCCAATCTGGCGCAAGCGGCTCGCCCGGCTGTGCGGATGGAGTGACCTGACAGAGGTCCACTGCGACCGGCTGGCGGTGTTGGCCGCGCTGCATGACCTGGGGAAGTACAACCACGGGTTCCAGCGGAAGGGCATTCCCCCCTTCGAGCGGACTGCGGGGCATGTGAAAGAGGCACTCGGACTGTTCCGTTCGCCCGACCTCACCCGCCGGCTCTCCGACGCGGTCGCGTGGAAGGACATCGAGAGGTTCGGCGCGTCGGACGGCGAGGCCGACGCTGCCGCGCGTCTGCTGATCGCTGCGATTGGGCACCACGGTCAGCCGACGAATCTCAGCGGTCTCCCGGCAGCGGCGTTTCACGAATGGGACGACCAGGGCCCCTACCGCCGGACGGCTTGGGAGGGCGTGCGCCGCCTGGCGGCCAGCCTCCGCCAGTGGTTGCCCCGGGCGTTCTCGGCCGAGGCGGAACCGCTTCCGCAGTCGACGGCGCTGGAGCACGCGTTCGCCGGCCTGGTGATGCTGGCGGACTGGCTCGGGAGCAACCGCGAGCCGGGTTGCTTTCCGTTCAGCGAGTCCCCTGATGCGCAGCAGCGCTGGTTGACGAGCGTGCGTGCGGCGCAGGAATCCCTGCGCCTCAACGGGTTGGACGCGGAAGCGTGGCGCGGCGAAGCGGCTCAGCGGCGCCCCTTTGAGGCCATCTGCATGCACCCCCCGCGGCCGGCCCAAGAGGCGATGCTGCGAATTCCCGCAAGCGGCGGCCCCAGCATCACCATCTTGGAAGCCGAGACCGGGTCCGGGAAGACCGAAGGCGCGTTGGCGCATTTCATGGCGCTGTTCGCCGCGCGCGAGGTGGACGGCCTGTACTTCGCGCTGCCCACCCGCACGTCGGCCACGCAGATGCATCAACGCGTCCGCGATGCTGTTCAGCGCGCGTTCAGCACGGGACCGGCTCCGCCGGTGGTCTTGGCAGTCCCCGGGTACCTGCGCGTCGACGATAAGGACGCACGCCGATTGCCGGACTTCGGCGTGTTGTGGCCGGACGACCTCGCCGCGTCCTCGCGAACGACCCGGCATCGCGGCTGGGCCGTCGAGAACAGCAAGCGCTACATGGCCGGCACCATCGTGGTGGGCACGGTGGACCAGGCACTGCTGGCGGGGCTGACGGTGCCGCACGCGCACCTGCGCGCCACGGCGCTCCTTCGTCACCTCCTGGTGGTGGACGAAGTGCACGCCTCGGATGCGTACATGACCAACGTGTTGCGTTGCGTGCTCGCGCACCACGCCGCGGCAGGAGGCCACGCGTTGCTGATGAGCGCGACGCTGGGCCAACGGACCTGGAACGCGCTGTTGTGGCCGGATGCGGTGGCCGGCGCGCTTCCGCCAGAAGCTGCCGACTACCCGGTGGTGGTGCACCGTGGGGCATCCGTTCGGGTCGAGACCGTCGAGCAGGACCATGGGGTCTCACAGAGAGAACTGTCATTGTCGACCGCCCCGTGGCTGGAGGACCCGGCTGCCGTGGCAGGCGCGGCGCTCCAAGCAGCGAGGGACGGGGCGGCTGTCCTTGTCGTCCGGAACTCAGTGGCCGAGGCGGTGGAGACCCAACGCGCGCTGGAAGCACTGGCCGCGGAGACGGCCTGCGCGGACGTGTTGTTCCGCTGCGGCGGGGCGCCAGCGCTACACCACGGTCGCTACGCCAGGTCGGACCGCGTCCTGTTGGACCAGGCGCTGGAGGCGCAGTTCGGCAAAGGTCGGAAGGCTGCGGGTCGGGTCGCGGTGGCGACCCAGACCATCCAGCAGAGCCTGGATCTGGACGCGGATTTTATGCTCACGGACCTGTCCCCGGTCGACGTCTTGCTCCAACGACTCGGGCGCCTGCACCGGCACGCGCGGACGGACCGCGCGCCCCCATTCTCGCGTCCCGCTGCGACGGTCGTCGTGCCTGCCGAGCGCGATCTCGGGCGGTTCATCAGGTCGGACCATGCGGCGACCTATCACCATGGCCTCGGCGGCGAGGTCTACGAAGACCTCCGCGTCCTGGAGGCGACCTGGAGGGCGGTGGAGCGGGACCCGGTGTGGCGCATCCCGCAGATGTGCCGCGGGCTGGTGGAGGCATGCGTGGATGAGGCGCGCCTCCGCGAACTGGCTGCCGCGCTGGGCGGGGAATGGCAGGCCCACGGCGCGAAAGTGGAAGGCGTCTACGCGGCCGAAGCGCGCGTTGCCGAGTTGAACCTGGTGGACTGGTCAACGAGTTACGCCGAGACGGGGTTTCCTTCGGGTGGCGACAAGAAAGTTCGCAGCCGGTTGGGGCTGATGGACCGAAGGGTGGAGTTGTCGGAGCCGTGGCGGAGTCCGCTTGGCGGGCTGGTAGAGGAGTTTACCGTTCGCGCACACTGGTGCGCGGATGCAGACCCCGACGACTGCCGCGCCGAGGACGTCGCGGCCGGACCGGACCGGCTGTTGTTCTCGTTTGGGGGGACGAGGTTCGTGTATGACCGCTGGGGCTTGCGGAAGGAACGGAGTGGCCGCGGGGAGGTGGACGATGACCAAGTCTGATCCGAGCCGGTTCCATCGTGAAAATGAGCACAGAGTCGGCGACCCCGCCCGCTTCAAATACCACCGCCAAAGGAGTCCGCAATGCCATCAGTGCTGAAGAACGGCGGTGAGGTTGGGCGCGACACCGACGTGTTTCGCATCGCGAAAGGTGCGCTGGGGCCAGTGGTCGCACCGTGCACTCTGCACATAAAGCCGTTCACCATTCTCGTGGGTCCGCAGGGCACTGGAAAGTCTTTGGTCGCCCAGAGTCTCTACTTCTTTGAAGAACTGCCCTACCTCTCTGCTTTTGCGGCGGGAGCACAAGAAGAATCCGACGGGCGTGGGGCCAACGTGATTGTCAGGTATTTGTTGGATCGCCTTCGAAGCAGCGACCGCGCATTCGGAACTTTCGCAAACCCTTCCGCGACCATCGAATGGAGGCGAGGCAGGCCCTTTGACCGTCCGGACATCCCTCAGGACAAGGCATTGCGGTTCAACGCTCAGTCCGCCACCAGACAGATCTTGCCGGCCAAGGCGCTTCGTGAGTTGGTGAATGCCGCGGTCGCCATGCCCCGGGAGCCCCGCAGGCACGCGGTGTTCATCCCCACCGAGCGTCTGATTGTCTCGCAGTTGAAGCGCGCGGCAGCGGGAAAGCTGTTGAACCTCCCGCTGACCTATGGGCTGTTTTCAGATTGGCTGGACACCTCTGCTGCGGCGCTGAGCACCGCTGCCGCCGGTGGGCTTCCCGCGGAATCCCAGTGGGTCGCTGATCGCGCCGAAACCGCCCTTCGGGGCGCTGCGGCCAAGTATGGCTCACAATGGAAGTGGACGTTCGGTGGCCCAACACGCCGGCAATTCGATATCGACATGGCGTCCTCCGGCCAGCGCGCGAACTGGCCGATTGCACACATTGCGCAGGCACTGTTCCTTCTGCGGCAGCAAAAGGCGATTTCCAAACGTTTCACAGTCTTCGTCGAAGAGCCGGAGATCCATCTGCATCCATCGGCCCAAGTGGCCATGGTGGAGATTCTCGCGTTCCTCGTCCGTCACGGGTTCCGGGTGGTAATGACGACCCACTCCCTGACGATCCTTTACGCGGTGAACAACTTGGTGCAGGCGGCGGAATTGGGCGCGGACAGCATTGAAGGAGTGCCTGACCCGTGGGTACGCGTGCCAGGGCAGAAGCTGGCCGTCTATGCGTTTGATGAAGAAGGTGCGCCGCCGCGCTCGCTCGTCCAGGAAGGAACCTGGTTCCTTGATGAGACGGAGCTGGGAAGGGTTTCAGACGAACTCTCAGGGGCCCTCAACCTGATCGGCGTGACGCGGGCGCGGCGCGCTCGGAGGCGACATGGATAGGCTGGCGGAACTCAGGAGGCCCCAGCCCGGCCGAACCCGGACGAGGGCGAGGTATGCCGTGGAAGTGCGCGGGGGCCGGACCGAGCAGGTTCTCGTGGTCACGCACGACGAGCCCCTCGTGGCGTATCAGCTGGACGACGCGAAACATGTGAAGTGGGGCCCCGGAGTCCGGGTCCCGGAGAGCGTTCTCATCGGTGAGTTGGATGGCGTCAGCCACGTCGTGTTTGTGGAGTTGAAGGGCACGGATGATCCAAGAAAGGGGAAGAAAGGCAAGGCTCGAGACGCCGAGGAACAACTCGACTCTATGATTAGGCACTTTCATCCATACGGGCGTGCGGGCGGGAAACCCGCGCACGGTGACACCCACCACGACCAATGGCGGGATGGAGACGACGTGCTGGAGGTGATGCCGGCAAAGGAGCACGCCGTCGTCCAGGTGGCGCTGTTCTCCCGGATGCGGAGCAGGAGCGAGCCGACCGTCAAGGTCGACGTTGTCGGCGGGCGCGAAGTGACCCGCGCCGCCGCACAGTTCAGCAACGCCGACCGCAACCGCCTTGAGCAGTCCTTCCGGGCGCTCCTTTGGAGCGCCGGCATGACACCCAACAAGGATTTGCCCGATGGCGACGCCTGACCGGTGCCGGTTCAACCTTCTCGATGAACCACTGCTCCATTGGCGGGACGGCGCCCGCGTCCGTCACGCAGCGACCATGCCGGGGCTGCTCGCCGCACTGGGGGCGGGCGACGTCGTCGACTTTCCGAAGGTTCGCGCGCACCAGTACCACCCGTGGTGCATGTTCCTCGCGCAGTTGGCGGCGCTGGCGCTTCAGAAGGCGGGGAAGACGGACGTCAAGCAGGTTGAGGGAGCATGGCGCGACCTCATCATCGGACTGACGGACGGCGCGGTGGAGCCGTGGTGCCTGGTGGTGGATGACCTGACGAAGCCGGCGTTCCTGCAGCCGCCGGTGTTGGAAGGGAGCCTGACCGGGTTCGAACAGAAGCTGACGCCCGACGAGCTGGACATGCTGGTTTCGGCCAAGGGCCATGATCTCAAGGAAGGGACGGTGGCTCCGGGCGAAATCGAGGCGTGGGTCCTTGCACTGATGACGTTGCAGACGATGCAGGGCTACTCCGGTTCCAGGCTCTATGGCATCGCAAGAATGAATGGGGGTTCCGCCAACCGGCCGCGGGTCGCGATGGCGCCCGGCCCAAGCCCATCTGACTTCTTCGTGCGCGATGTGCGCGTGATGCTGGCGGGTTTCGATGACCTGGCACGTCAGGCGCGAATGGCGATGATGGGGACACGCCTGCTCTGGCTGGAACCCTGGGACGGGGAGCACAGCAGCAACCTGTCGGAGTGCGCGCCGCACTTTCTTGAGGTGTGCCGACGTGTTCGGGTCGCCTGGGACGGAGGTTTGGTCGTGCGGTTCACTCCGACCGCAGCGAAGCGCCTCGATGCGAACGCTGCCAAGGGGAACGTCGGTGACCCGTGGATCCCCGTGGCGCGGAAGGACGGAAAGGCACTGTGCATCGCCTACAAAGGATTCACTTACCAGATGACTTCGGCCTTGTTGTGGGGTTCGGATTGGGTTCCGTCAGCGGCCGCGACCGTCCAGCCATGGGACGCCCCCGAAATGATCTGGTTGGGGGCAGCCTTGACCCGCGGCGATGGGAGGACTGAAGGACTCCACGAGCGTCGGATTCGGTTGGACGCCCGCAAACGCCGGCTGTTCGCGGAGCAGCGCGAGTCGCTGTCGGAGACGGCCAACAAGAGGATCAAGTTGGTGGACCTGGTGTCGAAGGACGTCCTGCGGCCCGCGCTGAAGGCACTCGCATGCGGCGGGTCCGTCCCGGACACGTATTACCAGGGGCTGGACCGCGCGGTGGATCCCATCTTCTTCGAGGCGCTCTGGCAGGAGTTTGAACTTCCTGAGCGGGAACGAAACGTCGCCTGGCAGAAGCGCCTCTATCACCTCGCCGAGGCCATTCTCGATGCCGCCGAGCACGGAATGCCAATACCAGACGCCCGCCGTCTCAGGGCGGCGGCAAAGGCGCGCGGCGTTTTCGAGTCGCGCGCGCAGGCCAAGCTGAAGGACTACTTCGCTGAACGCGAGAAGCGAAACAGCGCTTTCGAGGAGGTGCACCCATGAGCGGCGAATCAGCGTCCACAACCGCGGTGCACCGACTCGGAGCTGCGATGGGGCAGCACGGCCCCTTCGGGCCGGGCGAGTTGGCGGAGTTGAGACGGATGCGTGCGAAAGCTGCACCCGGTCCCGCGTTCTTCAAGGCGGTGGCGCTGTACCTGGACGACCTGCTTCCATCCTCTGACCCAGCGCGCACGGACCACGAAGAGCGCTGGGCGGCGATCCTTGCCGGGCTGGCGCACTTGCGCAGTCTTCATCGGCGAGGCGCCGGGCTTGGGCGGGTGCTCGCGGAGGTGCGCTACTCGGAGGCGCGGTTCGTCCGGTTGATGCGCATGAACCGGGACCAGTTGCTGGATGAGCTGCCCCGGCTTGCGCGGTATCTCAAGGTCAAGGGGCAGGCGGTGGACTGGAGTTGGGCCGCTTCCCTCATCCTCACCGCGGACACGGAGGGAGCGGACGGCGTGCGCCGGGCGCTGGCGCGCGGCTATTTCAGCAAGCCGGAGAAGAAGGTGTCATGAGATTCGCACTCCGCAACTTCGGCCCGGTGAAGCAGGCGGACATCCGCTTTGGTGACCTCACGGTGTTCGTGGGGCCACAGGCCACGGGGAAGAGCGTGACGCTGCAGTTGATGAAGCTTCTCGTCGACACGGGGGCCGTCCAGCAAATGCTCGGTCGCTACGGGTTCGAGTGGGACGCTGCGGGTCCCGGCCTGATGGACCTCTACTTCGGCGAGGGCATGCACCAACTCTTCACCCGGGCGACCCGCGTGGGCTGGGATGGGCGCAAGCACGGTCCGCGCAGCCTGGCGCGGCGTCGAAAGGGTAGCGAAGCAGCGTCCGTCTATTACGTCCCAGCGCAGCGGGTCCTGTCACTGACGCAGGGCTGGCCTAAGCCGTTCGGCGAGTTCAGCGCGGGTGATCCGTACGTGCTGCGCGAGTTCAGCGAGCGCGTGCGGGTGGTGGCGGAGCAACTCGCGCGTGCCGGGGATGTCCTGTTCCCGCGGGAGCAGCGCCTCAAGGAGCCGGTGAGGAAGGCGCTGTCGCGGGAGATCTTTGGCGGCTTTTCGCTGAACGTGGAGCGCAATGGCCGCAAGCGCCTGATGCTTGGGCGCGCCGGGGCGCCCGGGTTGCCCGTGACGGCTTGGTCCACTGGGCAGCGCGAGTTTGTTCCGATGCTGCTCGCGCTCCTGGAGTTGCTGCCCAGCAAGAAGAAGCGCCGTCTGGATGACGTGAGCTGGGTGGTGCTCGAGGAGTTGGAGGCGGGCTTGCACCCGAGGGGCATCACGACCTGCCTGGTGCTGCTGCTTGAGTTGTTGAACCGCGGGTACCGCGTTTGTCTTTCCACCCATTCGTCGACGGTGGTGGACCTCCTCTGGGCGGTACACGTGTTTCGTCAGAAGGGTGGCGTGGCGAGGGACGTGCTGGCGTTGTTTGATGAACCCGCCGCGGCCGGAATGACGCCGGCCGCCCAGCGCATGCTGGAACTGGACATCCGCGTTCACCACTTCGGTCAGGATGGACACGTCCAGGACATCTCAGCGCTGGACCCCGGTGCCATCGACGAACGGGAGGGCACCTGGGGCGGCCTGACTGGGTTCGCCTCCAGCACCAGCGATGTGGTTTCCCGCGTGGCGGCCCGCGCGTGGCGGCAGGGGGCGTGAGCGTGGCGTCCGAGTTCGTCCAAGCCGTGGATGCGACGCCTTCGGTGAGAGACCGCACCAAGCCGGGGTTGCGGGCGCTCGGGCCGGACAGCGCCCACGTTCGCACCGGACGGAGACGGATCACGGGTAGCCTGGACTTGGATCGCGCGACGCGGGAGGCCAGGCCCAACGCGGCACGCTGGGACTACGGGTTCGGCTACGTGGCCGACGGGCGGAAGGAGGTTGCCGTCTGGGTCGAGGTTCACCCGGCCGGCACCTCGAATGCCGCCGAGATCCTGCAGAAGGTGCGCTGGCTGAAGGCGTGGCTCCTGAAAGATGCGCCGGAACTTGACGCGCTGACCCGGCGGCCGCATTCGCATGGTCCGTTTCACTGGTTGGCCAGCGGCGGGGTCCATCTTGACCCCTCTGCGCGCTCGGTGAGGGCGGTCCTGCAAGAGGGCGTGGCGTGGCCCCGAACGGTTTTGAATCTGGATACGGAGCCGGCGCGGCCGGCTCGGGAGAGGCGGACCCGATGACCGAGAACCAGCAGGCGCGTTTCATCCAGTTCCACGTGCTGACGTCGTACCCGGCGAGCCTCTTGAACCGCGACGATGCCGGCTTCGCCAAGCGGATGCCGTTCGGCGGCGTGATGCGGACCAGGATCTCTTCCCAGTGCCTGAAGAAGCACTGGCGGACCTATGCCGACGAGCACTCGTTGTGGCGCGTGGAGGGCCTGAAGGGAACGAACGCGGACACCGTGCCCGAGCATGATTCGCTGCGCTCGCGACTCATCTTCCAGCAGAAGATCGTCGACCCGCTTGTCGCGGAGGGCGCGCCGCTGGAGAACGCACGCCACGCGGCAGCGCACGTTGCGGCGTTGCTCTTGGTCGGGACGGACACGGCCAAGAAGGGGGCGGACAAGCGCACCAAGCGGGCGCAGAAGCTCCTGACGGGGAAGGACGAGCCCGAAGAGACGAAGGAGGACTATCAGGTCGACCCGGAACAAGCGCCTGAGGATGGGCCGGAAGCGTCGGTGGCGGACAAACCCGCCCGCACAAGTGGAAAGCCAAGGGCGGCCGTAGCGCCGGTGGTGGCCGAGAGCGAGCCCCCCGGCGAAATCAAGACCGCCGAGGTCGTCGTCCTGGGGCGCGCCGAAGTGACGTTCCTGCTTAGCTTGGCGCGCGAGCTCGCGCAGGGGGGGAAGGAGAAGCCCGCTGAGTGGCCGCCTGCCGAGAAGACCGCCGACCGCCTTCTGGGCTGGCTCAAAGACAAGAATAACGCCAAGAACTTGGAGGCGATGAAGGCCCCCGGCCAAGAGGACAGGCGCAAGAAGGGCCTCCGGCAGTCATCGCATGCCAACATGGGCCTCAGCGCCGCGCTGTTCGGCCGCATGGTCACCGGCGATCTCTTCGCACGCGGGGACGCCGCCATTCACGTCGCGCACGCGTTCACCGTGCACGGAGAACAGGCGGAGAGCGACTACTTCAGCGCCATGAGCAACCTCGAACACGGCGACGCCGGGAGCGATCACATCAACGCGCAGGAGCTGACCAGCGGCCTGTTCTATTCGTACGTGGCGGTGGACGTTCGCCTGCTCGTGGACAACCTCAGCGGCGACGCTGCGCTCGCGGGGCGGGTGTTGCACAACCTCACTCACATGCTGGCGACCGTAACCCCCGGTGCCAAGCTCGGCTCCACGGCGCCACATGCCGCGGCCCACTTGCTGATGGCCGAAGCCGGTGACGCCCAGCCGAGGACGTTTGCCAATGCGTTCCTGTCGCCCGTTCGCCCCGACGAGAAGGCGGGCGAGCTGCTCGAGCGGACATACAAGGCGCTGAGGGAGGAGGTCCTGGACTCCGATGCGAACTTCGAGCCCCCGCGCGGCCGCGCGCTCATGGTCCGGCGTTCAAGTGACCTTGCGACCAGTCTCAGCGTCCCGAAGGGCAACGCACACGGGATGGGGGAACTTGCCAATTGGGTGGCGGCGCAGGTCACCTGCGAAGCCGGGAATGGATGATGGGGAACGTGCTGCTGCTCAGATTTGACGCGCCCCTGGTGAGCTTCGGTGCGCCGACCGTCGACCAGTTCGGCGTGATCCAGCCGTTTCCAGCGCTCTCCATGTTGACAGGGTTGCTCGCCAACGCGCTGGGCTGGGACCACCGCGAGTTCGGGCGGCTCGACGCGCTGCAGGAGCGCATCCAGTACGCATCGAGGGCGGACGTGTTGGGCACGCGCATCACGGATTACCAGACCGCGAACCTGGCACAGGACTTCATGTCCGAAGCTTGGACCACCTGGGGGCGACCGGTGGTGCGCGACAAGAGGCACGAGACGGCCGAGCGGTTCCGCGACTACTGGGCCGATTCCGTGCACACGGTGGCCCTGACCCTGACCGGCGGTGGTGGTCCATCGACGCCGGAAGTCGCTGACGCGATCCGCTACCCGGCGCGCCCTCTGTTCCTTGGTCGAAAGTGCTGCCTGCCCGGCGGGCCAATTATTGTCGGCAAGGCTACCGGCCACCTCCTGGCTGCTCTTGCGTCGGTCCCCATGCCAAAACGCTCGGGGGCAGGGTGGCCCGTGCCAGCATGGTGGTTTGACGGCGCAGAGGGCGCCCCGGAACCCAACGAGATCGTGCCGGTCACTGACGAGCGCGATTGGCGCAACCATGTCCACGTGGGGCGGCGCATGATGCGACACGGGATGTTGAAACAGCCCGCGGCTTCGTGAGGGAGATAGACCATGTGTGCATCCAACATCGCTCTCCCGGCCATGAACACCCGCATCAGGTCGATGCAACTCCATGGCGCCGAGCTGACCGTTGGAATCGACTACGATGACGGCGTCCATGTCATCGTGGATTTCAAACCCGTCATTGCCATCGGTGGCCTCGGCCAGCGTCTGTCCTCCCCGGAGTTCTTCGCGAGCGCGACAGTTGGAGCCGGAGGGCGTTCGCTGAACTGGGGCGATGTCCTCGAGTTCTGCGCGGACGGATTGCGCGCACGCGGCATCGTGACCCATCGGAGCGCCCCATGACGCCGCTCAACCTGGTTCGTCTCGGCGTCCGCAAGGACCTCCTGATGTCCCTGGCCAAGCGCCAGGGCCGCGACGTGGACACCGGGTACGCCGTGCACGGCGCGCTTGCCGCGGTGTGGCAGGACCACGCGCCGGTGCCGTTTCGCGTGAACCCGAGGGCGCGCTCCACGTCTCACCTTGAAGTATGGGCGTACAGTCCGCTGCCGGATGACTCGCTCCGGGAGCATGCGTCCAAGTACGCCAACCCCGACACAGTGGACCTCGTTGACCTGGGCGAGTTGAAGTCCCGCCCGGTGCCTGCGTTTGAGGTGGGTGACCTGGTTGGCTTCGAGCTGCGCGCGTGCCCGATTGTGCGGAGCGTGATGAAGGGGAAGAACCCGCGGCCCCCGCACAAGAGCAAGAAGACCGGCCGCGAGCGTGAGGTCAGCCGCGAGATGGACGCCTGGCTGCACGCACGCCTGCGCGCCACCGAGATGGGCAAGCCCGTCCCCTCCAAGGACGACGTGTACCGGAAGTGGTTCGAGTTGCAGCTTGGCAGCAGGCCAGGCCAGGCGCGCGAGCCCTGGCACGACGGGGTGGCGGTCAGGGCATTCAAGTTGACCGGCATCCTGGGTGAACGCCTGTACCGGCGCGAGTTGCCGGACAAGGCGGGCAACCGCCCCGGTCACCGGTTGGAGCGGCCGGACGTCCACATGGAAGGTGTGCTTGAGGTGAAGGACTCTGCCGCGTTCCGTGCGTTGCTGACGCGCGGCGTCGGGCGCCACCGCGCGTTCGGGTTCGGAATGCTGGTGCCGGTTCCCCCGAGGATGTCTTGCTGAAGGGGCGGCTGGGGATTGAAACGGCCCGCATTCCGCACTCGGACCGCCACGGCTGCATCTGGCTGACCCACGGCAACCTCTACGTGGAAGACGGCACCCTCCGCTTCAAGACGCCGGGTGGCGGCCAACTCCCGTCAGGTGACTACGCGTTGCCGTTCCAGACAATCACCAATTTCCTGATGGGCCCGGGTACTACGGTCAGTCACGACGCACTCCGCCTGATGGCGCGGCATGGCACGGGGCTGGTGGCCACTGGCGATGACGGCGTCCGGTTCTACGCATCCATGCCCTTCGGTTCAGACGAGTCCGCTCTCGCCCGCAGGCAGGTGGAGGCGTGGGCGGACAAGGAGAGACGGGTGACCCTGGCGCGGCGGATGTACGCGTGGCGCCTCGGAGAAGTCCTTCCTTCCACCGACATTGCGGTGCTCCGCGGCATCGAAGGCGCGCGCGTGAAGACGATGTACAAGCGCCTCGCCCAGGAGCACGGGGTGGACTGGACGCGTCGCGCCTACGACCGCGAAGATCCGGAGGCCGCAGACAAGGTGAACCAGGCGCTCAACCACGCGTCCACCGCCATCAAGTCCGCAGCGATGATTGCTGTTGCGGCGACATCCACGATTCCGCAGTTGGGCTTCATCCACGAGGATTCCGCCAACAGCTTCTGCCTGGACATCGCCGACCTCTTTCGCGAGACCGTGGCGCTGCCCGCGGCGTTCCGGGCCGTGAAACAGCACCAGTCGGATGCTCGCGAACCGCTGGAGCGCACCGCCCGGCGGGCCGCGGGCCGGATGCTCCGCGACGAAGCGGTGGTTCCGGCAATGATCGACCGGATCAAGGCGCTACTGGAGGCGCAGGCGCCATGAGCATGACGGTGGTGGTCACGCGCAACGTGCCCGAGCGTTTCCGCGGGTTCCTCGCGTCCTGCATGCTCGAGGTCGCACCGGGCGTATATACGGCGCCGCACATGACCAAGGGCGTGCGGGAGCGCGCATGGGCGGTATGCGAGGAGTGGTTTGCCGAAGTGGGCCCCGATGGCTGCCTGGTGATGACCTACGTGGACGCGAACCAGCCCAGCGGGCAGGCCGTCAGGACGCTCGGTGTCGCGCCGAGGCAGCTGGTGGAACTGGATGGAGCGTGGTTGGCGCGTCGCGATATTCCGAGCGACGACGTGCCGTTCTAGGCCCTACGCCGGCGGGTGGACAATGCGCAGGTACGGCGTGGGCGCCTGCCAGCCGCCGGGGAACTGCTTTCTCGCCTCTTCGTCACTCACTGATCCGGCAATGATGACGTCATCCCCCTGCTTCCAGTTGGCCGGCGTGGCCACCTTGTACCGCGTGGTGAGCTGGATGGAGTCCAGCACGCGCAGGACCTCGTCAAAGTTGCGGCCGGTGGTCATAGGGGACATGAGGATCATCTTGACCTTCTTGTCCGGCCCAATGGCGAACACGGCCCGCACGGTGGCGTTCTCCGCCGGCGTGCGCAGCTTCGCGTCGCCGCTGACGCCCGCGGGGAGCATGCCGTAGAGCTTGGCGACCTTGAAGTCCGAGTCCGCAATGATGGGGTAGTTGGGCGCCGCGCCCTGCGTGCGCTGGATGTCCTGGGCCCACCGCTTGTGGTCCTCCACCGAATCCGCGCTGAGGCCGATGACCTTCGTGTTCCGTTTGTCGAACTCGGCCTTGATGCGCGCCATGTAGCCAAGCTCGGTGGTGCACACCGGGGTGAAGTCCTTGGGATGCGAGAACAGGATCGCCCATTTGTTTCCAATCCAGGTGTGGAACTCGATCGGGCCCTCGGTGGTGTGCGCGGTGAAGTTTGGCGCTTCATCTCCGATGCGCAAAGACATTTGGCACCCCTCCTTCGTGTGCCACCTAACGCGCTGGCCACACGGGTGCATGGGCTGTGGTCAACGGCTGCACACCCGCCGCGCCATCTTCAGGACCGGGATGGTCTGCGGGCCGAGATGCGGTCTTCCAGAACGTCGGGGGCGGCGCGTCCGGCGAGCGCAGCCGCCAGGGCAATCTCGCCCAAGCGCCGCGCACCCACCAGGTGGAGCTCTCCGACGCTGAGGCCGGCGGGAAGCTGAGCCAGCACACCGTCAAGCTGCTGCATCAGTGCGCGCGCCACGTCTCCGAACGCGGGCTCCAAACCGTCCAGGTGGCGGCTGACGATCTGTTCGATGCGCGACCGCGTCACGCCTTCGCTCCGGCCGATCTCCTGCAACAGCATGCCCTCAAGGAACCGGCGCGCCAGGATGACCGCTGTCCGATCGGTGCACAGGTGGGTCACCACGGCCCACAACTCAGCAAACCCGACGGAGCCGACACGACAGACCCAGGAGCCGCGCGGCGGCGGCGGCAGCGGCAACAGTCCCGCCGCGTCCAGCGCGGCCTGCCAGCCACCGAACCGCTTCTGGGCAGCGAACACCCGGTGGGGGTCCGCGGCAAGGGCGGCCGCCAGGTCAAGGGGATCCTTCCCCGCGAGCAGTTCGCGGAGCCCCGTGATGATGTCACCGGTGGCGGGCGCAGCGGGGGTGAGCAAACCGGCGGCCGCGACCGCGCTTCCCCAGTTCCCGAACAGGTCCACCGCGCTCGCATACAGCGAGCTACGCCGGTTGGCGCGTGAGGCCAAGGAGCGCCCCTGGGCAGCGCGCTGCTGCAACTCTGAGATGACCGCTTGCGGCGTCCGCGGTTTCCGGAGCGCTGATTGTTGGCCTGCCATGCCGGGTTCTCCTGCGCTGAGGCGTCCTGGGTGCGGCTCCGGTCCACCCGCCGCGTGCCGTTCTGATTGGGTTCACACGGCGCGCCTGGGCGGGCGCAGTTCCCGCGCCGGGACGGGGCGGCCGTAGAAGTAGCCCTGCATGACTTCGCAGCCCAGGGCGCGCATCGCCGCGGCTTGCTCGGCCGTCTCCACGCCTTCAGCCACCACGCCCAGGTGGAAGCTCTTGCCCAGTTCAACCACCGCGCGGGCAATGGCGGCGTCCCCCGCGTCCGTCAGCATGCCGCGGACAAACCCCTGGTCCACCTTCACGCCCGTGACGGGCAGGCGCCGCAGGTGATTGAGGCTGGAATACCCCGTCCCAAAGTCATCCAGGGACAGCAGCACGCCCATCTCCCGCAGGCGCAGCAGCTGCGGCATGATGCGTTCCATCCCGCGCACGGTGGCCGTCTCAGTGATTTCCAGCTCCAGCCACTGGGCGGGCAGCCCGGTCTTTTCCAGCGCCTGCCTGACCACCGCCACCACGTCCTGGTCCCACAGCTGGCGCGGGGACACGTTGACGGACACGCGCAGCGGGGTCCCGGCGTCCAGCCACTGCTTGGCCTGGATGCACCCGGCACCCACCACCCACTCGCCCACCGGCAGGATGAGGCCGTCGTCCTCGCAGCGGGGGATGAACTCGCCGGGTGGCTGCGGGCCTTCGGCCGGGTGCGTCCAGCGCAGCAGCGCCTCCGCGCCCACCATCCTCCCGGAGGAGATGTCAATCTGCGGCTGGTAATGCAGCTCCAACTGCGGTGTTCCCAGCGCGCGGCGCAGGTCATCACGCAGGCGGACGCGGCGCGAGGCATCCGCATTGAGCACGGGCGAAAAGTACGCCGCGTGCCCGGGGCCTTCCGTCTTGGCGCTGCGCAACGCGGTCTCCGCGCACAGCAACAGCGCGTCCGCGCGGGTGGCGTCCGCCGGGAACACGGCCGCGCCCACGCACGCGGACACAAACGTCTCCTGCGTGCCCACGCGGTAGGGCCGGGCCAGCGCGGCGCGGGACCGCTCCACGCATGCGGTGACCCCGCCCCGGGCCGGCATGGCCACCGCAAACAGGTCATTCCCAAGGCGCGCCACCAGCTCAGGCCCCGCGCCCTGGTCACCCGCAACCAACTCCAGCAGCCGCCGCGCCGCCTGGCACAGCACGTCGTCACCGGCGCGCCCGCCAAAGGTGTCATTGATGTGCGTGAACCGGTCCAGGCCCACGCAGACAATGACCACGCCGTCGCGCGTGCCGCGTTCGCCGCGCATCAGCAGCTCCACCTGGTAGAGCAGCAGCGCGCGGTTGGAGAGCCCGGTCAGCGGGTCATGGTGCTCCAGGAAGCGCGCGTGCTGCTCCAGCCGGCGGGCCTCATCATGCGCGCGCGCGGCCTTCTCCAGGCGCGTGTTCACCGCGGCCAGCAGGTCATTGGGCAGCACCGGCTTGGACAGGAAGTCATCCGCGCCCAGGCCCATCCCCAGCCGCACGGAATCCGGCTCCGAATGGGCGGTAAGAAAGATGAACGGGATGCGCGCCAGCGTGGCGTCACCCTGCAGGGCGGCCAGGAGTTCATGGCCGTCCATGTTGGGCATGCGGACGTCACTGAGGATGAGGTCCGGAATGCTCTGCCGGGCCACGCGCAGCGCTTCCTCGCCGTCAGCGGCCACCACCACCTGGTGTCCGTGGTTGGTCAGCAGGCGCTCCAGGCTGCGGAGGATCACCGGCTCGTCGTCCACCAGCAGGATGCGTGCGCCCACCTGTTGGACCTCGTGCGGAGGGACCCCACCCGCCGCGCCGGCAGCATCCCTCCGGGGGTCCCCGGCGGCAACCGCACGCCGTGGCGTGGCTTGCGCAGGTTCAGACGCGGCGGTCCAGCACGCAGGTGATGCCCATGCCGTAGCCAATGCACATGGTGCTCATCCCGTAGCGTTTGTCGCGCCGTTCCAGTTCGTTGAGCAGCGTGGCCAACAGGATCCCGCCGGTGGCGCCCAGCGGGTGGCCCAGCGCAATGGCGCCGCCGTTCACGTTCACCCGCTCCGGGTCCATGTGCAGCTCCTGCATCACCGCCATGGGCACGGGCGCAAACGCCTCATTGATCTCCACCAAGTCAATATCGGACATCTTGAGCCCGGACCGCTGCAGCGTCTTGTGCGTGGACGGGATGGGCCCCAGCAGCATGATCACCGGGTCAGACCCGGCCACCGCCATGTGGCGGATGGCGGCGCGCGGCTTCAGGCCCAGCTCGCGGGCCTTCTGCTTCTCCATCACCAGCAACAGGGACGCGCCGTCCACAATGCCGCTGCTGTTGCCCGCGGAAATGACGCCGTCCTCCTTGAAGGCCTTCTTGAGCGCGCCCAGCGCCTCCAGCGTGGTGCCGGGGCGCGGGTGCTCGTCCGTGTCCACCACGCGCTTGTTGCCCTCCAGGTCCGTCACCTCCATGGGGACGATCTCATTCTTGAACCGGCCCGCCTCAATGGCCGCCGCCGCGCGCTGCTGGCTGAGCAGCGCAAAGCGGTCCACCGCGTCCCGCTTGTAGCCGTACTTCTCCGCCACCATTTCCGCGGACAGGCCCTGCGGCACCAGGCCGGGGAAACGCGTGAGCAGCTCGCGGCTCATGGGGCCATCCCCGCCCACGCCGTCAGACCCCATGGGCACGCGCGTCATGTGCTCCACGCCACCGGCCAGCACAATGTCCATCTCGCCGCTCATGATGGCCTGCGCCGCGAAGTGCACCGCCTGCTGGCCCGACCCGCAGAAGCGGTTGATCGTTGTACCCGGCACGCTGATGGGCAGCCCGGAGGCCAACGCGCTGCCGCGTGCAATGTTGAACCCCTGCTCGCCCACGGGCGTCACGCAGCCCAGGATCACGTCATCCACGCGGTCCACCGGCAGCGCGGGGTTGCGCTTCACCATTGACTTCAGCAGGTGGCTGGCCAGGTCCATGGGGTGGGTGGCGGCAAACCCGCCTTTGCGTTTGCCCCGCGCCGTCCGGATGGCGTCCACAATCACGGCTTCCCTCATCCCTGCCTCCTCGTCGTGAAGCGGCCTCTGCCAGGGGCGGGGACCGCGGTTGACGTGAGAGTCAATACGGGCCGGGCGGGCGGGAGGCAACCCCCGGCCAGCCGCGCGGGATCTCCTCCGGGGGGAGCACCAGTGCGCGCGCGCGGCGCGCGCGTTTCCGGGACAGTTCCACGCCCACGGCGTGGAGCTCGCGGCGTTGGCGGCGGCCAGCGCGGTGCCCACGCCGCAGAACGGGTCCACCACGGTGTGGCTGCGGGTCTGCGTGCGGATGAAGTCCACCGCGTGGCGGACCGCGGCCATGCCCATGGCGCGCGTCCACGTCATGGTGCCCAGCGCGGGCAGCACGTCCGGCGCGGGGCGGGACAGGTCCGGCAGCAGCGCGCGGGAAAAGCACAGCAGGTGCGCGTAGGCGGGCCGCCCCGTGGTGGCAGTGCCCGGTGGGACGCGGCAGACAATGCGGTGCCACAGTTGCGCCAGGCCCGCGCCGTCCGCGGCCACCTGGCACAGGTGCCCCTTGTCTATCCAGCGGCGCTGCTGGCGGATGTCCGTCTGGTAGAGAATCACCACACCGTCGTCAGGGCAGCGGGACATCATGAGCTCAACGGCGCGGATGAACCAGGTGCGCCAGTCCGGCAGCGGCATCCCGCCCAGCTCAGAAACATCCGGCAATGACGAGAAGAACGACGCGCCCGCCAGCACCGGCTGCTCCGCCAGCCAGAGCAGCGCGTCCTGGCACAGCACGGTCCGCGTGGGCGCGTTCACGGCCCGGGCTTGGTGCGCGCGCGCGCGGCCGGCTCCAGCAGCTTCTCCACCACGCGCCGCCCGGCGTGGAGGAACACGTTGCGGTCCGGGTCCAGTTCGCGGAAGCGCAGCAACTCAGTGATGCCCCGCTGCACCGCGGTGCGCGCGCGCTCCCGCACCTCCATCACCACCGCATCGTCATCCTGGCGTCCCTGCACCGCGCGCGTGGACACCGGCGGCAGGATGCGGAAGTACACGCGCTCCGGGCGCGGCAGCGGCGTGCCGCCCAGTCCCTTCACCACCGGCATCGTCGCTTCGGGCCGCACCCCCAGCACCTTGAGCACCGGACCCAGCCGGCTGTGGAACGCGTCCTCGGCGTCGTACACCACGTCCCACGCGTCGTCGATCCCGATGGCCGCGAACGGGATGATGTCGCAACCGTGCCGGATGGCCAGCCGCGCGAACCCGGTGCGGTCCTTCCAGATGACCGGGTATTTCTCGTTCTTGCGCCGCGCCACCTCGCGCGCGCCGCCGGGGAACACCAGGATGGACTCGCGCGTGGACAGCAGCGTGGAGGCGGTTTCCCGGTCACCCTCCACCACGCCAAAGCCGGACAGCACGTCCCGCCACAGCGGCACCTTGAAGTGCACGTGGTCACCCATGCTGCGCAGGAAGATGCCGTGCGCGTGGTACAGCCACTCAAACAGGAACATGGTGTCAAACAGTCCGTAGGTGGTGTGGTTGCCCACAAACACCAGCGGGCGGTGCGCCGGGATGTTCTCCGCGCCCAGGAACAGGGGATCGGCAAACTCGCGGAACAGGCGCAGCGCACCCAGTGCGCGCTGCACCTGGTCAGGGAGCGGTGGCGACGAAAGGTTCACAGCGCGCGACTATGCCCGCGGCCCGACGTGACGGGCAAGCCACCGGTCGTGAGCCCGCTGTGCGGGCGGCCGGAGCATGGAACCCGGTGCTCGCCACAGCAACCGCGTTGCTCACGTCCGCCGCGGCGGTGGCAGCAGCGTGTCCAGCGGCGCCAGGTGCTCGGTGAGCAGCCCCACCGCGCCGGAGGTGTCCACGCCCAGCCGCTGCCCCAGCAGCGTGAGGTCCAGCACCACGGTGGACAGCGCCATCTCCACCAGCGCGGACTCGTCGGTGACGGTGGCACGCGTGGCCTGGCCGGGTTCAGCGCCGCCCACCAGCACGCGCCGCCGGTCCGCCACCACAATGAGCTTGTGCGGCCAGTAGCGCTCCAGTTCCGTCTCCGTGATGCCGTAGCTGTACACGCGTGGCCCCTGCAGCGGCAGCGGCGTGAAGGAGAACAACACCACCGCCACGCCGCGCGCGCGCGCGTCCTCCAACGCCGGGGCCAGCCGCAGCGCTTCGCGTTGCCACAATGACGCCGCAACCACCTGCCGGCTGCCGCGGATCTGCCCCTCCGCCTCGGCAAGGATCGCCTCGTAACCCGTCGTCGCCCACAACACGGGCGGCGGCGGCAGGTTGTCCAGCCGTTCCAGCGCGTGCTGCAGGTCATCCAGCGAACGCTGGTGCCGGTCCTTCAGCCGCGCCACCAGTTGCTGCGGTGGCAGCGGCTCGTAACGGGCGGGGCTGGCCTGCACCGCACGCACCAGGCCCTCGCGCTCCAGCCGCGCCAGCACCGCGTACATGGCGGAGCGCGGCACCCCCGTGCGCTTGGAGAGTTCGTAGCCCGTGGCGGGGTGGGCCTGGACCAGCCCCAGGTAGACCTTGGCGTCCGTCGCCGTGAAGCCCAGCTGTTCCAGCGCGGAGACCACCAGGTCAGGCATGCGCGGGGAAACTACTGGCAGGCCCGCCGGCTGTCGAAGACACCCGCCCCGTCGTTGGCCCACTGCACGTTGCCGTATGGAATGGACACGCGCGTGACGCCCGCGCCAAACGCATCATCCCAGGAGTAGTTGGCTCCGCGCCGGCTCTGCCACAGGCGCACCACGCTGCCTGACGGGCGCCGCACGTCCAGGAAGAACGCCACCTGGTCCACGCGGTAGTTCCACCGCCGCCCCTGCGGCGCCTCCGCGTGGAAGGTGAACCCCGTCTTCCACGTCCCATCACCCATGGGTGTGCCCAGTGAGAACGTCTCGCCCGGCACGCCGTTACCCGTGTCCGTGAAGCGCGTGAGCATGCCCACCTCCAGCGGCTCACCGTCCACCGCGCCGACGTGGAGATACGCCTCCAGCCACTCCACCGGGATGCCGTAGTGCCCCTCATAGCCGTGCCCGAACCCGGTCACGGTGAACTCGCAGTTCGTCGCGTCGTACTGCTGCTCCGGCATGGTGCGGATACAGGAGGCTTCACCGCCGTAGATGCGGTTCCAGCGCTCCACGTCCTGGCAGCGCGCATCATCCACCGGGGGGAGGATCTCAAACCGGTAGTTGGCCCCAAAGTCAGAGTCCCAGTTCTGGCAGTTGTTGCCCGCGCCCGAGTAGTTCTGGAACCAGACCTCCACCGACGTGGCGCCGCGCGGGATCCGCAGTTCCAGCGGCTGCTCCACGGCGTCGTTGGTGGGTGACCCGTTGATGGTCAGCATGGACCGCACGCTGCCGGTGGCAAGTTCGCCCACGGGGAGGAAGTACGCGTACGCCACCAGGTCCCAGGCCGGGTAGCCGTTGTGCGTGGCGCGGCAGGAGGACAGGCGGTCCAGGTCGTACCAGAGGGACATCCAGCCGCCGGCGTGCAGCGTCCCGCTGACGTGTTCGCTCCAGTCTTCGGAGAACGTCACGGTGCCCGCCACCGGCGCGCACGCGTCGTCGCCGCCCCAACCGTAGCCGTTGGTTGCGTCCAGCACGTGGTTGTCACCGTCACCGGGGTGCCGGTTGTGATCAAACAGGCGCGTCCCGTCGGCGCGGCGGATGAACGGCACCAGCTCAATGCGCTGGCCCTCGGGGTACTGCCCCGCCTCCGGCCCAAACAGGCCGTCGCTCATCTCAAAGCTGTACCCGAAGAACCCCACGCGCCCGCCCTGCACCGGGCCGGCCGCCACCTCGCGCCAGGCACCGTCAGCACCGCGGTACAGCACGCCCACCTCCGCCCGGGACGGATACGCATCACGCGACACGTCCACGCGGCCCGTCCACACGTACTGGCACGCGCCGCCCTGGCACCGCGTGGCGAAATCCTCCCCGCCCGGCAGCCGCATCACATCGCGCAGCACCACCCTGCAGGCCCGGTCTGCCTCATCCTGGGCCCCCAGCGCCGGCTCCGCCCCAAACCCCGCCATCGCCACCGGAACGGCCGGTCCTTCGCCCCCGCATCCCAGGAGAATGAGCGAGAAAAGAACTGTAAGAACGTTGATGTAGATGCGCATGGTCGCCCTCGGGTGGCTGACGTAACTCACTCATGAGTCACGCCGTGCACCTACATCAGCGCACCTGGGCGGTCAAGCGGGTGTCCGGGCAGCCTCCGCCGTCCCGCCGAAGGCACCTTGAACTCTTGGAATGGAGGGGCGTTTCAGCGCAGGACGCCCACCGTGGCCGCGCCGACACCGCCGAGCAGGGTGCCCAGTCCGACCAATCCGGCCAGGCCCGCCACGGCCAATCCCGCGGCTGCGCCGAGCCTCAGAGAGAGCGCAATAATGGCCTGCTGCCGGGCCTGGCGTGCCTCGGTGTTGGCCACCGCGGCGTCGTGAACCGGGAAAGAACCGGCCAGCGCGCTCATGGCCAGGACGGCTCCCAGGCCACCGGCCAGCAGCACCACCCCGCCGGCTGCCACCACGCCTCCGCCCACAATTGCCAGCACCGGAGGGCCCCCGCGGCCCCGCGCGGACGCCGTCACGGGCGGCGGCGGTGGGTCATAGGCGGGCGGGCGCGGTCCGGCCTGTGCGGGATCCCAGGCGGCAAATGCCACCGCGGTGCAGAAGCCCGGCTTGGAAGACGCCAGCGCCTTGGCAATCTTGGGGCTCAGCCGGGCGGGCGGCGCCAGGCCCGGGTCACACCCGCGGGAGACGGCAAACGCCTCGCGGGCTTCCCCTTCGCGGTTGAGCCCCATCAGCGCGGCGCCGCGCCACAGTTGGACCTGCGCCACCTCCGCGCTCACCAGGTCCGTCCGCGCCGCCAGCGGTTCCAGCGCATCCAGCGCCTTCTGGTCCTCCAACTCGTCCAGGTGGCCCTGCGCGCGCCGCAGCGCGTCCACCATGTCCGGGCTGAACTCCCCGGCGGGCTCCGGCGGCGTCACGGCCGCGGCCAGCACCAGCATCCAGGCGAACGTCACCATGGCCACCCCGTCACCGCTCGCAGATCCGGGTGCTGTTGTTGCACGTGTACAACGGGCCGGGGCACTCGTTGTCACCCCCGCAACGGCACCGCCCCGCGCCACTGCCGCCGCAACCCTGGTTCATGGGGCACTGCCAGTCCCCGGACGGGCAGGTGCACTGCCGCTGGACGCAACTGCCCGAATCACACTGCAGCGCGCACGCACCGCAGTGGTCCGGGTCGTCGGCGAGGTTGACCTCGCACTGGTCGCTGTCATCGCCGTTGCAGTTGGCGCGCGTGGCGTCGCACGCCACCGGCTGGCACGCCTGGTCCGCTGGCAGGCTGGTGCTGGTGCAGGTCCAGTAGGAGCCTTCGTTGAGCGTCATCCCGGCCGCGTTGCGGCACGCGTCGCACGCGTCACCGCAGGCGTCTGGCGTGTTGCACGGCCCGCAGGTGCGCGTGGTCAGGTCACACGCCGTCCCGGCGGGGCAGTCACCCGAATCAAAACAGCCGCACTGCCCGCTCATGGCGCGGCAGACGCTGCCCGCGGGGTCCGTGCTGCAGCTGTTGGGGTTGTTGGAGCAGCGGCAGGCGCCGGTGGCCGGGATGCACGTGGGTGTGCTGCCGGTGCATTTGGGCTGGGACGCACACTGCCCGTTGCCGTTGCATGCGTCCGTGGTGCACGCGTCCTGGTCCGTGCACGGCGAACCCGCCGGCGCGTTGGACCAGTCCGTGGTGTCCGTGGTGGGAACACACGCGCGGCACGGCGCGCCGGGTGCCGGCCCCGGCGACACCAGCTGCCCGCCGATCCAGCAGCCACTCCGACAACTCCCCTGGCCATCACACACCTGCCCCGTGCCGCAGGCGGTGCCGCCGGGCCGCGGGGTGGAGCCGTTCATGCAGGACACCACGGCCGCCGAGCTGGCCGGCGCCGACGACGAATGGCCGCTGCCGTGGGAGCTGGCCCCGGAGGTGGCGCCGCCTGACGAAGTGCCCACCTGTCCGCCGGAACTGCTCCCCGTACCCGCGGGGTCCGTCACGCCGCTGCCACAGGGCTCCCCGGCGCAGACACCGTCCGTGCACGCGTAGGACCCGCCGCAGTCGGACGCGGTGGAGCAGTGCTTGCCGCACATCTCCACGTCCAGCAGCGCGTCACACGCCAGCAGCACCCCGGGCAGCGCGCACCCCGCGAGCCAATGCAGTCGGCCCATGCATCCTCCACGTGCCGCGGCACGCAACGGTTCCTGTGCAGCGTTCTACCAGAGGGAACACCGGACCTGGCTCACTTCCCCGCGCGTGGTAGCCTCCCACACCTCATTGAGGCCCACGCATGACCGCGCCCGACCCCACCACCGCCTGGAGCAAGTGCAGCGTGTGCAAGAAGCCCATTCCGTATGGCGGGGCCTACCTCAAGTGCGTGGTGTCCACCTGCAACCGCAAGCGCTTCCAGCTCTACTTCTGCTCGGATTCCTGCTGGGACGCCCACAACCCGGGGCAGAACCACCGCAATCCGGGCTACACCGAACACCTGGCCCCGCCGCACGCCTGAGGCGCTTCAGCGCCGCTCCGCCGGGTCCACGCGCGTGAACCGCGCCCACCGCTCCGCCAGCGCCGGCGCCACCCACCCGCTGTGCTGCGCCAGGTCCACCAGCGCCCGGCGCGCCGCGGCGCGTGACCGGGCCACGCGGTCGGGGTCCCTGGCCTGCAGCGCAGCGTCCAGCGCGTCCAACGCGGCGTCCATCCGCGCGCCCCGCGCCGTGATTGCCGCCGCCAGCGCGTCGGCCGGCAGCGCCGTGCAGCGCGCCTCCACCGCCGGGCTCGCCACCACCAGCGGCAGCGCCCCCGTCATCTCCACCATCCCACCGCCCAGGCCGCGCTGGGTGACCGGGTCCGCAAAGCCCAGGCGCAACCGCTCGCCCGCTTGCAGGTGCGCGGCCGGCACCACAAACGACGTGGTCTTGCGGACCGTGCCCAGGTGCCAGCGCTGCACCCGCGGCGTTTCCCTCCCCGTTGTCACGCGCACCGTGAGCGCCGGCGGCGTGCCGCGCTCCCAGGCCGCCTTGCGCAGGCTCACCTGGCACAGCAGGCCCTCCGCCCCAAGCGCCGCCGTCGCCGTGGGCCAGGGCAGGTCCGTGGTCACCGCCTCCAGTTGCGCCCACGCCGGCGCGGATGCGTCCTCCAGCACCATCGCCGGTTCGCCGCGCGGGGCCGGCCACGGTGGGCCGGGCTCCGCCACCGGCGGAAAATCCAGTTCGCGCGTCAACCCGTAGGTCTCGCACCAATCGTCGCCCTGGACGTGGGACGTGCTGGCGTCCACCGTGTGCTTGCCGGGTACCGCCACCAGCCGGCACGGTCCGTCCACGCGGCAGGACACCAGCCCGCCCAGGCGGTTGCCCAACTCCAACCGCCGCTGGCGCTCCGCCTCCACGGCGGCGCTGCGCTCCTCCCAGGCTGCGCGCCGGGTCGCCACCAGCGCTTCGTATTCCTCCGCGGTGAGCAGCGCGTCCGCGCGGCCCTGCGGCTTGGGAGACCGCGTCCGGAACACCGGCACGTCAAACACGGGGCTGGAGGCCGGTGGCGGCGGCACGTAGGTCCCGCCCAGCGCGCCGGTCCACTTCTGCACGCCGCCCAACCCGTGGACAAACACCTCCATGCTTCCCACGGTGATGCCCACCGTCAGCGCCGCGGGCAGCATGGCCACCGCACCCACCACCCGCCCCACGTCAAAGAACGCCCCCAGCAGCGAGCCCGCCGCCTCCATCAGCCCCGACCCCGACGAGCTGCGCGCCTCCTCGCGCGCGGGCGGTGCGGCGGGCTGGAAGTCCGCCACGTCCAGGGGGCCGGGCGGCAGCACCGGCTCGTCCGGGAGCACCAGGGGCTGCATGAGGGCAATGAGTTCATGCGGCCGCAGCGCGCCGGCAGGCGGCTGCAGGCTGACCCGGCCGCCGGGGATTTCCGACGTCACTTCGTACAGCGCCAGGCCCACGCCGTAGCCGGCCACCGGGCCGCCCAGCATCTGTTCCACCTGTTCACGCGGGACCCGCGCCACGTGCGTGGTCCAGTGTTCCTGGACCCAGGTGCGGAACAGGGATTCGTCCGGGGTGTCCCGGACCATGGCGCACGCCGTGGCATAGCGCCCCGCGCGCATGTGGTCCTGGTAGGTGGCGCAACCGGCCGCGTGCGCGGCCAACAGCAGCGCCAGGGCTGCGGGGCGACCCGGCGCAACGCGGTGCAACAGGTCCATCGGGCCCATGGCGCCGACGGGAATCAGGCCTTGGGTGCGGCGGCGGGGGCGCGCTTGTACTTCCGGTTGAAGCGGTCCACGCGGCCCTCAGTGTCCAACAGCTTCTGCTTGCCGGTGAAGAACGGGTGGCACGCCGAGCAGATTTCAATGTGGTACGCGCCGCGCGTGGAGCGCATCTCATACGCTGCGCCGCAGGCGCACTGGATGGTGGCGAAGGGATAGACCGGATGGATGTCGGGCTTCATGGTGCGTTCCTGCCCCAGCGGGAGGTACACGGGACGGGGTGTCCCGTGGGTCCGGCTGAAAGTGGGCGGGCAAATAAGGGCCGGTCGTGGGGAAGTCAAGGATGACGGGCAGATGGAAGGCCATTGCGGCGCTGGTGCCGGGGCTCGCCTGCGCACCGGGAGGCGACGTGCCTGGCACGCTGCCGCTGCAGGTGCGCCTGGTTCCCCGCGCGCCGGTGGCGGTCGCCGGGGCGGACTGCATGGTTCACGTCCTGGTGGAGAACCCGCGGGCGGATGACGTCGTCGTCCGGCTGGAGCTGGTGCTGGAGGCGCTGGACGGCGCGCGCATGGGCGGCGGCGGGCCCGCGGACCACAGGGTCACCGCCGGCGGTTGGGAGGCGTGGAACGGGTCCATCACCGCGCCGGCGGATGCGCCGCCAGGGCCCGTCTACCTCACGGCGCGCGTGGCTGACGCCGTGGTGTCCCGGGTGCCGTGGGAGTTGGTGACGCCGCCGCGCGTCACCGGCGTGCAGGTGAGTGACGGCCCGGGGTGCCTGCTGGTGGGGTTGGGCCTGGTGCAGGACCAGGGTCGGCGCACGGACATGCACGTTGCCTGGCGCGCCGCCCAGGACGGGCGGTGGACCCGCGCGCGCCTGGGCGAGCTGGGGATGGGACCCCGGGCGCGTCCCGCATCCGCCGCCGGGAGGACCACGGTGCTCTCCTGGGACCCGGTGGCGGATGGCGCCGCGCCTGGCGCGGTGACTTTGCGTGTCTTACCGGTCCTGGCCGGCGTGGCCGGGCCGCCCACGGAGTTGTCCGTGGACGTCATCGCCATCCCGCCGCCCCGTCTGGCCCAACCGCGCGTGCTGCCCGCGGGCCGCGGCCCCACGGGTGTGGCGGTGGGGGACGTGACCGGTGAGGGCGTTGCAGACCTGGTGACCACAAGCCACGGCGCCGCAACGCTCACCTGGCTGGAGGGGCGCACCGGCGGAGGGTTTGCGCCGCCGCGCGAACGGCCGGCAGGGCTGGGCCCGGAGCGCGTGGTGCTGGCGGACATGGACGGGGACGGTCTGCTGGACGCCGTGGTGAGCAACCATGACGAGGACACGGTCAGCGTGTTCTTTGGCGGCGTGGGCGCCGCCACGTTCATGGATGAGCGCCGCACCCAGGCCGGCGTGAACCCATATGCGGTGGCGGTGGGGGACCTGGATGAGGATGGCCGCCCGGACGCGGTCACCGCCAACGAAGGCGCCGACACGGCGACGGTGCTGGTCAATGACGGGCGCGGCGGACTGCTGGCGCTGGCCGAATCCCCCGCCGGAGCCCGCCCGCGCGACGTGGCGCTGGCCGACCTGGACGGGGACGGGCACCTGGACGTCGTCGTGGTGGCGTGGGGTGACGACGGGGTCTGGGTGCGGCAAGGGGACGGCCGGGGAGGGCTGGGGTCCGCGGCGCACCTTCCGGCGGGTCTTGCACCGGAGGCGGTCACTGCTGCGGACCTGGATGACGACGGCGACGTTGACCTGGTGGTGAGCCACTTCCTGGGAATCTCCGTGCTGCGGAACCAGGGTGATGGCGGCCTGGCGGCGGCGGCACCCGTGCCGGGCCCCACCCACGCGGTGCATGCGCTGGTGTTGGATGCGGACGGGGATGGCCGCATGGACATCGTGGTGACCAGCGACCGGCAGGGCGTGGTGAGCCTGCTGACCGGTGCGGGGGACGGGACGTTCCAGCCGGCCGCCAGCGTTGCCGTCGCTGCGTCCCCCCGCCGCACGGCGGCCTTCCAGGAGGACGGCGGCGTGCAACTGGCGGTGGCGGTGAGCGGCGGGGCGTCTGTCGCCGTGGTCCCCGTCGACGGGGTCGCGCGCTGCCCGGGGGCCGTGCGGGCGGCGTCGCTCGGCGTCACCGGAGTCTCCGCGGCCTGGGACGCGGATGATGACGGGCGCACGGACATTGTGGTGGCGGGTGCGGAACGGTTGGAGGCCTGGCGCCCGGGCGGCGCGCGGGTCTGGGCGGCCGGGTACACCCCCGCCGCGCCAACGGAACTGGTGACCGCCGACGTTGACGGAGACGGGGCGGTGGACGGAGTGCTGCGCGCCGGCGGGACGGCGTGGCGGTGGAGCGCGCGCGGTGGTGCGCAGGCGGGGGGCCTGGGAGACGCCCCCGGCGCATGGCCGTTGGACGCCACCGGTGATGGTCGCCCGGACCTGGTGGTGCCCGGCCGCGGCGGGTTCAACGGCGTCACGTTTGGCCGCGATGGCCTGTTCACGTGGGAGGGGGGAGCGGTGCCGCCGAGCTCGTGGCTGGTGGATGCGGACGGGGATGGCCGGTTGGACGTCCTGGACGCGCCGGACGGCGTGCTCCGCTGGGCGGCGCGCGGCCTCAGTGGACGCCTCCTCTCGGCGGATGCGGACGTCCGCGCGTGGCAGCAGCGCGTCGTTGTGCATGAACCTGCTGCGCGTGCTCTCGCCGTCCTGGAGTTCCACCCCGGGTCCGTGGCCACGGTGGGCGAGCTGTCCAACGTCGACCAGGTCGTCTGGGCGGACGCGGACGACGACGGAACGATGGACCCGCTGCTGCGACGCGCGCAGACGCTGTTCTCGCCGGCCCGGCCGGGCGCGCTGCCGCTGCCGGAAGGCGCGTTGCTGGCGGGGGCCGGGGACCTTGACGGAGATGGGGCCCCGGAGGTGTGGGTGCGGGCAGGCGGGCGGTTGCGGGTGCTGCCTGGAACAACGTGGAGCGGGCCGTGAAGCAGCCGTGGAGCGTCCTTGTTGTGGTTGCCGCCGCCGCGGGCGCCGGCGTGGGCTGGCTGGCGTGGTCCGGACAGTCGCTGGTGCCAGCGTGGGCGCTGGGGCTTGCCGTGGCGTTGGCAGGCGGGGCCTATCCCGCGCACCGCATGCGGCGGGTGCGCCAACGCACCGCCCACCCGCGCGAGTGGCTCAACGTGAACGCGACCCCGGCACCCGATGGGACGCTCGTGGTGCGCTCCGCGGCCGATGTGGTCGCCGGCGTGCCGTCGCTCGTCCTGGCCGGGGTCCCCGCGGACCTGGACTGGCTCGCCGGGCAGTTGCTGCAGGAGATCGTGGATGCGCGCGGGGCGCACCCACTCGTCGCCTCGCAGTGGCAGCACAACCTGGCGCATCCCGGCCAGCAACTCCCGCACCGCGTGACGCTGGTGCCGGACGGCGGCGCGCTGCGGGTGGAGGAAACGGGGACGGGCAGCGCGCGGGGCCTGCTGGTGGCTCATCTCAACGCGCAGGCGGAACCCGTCCTGGGCGGGGCCATTGCGGAGACGCTGCTGCGGCGTTCGCTGGCGTTGTGGCCGGGTGACCCGGGCCCCGCGGATGACGGGACCCCGGCGCCGCCCAATGAGAACAACTGCATGGCCTACAAGGCGCTCGGTGACACGCAGTTTGAGCGCGGTGACCAGGCGGGTGGCCTGGCGCTGCTGGCCCGCGCCGTGCGGGCGAGCCCGCGCTGGGCGCGCGCATTTGCGGACGAAGTGAAACGCGCACCGCCGCCCCCCAAGGAGGACGCGCGGTGGCACTTCTGGCTGGAACTGGGCGCGGACAGCGCGGGAATCAGGCCTGACCCGCCTGCTGGGTGATCAGCGGGACGTCCGCCTTGGTGGGGTGACCGCCCTCCAGCGCGGCGGCCAGCACCTCGTCCACGCGCTTGGCAAACACAAACTCCACCTCGCGCCGCACCTGCTCCGGGATGTCAATGATGTCCTTCTCGTTGCGCGCGGGCAGGATGACCCGCTTGATGCCCGCGCGGTGCGCGGCCAGCACCTTCTCCTTGACGCCACCCACCGGCAGCACAAGGCCGCGCAGCGTGACCTCGCCGGTCATTGCCACGTCGGGGCGGCACTTGCGGCCGGTCAGCAGGCTCACCAGCGCGGTCACCATGGTGACGCCGGCGGACGGGCCATCCTTGGGCATGGCGCCCTCGGGCAGGTGGATGTGGATGTCCTGCTTCTCCAGAAAGTGCTCGTCCGCCGTCTTGGAGATGCCCAGCTCATTGCCGCGCGCGCGCACGTAGGAGAGCGCGGCCTGCGCGGACTCCTTGAGCACGTCACCCAGCTTGCCGGTGAGGGTGAGGGTGCCCTTGCCGGCCATCTTGGTCATCTCCACAAACGTGATTTCGCCGCCGTACGGCGTCCACACCAGTCCCGTGGCCACGCCCGGCATGCCCGTGCGGTCCGCCACCTCGCTCTCAAACTTGATGGGCCCCAACACCTCGGCAATCACCTCGTCGGTGACGGTGTTCTTCTCCGCCTGCCCCTTGGCCACCTTCACCGCGGCCCAGCGGCACACGCCGGCAATCTCGCGCTCCAGGTTGCGGACGCCGGCTTCACGCGTGTAGCCGCTGATGATGAGTTCCACGGCCTTGTCACCCAGGTCCAGGTACTTGGTGTCAATCCCGTGCTCCCGCAGCTGCTTGGGGACCAGGTGGCGGTGGGCAATCTGCAGCTTCTCCTCGCGCGTGTAGCCGGGGAGTTCCAGCACCTCCATGCGGTCCTTCAGCGCGGGGGGCACGGGGTCCATCTGGTTGGCGGTGGCAATGAACAGCACCTTGGACAGGTCAAACGGGACGTCCAGGTAGTGGTCGCTGAACGTGTTGTTCTGCTCGGGGTCCAGCACCTCCAGCAGCGCCGCCGCCGGGTCACCGCGGAAGTCGTGGCCCAGCTTGTCGACCTCGTCCAGCAGGAACACCGGATTGTTGGTGGCCGCCTTCTTCATGCCCTGGATGATGCGGCCCGGGAGCGCGCCAATGTACGTGCGCCGGTGCCCGCGGATTTCCGCCTCGTCACGCACGCCGCCCAGGCTGATGCGCACAAACTTGCGCCCCAGCGCGTCCGCAATGGAGCGCCCCAGCGACGTCTTGCCCACGCCGGGCGGGCCCACGAAACACAGGATCGGGCCCTTCATGTCGTTCTTCAGCTTGCGGACGGCCAAGTACTCAATGATGCGCTTCTTGATCTTGTCCAGCCCGTAGTGGTCCCCGTCCAGCTTGTTCTTCGCGTTGTCCAGGTCCAGGTTGTCGTCGGAGCTCTTGGACCACGGCAGGTCCGCCATCCACTCCAGGTAGGTGCGCGCAACGGTGTATTCCGCCTGGCTGGGCTGCATGTTGCGCATGCGCCGCAGTTCCTTCTGCGCGGCCTTCTCCGCCTCCGGGGCCAGCGCCGCCTTCTTCAGGCGCTTCTCCAGCTCCTCCAGGCCGTTCTCGTCCTCCTCGCGCTCGCCCAGTTCCTCCTTGATGGCCTTGAGCTGCTGGCGCAGGTAGTACTCGCGCTGCGTCTTGCTCATCTCACCCTTCACCTGGGTGTTGATCTTGTTGGACAGCTTGAGCACCTCCAACTGCCGGCTGATGAGTTCCAACACCTTCTTGAGGCGGTCACGCAGGTGCACCGCTTCAAGCACCTCCTGCTTCTCCTCAATGGTGGCGTCAATGTTGGCGGTGATGATGTCCGCCAGGTGACCCGGCTCGGTGATGGACTCCAGCAGCTGCTTGGCCATCACGGGAATCTCAGGGAGCAGGTCAATGACCTCACGCGCCGTGCTCTTGAGGGTCAGCGCCAGCGCGTCCGCCTCCACATCCCCCAGGCCCGCGTCCATCAGCGGCGTGATGCGCGAAATGAAGAACGGCTCCTCCTGCCCAAACCCGTCCACGCGGAACCGCGCAATGCCCTGCACCACGATGTTGAAGCCGTCCTTGCCGGTGCGCGCCAGCTTGATGATGCGCGCCGCCGTGCCCACGCGGAACATGTCTTCGGGCGTGGGGTCGTCAATCTCGGGCGCCTTCTGCGTGACAATGCCCAGCAGGCTGTTCTCCCGGGTGACCTCCTCAATGAGGCGGATGGTCTTGGCCCGCCCGATGGTCAGCGGCATCACCGCGCCGGGGAAGAACACGCTGTTGCGCAGGGGGAGAATGGGCAACTCCGACGGCAGGTCGGTCGCCTTCATCTCAGTCTTGGGGTCCTTCTTCTTGGATGACATGGTGTCCGACCTTTTCGTTTTCCGGCGCGAGACCGTGGTGGAACGTTAGACACGACCGCCCGCTCACGGCGGAGACCGCGTGTGCCAAACATACGCACGGCCTCCACCGCGGGCAACCCGGGGAGGCGGATGACGACGCCCGCCCCGGTGTGCTCTAGGTCCCCGCCGCCATGGTGATGCCTCGCACGCTCCTGCTGCTCCTCGCGTTCGCGCTGGCGGAGCGCCCCGCCGCGTGGGCGGGGCCACCGCGGGCCTTTGCCGCGCAGGTGCCGCTGCGGGACCTCCCCGTCCCGGAGGAGGAAGAACCGGAGGCTCCCCCCGCCGCAGACGCGGAGGCGCCCACGCCCCCCGCGGCGTCCGGCGCGGCGGCGGAGGCCAGCAGTCGCGGCGCGGAGACCCCGGCCGCCGCGGCGCCGGACCCGTCCGCCGCACCGCCCACGTTCCGGCGCGGGTCCGGGTTCAACCGGCTGCGCGGTTCGTTCGGCTTGCAGGTGGGCCAGCCGTTCGGCCTGCAGGCGGAGGTCACGCTGCTGGACCGCAACACCTTCATCGGCGGCGTGGCGTGGGACTTCTTCTACCGTTCGGTGACGTGGAGTCTGGATTACCGGTTGACCGTCTATTACGCCGAAAGCGTGACCTACGACGCGCGCGTGGGGTTCTTCCTGGGCGCGGGCGTCCGGGTGGGATCATTTGAACCGGTGCGCGCCTACCGGCGCGAACTCCCCGTCACCGCGGGGTTGCGCTTCCCCGTCGGCGCCAGCCTGGAGCTGCGGCCGCTGCCCATTGACGTGGCGGTGGCCATCTCGCCGCTGGGCTTTGACGTGAAAGAACTGGCGCTGGTGATGCCGCGCTGGCGCCCGGAGGCGTGGATAGAGATCCGGGCGCGCTTCCCGTACACGCCGTTCTGACGGCGGTTGCACGTCGTCTACTTGAGGGGACCGCAAGCGGCGTCCAACACCGCGGCCTCGGCATCAAAGTCCACGTCGCTGTCAAACACGGTCACGCCGTGGCGGCCCACCAGGTCCAGGAAATCCACGCGCGCCATCCCCAGCGTCTTGCCGGCCTGTCCCGAAGACACGAGCCCCTGCGCGTACAGCCGCACAAGGAACGCCTCCAGGGCCATGCGTTCCAGCACGGGCGCGGGGTCCTTCAACTGGCCGGCCAGGGCGTCCGGGATGGTGAGGTGGAGCGTGGTCATGGCGGTAGAAAGCGTAGCGTGCTTGCGGGAAGCTCGCCACGCGCTTCAGGGTGACTCGCCCGCACGGCGCAGCATCTCACCCACAAGCGTGGGGCTGGCATGAAAACCGGTCGCCAGGAGTTGGTCTATCAGCGGGCGGACTGCAACCACGTGGCCAGCCCACTTGGCGCGCAGCAGCACCATGAACGTACCGGCCACCGGCAACTTCATGGCCTTGGCCACCTTGCGGGCCCGCTGCTCGTCAAGAAGCACGACGGAAGCCTTCTCGCGGATGGCCAGCGCAATGGCGGCAGCTTCGCCCGCATCCAGGCGAGCCGCGATGGCGTCTGGGGTTTCCATGTCAACGACGGTGACCCATGCAAGCGCGCCCACGTCAACCACCAAGTCGGACTTGTTGGCGGCTCCCAACTCGGCCGCCACGACGGCGGGCAAGAGCACGCGACCGAACACGCGCTCCAGCAGGTCCAGGCGGCCAATCCGGGCCAGGGCGATGAAAGGCGTGGTGTTGGACACGACGGGGGTTCCGTCGTCACGCGTCACGGTGTGACGCGGGCCTTGCCGCGCCGGTGCTGCTGCGGGAGCTCCCCGTCCCGGAAGAGGAGGAACCGGAAGCGTCCCCCGCCGCAGACGCGCCCACGCCCCCCGCGGCCTCGTTCGGCCTGCAGGCGGAGGTCACGCTGCTGGAACGCAACACCTTCATCGGCGGCGTGGCGTGGGATTTCTTCTACCGTTCGGTGACGTGGGGTCTCGATTACCGGTTGACCGTCTATTACTCCGAAAGCGTGACCTACGAGCAACAACGGGAGCGGCGGGAGGAGCCGCTTGGTGGCCCAAGCGGTCAGGAGACAGGTGTTGTTTCCCGGGAAGATCCGCGCATACGGCACCGCGGACATCCGCGGTGGCGTACGGATTGCTTGCGCTCACTCAGGCGCGTGGTGGCTATAGCAACGGGAGTTGTTCCGGCGGTGAGGGCGGCAGGGTAACTTCGG
>JACRCW010000023.1 GCA_016218805.1 Deltaproteobacteria bacterium | reverse complement strand
GCTGCGCCAGCAGCGCCTGGTCCGCGCCGGTCACCAGCAGCAGCTTGGTGGAGGCCGCCCCCAGTATCCCGCGCACGGCGGTGCAGAACTCCGGGGGCGTGGTGCCCGTCAATGCCGAGGTCACAACCAGCACGGTAGGCGGTTCCACCCGGGTGCGGTCCAGCGCTTCCATGGCGTTGGCCACCACCGTGAGCGCCACGTCGGAGATGCCCGCGGCAGACAGGCGTCCTTCCAGGCGCAACTTCAGGACCTCATCACGCACAATCATCACGGACGGCATCGGCCATTGACCTCAACCCCACTGGACAGGCCACCCCGCGCCGGAACCTAGCAGCGTTGCCCGGACCGTCAACGTGACAGCGCCCGGCGTCACCCGGGGAAGACACGGCAATCCCTCATGGGTGGTGCCCAGACGGCGCGCGCTCAGGGCCCCGCACCGCACGCCAGCGGCAGGACCGCCAGGATGGGTGTCGGCAGGGAGTCACGCCAGATACCGGCTTCGCCCATGGTCACCACGGTTCCCGGACGTCCGGCGGCACCCGAGGCCACCACCGGCGCATGCCGCGCGGACAGCGCCTGGCCCGCCTGCGGCGGAAAACCGGCCCGGTGCACGGACGGACCCGTGGCCGGCCCACCCGCCGGCGGGAGCGAAGACAGCGTCACCTGGCCGCCCAGCGTGACGCCAACCATCACCGCACGGTCCTGCAGCACCGCCGCGCCCAGCACCGCCAGTGCGTCCGTGGTCTGCTCCGGGTCCACCGACCACAGCGGGAACGCGCCCTCGGAGCCGTGCAGCGTCACCTCGTCGTGCATGCGGCATACGCCGTCCACCAGCGTTCCGGTGGATTGCCACCGCACACGCTCCACCCCGCGCGATGTTGTCAGCAGCCGCACGCCGTTGACCGGGGTGGCGCCGTCCGACGTGGCCCAGGAAGGCGCCGCGCCGCCGGCAACAACCACCCACTGCGTAGGCGCGCCCGGCGCCAACATGCATGCGCTGGCCGGTGTGGCGCCGCCGGCCGGCTGGCGCCACGCCACCACGGGCGCTTCCGGCTGCACCAGGATGACCTGGAAATCCACGACGCCATCCACCGGTGCGGGCCAGGCCTGCGGCCCGGCGATCTGGCGCTGCGCTACCCATGCCGGCGCCAGGCTGGACGAATACACCCCGGGCAGCCGGTAGATGTTCACGCGGAAATCCACGGATGCGAAACACCCGCATTCATCGCAGTCCAAGCACACATCCGGGTTCACCACGGCCATTGCCACGGCAAGCATGTCGTCACGGACGCTCACATCCAGCGCGGGCAGGCCGCGGGAGTCCTGCAGCAGGGGTGGCGCCGGCTGGCCGTCCAGCCGCGGGCCCAGCCAGCTGACGTCCCCCACAGAGAACCCGGAGTGGTCCGCGGCAAACGTCACCAGCGCCGTTCCGTGGGGTATGCACTCGCTGGGCACCGGCTGGGTTTCCGAGCAGGCGGCGCACCCATCGCCGAAATTGATCAGCGCGGCGCCGTAAAGGCGGCCTTCGAATTCAATGGATTTGGCGGCCGCGGCCGACGCCGGGGGCACGAAACTGCCCGGACCCTGGCGCACCCGCGCGTAGACGTCCGCCAGCGGGAAATCCGGCAGGGGCCACGCCAGACCCTGCGCGTTCACCGTGAGCAGCTTGAGCTGCATGGAAGCGGGCATGACCGCCGCGGGTGCGCACGGGTCCGCGGGGGACGCGCACTGGGACGGCCAGGTGGCGCAACCGTTGGCCCAGCCCTCTGACCCACGCCAAGCCACCAGCGTCGTGGTGTTGTCGGCGGGTGTGCCGCACAGCGAGCTCTCGCATTCGCCGTTGAACAGCCACGGCATCCCGCCGGAAGCCGCCGCGCCCACCACGTCAACCGGGCTGTAACCGAACAGGACCCCGGGGTCCCAGTAGGGATCCGCGCGGGCGGTGGGATCCGGCGCGGTGGTTGCGTCCACCACCGCCACCGCGTCGCCCAGTCCCACACCGCCGGTTCCGCCCGCGCACTGCCCCGCCACGCAGGTGTCACCGTCACTGCACGGATCACCGTCATCACACGGGAAGCCATCCGGCGTGGGGAATACGCGGCATTCGCCGGAGACGCACAGGTTCATCACCACGCAGGACGGCGGGCCACACGGCGTGCCGGTGGGGGCCACCTCGTTGCGGCATCCGCCCGCGGCGGGCGCGCATTCATCCGCCGTGCACGGGTCCTGGTCTGCGCAGCGCGCGTTCACCGGCAGGCTGCGGCACCCCGCGGCGGGGTCACAGGTGTCCGCCGTGCATGCCACGCCGTCGTCACAATCCAGTGGCCCGCCGCCCTGGCAGGTCCCCGCAACACAGCGGTCCTGGGTGGTGCATGCGTCACCGTCGTCACACGCGGATTCAACGGGTGCGTGGTTGCAGCCGCCGGGGGCCAACGGTTCCTGCGTGTCCAGCGTGCAGGGGTTGTGATCGTCGCAATCCGGCGGGGGCCGGACCGTCCCGCCCAGTGCCACGCGCAGCAGCGTGGGCGCGGCCCCGTCATGCTCCACCAGCAGGGTTGCCTCCAGCGGGTGCGCATCCACCGGCAGGAAGGCCAGCTCCACGCTCACCGTTCCCGCCGGCGCCACGTTGACCACGGGCCGCAGCACCACCACCGCCGAATACGCCGGTTCAACCCGGGCCCGCAGTTGCACGCTGGCGCCGCCGCGGTTGTGAAAGCGCGCGTGCGCCAACGCCCGCTCGCCCACCGACACGCGCGGGAACTCCACGCGCTCCTCCAGCGCCTCCAGGTGACCCTCCAGGACGCGCAGGTCCGCGTCAGCCGGTGCACACCCCACGGCAGCAACCAGGGCGAACAGCGCGGGCAAGCAGCGGGCGGTCATGGGACGGTGGCGCACGTGCAGCGGGTTTCGTGCCAGCGCGGGACCGCCGGAGAATCAGCAGGTTGGCGTTGCCGTGGCGTGCGAATTTCCAGCGTGGTGACGGAATTCCACGGGATTGGCGTCCGTTGTCTTGCGGTTCCTACCCGTGCCCATCCGTGCAGTGGGGGCCGGGCCATCTTGCTACGCCGCAAGCGCCGCCGTATGCGGGGCCCTGTTTTGACCAGGAGGACACCATGGAGAACTCCGCCGCACCCGTTGCTGCTCTGTCCGCATCCGCCACGTCTGACCACCGCGGCTTCCGGTTCCGCTACCGCCTGTTCCCGCTCGGCCTGTTCACCGGCCTGTTTGACCCGGAGCGTCTCGTCGAGGCGATCCGCGAGGGATGCCAGGACGGGTACCGGTTGATTCGGCGGGAATTCTCCATTGAGCAGCGCCGGATTGCAGTGATTCTTGCCGCGCTGGGTTTTGGGCTGATGTTCCGCCGCAACGAAGACAACCCGGACGCCGAGTACGACTGGCGCGTGGCCGTCTACAAGACGCGCTTCTTCACGCGCACCGTGGATCCGGAGGCCATGGCCAAGCTGCTCAACGACGCGGCCCGCGGTGGATTTGAGCTCTATTACGGCGTGAAATACCCCACGCGCCTGCTGCTGCTGTTCCCGCGCGAGTCCTATGCGTTCATCTTCCGCAAGCCCATTGCCGGCCCGGCGCCCGCCTGCAGCTACCAGGTCCGGCAGATCCCGTACCGCTTCTTCACCCGCACCATTGACGCGCAATTGGTGGAGCGCGAACTCAACGAAGCAGGCACCAGCCGCCAGCAGATCAAGATCACGTTCCGGGATGAGCGCCGGCTGTTCGGGATCCTGGCGCAGCCCGCCATGGTGGCCGTGTTTGAACGGGCCAAGGCCTGACGCCGTGACGGTGGGAATCTTGACGCGCAACGGCCGAGCGCTGCACGCGTCGTTGCCGCTGGGACGGTCAGAGTGCGTGCTGGTGGTTGACGCGTCCGGCATCACCGCCCGGCTCCCTGGCGGCGACACGCTGCAAATCCCGTTTGCGCACATGACGCACCTGCGGCAGGGGACGCGCCAGCAAATCCTGGTGTTTGAGTCCCCGGACGGGCTGCGGTTCACGACGGAAGACGCGGGGATCCTGGCGGACCTGCGGGCGCTGTCCCACCCGGCGGTGGCCGCCATGCTGGGCGCGGACGCGACGCGCCGGTTGGGCGCGTGGCGGCGCAAGGTGCTGCTCCCGCTGGCCGCGCTGGTTGCGCTCGTCGTTGGGGGGACGGCGTTTGTGTTTGGGCCGCTGGTGGACCTGGTGCTGGCGCTGGTGCCGGAATCCGTGGACGCGCAGGTGGGTGAGGTGGCCAGCGCGGAGGTGGTGAAGTCCGGGCGGCGGCTGGAGGACGCGCGCATCACCGGCCCGCTGCAGGTGATGGTGGAACGGCTGCGGCCCGGCGGGCCGGCCATCCGCCTGGTGGTGCTGGAGCGTGACGATGTCAACGCGCTGGCGTTTCCCGGTGGCACGGTGGTGGTGCTGACCGGCTTGCTGCAGCGTGCGGAGTCCCCGGAGGAGGTGGCGGGCGTCCTGGCGCACGAGCTGGCGCACGTGAAACGGCGGCATTCCATGCGCATGCTGGTGCAGCGGCTGGGCATTGTGGTGGCACTGGGCGCACTGGTGGGGGACGTCAGCGCCGTGACCGGCCTGCTGTTGCAGGGAGCGGCCACGCTGACCCAGCTGCAGTTCTCGCGCGGGATGGAGACTGAGGCTGACGACGACGGCGTGCGCCTGTTGGCCGCGGCGGGACTGGATACCGCGGGCCTGTCCGCGTTCTTTGGCCGCCTGGCGAAGGAAGAGGAACAGCAGGGCGGCGACAGTTCTGTGTCCGCGTTGTTGGGAACCCACCCGCTGAGCCGGGAACGGATGGAGCGCATTGCGGAGTTGTCGCGCGAAAACCCGCCCGCCGCCGGCGCGGCGCCTCTGAACGTGGACTGGTCAGCGCTGCGCGCGGCGCTTGCGCCGGAAGCGCGCCCTGCTCCCCGCTGATGCCCCTGTGACGGCGCTGCTCCGCCATACCCAGACCGGTGGACCTGCGGTTCGGGAGGGCTCGCCTTCCGGCGAGCCCCGTGCAAAGGGCCGGTTTGGCGCCGTGCGCAACCCAAGCGGCTCGGCAGGAGCCGAGTCCTCCCTGCGGTTTCTTGCAAGCAGCCGATGGAGCATCCGCGCTTGATTTCCCATGTGGGGCCACGTAAGAGCGGCGCCCCGTTCGGGGGTGTGTCCCCGCGATAAGAGGAGCAGTCCGTGGCCTACCACAAGAGCGCAGAAAAGCGTCACCGCCAGACCACCAAGCGCAATGCGCGCAACACCACGCTCAAGAGCGAGGTTCGCAGCGCGATCAAGGCGGCGCGTGCCGCTGCCGAGGCCGACCCGGCCACGGCTGCCGCCGCGATCAAGCTGGCGCAGGTTGAGCTGGCGCGCGCCGGCACCAAGGGCGTGTTCCACAAGCGCGCCGTGGCCCGCCGCATTGGCCGCCTGCAGCTGCTGGCCAACAAGGCCGCCCGGGGCGAGCTGAAGGCGGACACGCATCACAAGCATCACGGCAAGCCCGCCAAGGGCGCTGCCAAGGCCAAGACGGCCAAGCCCGCCAAGAAGTGAGCGGGTGGGGCGCGCCCGGTCGCGCGCCCCTTGAGTATCAACGGCGTCACGCACCCAGAACGGCCCCTGCGTTGCGCACCACGCGCGCGGGGCAATCCGCCGTGGGCTTTGGGCGCGGCACCTGGCGCGGTGAGCCGGGTTCCAATCGCATCACTCTCCAGGCACTTCAGGCAGCGTCGCACCAACCGTTCCGGCGCACCCGGGGCTCTGTTATGGAGCGCGCATGGCGGGGCAGGCCTTTGGCAGATACGAACTGCAGTCCCTGCTGGCCACCGGCGGAATGGGCGAGGTCTACCTGGCCGTTGACCGCGGTGCGCCGGGTGCGGACCCCGGGTTTGAACGGCTTTGCGTGGTCAAGCGCATCCGCCCGGAGCTGGTGACCAACGCGGACGCGGTGGGGATGTTTGCGCGCGAAGCCGCCTGCGCGGCGCTGCTCTCCCACGGGAACATTGTGCAGCTGCTGGATCACGGGGCCATCAACGGCCAGCCCTACGTGGCGCTGGAATACGTGCACGGCGTGAACCTCAAGGCGGTGCTCACCGCCCAGCGCGCGCGCGGCGTCCAGCTGCCGCTGCCGGAGGTGGTGCACATTGCCCACGCGGTGGCACTGGCGCTGCGGTACGCGCACGCGCGGCGCAAGCCGGACGGCACGCGGCTGGACCTGGTGCACCGTGACATCAGTCCGCAGAACGTGCTGGTTTCCGTTGAGGGCGAGGTGAAACTCACGGATTTTGGCATGGCCAAGGGCGCCACGCGCGTGCAGTACCAGACGGGTGAAATGTCATTGAAAGGCAAGATTGCCTACCTGTCCCCGGAGCAGGCGTCCGGCGAGGCGGTGGAGCAGCGCAGCGACCTGTTCTCCCTGGGCACGGTGCTGTACGAGCTGTGCACGCTGCAACACCCGTTTGGCGAGGACGGGGACGCGCTGAAGGTCATGGACCGCATCAAGCGCGCGGAAGTGGGCCCGCCCACGGAGTTGCGGCCGGACCTCCCGCCCGCGCTGGTACGCGTGCTGGCGGGTTGCCTGATGCGCGAACCGCGCGACCGTTTTCCGTCCGCGGCGGAGGTGGTCTCCCTGCTGGAGGAACTGCGCGCGGCCACGCTGCCGCCACCGGGGCAGCTGCGGCTGGCGGCCCACCTGTCGTCGCTGGGGCTGGCTCCGCCGGACCCGTCCTGGGGCCCGCGCGGCACACCCACGCGCGAATCCGTCCGTCCCGTGTCGTCACCACCGCAGACCCAACCGTCACTGAACCCGGCACAGCTGCTGGGAGCGCCTGCCGGCCGGCCGGCGGAGGAGTCCGCGCCGGGGGGGCGGGCGGTGGCGGCAGCGGCGTTTGAGGAGCTCTCCACGGGCGGCCTGGTGGTCTCCCGGGGCGCGGGGCCCGCATGGGTGGCGGCCGGGGCCCTGGGGCTTGCAGCCGGGCTGGCGTGGGCTTGGTGGCCCGCTGCGGTACCGCCGCATGCGGATCCTCCCCCGGAAGCGCCCGCCGCGCCGGCTGACCCTGCACCGCGCGCCGCGGAACCCCGGGAACGCCCCGCTGTGGAGCGCACGCCGCGCGCGCGGCCGCGCGCGCGCATCCCCGCGGAAACACCCAGGGATGAGGAACCGGCTGCCGCGGCCGCCACCCCCGCACCGCCGCCCGAGCCCGCTGCCCCTGCCTCCGCCACCCCCGCTGCGGCTGCAGCGGTCCGGCCCCCCGCGGCCGCCGCGCCCACACCGGCGGCGCTGCCCTTGGTGCTGCCCGCCTCTCCCGGCCTGCCTCCGCAGACGGGGATGCGTTTCAACGCGCACCGCCGCATTCGCGTGGTCCTCAACGGGGCGCAGGTCATGGACGCACTGCAGGGCCGCCTGGCGCTTCCAGAGGGCACCCAGGAGCTGCGGTTCATCCTCGGGAGCGATCGTTTCCTGACGGTAACGCTGCGTGACGCGGGGGCCGGTGCACGGGTGGCACAGTTGGCCACCAGTTCGTCCGGACGCGTCACGTGGGACGGGCGGGAGGTCCAGGGGAGCGCGCAACTGCCCGTGAACCGGGGCGGATCCGTCCTGTCCCTGGCGGATGAAGGGGATGCGCTGGTGGTCACCGTCCGGTGAGTGCCGCGTGACTTCGCACTCGGCACGGTGTTTCCATCCGGGGGTGGTTGGCGTGTCCGTGAGAGGCCCCCGGTGTCTGCGGTGGGCGTGAGGTGCCACATGGTGCTGGGTCGCATGCAGTGGGCGGTGCTGGTGGGCGTGGTGGCGGTGTCCGGTTGCGGGGGCAGCTGCTCACGTGATCCCCCGGGGACCGAAACCGACGGCGGCGGTGGCGGCGGGTCGTCATCGTCCGGCAACACGGCGTCCAGCGGCGGCACCACCTCCTCCTCAGCGGCCACCACCTCATCATCCGGCGGCAATGACGGCGGCGTGGTCACCGTGTGCCTGCAGGATCTGGACTGTCCCAGCGGTACCCAATGCGAGCTGGGCAGCTGCGTGCCCGTGGCGTGCGGGAGTGACCGGCCGTGTCCGGAGGGCTTTGACTGCGCCCGCGGCACCTGCGTGGCGCTGACGCCCTGCAGCGTCCCTGCTGATTGCCCGGCGGCCAGCGGCGTCACCTGGGCGTGCACCGCCGGCTACTGCACGGCCGCCGCGGGCGGCTGCTCGTCCGACGGGGATTGCACCGCCACGGAGGCGTGCGTGGGCGGTGCGTGCACGCCGCTGGGGACGGATTGCACGCGCGACACGCAGTGCGGTGCCAATGAGGTGTGCTCGCGCGGGACGTGCGTGCCGCGCGGGGACTGCGTCTCTGACGCGCAATGCGGCGCGGGCGAGCGCTGCGCCGGCGGCCTGTGCGTGTCCGCGCCGGATTGCCTGCTGGACGGGGACTGCGCGGCCACGGAGCGCTGCCAGGACGGCCGCTGCATCACGCCCCCCGCGTGTCCCGCCACCCCGTGCGCCTCAGACGAGGAATGCGTGGACGGGGTGTGCCGCGTGACGGGCGCCTGCACCTCGGATGCGGCGTGCGCGCCGGGCGAAGCCTGCCTGGAGGGCCGCTGCATCATTGTGGCGGCGTGCGTGACCGGACAGGACTGCTCCGCGGGGTTTGTGTGTCTGCAGCAGCGCTGCGTACCCGCCGCGGGGTGCACCTCTGACCTGGAGTGCCGCCCGCTGGGCAACTGCGTGCGCGGGACCTGCGCGCCCTCCACCACCTGCCAGTCCGACGACGAATGCCCCACCGGCTCGTTCTGTGATCCCACCGCCGGCGAATGCCGCCCCGCGCGCAGCTGCACCGCCAACGCGCAATGCCAGCCGGGCGGCGCATGCGTGGGTGGGCTGTGCCAGGCCATCTACCCGTGCGGTGCGCTGGGCCAGGAGTGCCCGGCGGGCCTGCAGTGCCAGGGCTCCATCTGCGTGCCCGCGTCCAACTGCGCCACCGACGCGGAGTGCGGCGCCACCGAGCGCTGTGACAACGGGTTCTGCCAGCCCACGCTGTGCACGTCAGACGCGCAGTGTTCATACGGGTGGACCTGCGCGGTGGGACGCTGCCTGCCGCCGCTGCAGTGCCAGCAGGACCCGGACTGCCCCTTTGAAGGCCAGGTTTGTATCAACTACCGCTGCCAGGTCAGCGGCGGCTGCACCACCGACGCGGAGTGCGGCGTGGGCACGGCGTGCTGGGGCGGCAGCTGCATTCCCCTGGGCCTGCCGGCGTGCGCCGTGGATACCGACTGCCTGTCTCACGAGATCTGCACGTGGGGCTACTGCGCGCCGCGCGGCGAATGCGAGACGTGGGAGGACTGCCCGGCGGGCTATTACTGCGACAACAACGCGCGGTGCGTGAACTACGCGGGGTGCGTGGACAGCTCGGACTGCCGTCCCGGGGACGCCTGCCAGACGGTGCAGGGCGAGCGCACGTGCGTGTTCACCGGGCAGTGCCGCATCAACGAGGACTGCGGGCTGGGATTCCGCTGCGATGGCTTGCAGTGCACGGCCGGCACCACGTGCGACGCCACGCAACCGTGCGCTGCGGGCCAGGAGTGCCTGCGCGGCCTGTGCGTGACGGCGGGCGAATGCGACGCCACGCGGCCGTGTCCCACCGGCGAGGTTTGCGACGTGTACGTGCAGGCGTGCGGGCCGGTGGTGGCGTGCCCCAGCGGGAATGACCTGGAATGCCCCACCGGCAGCGTGTGCGTGGGTGACCGCTGCGAGCGCCTGCGGGGCTGCTACATCGACGGGGATTGCCCCAACGGGACGTACTGCGCGGACGGGTTCTGCACGCCGCTGCCCACGTGTGCCACGGATGCGGACTGTGACACGGGACGCTCCTGCCAGTGGGACCAGTGCCAGGCGTCCACGTGCACCACGGATTCCCAGTGCGCCATGGACTACCAGTGCGCGGGCGCCCGGTGCTGGCCGCGCGCGCTGTGCTTTGAGGACGCGGCCTGCGCGTGGCTGCCCGGCACCGTGTGTGTGAACCACCTGTGCCAGGCGGTGAGCCCGGAGTGCACCGTGGATACCGACTGCGTGCAGGGCAGCATCTGCCTGTCCGGGACCTGCCAGCCCTTTGGCCTGCCGCGCTGCCAGACCTCCGCGGACTGCCCGTCCACCAAGGTGTGTGAGCTGGGCTACTGCCGCATTCTCAGCGACTGCCGCAGCGATTTTGACTGCGCGGCGGGCGAGCGCTGCACGGAGACGGGCTGTCAGTCCACCACCGCGTGCTCGTCATCCGTGACGTGCCTGGCGGGGAGCGTGTGCGTGGGCGGGACGTGCACGCCGGCCAGCTGCGGGACCGGTTGCCCCGCGGGCAGCCGCTGCACCAACAACGTGTGCGAGCCCATCCCCGAGTGCACCATTGACGGGAATTGCCCGTCCGACGAGCGCTGCGCGGCCGGCCGCTGCGTGCCGCGCAGCCCGTGCGCCTCCAGCCAGGAGTGCGTGGCCGGGCAGGTGTGCGAGGTGGATCGGTGCGTGGCCGGGACCGGGTGCACCACGGATGCGCAGTGCACGGCGACGGAGCGGTGCTTTGACGGGCTGTGCCGCCCGCGCACCGGCTGCCAGCAGGACGCGGACTGCGCGGCCACGCAGATGTGCAGCCTGTCCACCGGGCGGTGCGAGACGCGCCTGAGCTGCGCCAACGACGCCGAGTGCGGGATCCTGGGGTTCTGCCTGGGCGGCACCTGCCAGCCGTACGAGTACTGCTTCACCGACGCGGATTGCTTTGCCGGGACGTACTGCGCCTCCGGCCTGTGCCTGCAGATCCCGGACTGCGGTTCGGACGCGGATTGCGCCACCGGTGAGCGCTGTGATGACGGGACGTGCGTGCCCACCGCGTGCAGCACCACGGCGCTGTGCCCGGACGGGTTCAGCTGCGTGGCCGCGCGCTGCGTGGGCACCTGGTGGTGCGGCGAGAACAACGAATGCGCCGACGGGCGGACCTGCGTGAACCACGTGTGCACCGTGCCCGGCGGCTGCGTGGCGGACGCGGACTGCGCCCTGGGTGAAGGCTGCCTGGCCGGCCTGTGCACGCCGCTGCCCGCGCCCGGCTGTGCGGCGGACACGGACTGCTTTGCCAATGAGCACTGCAACTACGGGTTCTGCCAGCCCGCGCGTCAGTGCGAGACGGACTTTGACTGTCACGCCGGGTACCGGTGCTTCTCCGCCACCTGCTGGGCCGTGGCTCCGTGCACCACCGACGTGGACTGCCAACTGGGTGACGCCTGCCAGGCGGGCGAATGCGTGCGCGTGGCCGCCTGCGTGGTGGATTCCGAGTGCGGCGTGGGACGGCAGTGCGTGGCCGGCGTGTGCGGCGACATCACCACGTGCGTGGCCAACAGTGATTGCGGCACGGGCAGCCAGTGCTTCCGCGGCGCGTGCGTGCCCACCTCCGGCTGCGCGTCTGACGCGGACTGCCTGTCCGGCGCCGTGTGCAACCCCATGCTGGGGTACTGCGCCACGCCCAGCGCGTGCACGTCAGACGCGCAGTGCACCGCGGACCACGCGTGCGTGGACGGCCTGTGCCAGTCCGTGCGCGGCTGCGCCGCCGACGTGGACTGCCCCGCGGGTACGTACTGCAATGGCCTGTGCCTCCCCATCCCCGACTGCCAGGCGGACCAGGAGTGCCCGCAGGGCCAGCGCTGTGACAGCGGCTCGTGCCAGCCGTACTTCTGTGACGCCACTACCACCTGCAATCGCAACTGGCAGTGCCACGGTGAGATCCCGGCGGCGCCGCCCAACCCCGCTGTGCCCGGCCGGTGCCTCCCGCCGCTGTTCTGTTCGTCCACGGATGACTGCACGTGGTTTGGCCTGGCCCTGACCTGCGGGACGGATCACTCCTGCCACGGGACGCAGTGCACCGCTGACGGGAACTGCACCGCCGGCCAGATCTGCTGGAACGGTGCGTGCGTGCCGTTCCCCTCCGCCAACTGCCAGCGTGACGAGGGCTGCAGCGCCCCCGCCACCTGCCCCGGCCCCGACGGCGGAGTGTCCACCACCTGTCCGCGTGACATCTGTGACTTTGGCCTGTGCAGCGCCGCACCGGAGTGCCAGATTGATCCGGACTGCGCGCCCGAGCATGCGTGCTACCGGAACAGGTGCGTCGCCGTCGGTGGCTGCTATTCGTCCTTCCAGTGCGCGCTGGACCAGGTGTGCCTCAACGGGCAGTGCCAGCAGTCCGGCGTCTGCACCACCGGTGCGGACGGCGGGTGCGCGGAAGCGCGGTGCGCCATGGACAGCGAGTGCCTCCAGGGCCAGCAGTGCGTGGGCGGCCTGTGCCGCGCCATCGCCTGTGACGCCGACGACGACTGCCTCAATGGCTGGCGGTGCCTGGGCGGACGGTGCGCACCCCCGTTGTGAGCGGTTGACCTCACGCCCCACCTTGCCGGGCGCGTCTTGCCCTCCGCGGAGGAGGTGATTCCCTTGCACGCGGGACACGCGTGGGGTCACTTCCACGTCATGGACCTGTTCCGCGCGGCCGCGCAGGCTGAGCAGCGCTTTGCGCCGCTGGCGGAGCGCATGCGGCCGCGCACGCTGGATGAAGTCGTCGGCCAGGAGCGCGTCCTGGACGCCAGCAGCGTCCTGCGCCGCGCGCTCAACAGCGGCCACATCTTCTCCATGATCCTGTGGGGACCGCCGGGCGTGGGGAAGACCTCGTTGGCGCGTTGCCTGGCCGGCGCCGTCAACGCCGAGGTGGAGCTGTGGTCCACCGTCTCCATGGGCGTGAAGGAGATCCGCGAGGTGGTGGCGCGCGCGGAGGAGCGGGGCGCGCTGCACCGGCAGCGGACCGTGTTGTTCCTTGACGAGATCCACCGTTTCAACAAGGCGCAGCAGGACGCGTTGCTGCCGCACGTGGAGAAGGGCACCGTCACGCTGGTGGGCGCCACCACGGAAAACCCGAGTTTTGAGGTCAACGCCGCACTGCTCAGCCGCTGCCGTGTCATTGTGCTGAAACCGCTGGAGGTGGAGGACCTGGTGCGCGTGTGCCGGCGCGCGCTGGAGGACCGGGACCGCGGGCTGGGCCTGCTGGCCCTGGACGTGGACCCCACGGCGCTGGAGACGCTGGCGGAAGCGTCCATGGGGGATGCGCGGCGGGCGCTGACGGTGCTGGAGGTGGCGGCGGAGACGGTGGGGCAGGGCGGCCGGCTGGACGTGGAGACGGTGGAGAAGGCGCTGGGTCACCGGGTGCTGCTCTACGACAAGGCGGGGGAGGAGCATTTCAACGTTGTCAGCGCGTTCATCAAGAGCATGCGCGGCACGGACCCGGACGCCGCGGTGTACTACCTGGTGCGCATGCTGGAGGGTGGCGAAGACCCGCGTTTCATCCTGCGCCGGATGGTGATTTTCGCGTCGGAGGACGTGGGCAACGCGGACCCGCAGGCGTTGCAGGTGGCCATTGCGGCATTGAATGCATTTGAATTGGTGGGAATGCCGGAGGGCGTGCTGCCGCTCACGCAGGCGGTGACGTACCTGGCCAGTGCGCCCAAGAGTAACGCGGCACTGACGGCGTACACGCGGGCGCGCAAGGACGTGGTGGACCTGGGGGCGTTGCCGGTGCCCCTGAAGCTGCGCAATGCGCCCACGTCCATGATGAAGGGCCTGGGTTACGGCGCCGGCTACCGCTACCCGCACAACTTTGAGGGCAATTACACGCCGGAGGAATACCTGCCGGACGCGTTGCGCGGCCGGCGGTACGTCACGCCGTCAGAGAACGGTTTTGAAGCCACGCTATCCAAAGCGCTTGAATCCGCGCGGGCGCGCCGGAAATGATCCTTCGCGCGCACCACCGTCGCCTCCCCCCTTGTGGGGGAGGTCGCCGAGGCGCGCAGCGCCGAGGCGGGTGGGGGGTGGGCAGGTGGGTGGTGTTGTTCACGCTGCTGCGCGGTCCCGCCGCGTATGCGCAGTTTGAGGAACAGCCGGATTTTGAGAAGCAGCGCGCGCAGGAGGAGGGGGAGGAGCCGCCGCCGCGGGAGGTGCGGGCACCGGTGATCTTGCGCAAGGCGGACCCGGTCTACCCGCCGCAAGCGCTGCGCGAAGGCCGCCGCGGGACAGTGGTATTACGCATCGCTGTTGACGTGGACGGTGCGGTGCGCCGCGTGGAGGTGGTGGAGTCTGCCGGGGCGGACCTGGACTACGCGGCCATGGGGGCGGCGGCGGCGTTTGGTTTCCAGCCGGGGACGGCGGACGGAGTGCCGGTTTCCGCCGCGGTGTTGTTCCGGCAGCGGTTTGATTTCACGGAATCCCAGCGGGAGGCGGCGGCGCGCGCGGCGGGCCCGCCGCCATTGAACTTCCTGGGCCAGGTGCGGGAGGCGGGAACCAAGGAGGTCCTCCCCGAGGCGGAGGTCACCGTCCACCTTGACGATGGAACCATCCTGGCCGTCACGGCGGATGACGGCGGCCGGTTTGAACTGCGCGGGGTGCCGGCCGGCCGCTGGATGGTGCACATTGCGCACCCGGAACACGAGTTGATGACAACGGTGGAGGAGTTCAGCGCGCGGGAGGCGGTGGAAGCGCGGTATTTCCTGCCGCGGCGCTCCTACAACCGCTTTGAGACGGTCATCCGGGACCGGAGGCCCTCCAAGGAGGTCACGCGCATCTCGCTCAGCCGTGACGAGGTCAACCGGGTTCCGGGCACGTTTGGCGATCCCATCCGCGCGATTGAGGCGCTGCCGTCCATGGGGCAGGGGACGCTGTTTGGGGGGGCCCTGCTGGTGCGCGGGACGCCGCCGCGTTCCACGGCGGTCTACTATGACGGCGTGCAAATCCCGCAACTCTACCATTTCGGCATGCTGCGCAGTGTGATTCACCCGGAATTGCTGGAGAACATTGAGGTCTATCCGGGCGGATTCGGCCCGCAGTACGGCCGCGCCACCGCCGGCGTGGTGGACGTGCGCAGCCGCAAGCTGTCCCTGCGCGGGTGCCGCGGCGTGGCGGACATCAGCTTCCTGGAGAGCGGGTTCTTCTTTGGGTGCGGGCTCACGTGGGGAAAGGCCCGCAATCCGGACGCACCGGATCCCCGGCGCATCACGTTCGCGTTTGCGGGGCGGCGGTCCTATTTTGATGCGTTTGTTCCGCTGGCCCTGGAGGTGGTGAACCCCGGTCAGCGGGGTTCTATCGGGTTTGCGCCGGTGTACTCGGACTACCAGGCCAAGCTGGAGTACCGCCCGGTGGCAGCGCACCACTTTTCGCTGCTGGCGTTTGGAAGCGATGACTTTGTGAAGTTCTTCATCACCCTGCCGCAGGACGCGGGGGGTGGACAGGGGACGTTCCGCTTTGAGCTGCAATTCCACCGCCTGCTGGGACGCTGGCGCTGGAACATCCACCCGCGCATGCGGAACGATTTCCAGGTCTACACCGGGCTGGACAGTGCGTTCCTGGGCGTGCACTTCACCGACGGACGGCCGCCTCCGCATCGCCAGCTTTCGGCGGCGGGCATCAACAACACGGGCCCGGTCTTTGGCATCCGCGAGGAGCTGCGCTGGGACCACGCGGAGTGGCTGTCGCTGCTCATGGGCTTTGAATACGCGGTGAACGCGCCCAGGCTGCTGGTGAGCACGCATGAGATTGGCCCGCTGGAGCAGGGCCGCGAGGGAACCGTGGACGCGTCCACGCCGCTGCGGCACACGCGCAACGTCCTGCGCGAGGACCGCCGTGCGCTGAACCTGGCGCCTTACCTGCAGGTGCTGATTCAACCGCTTCCCGGATTGCTGCTCATTCCCGGCTTCCGCTGGGACTATTTCCTGTATTCGCGGGACACGCGGATGGCGGCGCCCACGCCGCGGTTCACGGGCCGCTGGGAGCCGTTTGACGGCACCATTCTCAAGGCCACTTCCGGCGTCTACTACCAGGCGCCACGCGCCTACGAGACCAGCTTCTACGTGGGCAACCCCGCGCTGTTGCCGGAGCGCTCCTTCCAGAACACGGTGGGCTTTGAGCAGCGCCTCACGCCGTGGATGACCGTGGCCATCAACGGGTTCCTCAACTTCCGGGATGACCTGGTGCAGCTCCACGCGTTACCCATCAACGTGGATGTTGACGTGGGGCTGCCACTGTTCCAGACGATCTTTGACAACGCGAGCATCGGGCGCGTGTACGGGGTGGATTTCCTGCTGCGCCATGAGATCACCAAGCACTTCTACGCGTGGATTGCCTACACGCTCTCCAAGTCGGAAGTGAACCGTCCGCCTGACGACGTCTGGCGCATGTTCAACTTTGACCAGACGCACATTCTCACGTTTGTGGGTCAATACCGGATTCCCTGGCATTTCCCTTTCCGCGAGTGGTCCCGCAGTGGGCGTCTGCCCCGCAACTGGCTGGCCAACATGGGGTGGGCCATCCTGGCGGGGGATGTTTCCGTCGGGTGGCGCTTCCGGTACGTGACGGGAAACCCGGAGAACTACTTCCAGATTGCGCAGCCCGTGGCCCCGGAGGAGGAAGGCCAGCGGCCGCCCGAACCGCTGTTTGTCCGGCGTTTCTCAACGTGGCACCAGCTGGACGTGCGGGTGGACTACAAAATGACGTTTGACCTGTGGCTGATGGGCATCTCACTGGACGTGCTGAACGTGTACAACTCCAAGGCGGATGACGGAGACATTCCCCGCATTCCGCTGTTGCCCGTGCTGGGAATCAACGTGGAGATCTGACCGTGCGCCACTGGACCGCCATGGAGAGACGCTGGAGGGACGCGCTGTTCAACGCGGCGCTTCCGGCCGGACACGGTCACCCGGGGTGGGCCGGCGCGGAGACGGACGCGTTCTGGGAACGCTTCGCCACCGCTGCGCCGCCGCTGCTGGCGCTGGGGCTGCGCACCACCGTGTGGTTGTTCACCTGGCTGCCGCTGTTCACGGACCTGCGGCCGTTCCCGTCGCTGGCCACGGAACGACGTGATGCGTGGCTGCGCGCGGCGCTGGCGTCCGACCAGTACCTGGCGCGGCAGATGGTTGAGACGCTGAAGCTGGTGGCGTGTCTTGGTTACTTTGGGGACCCGGCGGTACGCCGCGCATTGGGGGGACCATCCCCGTGAATGCCCTGAAACTGGAGGACGGCACCGCCATCCGCGCGCCGCACCACGCGGAGTGTGATTTCGTTGTGGTGGGCAGCGGGCCCGCCGGCGCCGCGGCAGCGCGCGTGCTCGCGCGTGGCGGGGCGCGGGTCATCGTCGTGGAGGAGGGACCGTACGTTCCGCCGGAGCATTTCCCGGAGGACGCGTTTGGCGCCATGGCACTCATGTACCGTGAGATGGGCGCGTCCGTGCTGATGGGCCGGGTCCCCATGCCGTACATCCAGGGACGCGTGGTGGGCGGGACCAGCGTCATCAACGGCTCCATTTCCTGGCGCCTCCCGCGCAGCGTCTATGACGGGTGGGTGGCCGGTGATGCGGCGTTGGCGGACGCCGTCCCGTGGACCGCGCTGGAGGCGGTGACGGATGAAGTGGAGCGCGACCTGAACATTGCCCCCACGGCTGACGACATTGCCGGGCCGAAGAACCTGCTGATGCACCGGGGCGCGGAGGCGCTGGGCCTGGAGCACCGGCCCATTTCGCGGAATGTGCGCGGATGCCGCGGGCTGGGGCGCTGCCTGCAGGGGTGCCCGGAGGGACACAAGTTGAGCATGGAGCGCAGCTACCTGGTGGACGCCAGCGCCGCTGGAGCGGTGATCCTGCACTCCGTCACCGTGACGGGGGTGGACGTGGCCGGCGAACGCGCCACCGGAATCACCGGGAAATCAGCAGGCGGCGCCACCGTGCAAATCCGTGCAAAACGCGGGGTGGTCCTTGCGGCCAGCGCGGTGCAAACGCCCGCATTGCTGCAGCGCAGCGGCATCCGGCACGGTCCCGTCGGCCAGGGATTCCAGTGCCATCCGGGCGCGTCCGTGACGGGGTTCTGGAAGGAACCGGTTTGCATGTGGACCGGCGCCACGCAGGGCCATGAAGTCATTGGCCTGCGCCAGGAGGGGCTCAAGTTTGAGGTGCTGGGTTTTGACCTGGCCATGGTGGCGTCACGCATCAAGGGCGTGGGGTCCGCGTTCTCCGCCGGTTTGGAGCGCATGGCGCACGCGGTGAACTGGGGCGTGGCCGTGCGGGCCGCGGCACGCGGCCGCGTCAAGCCGGGCTGGGGCGGCCGCGCGTCCGTCACCATGGACCTGCACCGTGACGACGTGGCCAAGGTGCGGCGCGGAGTGCGCATCATGGGCGAGATGATGCTGGCCGCGGGTGCCCAGAAGGTGACGCCCGGGGTGCACGGCTGGCACGCCGAGGTGGCCGACCGCGCCGTGATGGCGCGTTTTGAAGAGGAGGGACCGCTGGATGGGCGCGCCTACCCCATGGCGGTGACGCACATGTTCGGCACCTGCCGCATGGGGGCGGACCGGGCGCGCTCCGTGGTGGATCTGCGCGGTGCGCACCACCACGTGGCCGCGCTGCATGTGGTGGATTCCTCCGTTTTCCCGTCCAACACCGGGGTGAACCCGCAGACCAGCATCCTGGCGCTGTCCACGCTGTTGGCGCGCGGCATGGCGGGCTGAAGGAGCGTGCATGGCGTCCCCCCGGTTGCGCATCCTGGACATGATTGATGAGGCGGAATGGGCGCGCCTGCGCCGAATGCCGCGCTTTCTCCAGCCGCTGGAGGCCAGCACCGACCCGTGCGTGACCTGCCCGGGCAACTGCTGCATGGCGCAGATCCGCGTCACCACCGTGGAAGCGCTGCGGATTGTCCTCACGCTCACGTTGCGCTTTGAGGACGTGGTGGACGTGTCACGCGTGGGACCGGAGCACACGGACTACCGGCCGCGGGTCCCCTTGCGTGACGGGCCGGTGGTCTTCCAGCTGAAGGTCACTCCGGGCACCGGCTGCCTGTTCCTGTTCCACGTGGGCGGGCGCGGGCGCTGTTCCATCCACGGGCTGCGCCCGGGTCCGTGCCGCATGTTCCCGTTTCACGTCGTCATGGGACGGCGGGAAATGCAGACGGGGAGCCAGCGGTTGTGCCCCATTGGCTGGGTGCGCACGGATGCCCTGGAGAAGCGCGTGGCGCGTGACGTGGCGCAGTTTGACAAGGACCTCCGCGAAGAGAAGCGCCTGGTGGACGCGTGGGTGGCGGCGGATGGCGGCCAGAAGGAATTCACGGAGTTTCTTGCGTTTGCCATCCGGCGGTTGGCGCCGGCGTTCGGGCGTGACGCGGAGGAACTGTTGGCCCCCCCAAGGCGGAGACTGGGGCAGCGCTGACGGCGCACCGGGTCTCAACGTACCGCCAAGCCCTTGCCCCGCGGCCCGTCCTTGGCCATATCCCTGCGGACATGGCGGCGGAACGCGGACTCATCAGCCGGGCGTATGAAGCGTTGACCCATCCCGTGGACCCGCTGTCCGCGCGTGCCCGCCGCGTGGTGCGGGTGGCGCTGGGCCGCGGGTTTGTGGGTGACCTGCACGTCCGCAGCGTCCCCGGGATGCTGCTGGCCGCCTATGAACACGGCCTGCGCAACCGCACCATCCATGAGCTGCACGCCATCAACCAGCCGCAACGCCTGTGCGTCGCGGATGACCGGCGTTCGCTGACCTACGCGGAGGCCAACCAGGAGATGAACCGCGTGGGCAACGCGCTGCGCTCGTCGCTGGAGGTGACGCCGGGAACACCGGTCATCCTGATGATGGAGAACTGCGCGGAATACCTGGTCACGTGGTTTGCGCTGTCGCGCATTTCGGCGCGGGCGGTGCACGCCAGCTACCGGCTCACGGCCGCGGAACTGGAATACCTGGTGCGCCACAGCGGGACGCGCGTCGTCGTGGTAAGCCCCTCCACGTTGCCCGTGGCGGACAAGGTGCGCGTGGACCGTCCGGAGCTGGGGCTGCGCATTGTGGTGGTGGGCGGGGAACAGACCGCCAGTCCGCTGCTGCCGTATGACCAGCTGGTGGCCACCGGCGCACTGCAGTTCCCCGAACCGCCCGCCGTGGACCAGCAGGCGCAGAACATTGTGTACACCTCCGGCACCACGGGGAAACCCAAGGGTGCCATGCGGGACTTTGCGTCCTACGGCGTGGTGGAGCTGGCGCGGCTGCTGGAACGGCTGCCGTTCCGCGTTGGAGAGCGCCACCTCGTGGTGGCGCCGCTGTACCATTCCGGTGGTCAGGTCTTTTCACTGCTGATGGCCGCGCTGGGCGCGTCCACCTACCTGCGCCCGCACTTTGAGCCGCTGGACGCGCTGCGTGCCCTGTCCCGGCACGCCATCCACTCCATGTTCATTGTCCCCACCATGCTGCGGAAGATCCTGCAGCTGCCGGATGAGGAATTCCGCGCCAATCCCACGCGGGAAATACGCGGAATTGTCAGCGGTGCGGCGGAGTTTCCCCACGCGCTGCGCGTGGAGGCGGCGCAGCGGTTTGGTGCGGAGGCCATCCACGACTTCTACGGTGCCACCGAGCTGGGCTGGATCACGTTCATCAGCGGACCGGACATGCTGCGCAAGCCCGGCAGCGTGGGCACCGTGATGGCGGGGCAGCAGGTGAAGATCATGGACCGGGACGGCCAGGAGCTGCCCCCCGGGGACGTGGGCCTCATCTACGTCCGCAACGCGCAGACCATGGGCGGCTATCTGCACGACGACGAGGCCACGCAGGCCTCCATGCGTGACGGGTGGATGACGGTGGAGGACCTGGGACGGATGGATTCCGAGGGATTCCTGTTCCTGGCGGGGCGTGACCGTGACATGGTGAAGAGCGGCGGCGTCAACATCTACCCGGTGGAGATTGAAGAAGTCCTCAGCCGGCACCCCGCCGTCTCAGAGGCCGCCGTCATTGGCATCCCGGACCCGGAATGGGGCGAAAAGCTGCTGGCGCTGGTGGTCCCGCGCCACCGCGCGGGGTTTGACGTTGCGGACGTGGAGAAGTTCGCCCGTGCGGAATTGGCCGGATTCAAGGTTCCCAAGCGCTGGGAGATCGTGGACGACCTGCCGCGCAACAATACGGGCAAGATCGTGAAGAAGGAGCTGCGCGCCCGTTACGCGCCGCCCGTGGCGGGGAGTTGAGCCCCCATGCGGATTGTCTGCATTTCCGATACGCACAACCGGCTGGAGCGGATGGAGATCCCTGACGGGGACGTGCTGCTGCACGCCGGCGACGCCACCATGGCGGGCAAAGCGGAGGAACTGGAGCATTTCAACACCGCCCTGGGCCGCCTCCCACATCCACACAAGGTGTTCATTGCCGGAAACCATGACTGGTTGTTCCAGCGCAACAACCGTCAGGCGCGCGCCATCATCACCCACGCCACGTACCTGGAGGATGACGGGTGCACCGTGGCGGGGCTGCGCATCTGGGGGAGTCCTTGGCAGCCGTGGTTTGGCGGGTGGGCGTTCAACCTGCAGCGCGGAGAGGAACTGCGGGAAAAGTGGGCGCACATTCCGGACGGCATTGACATCCTGCTCACGCACGGGCCGCCGCACGGCCACGGTGACACCACGCTGCTGGGCGAGCACGTGGGTGATGAGGACCTCATGGAGGCCGTGCGTCGCGTGAAGCCGCGCTATCACGTGTTTGGTCACGTGCATGAAGGGCAGGGCGTGTCCCAGGAAGGCGGGACCAAGTTCATCAACGCATGCATGGTGGACCTGGACTACCGGCGCGGGCCGGCCGCCGTGGTGGTGGACGCCTGAGCCAGGTGGACGCCGTCCGGCCGAATCACTAGCGTGCGTCCATGGTGAGCGCGGTCGTCAAGCCCCGGCCTTTCACGTACGTGGAGTACGCGCTGCTCCCCTCAGACGGGCGCGTCTGGGAACTTGTCGACGGAGACTTTCACGTGAACCCCGCCCCCGTGCCGTTCCACCAGACGGTCTCCCGGCGCCTGCAACTCCGCTTGATGCTGCTGCTGGAGGAACCCGGCATCGCCGCGGTGTTCAACGCGCCCACGGACGTCATCCTCTCGGAAACCACCACGGTGCAGCCGGACCTGGCGGTCATCTCCATGCAACACCGCCGGCAGGTGTCAGACCGGGGGATTGAAGGCAGCCCCGACATCATCGTGGAAATCCTCTCGTCCAACCCCGCCTATGACCAGGTGCTCAAGCGCGGCACGTATGAACGCCACGGCGTGCCGGAGTACTGGCTGGTGGACCCGCGCGCGGGAACCGTGGAGATGCTGCGGCTGGACGCCGGACTCTACCGGACGCTCGCGCTGTACCGCCGTGACGACACGCTGGTGTCGCCCTCGTTTGACGGGCGCATCAGCATCCCGTTGGGGCCGGTGTTCGCGCCGTTCTGAAAGGCCGCCACGGCCGCGGGATCTGCGCGCGGCCTCACGCCGGCAGGAACCGGTAGATGCACTCCGCCGCGCAGGACGGCTTGGCCTGGCCCTCCACCTCAATGGCGGCGTTGAACACGGCCTCCCACCACTCATTGACGGGCTTGACCTCACCCATCTTGAGCGTCAGGCGGAAGCGGTCACCCGCCTTGAGCGGGTTGGGAAACCGCACCTTGTTGGTGCCGTAATTCACCACCAACTTGAAACCGCTGTATTTCACCACCTCAGAGAATTGCCCGGCAATGCTGGACAGCGTGAGGTACCCGTGCGCAATGGGCCCGCCGTACGGGCTCTCCCGGCGGGCGCGCTCCTCGTCCACGTGGATCCACTGATGGTCCCCGGTGGCCTCCGCAAACTTCCGGATGCGCGCCATGTCCATCACGCGCCACTCGCTGCTGCCCAACTCCTTGCCTGCCAGCGCCTTGAGTTGCTCCGGTCCGTTGATCGTCGTGGGCATGGCTGTTTCCTCCGCGTAGAAGGCCCGCGCGCTCGTCCCACAGGATGACGTGCTGCGCAACGCCATGACGACGGATGCTGACGTGCTTGCGGGGCGGCGTGGGCGCAGCCACGATGCGCCACCGGGTGAAAGGCAGGTTGCATGCAGCGGTTCGCGGGTTGGTGTGTGGTCGTCGGTGCGGGGTTGTTGGCGTGTCGTCCGCTGTTCGTGGACCCGGGCTCCCCCGTGGGAGAAAGCGGTTCCAGCAGCAGCGGCGGCGGCGCAAGCAGCTCCAGCGGCGGTTCCAGCAGCAGCAGCACCTCGGGCGGTAACGCCGACGCGGGCCTGCCCGCTGAGTGCAGCGGCCCCAACAAGCACGCGCCGCCCGGCCCCCGGCCCGTCTATTACGGCACGCGCGCGCCCAGTTACCTGCCCCTGGATGCCGCGCAACAGCGCGCCGTCATCGGGCTGGCGCAGGACGCACCGTACAACTCAAGCTGTTCGGGCACGCTCATTGCGGCGCGCCAGGTGCTCACGGCCAAGCACTGCACGGAGGGCGTGGCGGGCAACAGCCTGTACGTCCTGTTTGGCGTGGATGACACCAACCCGGAACACGCCGTCCAGGTCAGCGCCAAGCATGAACACCCGGACCTGGACCTCACCGTGCTGGACCTCGCCGAAGACCCGGCGGCCACCGTCGCCGTGACGCCCATTCCCATTGCCCTGGAGGATCTGTCCGCGGCGGACGTGGGCATGCGCGTGGAGCAGGCCGGGTATGGCGTCACGCAGACCGGCCGCAGCGACGGGCGCTACTTTGTGGCGGAGCTGTTTGACGGGTTTGAGGATACGTACCTCGTCGTCAACGGGGAAGGGCAGCACGGCGTCTGTTACGGGGACTCCGGCGGTCCGTCCATGCGCATTGCGCCTGCGGGGGATGTGCGGGTGCTGGGCGCGCTGGGCTGGGGTGACCCCTCCTGCACCGGGCGGGACCGCTACACGCGCGTGGAGCTGGACCGCCCGTGGATTGAGCAGTGGACCGGACCCACGCCGGGCGCGTCCGCCCGCCCGTGCGGCAGCGAAACCGCGCAGGGGCACTGCAACGCGGTGGGCACGGTGGCCACCTGGTGCGAAAGCGGCGCGCTGCAACAGCGGGCGTGCAGCAGCACGGAAGTGTGCGGCTGGGTGGCGGCGGCGTCATCCTGGCGGTGCATCCCGGTGGCGGAGGACACGTGCGGCGGCGCCACGGCATACGGTTCCTGTGACGGCCAGGTGCTGCACTGGTGCGTGCAGGGCACGCCGCTCACGCGCAACTGCGGCAATTGCCAGGAGCGCTGCAAGCTCGTTGACGACACGCGCGGGTATGCGTGCGTGGCGTCAGACTGCGGCACGCTGGACTTCCTGGGCGTGTGCAACGGCGCAGTGGCGGAGTGGTGCAATGATCAGGCGCAGAAGGAGACAGAGGACTGCGCGGCCCAGGGCGAATCCTGCGGTTACATGGGCCCGTCCACCGGCTGGTACTGCATCCCAACGGCGTGCGGGAACATTGACTACCTGGGGACCTGCCAGGGGAACGTGGTGAAATGGTGCGAAGGCCGCCGCCTCCGGCAGCGGGATTGCGCCGCCGACGGCCAGGTGTGCCGCTACCAGGACGCTACCGTTGGGAACGTGTGCACGGCGCCCTGAGCCGCGGCGCGTGCCTCAGGTGGAGCCGGGACCGCCGCCGCCGGCCGGATCGGGTGCCGCGGGCGCGGGCGCGGGGGCGGGCGGCGTGGAGTCCTCGTCGGCGTCGTCGTGATCCACGGCGATGGGCGTCTTGTCCGCGTCCACGCGCTCCTTGAGTTCCTTGCCCACCTTGAAGAACGGCAGCCGCTTCTCCTTGACCTGGATGGGCTGTCCGCTGCGCGGGTTGCGCCCCTGGTAGGCACCGTAGTGCTTCACCACAAAGCTGCCGAACCCACGCACTTCAATGCGCTCGCCCTGCTTGAGGGAGTCCACCATCATCTCGAACACCATCTCGACGACGGCTTCCGCCCGCTTGCGAGGCAGGCCCCTCTTTTCCGCAATGGCGTCCACCAGTTCGCTCTTGTTCACGCGCGCCCCCATCTCCTTGCAGGTGCCGGGATGAATGCTTCAGCGTAGCTCATGCTGGGTCAAGGGCCGGGGCCGCATCTTTCCGGGAAACCATGGACTCGCGCGGACTTGCGTTCTGGGTGCCGGGCGTGTCATGCGCGCGCCCCCCCTCGGGCGCCCCCGCCGCCCCGGGGGTTGACTGGAGGTTCCCTTGGCGCGTCGCAATGACATCCGCAACATCGGCATCGTGGCCCACGTTGACCATGGCAAGACCACGTTGGTGGACGCCATGCTCAAACAGGCGGGTGTCTTCAAAGCCCATGAGACCGTCGCTGAGCGCGTCATGGACTCCATGTCTTTGGAGCGCGAAAAGGGCATCACCATCATGGCCAAGAATACGGGTGTCACCTACAAGGGCACCCGCATCAACATTGTGGATACGCCCGGCCATGCGGATTTTGGCGGCGAGGTGGAGCGCACCCTGATGATGGTGGACGGCATCCTGCTGCTGGTGGATGCCGCCGAAGGCCCGCTGCCGCAGACCCGCTTCATCCTGCAGAAGGCCATGGGCCTGGGCCTGCCCGTCGCCGTGGTGATCAACAAGATCGACCGGTCTGACGCGCGCCCCCAGGAAGTCCTCAACGAGGTCTACGACCTGTTCATCAACCTGGGCGCGCACGATCACCAGATTGAGTTCCCCGTGGTGTACGCCATTGGCCGGGACGGCACCGCGTCACTGGAACTGGCCACGCCGGGCAAGGACCTCAAGCCGCTGTTTGACACCATTGTCAGCTTCATGCCCGGCCCCGACGCCGACGTGGACGGACCGCTGCAGTTCCGCGTCAACCACCTGGGATACGACGACTACGTGGGGCGGCTGGCCGTGGGGCGCATCCACTCCGGCAAGGTCACGCAGGGCATGCAGTGCACCGTCTGCGGCCGCGAGGGAAAGACGTACACCGCCAAGGTCACGCAGGTGTACACCTACCAGGGCCTCAAGCGGACGGAGAGCAAGGAGGCCACGGCGGGAGACATCATCTGCCTGGCCGGCATTGAAGAGCTGGAAATCGGTGACACCATCTGCAACCTGGACCAGCCCGCGCCGCTGCCGCGCATTGCCGTGGATGAGCCCACGCTGGCCATGCTGTTCTGCGTGAATGACGGGCCGTTTGCGGGGCGGGAAGGGCGGTACGTCACCTCGCGCCAGATCCGTGAGCGGCTCATCCGCGAGGCGCGCAACAACGTCGCCATTCGCGTGATGGACACGGACGTGCCGGACAAGTTCCGCGTCGTCGGCCGCGGCGAGCTGCAGCTGGCCATCGTCATTGAGACCATGCGGCGCGAGGGTTACGAGCTGTGCGTGTCCCGCCCCGAGGTGGTGGTGAAGGAGATTGACGGGGCGCCGCACGAGCCGGTGGAGATGGTCATCCTGGACATCCCGGAGCAGGCGCTGGGGGCCATCACGGAGTCCCTGGGACCGCGCAAGGGGCAGATGCTGCACATGGAGGGCCCGGCGGGCGGGCGCGCGCGGCTGGAGTTCCGCGTGCCCACGCGCGGGCTGATAGGGTTCCGCGGGCAGTTCCTCACGCTCACGCGCGGCCTGGGGATCATGAACACGCTGTTTGACAGCTGGCAGCCGTACCAGGGGGAGATCCCGGGGCGGCCCTCAGGTGCCATTGTGGCGGACCGCGTGGGGCCCACCACGCCGTACGCCATCTTCCACCTGCAGCCGCGCGGGATCCTGTTTGTGGGACCGCAAACGGAAGTCTACGAAGGCATGATGGTGGGCGAGCACAACCGCGACAACGACATTGACGTCAACATCTGCCGCGAGAAGAAGCTGACCAACATCCGCGCGGCCGGCCGTGACGAGAACATCATCCTCACGCCCCCGCGCATGATGAGCCTGGAGCAGTACCTGGGGTTCATTGACACAGATGAGCTGGTGGAAGTGACGCCCAAGTCCATCCGCCTGCGCAAGAAGATCCTGAAAGCAAACCTGCGCCCGCGCCCGTCCAAGCACCTGGAAGACGACGACGACTGAGCTGTCGGCCGGCGGTTCCCAGCGCGGACCCTAGCTCCCCCCCTTGCTTGTGGGGGGAGTCGGCCTGCCCGGAGGGCAGGCCGGTGGTGGGGGTGCGCGGAATGCGTGCTTTGCCTCGCACTGCCACCACCCCCCACCCGGCCGAGGCTCCGCATCGGCCGACCTCCCCCACGAGGGGGGAGGCGACGGCGTGGCGGGCCTCGTCTTGATGAGGCGGGGGTTTTGCGGCGCCGGTGGGGTGTAGTGGTTCCAGCGCGGCATCGCCGTAGCTCCCCCCTTGTGGGGGGAGTCGGCCTGCCCGGCAGGGCAGGCCGGTGGTGGGGCGCGCGGAAGGCGTGCTTTGCCTCGCGCTGCCCCCACCCCCCACCCGGCCGATGCTCCGCATCGGCCGACCTCCCCCCAGAAGGGGGGAGGCGACGGCGTGACGAATCCCCGCCCGCTGCGCCCATCGGGTGTGTCGACGTCAGGGCGCCACGCCGAGCTGGCCCCCCGCCAGCCGCGCCAGGTGGAAGAACGCCGCTACCACCAGTGAATGGTCGATTTCCCCGGATTCCACCAGCGCGGGAATGCGCGCCATGGGCACGCGCACCACCTCGGTGGCCTCGTTCCCGTCATTGTGCGGCTCGGCCACCTTGCGCACCCCCGGCGCGTAGAACGAATAGACCATATTGTCCTGAATAGCCGGATTTGCCGCCACCACGCCGATGGGGATGACGGCCTGCGCCGCGTACCCGGTCTCCTCCAACAGCTCCCTTGCGGCTGCGTGGGGCGGTGCCTCCCCGGGGTCCACCATCCCGCCGGGAATCTCCAGCGTCAGCCGCCGCACCCCAAACCGCCACTGCCGCACCAGCACCACCTCCCCGTCGTCCGTGACCGGCACAATGTTGCACCACGCCGGCGCCTCAATGACGGTGATGGCCATCCGCTGGCCGGTGTGCGGGTGCTCCACGTCTTCCTCGTGCAGACGGAAGATCCGGCGCTCCAGGACCAGGCGCCGTGCGTGATGCCGGAACGGCTCCATTTCACGCAATGCCGCAGAGCTGTTTGAGCTCCGTGTCGGACCACGTCCGCGCGGCCTTCCACGGCTGCACAGACCGCATGTCCGCCAGGCGGCGCGCCGCCAGCAACGCGCGCGCATCCCCCCAGCGAACCAGCAGCGCCTGCTCCACCGCGTTGGTGAGCTGGTCCACCACGTAGCGCCCCGCCGCGCCAAACGCGTCGGGGTCCGCGTGCTCCACCAACGTCTTGGCGGCGGCATCCAGCGCGGCTTTCACCTTGGCGTCGTTGGCGCCCTGGGCAAGCCATTCCATTGTGGGCATGAGCGCGCCGTCCTTGAGCGCCGCGCGCGCCACGTCCCACATCTGGATGTGGCTGGTTCCCTCCCAGATGGGCAGCACCTGCCCGTCGCGCAGGAGGCGCGGGATGCCAGTGTCCTCAATGTATCCCTGCCCGCCAATGAGCTCCATACACATGGACACGCCGTCCACCACCTGGCGGCCGGTGTGCCGCTTGGCCATCGGGGTCAGCATGCGTGACCGCCCAAACGCGGCCTTGTCGCCGGTGGTGTCATGCTCGTCCAGCGCCTGGCAGGACGTCAGCACCAGTGCCAGCCCGCCCAGGTAGTGCGCCCACCAGTCCGCCAGCGTCTCCAGGTGCATGCGGTGGCCGGTCAGCGGCGTGCCAAACGCCATGCGCCGCTCCGCAAAGAACGTCGTTTCGTCCAGTGCGCGGTGCAGCAGGCCCACGGAAACCGTTGCGTTGTACAGACGGGACAGGTTCACCATGTCCAGCATCTGCTTGAATCCCGCACCGGGTCCGCCCAGCAACGTGGCCGGCGTACCATTGAACGTGATTTCACCCGTGGGCATGGAGCGCGTGCCAAACTTGTCCTTGATGCGGTGGATGACAAAGTTGTTCTTCCCGCCCTCCGGCAGGTTGGTCTCCACGTAGAACAGGCTCAGACCCTTGGTGCCCTTGGGCGCGTCGTCGCTGCGCGCCAACACCAGCGCCACTTCCGCGTCCACGTTGGAGCAGAACCATTTGTCGCCGTACAGGCGCCAGGTCCCGTTCTCGTTCACCGCGCGGCAGGTGTTGGCACCCACGTCAGAGCCGCCCTGCTTTTCCGTGAGGAACATGGCGCCGCGCCACAGCTTGCCCATGTCCGTGGCCGCCAGGCACGGGATGGCGCGCGCTTTGAGTTCCGGGCTGCCGTGCAGCTTCACCACGCGCGCGGCGCCGTCCGTCATGCACAGCGGGCACAACATGCCGCTTTCGCCGCCGGAGAACACCATGGTCATGGAGAAACCCATCTGGTGCAATGACGACGCGTATTTCCGGCTGGTCTCCGGATCATACTTCACGTTCACCATTCCGGCGCCGTAGCTGAGCTTCTGCAGTTCCAGGTACGCCGGGTGGTACTCAATGCGATCAATCCGATTGCCCAGCGGATCAAACGGGATGTGCCGCGGTCCGTTGCGGTCCGCCGTGTCGCCCAGCGCTATCGCCTGCCGCGCGGCCACGCGCCCCAGGTCCACCAGTTTGGGTTGGATGAACGCGTGGGCGTCCGCCGGGAGAAAGCGCTTGAGCCAGGAGCCCAGGCCGCTGCGTTCAGGGAAGAGGGTGTCGCGGGGGAGGGGGGGGAGGGGGTTGGCGCTCATGCGCGCGGTGTGGCACCGCGGAAGGACGGATGCAACCGCAGGCGCCGCGGGCGCGACGTCACTGCGGGAGCCACAGCGCCCAGTTGGACTCGCCCTTGCGCGCGCCGGCCTGCGTGTCCGTGGAGCGGAACGCCCAGCCACCCTGGTTGAGCGCGGCCTGCTCTGTGTATGCGAACGTGGCCCACGGCGGCGTGACCGTCTCCGGCGGGTGGTCCAACGGTGCGCCGACCCGGTCGGTGCACGCGGTGGCGTCGACGGGCAAGGGTGAGAGGCTGGACAAAAGGGTGTTGGACGTGATGGACACCGTCCACGCAAGCGCCTCCGCCGTTGACGTCACCTGGCTGCTGCACATCCAAGTCAGCGGAATGGAACTGGCGGAGTTGTACGTGCTCAACGTCGCCGTCACTGAGACGTTGACCGGCCCCAGCGTGCAGGTTCCCGCGGGAAGGACGCAGCGCGCCGTCGTGATGGCCTGGTACTGCCACTGGCGGAGGTCAAAGGGCGCGGGCAGCGTCAGGTACTGCTCCGTCGGTGGGTTGTACGCCGTGAGCAGCACGCGGATGGAACCTTCGTAGAGCGAGCCCCGCACGTCCAGCGGCACCTGGTCCACCGCGTTGGGATCATCAAAGCTGGTTGCCTGCACCCAGTGGTGGCCAGGGATCCCGCGCGGCGTGAAAAGGCCCGTTCCATCCAGGGTCCCCCCGCCTGAAGTCTCCCAACGCACGCCCGGGATGCTGCCCGTGGACGTCGCCGTGAAGGGGAACGTATTGGGCACATTCACGGTGGCTGACGTGGGAACCACCGCAACCGAGACGGGCGACACCATCACGACCACGGTGTCCTCCACGTCCCATGTTGACGTGGTCGCGACCGCGCGGATGCGCGTCGCTTCGCGTGACGTGCCCGCGGTGAAAGTGGTCCGCGCAATGCCGTCCGCCCCTGCGGCCGTGACATCCGCCGACAGCGTCCCCGGCCCGTCCAGGAAGAACCGGATGGACACGCCCGCCGTGTCCACGCCACTGCGCTGCACGCGCGCTTCAAGCTCCGCCTGTCCGCCCGCGGGAACGGTGAGCACGCGCCGCGCGGTGCCCGTGGTTGCGGGGCGCGCAGCCAGCTCCAGCGTCGTGAAATCCAGTCCGTCCACCACCATGGTCCGCGTCATGGAGAACTCCAGCGGTGGAAGATCCGCGTGCGCAACGGAGACCACCAGCGCAAACGGCCCGGTGGATGGCACCACCTCCGCAGTGAACGCGCCGTCCCGGGTGAACAAGGGCGCCAACACCGGCGACCCGTTGGATGCGCCGACGGCATTCTCCAGCTGCAGCAACACCGTCCCGGTCTGCGCGTCCGCTCCCGCCACGCGCATCCCCGCCACGCCGCGCACCACCACGTGGCCGGCGGTTTCCGCGGGAATGACATTCAGGTCTTCAATGACGGGCTTCAGCACGCTGGACCGCGCCAGTCCGCCAAGGCTCAGCTCCGTGCGCAGCGTGTCCACCCCGAGCAACTGCGCCCAGACCGCGACACGCCGCCCGAGGTGAACCAACGGCCCCGTGGTCCCCGTGCGCACCGCCTCCAGGTTGACGTCACGCGCGTACTGCACCAACGCGTTCGCCAGCAGCGCGTGGGCCTGCAGGCGTTGCGTTTCCGATCCCGTGGTGACGGCGGTCCCCCAGCCCGTGGCCAGGCGCTCCCACAGCACGTACGCGTTGTACCCGGCGCGGAACAGCGCATCGCGCGCGGAGACGTCTGCCGCAGGGCCCCCCGCCGCCTGCAGGAGCGGCAGCACGTGCGCAAACGCGCCCGTGACAATGGCCAGTGCGACGGTGGCGTCCTGCTCCGCGGCCAACTCCGACGCGGCCTGCCCCAGCGGAGAGGTGGGGGAGGTGGAAGGCAACCCGCCGCGGCCCACGCCGCCGCCGGAAAAGTGGATGAACGGAAGCAGCAGGTCCGCCCCGTCCACCACGGGACGCACCAGGTGCACGTCCTCCGCGGTGGCCGTGTAGCGGAATTCCCAGGCATCCGCCGCCGCCGCGCCAACAAAGCGCAGCGTGACCGGAACGATGAAATTGAGTCCTTCAGGTTCCAGGTGCAGGCCGCGGGTGAAGCCGTGCAACGGGAATGACGTCAATGGCGTGGCGTGGATCTCAACAAACGCATCCAGTGCACCGGCGGGGATCTCCACAATGATGTCGCCCGACGGCGTCGGGACGGTCGTGTTACCGCCCTCCGGCCCCATCCAGTACGCGACGGCGTTCGCATCATCGCGGATGAAGGGTGGCGGCGGCCCCGCGTCGGCCCCGGCATCCCCGGCGTCTGCAGACCCCGCGTCCGGCAGGGTGCTCACAGCGCCGGAGGACGCGCCCGTTGAGGCAGCGCCCACCGAGCTGGATCCGGCATCCGCAGACCCCGCGTCCGGCGCGGTACTCGTGGCGCCGGAGGACCCGCCCGTTGAGGCCGCGCTCGCCGAGCTGGAGCCGGCGGACGACGACGACAAGGACGAAACCCCCGGTCCGGAAGAGGAGAAGGACTGGCCGCCGGAGGACGAGGAAGAGGATCCCTCACCGCCGGAACAGGCCACACACGACCAACCCAACAGAAGCGCAACCCCACCAACCGCAGAACGCATCCTGCACTCCCCAACTGCCCCCAGTGGAATGAAGTGCGTGAGGTAACGGTCGCGCGCCGCGGCGCAACGGCGTCAGTCGGGCGGGGATACGCCCTCAGCGAGCGGCGTCAGCGACGATCCGTTCCGCCGCGGCCCGCGGGTCCTTTGCGTGCGTGATGGGCCGCCCGACAACGAGGAAATCCGCGCCCCGGGCCGCCGCTTCAGCGGGTGTCATCACGCGTTTCTGGTCACCCACGGCGTCGTCCGGACCGCGGATGCCGGGCACCACCCGCACCGGACGCGGTGTGATCCCGTCCAGCAGCGGGAGTTCGTGCCCCGAGCAGACCAGCCCGTCCATGCCCGCGGCCGCGCCCATCCGCGCCAGGTCCGGCACCAGGGTCGACGTCGTCCGTCCGCCCAGCACGCGCAGGTCTTCATCCGTCATGCTGGTGAGCACGGACACGCCCCACAGTTTGGGACGTCCCGGCACCGCGGCGGCGGCTTCAATCATCGCGCGGCCGCCGGAGAGGTGGAACGACACGCTGTGCACGCCCAGGCGCGCGGTCTCTTTCACCGCGTTGGCCACGGTCTGGGGGATATCGTGCAGTTTCAGGTCCAGGAACACGTCGCCACCGTGGCGGCGCACGGCCTCCACCGCGCGCGCGTGGTGTGCAATGAACAACTGCAGCCCCACCTTGTAGAAGTGAATGACCGGTGAAAGCTGCGTGACCAGTTTCTCCGCTTCTTCCACGCTGCTCACATCAAGCGCGACGATGACTTCCGCCATCCGTCCTCCTTGCCCAGGGCGTTCACCAGTTCCCGCACGAACCCCGGCCCCCGGTAGATGAGCCCCGTGTACACCTGCACCGCCGCCGCGCCCGCGTTCATCTTCTCCAGCGCATCCGCGGGGGACATGATGCCGCCTACGCCAATGACCGGCACCCGCCCGTCCACGGCGGCGAGCACCCGCTTGAGCGTTTCCGTGCTGCGGCGCGTGAGCGGGGCACCAGACAATCCGCCCTTTTCCAGCGTCTCCAGCCCGGTCCGGTCCACCGTGGTGTTGGTGCAGATGAGCCCCACGCCCCGGTCCGCCGCCATGCGCGCAGCGTTCTCCAGGTCCGCCGGCTCCGCGTCGGGCGATAGCTTGAGGAACAGCGGCTTCTTCCCGCCCATCACGGGCAGCACCGCGTCAAAGAGCGCTTGGAGCCGGTCGTTCTCGTGCAGCTTGCGGAGGTCCTGCGTGTTGGGACTGGAAATGTTGAGCGTGAAATAGTCGCCGTACGGCAGCAGGATCCGGATGCACTCCGCGTATTCCGCCGGCGCGTCCTCCAGCGACGTGGTGGCGTTCTTCCCGACGTTGATGCCGATGGGAATTCCCGGCCTTTCCACCCGTTCAAGCGTTCTTGCTGCCTCCTCCACGCCCACGTTGTTGAACCCGAGCCGGTTCACCACGGCACCCAGCGCTGGATAGCGGAACATGCGCGGCCGCGGGTTGCCCGGCTGCGGACGGCGCGTGAGCGTGCCCACTTCCAAGAAACCAAACCCCAGCGCGGCCAACGCGGGAATCGCTTCGGCGTTCTTGTCAAACCCCGCCGCCAGGCCCACGGGGTTGCGCAACCTAAGCCCCCCGATGTCAACGGGGAGCGCGGGTGCGCCGTAGACCGCGCGCACCAGCGCCAGTCCACCCGGCACGGACGGCAGCGTGCGGATGAAGCGCATCATGCGCTCGTGCGCGTCCTCAGGGTCCGTGCGGAAGAACAGCGGCTTTATCAGCGCGTACATGCGTCAGGCCCCGCCTAGGGGGGAATCAATCACCCACCCCCCACCCGGCGACTGGCGTCGCCGACCGCCCCCGCAAGGGGGGCGGCAGTACTGCATGCCCGCCAGGGGCGTGCATGCGCAGGAGAATGGGACCTTGCGGCAGGCCGCAGGCGTGCCGCAGTCGGAGCGCAGCGACGTCGTGGAGGGGGGTGGGTGGTGGGCCGGGGATTGCATGTCAGAGATCCGGACGCTGCACCAGTTCCCCGTCCTGCATGACCACGCGCCCGCCAATGACGGTGGTGGTGGCAAACCCCTGCAGGAGTTTCCCCCGGAACGGGCTGTTGTCCGACTTGGAGCGGAACAGGTCCATGCGGTGCTCCAGGTCCGGCGCCACCACAACGAGGTCCGCCACCGATCCCGGCGCAAGCGTTCCCGCGCCGCGCAGCCCCAGCACCGCTGCGGGTCCCGCGGTCAGCAGGTGCGCCCAGCGCAGCGGCGTCAGCAGGCCCGCGCGCACCAGGGACAGGGACAGCGGCACCAGCGTCTCCAGACCAATGATCCCAAACGGCGCCTCCGCAAACGGCTTGGCCTTCTTCTCCGCCGCGTGGGGCGCGTGGTCGGTGGCAATGACGTCAACAAGGCCGCCTGCAATGGCGCGCTGCAGCGCCTCCACATCCGCACGCGAGCGCAGCGGCGGGTTCATCTTGTAACGCGTATCCAGCTCCGGGATGTCTTCGTCTGCCAGCGTGAAGTGGTGCGGGCAGACCTCACCCGTCACGTCCAGGCCGTCCTCCTTGGCGCGGCGCAGCAGTCCCAGCGTCTCCGCGGTGGAGATGTGTGCCAGGTGCAGCTTTCCGCGGGTCCGGCGCAATACTTCGATATCGCGCGCCGCCAGCGCGGATTCGGATGAATTGGGGATGCCCTTGAGTCCCTTCGCCGTGGCCACGGGGCCCGCGTTCATGCAGCCCCCGTTGGACAGCGACGGGTCCTCGCAGTGTTCAATGAGCCGCGTCCCGTGCACGTGCGACCGCTCCAGGCATTGCAGCGCAAAGCCCGCGGTGGACACGGGTTTCCCGTCATCCGTGAATGCGATGGCGCCCGCGTCCGCCATCCCACCCAGGGGTGCCAGTTCCTCGCCTGCCTGGTTCACGGTGACGGCGCCCGCCACCTGCACGCGGACCCACGCTGTCTCCTTGGCGCGCTTGGCCACCCAGCCCACCTTGTCCGGGTTGTCCACGGGCGGCAGCGTGTTGGGCATGCACAACACCGTGGTCACCCCGCCCAGCGCGGCGGCGCGGGTGCCGGATTCAATGGTCTCGTCCTCTTCGCGGCCGGGCTCGCGCAGGTGCACATGCATGTCCACAATGCCCGGCAGCACCCACCGCCCGTGCGCGCGTATCACTTCAATTCCGGATTCCGGCAGATGCGGCCGCAGCGCCGGGGCCACCTGGCGGACCACGCCGTCCTCAATGAGCACATCGCAGATGGCATCCAGCCCGTGCGCCGGGTCCAGCACGCGTCCGCCTTCAATCAGCAGGCGCCTGGTCACGCGGTGCCCCCGGCCAGGACGGGCAGGGAGGTGCGGCCCACGCGGCCCAGCGGGACGGTGGGCACGTCCGTCGGGTAGTCACGCGAGAAGCACGCCGTGCAGTAGTCCGGCGGAGCGGGGCGCCGCCGCGCGGCGGTGCGCACCGCACCCAACAGCCGGTCCTGCTCCAGGTACGTCAGCGATTCCACGCCCAGGAACTTCGCGATTTCCGCGTTGGTCTTGTTCGCGGCGATGAGCTGGTCCTCCGCCGGCGTGTCAATCCCGTAGTAACAGGGGCCAATGATGGGCGGGCTGGAGATGGCCAGGTGGACTTCCTTCACGCGGCAGCGGCGCAGCAACCGGACGATCTTGCGGCTGGTGGTCCCGCGCACAATGGAATCGTCGACGAGAACGACGCGCCGGTTCTCCAGCACTTCGCGCACGGGATGCAGCTTCATGCGCACGGACAGTTCACGCATCACCTGGGAGGGCTGGATGAACGTGCGCCCCACGTAGTGGTTGCGGATGAGCCCCATCTGGAACGGAATCCCGGACGCGGCCGCAAACCCCAGCGCCGCGTGCACTCCGCTGTCCGGCACCGGCACCACCGCGTCCGCCTTCACGCCGGCCATCTGCTGCGCCAGCTGCCGTCCCATCTCCGTGCGCGCGGCCTGCACGGTGGCGCCAAACACCACGCTGTCCGGCCGCGCAAAGTACACCTGTTCAAACACGCACGCCGCGCTGCGCTCCGCCCGGAACGGCCGTGACGAGGACATCCGCCCGCTCTCGGCCACCACCATTTCGCCGGGTTCCAATTCACGGATGAAGCGCGCGCCAATCATGTCCAGCGCGCACGTCTCAGACGCAAACGCCATCCCGCGTCCCAGCTTCCCAACGACCAGCGGCCGGAACCCCCAGGGATCGCGCACGGCAATCATGCGGGTGCGTCCCTCGGAGATCACCAGGAACACCAGCGAAAAACTCCCGCGGCACTGCTGCAGCGCCGTCGCCACGGCCTCCTCGTACGTGCCCGGCGCGCGCGCCACCAGGTGGAGGATCACCTCCGTGTCCGTGGTGCCCTGGAAGATGGCGCCGTCACGCTCCAGCGCCTGGCGCAGCTCCACCGCGTTGACCAGGTTCCCGTTGTGCGCCACCGCCACGGCGCCGCGCACGCCCTGCATGGACAAGGGTTGCGCGTTTTCCAGCAGGGACCCGCCCGCCGTGGAATAGCGCACGTGCCCCACGGCGGCCTTCCCCTTGAATGCGGTGAAATCCAGCCCGCCCAGGACGTCCTGCACCAGGCCCATGGCGCGGTGCACGCGCAGGACTGCCCCTTGAGCCACCGCAATTCCCGCAGATTCCTGCCCGCGGTGCTGCTGGGAGAACAGGGCCAGGTGCGTCAGCCGGGCGGCTTCGCGGTGATCGGTGATGCCCACGATGCCGCACATGCGTCACTTCACGTGGTCAACGCAGTTCTTGATGATCTGCAGGCCCAGCTCGCGGTCCGGGACCTTCTTGCGCGTGGGGTGGTGCAGCGCCGTGAGGAAGCGCTCCGGGTGCGGCATCAGGCCCAGCACGTTCCCCTTGCGGTTGGAAAGGCCCGCAATGTCGCGCATGGCCCCGGACGGGTTGTCCACGTACCGGAACACCACCTGCGAATCGATGGAATCCAGCACCTTGTCCGGCGCCACGAACCGCCCTTCGCCGTGCGCCACGGGGAGATCAATGACGTCAGGCAGGCCCTTGGTAAACAGGCCCTTTCCTTCCACCTTCACCTTGGTCCAGCGGCATTCAAAGCGCCCGGAGGCGTTGAACGTGAGGCTGACGGTCTGCGGATCCCCGGGATTGCCGGGCAGCAGGCCGCTCTTCACCAGCACCTGGAAGCCGTTGCAGATGCCCAGCACGGGCTTCCCCTGGCTGACAAACTCCTTGAGCCCGCGCAGCTTGCGCACCTCGTTGGCCAGCACGCGCCCGCCGGCAATGTGGTCCCCGTAGGAGAACCCGCCGGGCAGGGCCAGCACGTCAAACTCGTTGAGCTTCTTGTCGCCGCGGCTGAGCGCGTTGATGTGCACGCGCTCGGTCTGGGCGCCCACCCACTGGAAGGCCGCTTCCAGCTCCAGGTCGCCGTTGATGCCGGCGGCCCTCAGGACCAGCACGCGCGCCTTCATGCAGAGATTTCCCCCTGCGGCAGACCAATGACGGGGGGCCGCCCCACGCGCACCGGTTCGCCGCCGTCCATGGCGCGCGGCAGTGTGGCGGACCACGCCTCCCGCAACGCGTCCAGTCCTTCCTCCACCAGCACGCGGCCGCCCTTGTCCTTCACGCGCAGCACCGCGGCCTTCACGGTCACGCCCACCTGGCGGCACAGCAGGTCCTTGAACAGCCCCAGCAGCTTCTTCTCGCGGCCCGGCTCCACCTCCACCATGAAGCGCGTCACGCCTTCCTCAAAGAACGGCAGCTCGTCGCCGTCGTCCTCGTTGCCGGTGGTGAGCTCCAGGCCCACGCCGGAAGCAAACGCCATCTCCGCGCAGGTGACCGCCATGCCGCCTTCGCTGACGTCATGGCAGGCCAGGATGTGGCCCGCTTCCATGGCGGAGTGCAGCGCATCAAACACCGCGCGCGAACTGGCCAGCCCGGGCTTCTTGGGGGCCAGCAGGAACACCGGGTGGTCAGGCGCCTTGAACTCCGCCGTGAGGCGCTGCTCCATCTCAATGGGGCAGATGGCGCTGATGAGCAGGGTGCCGGGAATGGAATGGCGGCGGCCGGTGGCGTCCACGTACGTGTTGTTCAGGCTGTCCTTGCCGGAGATGAACGGGACGCCGTGCGCCACCGCAGCGTCGTGGCAGCCCATGGACGCGCGCGTGAGCGACCCCAGCTCGTTGGCGTTGCGCATGTCACCCCAGCAGAAGTTGTCCAGCAGCGAGGCCTTGCGCGTGTCCGCACCCACACACGCGAGATTGCGCAGCGCTTCATCCACCGCCTCCACCGCGCCCACGTACGGGTCCGGCGCGCCCACGGTCAGCCCCATGGCCACGGCGATCCCGGGAATGGCCTTCTCCCCGGTGACGACGATGGGCCACAGGATGGACGCGTCGGACGGGCCGCCATGGGTGCCGGTGAAGGGCTTCTGGACGGTCTGGCCCTGCACCTCGTGGTCATACTGGCGGATGATCCACGCGCGCGAACACGTGTTGGGATGGCCCAACAGCTGGCGCAGCTTCTCGCCGGCCTCAGGCCAGTGCAGCGCGGCGCCATTGGCCCGGCGCACCACGCGGCCCACGGCGGGGCGGGGCGCGTTCCACTCGGCGCGCTGCATGGCGCGCGGCAGGCCGTCATGCAGGAAGCTCATGGTGATGTCCGCTACGCGCTCGCCCTGGAAGAACACCTGCAGGCGGCCGGTGTCCTTGAACGTGCCCAGCTCAAACGCCTCCACGTCCTCCGCATCACACAGCGCCTTGAGCAGCGGCCAGTTCTTGGGCGGGACGGCCAGCACCATGCGTTCCTGGCTTTCGCTGATCCAGATCTCCCACGGCGTCATGCCCTGGTGCTTGAGCGGGGTGCGCTCCAGGTGGACCTCCGCACCAATGCGCGCGCCCAGCTCGCCCACCGCGGAGGAGAAACCGCCCGCGCCGCAGTCCGTCACCGCGCGGAACAGCTTCTGGTCGCGCGCGGCCAGCAGCACGTCCATGACTTTCTTCTCCTCCACCGCATTGCCCACCTGCACGGCGGACGTGGGGGAGGCATCATCCAGCGCGGCGGAGGAAAAGGTGGCGCCGTGGATCCCATCCCGCCCCGTCTGCCCGCCCAGAACAATGACCAGGTCACCGGGGGCCACGGACTTGGTGATGACGGTGCGCGGCATCAGGCCAATGGTCCCGGCGAACACCAGCGGGTTGTGCAGGAAGCCGTGGTGCACGTGCAGCGCGCCGGCCACCGTGGGGATGCCCATGCGGTTGCCGTAATCCCGCACGCCGGCCGTGACCTGGCGCAGCGTGCGGCGCGGGTGGAACCGGCCCGCGGGGATCTCCCCGCCAAAGTCCAGCGGCCCCACGCAGAACACGTCCGTGTTGGCAATGGGGTGCGCTCCGCGGCCCACGCCCAGGATGTCCCGGATGACGCCGCCCACGCCGGTGGCGGCGCCACCGTACGGCTCCAGCGCAGAGGGATGGTTGTGCGTCTCCACCTTGAAGGCCACCGCCCACTTGGCGTTGAGCGCCACCACCCCCGCGTTGTCCTCAAACACGCTCAGGCACTGCGGCGCGTTCACCCGGCGGGTGGCTTCAAAGATGGTCTCCTTGAGCAGGTTCCCAAACTTGTGCATCCGGGTCCGCCCGTCGGCGTCACGCTCCTTGTAGGTGATGGGGCTGGTGAGCGTCTTGTGCTTGCAGTGTTCGCTCCAGGTCTGCGCCAGCGTCTCCATCTCCACGTCGGTGGGTTCGCGCTTGAGCTTCTTGAAGTGCGCCTGGATGGCCCGGGCCTCCACCTGGGTGATGGACCAGTGCCGCTGGCTGCACAGCTCGTGGAGGTCCTTCAGCGTCAGCTTGGTGAAGGGTATGACCTGGCAGTGCTGGTAGGTGCTCATGGTCCTGGGCGCGGCCTTCCCCGGGACGGGGAGGGGAGGGCGCACCCTAGTCCAAAAGGCGCCGAAAGTGTGAACGCATCCGGGCCCATGCACGCGCGGCCCCAGGGGGCCCGGCCGGCCGTCGTCAGTTGAACGTGTAGCACTCCGTGGTCTTGTCGGCCGGGTTGAAGGCGACGTAGCAGCCGTGGTCGGACCCGGTGGGATTGTTCAGCGAAAAGACCAGCGGCCAATCGGCGGCGTAGTTGGACGGGTCGGACTCGCCGGGGAACATGGTGCGCTGCGGGGTGAACTCGGTGCGCATGCGGCGGACTTCGGCGGCGGTGGAGCCGTTGTCGCGAAGCTCGGGTGCCCACTCCTCATCAAAGTACTTCTGGAAGGCCCGGGTGACGGTCTGCAGGTCCTCCTTGGTGACCTTCTGCGGCGAGAAGAACCACTCGTCGCCCGCCTTGAGGGCGTGCGCCTCCCGCGTCTTCCCACCCGCGGTGTAGGAAAACGCGTAGCCGTCCCGCGCGCTGCCCGTGACCTCCTTGAGGGTCACGTTTCCGCTGGCAAGCGCCTGGTCCTTCATCATCTGCTTGAAGGCGTCAGTGGCCGCGGTGGGCAGCTGGGTGGCACCGCCGGCAAGCTGCTGGAGGCGCACGTCCACGGCGCTCTTGCCGCGCTTCTCAAAGCTGGACAGCACGCGTGCCGCGGTGCCCGCGTTGGTCTCACCCAGGAACTTCCGGGCGGTGAGGACGGCGGGCAGCGTCTTGTCAAACGCCTTGCGGGGATCCTCCGCCTCCTTGATCTCCTGCAGGGCCGTCTCAACTATCTTGCGTGCATCCTTGGCGTCGACAATGGCGGCGGGGTCATTGGTGAGGGCCTTGCCGATGGCACCGCGGGTCTTGCTGCCGATGGTGGTCATGGGTCGCTCCAGGCGCCGACATGGCGACGAGGCCGCAAACGCTAGGTTGAACGGGGGCGCGCAGACAAGGCGGTGCAACACCGGGTCAAGCGCCGGCATGCTGCCGGGGGGCTTGGGAAAGGGGTGCTCGCCACGCAACGTTGGCAGGCGTGCCCGGTGTGCAAACACAGAAGGTGTCTCATCTAATGAGACACCTCGCCGGGTCAGTGCACCACGCGGTTGGAGTACTCACTCCAGGCGCTGGTGCCCTGCGCGTTGGACGCGCGCACGCGGTACGAAAACGTGGTGCCCGTGGCGCCCCCTTCCCAGTAGGACACGGACGGATCACGCACGTCGTCGCCCACGCCCAAAACGACGCAATCTCCGCGCGTGGAGAAGTAGCCCTCCATGCGGCGGCACACGTCATACGTCTCCGCAAAACGCGCCTGGTCCCAGGACACCGTCACCCGCGCACCGTCAAACTCGGCGTGGACGTGGGTGGGCACGTCCGGTGGACCCGCCCCGCAGGAGAGCACCGCGGCCAGGGCCGTCGTGGAGGTGAGAAGGACGTAGCGTGCGGTGACCATGGCGCTCCCCTCGTCGCGGGCGGACGCGCCGCCGGCGTCTCGACGAGCGGCAAGCTAGCCACCCCACGCGTGCGCAGCACCGCGGATCACAGCCCGTTGACGACCTTGCTCAGCTTGGCGCCAACTTCACCGGCCAACGCACGGATCTCCGGCCCGCCCTGCGTGACCACGGCGCCCAGCGACGGATCCACCGCAGTGACCACCGTGTCCGAGCCTTCTGCGTACAGGACCACGTTGCAGGGCATCATCAGGCCCGCCAACGGGTGCATGGTGACCGCTTTGAGCGCAAACGGCGGGTTGCACGCGCCCAGGATCACGTAGGGCCGGATATCGGCCTTGATCTTCTCCTTCAGCGTCGCCTGGACGTCGATCTCCGTGAGCACGCCAAAGCCCTCCGCCTTGAGCGCCTCCGTCACACGCGGCTTGGCCTCTGCAAGGGTGCAGTTCTTGAGGGTTTTCTGGAATCCGGGAAGGGTCATGGACGTCTGCTCCAAGCGGTGTGGGTTGCAGGGTTGTGAGCCCGCCAACGCGGCGGGGATTCGCGGGCGCGGGTTGTCGGCACCACCCGGCGGGCATAGATGGGCGGGCATGCAGGCGCCAGAGAAGACGGACCGGGAGTTGATCACCGCGGCACAGGCGGGGGACCGCGCCGCGCTGGACGTGCTGCTCACGCGGCACATGGGGCGGGTGGCGCGGTTTGGCTCCCGCATGTGCTCCAACCCGGACACCGCGCAGGACGTTGTGCAGGACACCATGCTGGCCGTGGTGCGGCACCTGGGAGACTTCAAGGGAGACAGCCAGTTCTCCACGTGGCTGTACACCATTGCCCGGCGCGCGTGCCTGCGTAAGTTCCGCAAAAGCAAGTTTGCCCCGGAACGTGAAGAGTCCCTGGACGCGGGCACCGCGCATGACACCACGCTGGTGGACCGCGCTACCCCCCCGGATGAGCGCGCCGAGGCCCGCGAACTGGACCGCGCGCTGCGCACCGCCATTGCGGGGCTGGACCCGCAATCCCGCGAAGTGCTGGTCCTGCGCGACGTGGAGGGCCTGTCCGCCGCCGAAGTGGCCGAAGTAACGGGCGCCAACGTGGGGGCGGTGAAGAGCCGGCTGCACCGCGCGCGGGTGACCGTGCGCAGCGCCATGGCGCCCCTGCTGGATGGGGAATCCGCGCGCGCCCAGGCCACCCCCGCGTGCCGTGACGTCGTCAACCTGTTCTCGCAGCACCTGGAGGGCGAAATTGACGGGGAAGTGTGCCGCAGCATGCAGGCGCACATGGATGCGTGCCCGCGGTGCCGCGCCCAGTGTGATTCGCTGCGCCAGACGCTGCGGTTGTGCGCCATGCAGCCCGCAGAGGTCCCGCCTGACGAAGTCACCCGCGTGCGCCGCGCCATCCAGGGCTTCCTGGACAGCCAGGCCCCTGCCGGGTGAGCTACCGCACGTCCAGCAACCGCAGCACCGGGTGCTCCTCGTCCTCACGCGGGGCATCCTCATCCAGACCGTAGAGCCCCTGGCCGGGCCCCACCTTCAGCGCCTTGCGGGCGCCGTCCGCCGCCACGGACAGATCGCCCGCCAGCACGGTCACCAGTCCCGCCGTGTCCGGGTCATCCGCGTTGAGCCGCAGCACCGCGCCCCCCGGCGAGCGGATCCGGTAGGCCTGCCCGTCCCACGCCAGCGCCACCTGCCAGGGGGTCTCCAGTTCCAGCTCCACGGCGCCCTCCGTCCGGTCCGGATACAGCAGCGCCGCCGCTCCGCCGGATCCGCTCCCGCGGATCCCCAGCAGCGCCATGGGCACCCCGTCCACCGTCAGCACCGCATCCCCGCCACCCAGGGTGAACCCGGCCAGCCGCAGGAAGCGCTCGCCCGCACGCGCCTGCAGCACCGCCCGCAGCCCCGTGGCCGCCAACTCCAGCGCACCGTTACCGCCGTCCTGGTCGGGCAGCGCGGACTGCGGCAGCTTCAGGCGCACCGCGCCCAGCGCCAGCGTCAGGGTGCCTTCGCCGCGGTCCGCGTGATTGTCCGCGCGCAGCAGGGGGGACGCCGCACCCACGCGCAGGTAGACCGGACCGTCCGCCGTGTCGCCTTCCACGCGGAGGTCCTTGCGCAGGTCCACGTTGGCCTGGAACCGCCCCGCGGGGGCCGCCAGCGTCACCGCAATCACCCCGGCAAGATCCTTGAGGCGGAACTCCGCCAGCTCCAGCTCCGCCGCCCGGTCCGCCGCCGCCTCCACAACGTGGGCCAGGTGCTCCATGGCCCCGCGCGCCGCCGCCAGGTCCACCACCAGGTCCAACCGCCGCGGGCCGGCGGACAACGTCACCAGCGCGCGGGACCTGCCGCCCGCCGTCAGCACCAGGTCGGACCCGTCCGCCTCCCGCGGGCGCACCGCGATGGCCAGGTCCATGGCCTCCAACGTGGCGGCCAGCTCCCGCGCCTCCGCATCCGCGCCGGCAGGCGCGCGGATGGCAAATACCGCTTCATCCGCAGTGGCCCGCTGCAGCAGCACCGGGTGCAACACCCAAGACGCCAGCGCATCCCGCAGCGCCGCGGCCTGCTCCGCGGGCGATCCGGCCGGCCCGGTTTCCTCTTCTTCATCCAGGCCGTCATCACCCGCACCCAGGGCGCGCTCCATGGCGTCCAGCCCGGTCCGCAGCTCCTGCCACCGCGCTGATCCGCGCGTGTCAGCCAGGGCCTCCAGCACGGCCAGCGCGGCGGCATGCACCTGGTCAATTGCGCGGGCGGCCAGCGGCGGCAGGGTGGTTTCCATGCCCACGCTTGATAGGGCAGACGCCAGGGATCCACCACCCGGGCCCGCGCGGGCCGTCAGAACGGACAGCGGCGCGTGTTGAACCAGCCGCTCAGGCGGGTTTCCGTGAAGGTGAGGGAGGCGTCCAGCATGGTCACCTCAAAGTGCCCAGCCACGCGCCACGCCCCCACGTGCGTGAGCTCAATGGTCCCCGTGGTGGAGTAGGCCACCGGCTCTTCATTGCTGCGGGCGGCGGAACCCGCATCCGCCGCGGTACCGCCGTCACCCGCCTCCACGGCACGGCTCAGCATGACCCAGGTGCTGCCCGCGGCCGGGTAGCTCTGCACCTGCAGGACGTCACCGCTGCGCAGCTTGTTGCCATCCGGGGCCGCCATGTTGAGCGCCAACCGGTTCTTGAACTTGCGGTCCGGCTGGTGGAACAGGTCCACCTGGTTTTCCCTCGAACTGGTGACGTTGAAGCAGGCGCTGGTCACCTCAAAGGCCAGCGGCCCTTCCAGCTTGGCGTCTCCGTTGGGAATGGGCGCGTTTTCCCCCTGGCAGGAACCCGCACCCAGCAACGCAACCAGAACAACCAGCCCCTTCCACATGCGCATGGCGTCCTCCCCGGTGATGAACCCAGTCTACTTCCAGGACCCCGGCCCGCGGGAGCGTTGATTCGCGCGCTGGGGTGGGAAACCCTGCGCGGCGCGGAGGTGCGCGTGGGCATGGAGCGGATTGGGCCGTACATCCTGGAAGCGGCGCTGGCGCGCGGTGGCATGGGCGAAGTGTGGCGCGCCCGCCTGGAAGGACCCGGCGGGTTCTCCCGCGCGGTGGCGCTCAAGCGCATGAACGCGGACCTCAGCGCCGCTTCTGGCGGTGACGGCGCGTTCCTGCGGGAGGCGCGCGCCGGCGCCCGGCTGCTGCACCCCAACATTGCCGCGGTGCTGGACGTGGGCGAGGACGGCCGGACGCTGTACCTGGCCATGGAACTGGTGGACGGCCTGGACCTGCGCCGCATCCTGCGCCGCGGCGAAATGCTGGGCCTGCCCATGCCGCCCGCCCTCGTCGGGTTCATTGCCCACGAAGTGCTGGCGGCGCTGGAAGCGGCCCATGCGCTGCGCGGGCCGGGCGGGGAGGCGGAGCCGCTGGTGCACCGTGACATCAGCCCGGAGAACGTGATTGTGGGCCGGTGGGGTGAGGTGCGCGTGGTGGACTTTGGCCTGGCGCGGACCACCGGCCTGCAGGACCAGCTCACGGACGCGGGCGTGGTGAAGGGCAAGCTGTCCTACATGGCGCCGGAGCAACTGCAGGGCGCGCCGGTGCACCCGTCGTGGGACGTCTACGCGCTGGGGAACCTGTTCTACGAAGCGTTGTGCGGCGAGAAGCCGTACGACGCGCCCAACCCGATTGTCGCTGTGGAACTGGCGCGCAGTCCGGTGCGGCACCCGTGTGACCTCCGCGCCGGTGTACCGCGCGCCCTGGCGGACGCGGCGCTGGCGCTGCGCGCGCCGGACCCGGCCCACCGCCCGTCCGCCGCGGAGGCGCGGCGGCAGCTGGCCGGCGTGCTGGAGGACCTGCTGCGCGGCGTCCCGTCCGCGCTGCTGGCGGATTACCTCGCGTTTGTGACCACGCAGGAAGCGCCGCCTGGCGGGGCGCGGCAGGGTGCGCCGTGCGGCAAGTGCGGCGGGCGGCTGCGCGGGCAGTGGATCGCCAACGGCATCGTTGTGGACCGGTGTGAGGACTGCCATGGCGCCTGGCTGGACGCCCACGAGGTGGAGCGGGTGGTGGGAAGGCGGCTGACGCGCGGTGATTCGGAGCGGACGCTGCCGGGTGCGGCCGCCCCGTTGGACGCCGTCCGGGGCGACTGCCCGCGCGGCCATGGACCGCTGGGCGCCTGGCCGGTGCCCGGGCGCGGGTTCCACGTTGAGGCGTGCGCCACCTGCGGCGGCGTGTGGCTGGACGCAGGCGAACTGGACGCGGTGTCACACGGTGATGTGGCCGCGGCGCTGCTGGCCGCGGCGGTGGAAAGCGCTTGATTGTGTGCCGGGGTAAATACCGTGAAATGCGCTCTCGTTGCTGCGGAGGCGTGGGCGGCGCCGCGGCGGGGAAACTCGCCACGCGCGGCAACCACCGGACGGCGAGGCGGATCCAAGTCTGCGCCGGCACCTCAAGATGGGCCACCAGGCACGCTGCTCTGTTCCACCACTGCCACGTCCGGACTGCATGCACGCTCTGCGTGCATGCGTACCCGCCCCCCACTTGGGGGGCGGCCGGCGACGTCAGTCGCCGGGGGTGGGGGGCCCGCCAACGGTTGGTCCCACCCGGGGAAGACGGTGGTAGCGGACCCCCCACCCCCCTCGCCGACGTCGCTGCGCTCCGTCGTAGAGGGCCGCCCCCCAGGGGGGGGCGGGTAGATGGGCTTGCCTGC
>JACRCW010000141.1 GCA_016218805.1 Deltaproteobacteria bacterium | reverse complement strand
GTCCTTGGGCTTGCGGGCCTCAAACAGCTCCGCCACGCGCGGCAGGCCGCCCGTGATGTCCTTGGTCTTCGCCGTCTCGCGGGGAATCTTGGCAATGATGTCGCCGGGACGCAGGTCGTCGCCGTCGTTGACGCCCACAAACGCGCCCACCGGGAGGTAGTAACGCGCCTCGTGTTCCGTGCCGGGGATGCGGACGGGGTTGCCATCCTTGTCCACCAGCGTGATGCGCGGGCGCGCGTCCTTGTCCTTGGACTCGGTGATCACGCGGTGGCTGAGGCCGGTGGTCTCGTCCGTCATCTCGGACAGGGTCACGCCGTCAATCAGGTCGTCAAACTTCACGGTCCCGGCCACTTCCGTGAGCATCGGGTCGGCAAACGGGTCCCATTCGGCCAGCATGGTGCCCGCCGGGACCTTCTGCCCGTCCACCACATAGATGCGCGAACCGGCGTTGATGCTGTAGCGCTCCACTTCGCGGCCGGACTCGTCCACCATGACGATTTCGCCGTTCCGCTTCATGGACACCGTGTAGTCCCGCCCGGCGTCCTTGCGCTTGTCCTGCGTGACCACCAGGTTGTTGAACCGCACGCGGCCGTCGCGGCGGTTTTCGTGGATGGACGCCTCCGCGCGCCGGGAGGCGGCGCCGCCAATGTGGAAGGTCCGCATGGTCAGCTGCGTGCCCGGCTCACCAATGGATTGCGCGGCAATGACGCCCACCGCCTCACCCAGCGAGATGCGGTGACCGCGCGCCAGGTCACGGCCGTAGCATTCCACGCAGATGCCGCGCTTGGACTGGCAGGTCAGCACGGAGCGGATCTTGACGTGCTGGATGCCCGCGTCCTCCACCTTCTTCACCAGGTTCTCGTCAATGGCCGTGCCGGACTTCACAATGACCTCGCCGGACACCGGGTCACTGACGTCTTCCAACGCCACCCGGCCCAGCACGCGGTCACCAATGCCCTCAATCACCTCACCGGCCTCAATGAGCGGCGTGATGTCCAGGCCGTCCAGCGTCCCGCAGTCAAACTCGCTGATGATGGCATCCTGCGCCACGTCCACCAGGCGGCGGGTAAGATAGCCGGAGTTGGCCGTCTTGAGCGCCGTGTCCGCCAGGCCCTTACGGGCGCCGTGCGTGGAGATGAAGTACTGCAGCACGGAGAGGCCCTCGCGGAAATTCGCCGTGATGGGATTCTCAATGATTTCACCGCTGGGCTTGGCCATCAGGCCGCGCATGCCCGCCAGCTGCCGCAGCTGCTGCACGCTGCCGCGGGCGCCGGAGTCCGCCATGATGAAGATGGGGTTGAAACTTGCAGTGCGCTTGGTCTGCCCGTCCGGGCCGGCCAGGTCCTCCGTGGAAATGTTCTTCATCATTTCCTGGGCAATGTCCTCGGACGCCTTGGCCCAGATATCAATGACCTTGTTGTAGCGCTCACCGGTGGTGATGAGACCCTCCACGTACTGGTTCTCAATCTGCTCCACCTCCGCCTGGCTCTTGTCCAGCACGGTGTGCTTGGCGGCCGGAATGGCCATGTTGTCCAGGCAGATGCTGATGCCGGCGCGCGTGGCTTCCGTGTACCCCGTGGTGCGGAGGCGGTCCGCCAGCAGCACCGTCTCCTTCTGCCCGCAGATGCGGTAGGTCTGGTCAATGAGGGAGCCCAGTTCCTTCTTGCCCAGCACCTTGTTGACCAGCTTGAACGGCAGGCCCTTGGGCATGAAATCCCACACCAGCATGCGGCCCACGGTGGTCTTCTCACGCGTGAGCGGACGGCGCGGGTCCTTGTAATCCTGCACGCGGCACGTGATGGCCGCCTGCAGCGCGCATTCGCCGGCATCAAACGCCGCCCTGACCTCCGCGGCGGAGGCAAACGTCATCCCCTCGCCCTTTGCAAACGGGCGCTCACGCGTCATGTAGTAGCAGCCGAGCACGATGTCCTGGCTGGGGACGATGATGGGACGGCCCGACGCGGGGCTGAGGATGTTGTTGGTGGACATCATCAGCACGCGCGCTTCCAGCTGCGCCTCAATGGACAGCGGGACGTGCACGGCCATCTGGTCGCCGTCAAAGTCCGCGTTGAACGCCGTGCACACCAGCGGGTGCAGCTGGATGGCCTTGCCTTCAATGAGGATGGGCTCAAACGCCTGGATGCCCAGGCGGTGCAGCGTGGGCGCGCGGTTCAAGAGCACCGGGTGCTCGCGAATGACCTCTTCCAGGATGTCCCAGACCTCGGGCTTCTCCTTCTCCACCATCTTCTTGGCGCTCTTGATGGTGGTGACGTACCCGCGCTCTTCCAGCTTGTTGTAGATGAACGGCTTGAACAGCTCCAGCGCCATGATCTTCGGGAGGCCGCACTGGTGCAGGCGCAGTTCCGGGCCCACCACAATGACGGACCGGCCCGAGTAATCCACGCGCTTGCCGAGCAGGTTCTGGCGGAAGCGGCCCTGCTTGCCCTTGAGCATGTCGGACAGGGACTTCAGCGGGCGCTTGTTGGGACCCGTGATGGTCTTGCCGCGGCGGCCGTTGTCAAACAGCGCGTCCACGGCCTCCTGCAGCATCCGCTTCTCATTGCGGATGATGATTTCCGGGGCATTGAGTTCCTGCAGGCGCTTGAGGCGGTTGTTGCGGTTGATGACGCGCCGGTACAGGTCGTTGAGGTCAGAGGTGGCAAACCGGCCGCCGTCCAGGGGCACCAGCGGGCGCAGGTCCGGCGGGATGACCGGGATGACATCCAGCATCATCCATTCGGCCTTGTTGCCGCTGCCGCGCAGGGACTCCACCACCTTCAGGCGCTTGGCAATCTTCTTGCGCTTGGCCTCGGAAGTGGTGGTGTTCATCTCCTCACGCAGTTCCTTGGAGAGCTTCTCCAGGTCCACCGCCATGAGCAGTTCCTTGACCGCGTCCGCGCCCATGGCCGCCTTGAAGGAACCCTCGCCGTACTCGTCCAGCGCGCGCTGCATCTTGTCCTCGGACAGCAGCTCGCCCTTGGCAAAGGCGGTGGTGCCCGGGTCCATGACAACGTACGCCTCGCAGTACAGCACCTTCTCCAGGTCCTTGAGCGTGATGTCCAGCAGGCTCCCAATGCGGCTGGGCAGGCTCTTGAGGAACCAGATGTGCGCCACCGGCACCGCCAGGGACACGTGGCCCAGGCGCTCGCGGCGGACCTTGGACTGGATGACCTCCACGCCGCACTTCTCGCAGACCACGCCGCGGTGCTTCATGCGCTTGTATTTGCCGCAATTGCACTCGTAGTCCTTCACCGGTCCAAAGATCTTGGCGCAGAACAGGCCGTCCCGCTCCGGCTTGAACGTCCGGTAGTTGATCGTCTCGGGCTTCTTCACCTCGCCGTGGGACCACTGCCGGATCTTGTCCGGGCTGGCCAGCGCAATCTTGATTGCGTTGAAGCTCAGGGGGTCCTTGGGCTTGTCAAAGAAATTGAAGATGTCCCGCATGGGCTGCTCCTTCGAAATCGTTTGAAATCCGTGGGCGCGTCAGCGCCGGAAAATCGATGCAAATTGTCGGAGTGTCAGACGATGCTGCCGGTCTCGTCCTCCTCCATGAGGGTGACGTCAAGGGCGAGCGCCTGGAGTTCCTTGATGAGCACGTTGAAGCTCTCGGGAATGCCGGTCTCCAGCGTGTGGTCGCCCTTGACAATGGACTCGTACATGCGCGTGCGTCCCACCACGTCGTCGCTCTTCACCGTCAGGAACTCCTGCAGTGAGAACGCGGCGCCGTAGGCCTCCATGGCCCACACTTCCATTTCACCCAGGCGCTGGCCGCCAAACTGGGCCTTGCCGCCCAGGGGCTGCTGCGTGACCAGGCTGTAGGGCCCAATGGAACGCGCGTGAATCTTGTCGTCCACCAGGTGATGCAGCTTGAGCATGTACATGACGCCCACGGTGACATCCTGGTCAAACGGCTCACCCGTGCGTCCGTCAAACAGCACGGACTGCATGGGCGACTCCGCCAGCTCCAGCAGCTTGCGGACCTCGTCCTCCTGCGCGCCGTCAAACACCGGGCTGGACACCTTCACGCCCTTCCACAGCTTCTTGACAAAGCGCTTGAGGTCCTCTTCGGACAGGCTGTCCACCAGCTTCTCCGTGCCGGGCGCGTCAAAGAACCGCTTGAGCTCCTTGCGCAGGGCGTCCGCGGAGAACTTGGTCTCAATGACCTTGTTGTACCGCGCACCCAGGTTCTTGGCGGCCCACCCCAAGTGGGTCTCCAGGATCTGCCCCACGTTCATGCGGCTGGGCACGCCCAGCGGGTTGAGCACCAGGTCCACCGGCGTGCCGTCTTCCAGGTACGGCAGGTCGGCTTCGGGGAGGATGCGGCTGATGACGCCCTTGTTGCCGTGGCGGCCGGCCATCTTGTCACCCACGGACAGCTTGCGCTTCACCGCCAGGTAGCACTTCACCATCTTGATGACGCCGGGGGGAAGCTCGTCGCCCTTCTTCAGGCGGGCAATCTTCTCGCCAAACGCCATCTGCACCATCTCCACCTGGTCACGCATGGCGTCCAGCACCTTGCGCACGCGGACCAGCGTCTCCTCGTCGGAAATGGGGATCTCAACCAGCAGGCGCTCCGGGATCTCCGCCAGCACCGCGTCGTCAATCGCGTCACCCTTCTTCAGCAGGACCTTGCCCTTGTCATCCACCAGCTTGTTGACGGCCACCTTGCCGGACAGCAGGCGGCTCACCTTGGCAATGGCGGACTCCTTGAGGATGCGGATGTTGTCGTTCTGGTCCTTGAGCAGCCGCGCCTCTTCCTCGTCCTCAATCTGCTGGGCGCGCTCATCCTTGTCCACGCCCTTGCGCGCAAACACCTTGGCGCCAATCACCGTGCCCATGACGCCCGGCGGCACGCGCAGGGAGCTGTCCCGCACGTCCCCGGCCTTCTCGCCAAAGATGGCGCGCAGCAGCTTCTCTTCGGGAGAGAGCTGCGTCTCGCCCTTGGGGGTGATCTTGCCCACCAGGATGTCCCCGGGGCCCACCTCCGCGCCAATGCGGATGATACCGGAATCGTCGAGGTCCATCAGGGCCTCCTCGCCGACGTTGGGGATATCCCGCGTAATCTCTTCCTTCCCCAGCTTGGTGTCCCGCGCCACGCACTCGTATTCTTCAATGTGGATGGACGTGAACAGGTCCTGCTTGAGGATCTTCTCGGACACCAGGATGGAGTCCTCAAAGTTGTACCCGCCCCACGGCATGAACGCGACCACCACGTTGCGGCCCAGCGCCAATTCACCGGTTTCGCATGACGGGCCGTCACCAATGATGTCCCCCGCCTTCACCCGGTCACCCTGCTGCACAATGGGCTTCTGGTTGATGCAGGTGTTCTGGTTGGAGCGCTGGTACTTGATGAGGTTGTAGATATCGACTTCGCTCCCCACGTCCGCGGCGTCATCCGCCGCCTTCACCACAATGCGGGTGGCGTCCACGTAGTCCACCACGCCGTTGCGGCGGGCCACCACGCACACGCCGGAGTCCCGGGCCACCGAGCCCTCCATGCCGGTGCCCACCAGCGGCGCATCCGTGCGCAGCAGCGGCACGGCCTGCCGCTGCATGTTGGAACCCATCAGCGCGCGGTTGGCGTCATCATTCTCCAGGAACGGAATCATGGAGGCGGCCACGGACACCAGCTGGTTGGGGCTGACGTCCTGCAGGGTCACGTCCTCCGGACGCGCCATGACAAAGTCACCGCCCTTGCGGGCCGGGATGTGCGGGTCCACAAACCGCCCCGCCTTGTCAATCTTGGCCGCCGCCTGGGCAATGATGTGGTTTTCCTCCTGCAGCGCGGAGAAGAACTCCACCTGCGGGAGCACCTTGCCGCCCTCCACCTTGCGGTACGGCGTCTCCACAAACCCGTACTCGTTCACGCGCGCAAAGCAGGACAGGTTGGCAATGAGGCCAATGTTTGGACCTTCCGGCGTCTCAATGGGGCAGATGCGGCCGTAATGCGTGGGATGCACGTCGCGGACTTCAAAGCCCGCGCGCTCGCGCGTCAGACCACCGGGCCCCAGGGCGGACAGGCGCCGCTTGTGGGTGACCTCAGACAGCGGGTTGGTCTGGTCCATGAATTGGGACAATTGCGACGAACCGAAGAACTCCTTCACCACCGCGGAGACGGGCTTGGCGTTGATGAGGTCATGCGGCATGAGCGTTTCAATCTCCTGCAGGCTCATGCGCTCCTTGATGGCGCGCTCCATGCGGACCAGGCCAATGCGGTACTGGTTCTCCAGCAACTCGCCCACCGCGCGCACGCGGCGGTTGCCCAGGTGGTCAATGTCGTCAATGGAGCCCTTCCCGTTCTTGAGGTCAATCAGGTAGCGGACCACCTCCAGGATGTCCCGCTTGGTCAGCACGCTGTTCTCCAGCGGCTCATCCAGGTTGAACTTGTAGTTCAGCTTCAGGCGCCCCACCTTGCTGAGGTCATAGCGCTCCGGGTTGAAGAACAGGTTGTTGAACAGGGTCTCTGCGGTCTCAATGGTGGGCGGGTCACCGGGGCGCAGGCGCCGGTAGATTTCCAGGATGGCCTCTTCCTGGCTCTGCACCTTGTCCACCAGCAGCGTGTCCCGCAGGTAGGGGCCCACGTTCAGCCCGTCAATGAACAGGACCTTGGCCTCCTTGTAGCCGGCCTCCTGCAGCATCTCCAGCTTCTCGGCGGTGAGCTCCTCGTTGCTCTCCACCAGGACCTCGCCGGTCTTCTCGTTGACAATGTCCTCAGCGGCAATGAGGCCTTCCACCTCTTCCGGCGGAATGGTCAGCTCCGTGATGCCCAGCTCCTGCATCTTCTTGAGCGCCTGCTTGGTGAACTTCCGGTTCTTCTTGACAATGACTTCCTTGCTCTTGGGGTCCTTGATGTCCCGCGTGGCGCGCTGGCCCAGCAGCAGCTCAAAGTTGATGAGCTTGCCGTACTTACCCTTCCCCTCAATGCGGAGGATTTCCTTCTCGTAGTAGTAGTCCAGCAGCTGCTCCGCGGTGTAGCCCAGCGCCTTGAGCAGGACGGTGGCGGGCAGCTTCCGGCGGCGGTCAATGCGGACATACAGGATGTCCTTGGGATCGAATTCAAAGTCAATCCAGGACCCGCGGTACGGGATGATGCGCGCGTTGTACAGCAGCTTGCCGCTGCTGTGCGTGCGGCCCTTGTCGTGGTCAAAGAACGCGCCGGGGGAGCGGTGCAGCTGGCTGCACACCACGCGCTCGGTGCCGTTGATGATGAACGTGCCGTTCTGCGTCATCAGCGGGATTTCACCAAAATAGACTTCCTGCTCCTTGACGTCGCGGATGGACTGCGCGCCGGTGAGCTCATCCTTGTCCCAGACCACCAGGCGGATGACCACCTTGATGGGCGCGCTGTACGTCATGCCACGCTGGTGGCACTCGTCCACGTCATACTTGGGCTTCTCAAGGTGGTAGCTCACAAACTCAAGCGACGCCGTCTCATTGTAGTCCTTGATGGGCATCACGCTCTTGAAGACGCCCTGCAGCCCCGTGTCCTCACGCTTGTCCGGGTCCACGTCAGCCTGGAGGAACTTGTCATAGCTGCGCTTCTGGATGTCAATGAGGTTGGGGATGTCAATGAGCGGGTGGATGCGGCCAAAGGACTTGCGGATGCGGTAGTTGTCCTGGATCTGCGTCGTCATGATTCGTGCGCTCCGCCAAAGGGGGGCGGCAGGGTGGCTGCCGCGTAAAACCACTCGGAATGTCTCCCGGCAAACAGCAATTCCAGGCCTTTCTCAGGCCCGCCGGACGCCCCGGGAAGCGGCCGGCCAGAAAAGACACAAACCCGGCCGCGGCGGGGACCTCCCCCGCCGCGCCGGGACCGTGTCAGGCGAGGATCAATTACTTGATCTCCACCTTGGCGCCTTCCTTCTCAAGGGCGGCCTTGATCTTCTCGGCCTCCTCCTTGCCCACGCCCGCCTTCACGGACTTGGGCGCGCCGTCCACCAGGTCCTTGGCCTCCTTGAGGCCCAGACCGGTGAGCTCGCGGACCACCTTGATGACCTGGATCTTCTTGTCACCGGCGCCGGCCAGGACCACGTCAAACTCGGTCTTTTCCGCCGCCGCGGCCGCGCCGGCGCCCGCCGCCGGGGCCATCATCATCATGCCGCCGCCGGAGGCCGCCTTGACGCCCCACTTCTCTTCCAGCTTCTTCACCAGGTCCGCCGCCTCCATGACGGTGAGGCCGGACAGGGATTCCACCAACTTCTCAAGATCAGCTGCCATGTTTTTCCACTCCTGAAGAAAACAGCCCAATGGGCTTTGAAAAAGTGAATGCCTGCGAAAAGGTCCGGCCGCCTCAGGCAGCCTTCTCCTGCTTGTCCTTGAAGGCCGCAATCACGCCGACCACGTTCTGGCCGGGAGCGTTGAACTGGGCCAGCAGACGCTGGGCCGGGGCGTTGATCGTCCCCAGCAGCTGCGCGCGCAGCTCCGGCAGGGTCGGCAGTTTGGACGCCGCTTCAACGCCTTTGGCGTCCAGCGCCTTGCCACCGAGATAGCCGCCCTTGATCTGCAGCTTGTCCAGTTCCTTCTTGACCTCCAGTGCCACCTTGGCGGCCGCAGCGGGGTCCGTGGGGTGCCAGGCAAGCGCCGTGGGGCCCACAAACAGATCGCTGATGACCTTCAGGTCAGACGCACCGGACGCAATCCGGGCCAGCGTGTTCTTCACCACGCGGTACTGCACCCCCGCGTTGTGAAACTTGCGGCGCATGCCGGTGGATTCCGCCACCGTCAGGCCCGCCACGCCGGTCAGGACCGCACCCGCCACTTCCTTCCAGGCGGCCTTGAGATCCGTGATTTCGGCCTGTTTCTGATTCTTATCCACGCGTCAATCGTCCTCCTTCCCTTCCATCCACCCCGTGCGGTTTTTCCCTGGCGACGAAAACGCGTGAAAGGAGACCTTCTCGCATTCCGTCTCGGCCGGTACCGGGCGCCCTGGTCACTTCACCCCGGGCACTTGCGGAGATTGGAGCGGAGGTCGGGGGGACCCACGCCACCGGCTGTCTTGGACGGACGGGATGTCGGGGCAGACGCACCATCCCGCCGAACTCCGTGAAATCCTCCGTCAGCCGTGCGCCGCCGTGATGGCGTTGGCGTCCAGCTTGATGCCGGGACCCATGGTGGAGCTGACCGTCACGCCCTGGAGATAGATCCCCTTGGCGGTGGCCGGCTTCATCTTCATGATGGTGTCCATCAGCGTGTTGAAGTTCTCTTCCAGCGCCTTGGCCTCAAAGCCCACCTTCCCCACAATGGCGTGCACAATGCCCGCCTTCTCCACGCGGAACTCAATCTTGCCGGCCTTGGCTTCAGAAATGGCCTTCTTCACGTCCGGCGTGACGGTGCCCACCTTGGGATTGGGCATCAGGCCGCGCGGGCCCAGCACCTTACCCAGGCGGCCCACCAGGCCCATCATGTCCGGCGTGGCCACCACCTTGTCAAAGTCCATGAACCCGCCGTTGATCTTCTCAAACAGGTCCTCGGCACCAACGATGTCCGCGCCCGCCTCCTTGGCCTCGCGCTCCTTGTCGCCCTTGGCAAACACGGCCACGCGCACGGTGGCGCCCGTCCCGTGCGGGAGCAGGACCGCACCGCGGACCATCTGGTCGGCGTGCTTGGGGTCCACGCCCAGGTTGATGGCCACGTCGACAGATTCATTGAACTTGGTGTGGTGGCAGGACTTCACCAGCGCCATGGCCTCACCGGCCGTGTAGCGCTTGGTGCGGTCAACCTTGGCCACCGCCGCGCGATGCTTCTTCCCGATCTTGTTGGACATGTCATTCACCGTCGCGTCGCTACCAACGTCCATCTGACGTGATGCGCCGCATCAAAGGGTTGTGCGTCCCGTTTCAGATCACTTCCACGCCCATGGAGCGCGCCGTACCCGCGACCGACCGCATCGCCGATTCGATGGCGTAGCAGTTCATGTCGCCGATCTTGGTCTCAGCGATCTTCTTGAGCTGGTCCTTGGTGATCTTGCCGACCTTCTCGTGACCCGTGCGCTTGGCGCCGCCGCCCGGCTTCTTGTCCATCTTGAGGCCCGCGGCCTTCTTGATGAGCACGGACGCCGGCGGCGTCTTGGTCACAAACGTGAAGGAGCGGTCCGCGTACACGGTGATCAGCGCCGGGACGGTCATGCCGTCCTGGGCCTGCGTGCGCGCGTTGAACTCCTTGCAGAACTGCATGATGTTGATGCCGTAGGGACCGAGCGCGGGCCCGATGGGCGGGCTGGGATTCGCCTTCCCGGCCGGGGCCTGCACCTTCACAACCGCGGTGATTTTCTTGGCCATGGTTCATTCCTTGGTGGTACGGACGGCGAGCCCGTGGGTACGCCTCCCACCTGAAGAGGGGGCGGGGCGTATATCTGATCAGCGCAAGTGGTGCAACTCCGGCGCCAACCGGATCCGTGAGCGCGCCAAGTATCTGGAATCATTTGTGCATATGCCGCCACGCGTTTGGGATAGGATGCTGCCCATGGCACGTGCGGCCGCGCTGGGAAGGCTGATCCCAATCCTGGTGGTGGGCGCCGCGGGGTGCGTACCGGTCAACCAGTACTGCTCCACCGACGCGGATTGTGATCCGGGCGCGCTGTGTGACGTCAACAACGGGCGGTGCCTGGCCCGGGGAACGCTGCCGGGCGGCGGCGGCCTGGCCGCGAGCGCCACGTCGGGGGCGGCTGCGTCGTCGGCCGCGGCGGCGGGCACGTCCGCGGCGCCCGTTGTGACGTCCGCGGCTTCCGCCACCAGCCACGGGGGGGCTTCCACCGCGGCGCCAACTTCTGCGGCGCCCGCCTCGTCCTCGTCGGCACCGGCGTCGTCGGCCGCAGGAGCGTCATCCGCCCATGCGTCCACGGGAGCCACGCACTCCCCGCCGTCCTCCGCGTCACCCGCGTCGTCGTCGGCGTCCGGGTATGCGCCGCCCTCGTCGTCCGGGGCGGCCTCTTCTTCGCTGGCGGCAGCTGCCTCGTCGTCGCAGGCGGCGCCATCGTCGTCGGCTGCGCCGGCGTCATCCAGCGCGGCGGCGTGTGTGTGCCAACCGGATAGCGCGTGTTTTGCGGGCGCGTATCCGTGCCCCACCACGTGCATCACCAGCATGCCGGCGTGCGTGGGAACCCCGTGGGCGTGCAACACCATCACGGTCCCGTGCACCCAGCCCGGATGTGTGGCGACCAGCGGGTGTGGCGGTGCCCCGGACGCCTGTGAGACGTGGTGCGGGCCGGGCTGCGATCACTGCACGGGCACGCACGGAACGTGCGCGACCCGGGATTGGCTCACGTGCGGTCAGGAGCCCATCTGCACACACAGCGGAGGCCAGTGCCTTCCCCGTGGCATCGTCGGGAACAACCAGGAAGACTGCTCGCAACTGGGTTACGCGGGGTGCGTCCTGGCCATCGCGTCGTGCCGTTGGGAGTTCACCTGCACCCAGAATGGCGAACACGCCTGCACCGCGCACAACGGCGCGTTTGCAGCATGCCTGGCGGCGGGCTGCGGGTGGCAATGCCGTGGCAGCCCCGCGCCCTGCAGTGGCCGGGCTGAGGACGAGTGCAACCACGGGTGCGCACCGGCGGCCAGCTGTACGGGCATTCCGCCGGCGTGTGACACGGTAAGCGAACCAACCGGATGCGAAGCGGTGCAGGGATGCCGCTGGGAATCCTTGGCGACGTGCGCGGCCCCCAGCAGCTGCGGCCCCCGTCGCGCAGATGGAACTTGTGATCCGGGTTGCACCTGCGTTCCGTGATGCCAGGCCGCGGCCACTGCGCGCCGTGACGCGCGGATGAAGCCGCGCGACTGTGGCCGCGGCCTCATCCCATACCGGCCAGCCACCACAGCACCGCGCCGCCCGCGCAGAGCACCACGGCGGCAGCGGCGGCCACCACGCGCCACGGGAATCTGCCGGCGTGCCCGGGCGGGGCTTGGTCCGGCGGCGGCGGGGCGGCCGCCGCCGGGACCCTCCCAAACGCCAGGGGCCGCATGCCGGTCTGCTGCGGACCGAACCCGCCGGCAGCTTCATCCACCAGGGCGGCCAGGTCCTCCGCGGGCGCGGGTGCAGGTGCGACGGGGCGCGCCAGCACCGGCGACGACGCACTCCGACGCACCGGGGCCGCGGGCGTGCTGTCCACGACCCGCGTCGGCGCGTCCCCCTCAAAGTCATCCGCCACGGGCGTGGCAAGCTGGCTGCTGTCCACCATGCGCGTCGGCGCGTCGTCGGAAAACCCGTCCGCGGGTGCGGTGGGCCCGCGCGCCTGTTGGAGCCGGTCCGCCAGGCCCGGATCCATCTGGGTGGCACCGTCCTCAAACTCCGCGGCGGCGCGCGCCAGCTCCGCCTCCACGCTGGCCTGGGCCACGCCGGTGAGCACCGCCGTGGGATGCCGGGCCTGCGCCAGGACCTGCCGCACGGTGTCCGGGGCCGCCTTGGTGGGGTTCTGCTCAAACGCCGCCGCTTCCTCCGCCGGGGGACGGCGGACGGGCGGCGGCGCCTCACCCAGGCGGCCGCCGCACTTCCCGCAGAAGCGTGCGCCACCGGCGTATTCCAACCCGCATTTCGCGCAAATCACCACGCCCCACCTCGGCCGGTGACGACGCTACCACGGGATCCCGCCGCGCAGGGGCTGGCGGGATGACGGCGCACCTCCGGAGCCTGCGCCCGGCGCCACCCCGCTCACTGCCACCCGCGCGCGCCACCGGATCAGCGGCAGGCGCACTTCTGTTCGTGGCAGTCGCACACGCAGGCCTTCCCAACCTCAGTTGAGCAGTCCGGACAGCAGATCTTGACGCGGCCCGGGCACTCCTCGCAGGCGTTGGGCCGCGGGCGCCGGCGGCGCCCCACCTCCTCGCTGCCGTCGTTGCACCCAGTCACCGCCGTCTCAGGCGCCGCCTGACCTGCCCGCGCGGACCCAACAAAGAAGCCGCCGCCAAACGCCAGCGCCGCCACCACCAAGAACGTTGTGCGCATGTGAAACCCCCGTTCGGTTGACGTTTGTACCACGGACGGCGTCTTGAGCGTCAGGTCGCGCAACCCCTTTGCGCATCCGGACCGGGCGGCCGCAACGCACTGAGTCATGCGGGCCGCGCGCGAGCCCGCCAATCCGTGGCTACCCGGGGGACCCCACCTGAGCGGGCCAGCAGGTTTCCGAGACTGCGTCGTCACAAGCCGCGCCGCGGCGGGAAGACCTACAGCGGGGCGCTGCTGCGCGGCCCGCGTACGGCCCACCCACCCCCTTGCCGACGTCGCTGCACTCCGTCGTGGAGAGCCGCTCCCGCCAGGGGGGACTGCAGTGGGAGCGCGTCCCCGGCCGCCAGGGTGGCGGCGCGGGGCGCGCAGGCGTCAATCAGCCCTTGACCAGGTTGCGCAGCACGGCCTGAAGGATGCCGCCGTTGCGGTAGTAGTGGACGTCCACCGGCGTATCCAGCCGCGCGGTGACGGTGAACTTCACCTCCGTCCCGTCCGGCCGGACGGCGCGCACGGTGAGGTCCTGCCGCGGTTTCACGTCATTGGAGATGCCGTCCACGTGAAACACCTCCTTGCCGGTGATTCCCAGGCTTTCCGCGTTCTGCCCGTCCTTGAACACCAGCGGCAGCACCCCCATCCCCACCAGGTTGCTGCGGTGGATGCGCTCAAAGCTCTCCGCAATCACCGCCTTCACGCCCAACAGCAGCGTGCCCTTGGCCGCCCAGTCACGGCTGGAGCCCGTGCCGTATTCCTTCCCGGCCACGACGACGAGCGGCACGCCGTCCTGCTGGTACTTCACGGACGCATCATGGATGTCCATCTGCTGGCCGGAGGGCTGGTGCACGGTGATGCCGCCCTCCTGCCCGCCGCACATCAGGTTCTTCAACCGGATGTTGGCAAACGTCCCCCGCGTCATCACGCGGTCATTGCCGCGGCGGCTGCCAAAGCTGTTGAAGTCCGCCTTGGTGACGCCGTGTTCCTTGAGGTACCGCGCCGCCGGACCGCCCTCCGCAATATCGCCCGCGGGGCTGATGTGGTCCGTGGTGACTGAGTCCCCCAGCACCGCCAGCGCGCGCGCGCCGGTGATGGGCTTGAGGTCACCCGGTTCGCGCTTGAGGTCAATGAAGAACGGCGGCTCCTGGATGTACGTGGACTTCTCGTTCCACTGGTACAATTCCCCGGTGGAGCCCTTGATTCCCTGCCATTCGGGCGTGCCCTTGAAGACGTCACCGTAACTCTTCTCAAACATGGCCGGGGTGATGCACTTCTTCACCAGCCCGCTGATCTCCGCGTCCGTGGGCCAGATGTCCTTGAGGAACACGGGTTTGCCGTCCTTACCGGTTCCCAGCGGTTCGGTGTTGAGGTCCTTGTCCGTGCTCCCGGCAATCGCATACGCCACCACGAGCGGCGGGCTGGCCAGGTAGTTGGCCTTCACCAGCGGGTGCACGCGGCCTTCAAAGTTCCGGTTGCCGCTGATGACCGCGGAGGCCACCAGCTTGGCCTCCGTGACGGGCTTGCCCACCTCGTCCGGCAGCGGGCCCGAGTTGCCAATGCACGTGGTGCACCCATACCCCACGACGTTGAAGCCCAGCTTTTCCAGGCTGGGGAGCAGTCCCGCTTCGCGCAGGTACTCGGTGACCACGCGGGAGCCCGGTGCCAGCGACGTCTTCACGTAGGAGGGAACCTTCAGCCCCTTCTCCACGGCCTTCTGCGCCAGCAGGCCCGCGGCAATGAGCACGGACGGATTGGACGTGTTGGTGCAGGACGTGATTGCCGTGATGACCACGGCGCCGTGGCCCAGTTGGTGCGTTTCGCCCTTGAACTCCACGCGCGCGGTCTTCCCCAGGTCCGTCTCACCCAGGCCAAACCCACGGTCCTTCACCGGCGCGGTGAGCGCCTTGCGGAAGGCGCTCTGCATGTCCTTCAGGGTCACGCGGTCCTGCGGGCGCTTGGGACCGGCCAGGCACGGTTCCACCTCACCCAGGTTCAATTCCAGCGAATCCGTGAACACCGGGTCCGGCGTCTGGTCCGTGCGGAACAGGCCCTGCTCTTTGCAGTACGCTTCCAGCGCGGCCACCGCGTCCTTGGGACGGCCGGTGCGGCGCAGGAACTCAATGGTCTCCGCGTCCACGGGGAAGAAGCCCATGGTGGCGCCGTATTCGGGGGCCATGTTGGCCATGGTGGCGCGGTCCGGCAGGCTGATGGCGGAGATGCCCGGCCCGTAGAACTCCACGAATTTGTCCACGACACCCTTCTTCCGCAGCATCTGCGTGATGGTGAGCGTGAGGTCGGTGGCGGTGACGCCGGGCTTGAGCGTGCCGTGCACCTTGAAGCCAATGACCTGCGGGGTGAGCATGAACAGCGGCTGGCCCAGCATGGCCGCTTCCGCCTCAATGCCGCCAACGCCCCAGCCCAGCACGCCCAGCGCGTTGATCATCGTGGTGTGGCTGTCCGTGCCCACCAGCGTGTCCGGGTAGGCAATGTTGCCGTCCTGGTCCTTGCCGCGCAGCAACCCGGGCGCCAGGTACTCCAGGTTCACCTGGTGCACGATGCCGGTGGCCGGCGGGACCACGCGGAAGTTCTGCACCGCGTTCTGGCCCCAGCGGAGGAATTCATAGCGTTCCATGTTGCGCTGGAATTCCAGCTTGGCATTGAGGGCCAGCGCCTGGTCACTGCCGTAGTGGTCCACCTGCACCGAGTGATCAATGACCAGGTCCACGGGCACCAGCGGGTTGATGCGCGCAGGCTTGCCGCCCAGGCGCTGCACGGACGCGCGCATGGCGGCAATGTCCACCAGGACGGGAACACCGGTGAAGTCCTGCAGGATCACGCGCGCGGGCTTGAAGGGGACCTCCACCTCGGCGGGCTTGGGCGCGTTCCACGCGGCCAGCTTCTTCACGTCCTCCTCAGTGACCAGGAATCCGTCACAATTGCGCAGCAGGTTCTCCAGCAGGACGCGGATGGAGAACGGGAACTTCTCCAGGTCCTTGATGACGCCAAGCTCCTTGAGCCTGGCAAGCCGGTAGTAGCCGAGCGACTCGGTGCCGACCTTCAACGTGGCGCGTGCACCGAACGGATTGAACCTGGTCTGCGACATGGGGGACGTCCCTTGCGTTCGCGGGCCGCGCACAGGGCGGCACCGGGCGCCTCGGAGAACCGCTCACAGGGCGGTGGAGGGCGGCGGGGGAATAGCCCCATCCACAGCGGGGTGCACGCTCACTCCAACCGCACGCTCTCCGCGGTGAACAGCAGGTCCGCGCCCACGCCGCTGGCCAGCACCGCGCCTGCGCCCAGCGCCAGCGCAACCACCAGCAGCACCGGGCCCCAGAAGTTGGCGAGGCGGCGGCCGCCCTCCGGCAGGTCCCGGCCGGGCCCGGGCGTGTACAGCAGCGCCACGCTGAACAGCGCGGGCACCACCAGCAGCAGCGCCCCGCCCAGTGCGACGGGAACGGCCAGGAACGCGTTCATGGCCAGAGCGCGCAGCACCACGCGCAGCAGGCCGGTGGCGTCCTGGCGGGGCAGCACGGTGTGCATGGCCAGCGGGAGGGTGGCGGCGGACACCACGGCCAGCGTGTGCACCCACATGAACGCGGAGGCCACCAGCAGCACAAAGGAGAGTTCATAGGTGGAGTAGCTCCACGCCACCGTGGTCACGCGCGCGCCCGCGCCGGGTGGCCGCGGGAGGGTCAGCTGGCCGGAGGTGAGCACGCGGGGCTGCCACAGCACGCTCCCGGCGGCGGACACCGCGGCGCCCGCGGCCAGCGCTGCGCCCAGGCTGCCCAGTGCGCCGGCCAGCACCAGGGTGCTGAGCGATATCCCCACCAGCACCAGGTGGATGCGGTCAAAGGTGCGCCGGCAGGCCTGTTCCGCCTCCGCGGCCGCCGCCGCGGTCACGCCTTCCTGGACGGGCTGCCGGCACGGGTCCGCCGCCGGCGCCGGGAGGTCGTCAGAGGCCAGCGGGAGCACGCCGCGCACCACCAGCGCGAGGAGGAGACCGGCGGGAGACATGCGCGGGGCTCAGGGCCAGTTGATGAGCACCAACCCGTCATCCGGGGGGGTGGGATCCGGGTTGTGGCGGAAGGTGGAGATGACCGGGGGGTTGTTGCCGCGGCCCACCGCGTCCGTGGAGAAGCCGAAGAACCCGTTGAACTCCACGCCCGTGCGGCCGCCCGCCAGCGTGCTGCGGGTGAACGCGCCGCCGGAGCGGGTGGCCAGCAGCAGCTCGCCGGTGGTGCCGTCCTGGTAGGAGACCAGTTCTGCCCCGTCACCGCGGATGACCAGCGCGGGCTCGGCCAGGCGGTGCAGGTCGGTGGCCTGGCCGTTCTGGCGGCCGGCGTCGTCCACGGTCTCCTCGGCCTGCAGGGTGAGCGCGGCGCCCAGCGTCACCAGCCGCAGCGCGTGCGTGGTCTGGTTGACGTGCGCCACCTTCACCACCCCGGAGGCGTCCACCGCCACGGACGGCCACAGCCCCGTCACCTGCCCCGCGGCCGCCACGGTCAGTGACGTGAACCGCGCACTGGGCGAATCCGGGGGATCGCCGCCCTCAGTGCTGTAGACCTTGAGCGTGCCATCGACGGTGTCGTGCACCGCCAGGAAGGGCTTGCCGTCGTTGCGCACCAGCATGGCGGCCCACACGCCGGGGCCCTGGGGCACGTCACGCAGGGCGGAGCCGGGCACTTCGTCCACGCAGGCGCCGCCGGTGCAGAACTGGCCGGTGCCGCAGGAGGCGGCGCAGTTGGTGTCCACGTGGTGGCAGGCGGGCGTCCGCACGGTGTCCACCTGGCAGCGGAAGCCCTCGGCACAACCGCCCTCACAGGGCACCGTGGTGAGGTCCACTTCAGTGAGTGTGTGCACCACAAAGTCCGTAGCCGCACCGGGTGCTGCACCCGTGGCCGCGGCAAACACCAGGCGGGCCATGGGCGCAGCACCGGAGTCATCACGCCGGGTGAGCCAGGCCACGCGGGGCGCGCCGGTGGACGGGTCCAGGGCGAGGGCGGGGTACACGCCGGTCTCCCGCTGCGCGTCCAGGGTGAAAGAGGTGACGGCGCCGCCTTGGACGCGCGCGTAGCGCAGCGTGCCCGCGGTGGCGTCCTGGTAGGCCACGTGCACCGTCCCGTCCGGCGCCACGGCCATGTCCAGGTAACGGCCCATGTTGTTGCCGGGCTCAGCAATGCCGCCGCGCGGGCCGGAGGGACCGCCCTCCACCGGCGCGCCCAGGGGCACGCCGTCCACAAACTGCCAATCAATCCGGCTGGTGGCGGCGTTGTACAGCCCGACGACAAGGTCACCGTACGGCGGCGCCGCGGCGAGCTCAGCGGCATAGGGGCCGTAGTCATACGCGGCGATCCACAGGCGGTCCTGTCCGTCCACCCCGATGGCGGAGGGATTGCCGATGACGCCCAGCGGCAGCGGCGGGAGTTCCTGGCACTCGCAGTTGGAGCCGGCGTAGTCACACAGGTCCACGCTCCACGCGGTGGTGGTGGATGAGACGCCGTGCGAGCCTGGGCTGCACTCCAGGGTGGCGCACGGCCCGGGGTCCGGCAGGCAGCATGCGTCCTGCGCACCGCACGCGCCTCCCTTCACGCCGCAGCACACCTTGCCGGTCCCGCAATCCCCTCCGCAGGCGCCCTGGCACACGCAGGCGCGCTCCACGCAGCGGGCGCGGTTGCCATCACCGGTGCAGCTGCCCGCCATCTCCGTGATGCACTCCGCGTCGCCGGTGCAGCCGGGGTAGCCGCAGTCCCGGTAGCCGTCACCGTCAAAGTCACGGCACTCCTGGCCCTCGCGGCAGTCCGCGGCGGTCTCGCAGTCATGCTTGCTGATGCATCCGTTGATGGCCAGCGAGCATTCCTCGTCGGCGCCGCAATCGGCGTCGGACTCGCAGTACGCCATGCCGCCGCTGCTGCTGGAGGACGCGCCGGACGGCTGGCACTCGCCGTCCACACAGGACTGCCCGGCGGGGCACCCGCCGTTGTCACATCCTGTGGCCGGCTGGCGGCACCCGCCGCAACCCGCTGCCAGCCCGCCCAGCACCGCCACCGCGGCCACGCCAAAGACCCCCGGAATCCGCGCCATGGCCGGGCATGCTAGCCCCACCCGGGCCGCGCTGCACAGGTCGCCTCAGGTCGGGCCGGGCTCGCCCCCGCGACGGGCGGGGTCCCCGTACAGGCGCTCATAGATGCGGTAGGACGCCAGCACCTTCTTCACGTACAGCCGGGTCTCGTCAAACGGGATCTCCTCGACGAACTCATCCACCTGCCCGGTGCCGCGCTCCTTCTGCCAGCGCTCCACCGCGCCGGCGCCGGCGTTGTAGGCGGCCAGGGCGTAGGACGGCTCCCCGCCGAACTTCCGCAGCAGCCGCTTCACGTACACCGTCCCCAGCCGGACGTTGACCTCCGGCAGGTGCAGCTGCGCGCGGGAGGGCGGCGGCATGCCCACGTCCTCGGCCAGCGCCGTGGCGGTCTCCGGGATGAGCTGCATCAGGCCGTGCGCGTCCGCGCGGGAGACCGCATCCGGACGGAAGCGGCTCTCAATGCGGGTCAGCGCGTACATCAGCAACGGGGACACGCCCTGCTTCTGCGCGTGGCTCTCAATGAGCGGCGCGAACTTCCGCGGGTGACTGCGCCGCAGGAAATCCGTCAGCACGTCCATGGACCGCGCGGGCAGGTATCCCTCCACCTGCAGTTGCCGCAGCGTGAAGGCCTCCTTGCCCCGCCCCAGCTGCTCATTGAGCGCCACCGCCTCCTCCATGTCCGCGGCCCGCGGCGCGCTGGAGGCGGTGAACACGTCCTCATCCATGCTGGTGGGGATCACCTTCTGGCCAAACCCGTCCAGCGCCGCCCGGGCTTCACCCGTCAACCCCAGGCGGACCAGTTCACGCGCTTTCAGCAGCTGCCCGTCCGTGGCGCCCGGCAGCGCCCCACGCCCCGGCGCCGGCCCCGGGCACCCGGGGGACTCGCCGGCGGGGCGCACCATGGAATGCGGCCACGGGTCGGTGGCGCGCTCCATGCCCAGCAGCCGCTTCTCCGCGAGCCCCGCGTAGTAGCTGACCGGGTACTCGTCGATGACGCGCTCATAGGTGCGCTGGGCGTCCGCCGCGTCACCCATGCGCTCGCTGGCCCGGCCCCACCAGTACAGCGCGCGCGGCTCCCCGCCGCCCACGCCGCCACGCACGCCCTCCTCAATGAGGCTGCGCAGGAAGTTGCGCGCGCCCGGCAGGTTGCCCGCGCGATAGTCAATCCACCCCAGGCCCCACAGCGCCCGCGGCCGCCCGCGCGTCAGCGGATTGCGCACCAGCAGGTCCTGCAACGCCTGGCGCGCGTCGTCATAACGGGTGATGCGGCTGGCCATGTCCGACACGCCGAACAACGCCGCTTCCGCGTCCGCCGGCGCGCTGGACCCCGACGCCGCCTGGTAGTGCTCCAGCGCCGCCCTGAAGCGGTTCTGCGCGCGCGCCGCGTCACCCGCGCGCAGCCGCGCCCGCGCCCGCACCACCGCATCCACGCTGGTGGCACGGCTCACCTCCACAAACGCCGCCTCCGCCCCCGCCGCCGTCCCCAGCGCCAGCAACGCCATCCCGCGCGCAAACCGCACCTCCTGCACCAACTGCCCCGGCGGAAGCTTCCCCTCCACGTCCAGCAGCGCGCGCGCCAGGCCCTCCGGCGCCGCGCGCAGCAGCCGCGCCACTTCGCGGGAAGCCGCCTTGCGCTCCGCCTCCTTGTACAGCGCCCGGCCACCCACCTGGACGTCCTGCAGCTTCTCCAGCGCCCGCCCCGCCAGCTGCGGGTCCCCCGCGCCGCCCCACAGCGCCTCACGGAAGTCCTGCGCCGCGGCGGCCCCGTCCCCCAACGCCTGCCGCGCCAAACCCACCACGTAGCGCTGCTCCGGCGTGCGCGGCACCCCCTCCTCATCCGGCTGCCCAAACAGCTTCACCACCTCCGCGTGCTGCCCCGCGTTGTACAACTCCCACGCCAGCAGCCGCTGCGCCTCCGCCCGCCGCGGATGCTCCACGCTCACCCGCGCCAGCGCGTCCGCCGCGCCAGCGTGGTCCTTGATGGCCGCCCGCGTCCGGCCCAGCTCCAACAGGCTGTCATCCGCCATGAGCGGGTAGACCCGCACCAGGTCCGCGTAGATGGACGCCGCGTCCTCATAGCGGCGCAACTCCCGCAGGCAGTGCGCCATCACAAAGCGCGCACGCGCCAGGTGCGGTGACTCCGGGTTGGTACCGACAAACACCGCCAGCTCCGCCAGCGCCCCCCGGTAGTCCTTCTTCCGGTACAACTGCGCGGCAGTGGTCAACCCCACCGCGTCCTCCAGGTCTTCAATGTCCTCACCGGACTCATCCGCCTGAGGAGTGAACAGGTCAGCGGACGGCGGTGGAGCGGCCGGGACCACCGGCGGGCGCGGCTTGGCCTGCAAGACAAGCGGTGCCACCCCGGACAACAGCGCCAGGCAAACGAGCAGGCGGCGTGGAGCACGACGCACGGCCCGACGGTAGCCCCGGCGCAGCGGCGAGGCGAAATTTTCAGCGGCGGAGAGCGGAGCGGCAGCCGCGTCCAGGGGACGCGCGGCGCGGTGGATGCGGGTGGTGGATGCGGCCGGTGGGCGGACGGGTGCGTGGGGCTGCAGCGCCGCCCCGCCATGGTCACCATTCGCGTTTGCTCATCGCGGCCCTGCCGCCTCCCCTTCCCTCATCCGTCCTTTCGTTTCATCCCTTCTTGCTGTTTGGGAACGGGGTTCCCCTCCACGGACCCAGTTGGTCCGCAGCGTGTTCTGACCGTGGACTGCCGCTGCGCTCGCCGGGGCCGGCTTTGCCTGCGTCATGCGCCGGTCAACGTGGTGGGCCTCTGCATCAACTCCAACCG
>JACRCW010000140.1 GCA_016218805.1 Deltaproteobacteria bacterium | reverse complement strand
GTGGTGTGGCACAGCCGCCCCGGCTGTGCCGGTGCATGGCGACGTCACGGATGTCCCGCTGGCGTCCCGGCCGGGGGCGGCCGGGCCACACCGCGCTGGCGTGCTACCTGGCCGCAGCGGCATTGTCGATCCCAGCGGTCTGCAACCATCTCGCATCACACCCGGTGACGGATCTTCCCTGGCGACAAGGTGGGACGGTGAGCTGCGTCGGGTGTCAAAGGAAATCAAAGGGTTCGCGGTCAGCGGTGGACAGCCGGAACTCCACGCCGGGCACCTCCGCGGCCAGGCGGCGGGCCAGCGGGGCCAGGGACGGGCGTTCACTGTGGGAGTGCAGCGTACACAACACGGTGAGGCCGGCCACAGAAGCGCGCAGCGCGTCGTGGTGATGCAGCTCACCGGTGACCATCAGGTCCACGCCGCTGTGCAGCACGTCCGTCAGGAACTCGCCGCAGCTGCCGGCGCACACGGCCACGCGGCGCACGGTGCGGTCCAGCGGTCCGGTGACCAGCAGCCGCGTGAGCCCCAACCGCTGCTTCACCACCGCCGCGAACGCCCGGGCGTCCACCTCATCCACACTGCCCACGCGTCCCATGCCGCGCGGGTCATCCGGGCGGACGGCGTCCTTCAAACGCCGCAGCGGGGCGCGGTTGCGCAGGCCCAGCAGGTCCGCCAGCACGTCGTTGGTGCCGCCCTCCGCCACGTCCAGGGCGGTGTGGAAGCTGTACACGGCGATGCCCTGGCGCGCGGCGTGGAACCAGACGGCGGGGGCCGTCACCCGCTTCACCGCGACGAACAGCGGCGGGTGGTAGGCGACGATGACGTCACACCCCGCCGCCACGGCCTCCGCGCCCACGGCGGGCGTGTGGTCAATGCACAGCAAGGCGCGGTGGATCTCCTGCTCCGGGTCCCCGACGAGCAGCCCCACGTTGTCCCAGCCCTCCGCATCCCGCGCCGGGGCCAGCCGTTCCGCCGCCTCCACCAACTGCTGCACTTTCATGCCGTCCTCCCGGGCGGTGCGGCCTGCCCAAGTGGACAGGTGGGCCTGGCTCAACGGGCGGTGTGGCCCGCGGGTGGGATCCGTAGCGTGTCGGTCGGACCAGCGGGAAGGAGCGGACAACATGGCAACGCAGAGCTTGTGGGAACAGTCCAACGGGTGGGCGGACTTGGTGGCCGGCGCAGCGTCGTCGGTGGTGCGGGTGGAGGGGCGGTGTGGCGGCGGCGCCACGGGCGTGGCGTGGACCGCGGACGGGCTGGTGGTGACGGCGGCGCACGCGGTGGAGCAGGACGCGCCGGAGGTGGTGCTGCCGTCGGGCGAGCGCCGCACTGCGACGGTGGTGGGCGCGGACCCCGGGATGGACCTGGCGGTGCTTCGGGCGGCGGGGGCGCCGCTGCCGGCAGCCAACAAGGGACCGCTGGACGGCGTGCGCGTGGGGCACCTGGCGGTGCTGGTGGGACGTCCGGGAAAGAGCCTGCGCGCGCGCCTGGGCATGGTGAGCGCGCTGGGGCCGGAGTGGCGCACACCGGGCGGGCGGCGCGTGGAGGCGTACCTGGAGACGGACGCCGGACCCGCGCGCGGGTTCTCCGGCGCGCCGTTGGTGGCGGCGGACGGGCGCGTGCTGGGGATCCAGACGGGCGGCCTGTTGCGCGGCACCGGGGTGGTGATCCCCGTCGTGGCGGTGGACCGCGTGGTGGCCATGCTGACCGCGCACGGGAAGGTGCGCACGGCATTCCTGGGCATTGCCATGCAGCCCGTGCCGCTCAAGCGCGTGCCGGAGCCGCTCAAGGGACATGACCTGGGCCTGCTGGTGACGGGCGTGGAGCCGGACAGCCCGGCGGAGCGCGCGGGGATTCTCGTCGGAGACATCGTCGTCTCCATTGGCAGTGACGGCGTGCAATCACTGGAGGAGCTGCGGGCGCTGCTCTCCGACGACATGATTGACCGCCCTGTTGACGTCCGCCTGCTCCGCGGCGGCGAGGTCCGGGTGGTCCCCGTGACGCTGGCGGCCCATCCCTGACGGGCGGCAGCATCGGCCGATCGGCGGACACAGCGAGGGCGCCACGCCGCTGCGGGTGGGATACCGTTCCGCCATGCGCCTGCGCCTGCGGAACCCCTCCGTCCTGCTTGTTGCCCTGGTCCTTGCGGCCTGCCCCCGGCCCAGCACGCCGGGCGAAAGCGCTGACGACGACGGCGGCAGCAGCACCGCCAGCAGCAGCAGCGGCGGGAGCAGCAGCGGCAGCAGCGGTACCGACGCGGGCACGGTGGTGGACCGCCCGGACCCCGGCCGCACTGACAACGCCACGCGCGATTCCGATTGCGATGGGCTGTCCGACGCCGACGAGTACGGCACGGTGTGGCCGGGTGGCGCGCGCACGGACCCGGGAGATGCGGACACCGACGATGACGGCGTGCCGGACGGCGTGGAGGTGGGGCGCACCAGCAGCGTGGACACGCGCTGCGCGGGACGGTTCACCGCGGATGCGGACCCCGGCACGGCCACGGACCCCACCCGCGCGGACACCGACGGGGACGGACTTACCGACGGGGCGGAGGACGCCAACCACGACGGTTCCTACGCCCGCACCGTGGAGACGGACCCGCGCAACCCCGACAGCGACGGCGACGGCCAGTGCGACGGGCCCACGACGATCACGGGCGTGTGCACCGGGGGTGACCCGACGCCGGCCATTGGCGGGAGCGACCAGGACCACGACGGGCTGCCCGACCCGGTGGACGCGGCGCCCACCGACCCGGATGCCGACGGCGATGGCCTGTGCGACGGCCCGTCCACCGTGGCGGGCACCTGCAGCGCGGGGGAGGACGCGGACGCGGACGGGTTTGTGGACGCCAACGAGACCGACCCCGCGCGCGTGGACACCGACTGCGACGGGCTGGTGGACGGGGTGGCGTTTGGGGCGTTCCGCGGTGAGCAGGACGTGGGAACCGCGCCGCGCAACCCGGACAGCGACGGAGACGGCCTTCCCGACGGGCTGGAAGCGGGCGTGACCGTGGCGCCGGATCCCAGCTGTACGTCGTTTGTGGCTGACGCCGACCCGGGAAGCACCACGCAGCCCGTCCAGTCAGACTCCGACGGGGACGGCGTGCCGGATGGCGCGGAGGACAGCAACCACAACGGGCGCGTGGATCCGGGTGAACTCAACCCGGCCCTGGCTGCGGACGGGCAGGCCGAGGCCACCACCAAGGAGGCCTGCGCCCTGGAGAAGCTGGTGTCCGTGGACCGCGAGTACAACGGCGAACCCGACCTGCAGGTGGTGACGGCGGTACGCGGCAATGATGCATTCGTGGAGCAATCCACGGTGACGGTGCCGGGGGCCGGAGGCGCGCGCACACCCGCCGGGCAGCTGGGCTTCAACCCGGTGGCGGGCGTGGCGTACCTCGTGGTCAACCGCGCGCCGGGCGGCGGGGCCCCGGACGCGGATGAGACCGCCGTCCGCAACACGCTCAACGGGATTGGCGCCATCAGCACGCCCATCACGTATGAGTTCACCACGTGGGACGGCTACCCCGCCGTCCACGCCACGTACGAGATGGCGGGCGCGGTGGGCGTGAAGGCGCGCGTCAACGCCGTGCTGGCCGCGCTGCTGCCGGGCGCGGACGGCCAACTCTCCGCGCTGGGGGACATCACCGCCGGGTCCAACGGTCTTCACGTTGAGGCGGAGTACGTGCGGCGCAGCGCCCAGACGGCGGTCACCGTGCTGGCGTTCATCCCGCAGGACCGGCTGACGGGCACGGGGCGGTTTGCGGCGGCGGACCTGGCGGATGGTTCCGCGCTGGGACAGTACGCGGACGCGCTGGGCGTGCAGTGTGACCGGTTCACCACCAGCGCCTACGCCGCGCTGGAAATCCTGTGGGCCGTGGACAACTCGGCGTCCATGAGTGACGAGCAGGGCGCGGTGGCGGCGGGCGCACAGGCCATGCGGCAGAAGCTGGACGGGGCCACGGTGGACTGGCGCACCGCCGTGGTGGACAGCGGCTTTTACAACCCGCGCGGCACGGCGGACACCCCGGCGTGCACCAACCAGTCCTGCGGTGACACCACGGAGCACCAGTGCCGTGAGTGGACGCGCGACATGGACCGGTTCAGCGCCTGGTTCACGCGGGGCCAGGCGTCCTGGGTGGGCGCGGGTGGCCACTGCAACCAGGCGCGCGAGGAGGTCATCCGCTCCGCGCAGCTGATCCTGTCAGACCCGGCCCAGGGCACTGCCACGTTCATGCCCCCCGTGACGACGGAGAACCCGTTGCGGCTGCGGCAGGGCGCCAACCTGGTGCTCATCATCCTGGGTGACGCGGATGACCAGTACTACGACAACGCCGGCGCCGCGGCGGGCATCACCGCGTATGAGACGTTCTTCCGCGCGCTGCCAGTCTCGTCGTTGACGGTGGGCGGCATCACCTGCCCGGATGGCAGCTGCGGCGAGGCGCAGCGCACGCCCCACGTCGTCACCGGGTTCCTCAACCGGTTCGGCGGCGTGCAGGGCAGCCTCAAGAACCTCGCGTCCATTGCACCCACGGTCAACGCCATCCTTGACGCGGCGCTGGCCAACGTGAGCCCCTACCAGCTGAGCCGCGCCGCCGTGTCGTCGACAATCAAGGTGGCCATGGACCCGTCCAGCACGGTGGGGCCGTGCAACTGGGTGGACGTGCCGCGCTCCCGCGACAGCGGATTTGACTACGACTCACGCACGCGCAACCTGCTGTTCTTTGGCAACTGCCGACCCGATCCCAACCAGCCCGGCAAGCGCGTGGCCGTGTCCTACCGCTACTGGGTGGACCTCACGCCGGACGCAGACCCGCCGCCCGGACCGTGCCAGGCGTGCAGCCAGTGCCCCGGTCTGTCCATCTGTGATCTGTCGGCGTGCGCGTGTTCGTGCACGCAGGCGCTCACGTGCAGCGCGGGGTACGCGTGGAACGCGGCCGCGTGTGACTGCATGTGCGACGCGCGTGGCCTGGACTGCCCGCCCACCCACCACGCTGACCTGTCCCTGTGCGCGTGCACCTGCAAGCCGGACTGCGGCGGCTGTGACACCGCGGGTATCTGCCAGGCCAGCCTGTGCGAATGCGTGGCCCCCGGCGGGTGACAACGTCAATCCGCGGTCACCTCCGGCAGCAGCAGTTCCAGCGCGGTCAACCGCATCCCGCGCGAGTGCGCCCGTGCCAGCGCGCGCTGCACCCGCGCGCGCGAACTGCGCCCGCGCGCGGACAGCGCCTGGTGCAGTTCCACGCCGTCCCGCGCCAGGTGATACGCGCGGTCCGCCACCGCTGCATCAACGAGCAGCGCCGCGAGCGCGGCGGATTCACGCAACAGCGCGTCCACCAACGCGGGGTCCGCGCGCCACCACGCACTCACTGTGCGGTCCTCCTTGAGGCCCAACGCGTTGACGGTGACAATGAACGCGTACTTTCCCGCCAGCGCGGCGGCCAGCGCGGTGTCGTCGGAGAGCAGCTCGCACGGGAGGCGCAGGGCCGCGTGGAGATCACGCACCAGCGCAGCGTGCGGTCCGCGGACACGTGTCGGTGGGCCCACCTGCACCGGCTGGTCATTCTTGCGGTTGAACCACGGCACCATGATCGTCGGAGTGCGCAGTTCCAGCGTCCGCCACGTGGACGGGAACAGCTCGTTCTGCAGGAGGATCACGTCGGCCAGGCGCTCCGGCGGCAGCTCCGCAACAGAGGGCGCGAGCGCATCCTCCGCCACAGCGACGAGGATGGGCGCACCGCGAGCCCACGCATTCCACGGCAGCGGCCGCGGCGACGTGCGGCGCACCGGTGACACGCGCATGCCGTGGCGCAGCGCGGCCACTGCGAACAACTCACCCAGCTGGCCCAGCCCCAGGACCACAAGCTCCTGCATCGCATCAACCTCCGCGCAGTTCCGGCAGCGCCTCCAGCACCAGCGCCACCACCTCCAACGGTGTCAGCCGTGACCCGTGGTTGAACGGTGAGCCGAACACCACCGCCCGCCCGCCCCAGTTCTCGTTGCCCGGCACCGCCTCGGGTGCGCGCACCGGTGGACCATGCCGGAACTCCGCTGCGGCAATCGCGTGCAACGCGGGTCGCACATCCCGCGGTGCTCCGTCGACAAACGGGTTGATGCCCACCGTGTAGCGCAGCCCGCCGTGCTCGTGGTCGCCGTAGACCACGCCCACGTGGCCGCCGTGCGCGCGGTAGATGGCCTCCGTGGACAGCCGCTCCGTGCCGCGCAGGTCCACCAGTGCCACGCGGCCGTGCATGGACACGCGCCCGGCGGAGAGCACGGCGCGCGCCCGCGCCAGGGATTGCTCGTCCTCGGGCGCGGAGGGCAGGGCGGCACCCGCCAGGATGCGCGCCGCCACGTCGTGACAGAACGCGTGCATGGGCGCGGAGGTGTCCGGCGTGCGGTGGTCTCCCAGGGCCACCTGGAACGCGCGCAACAGACCCCGGCCCGCGCGGTTGATGTCCGCGTCATGCGCCGCGTGCGGGAGCAGGTGATCACACCAGTGAGACGCGCTCTCCAGCACGGCCAGCGCGGGGGCGGGCACGCGCGTTTTTCCTCCCAGCAACACCGCCACCATGGAGGCCATCGCGTCCGCATCGGCCTGCGTGGTGCACAGGCCGTCGTAACCCGTCCCGTCGACGATGGGTGGCAGGGCGTCCAGGTTGATGGCTTCGCCGGTGACGTGGTGGTCGTAACGGAGCGCAAACCCGGGCACGGTCCCGTCCACGGCGATGTAGCGCGTGATGCCCGGGGGCACCTCATCCGCGCGCGTTGCGGTGAAGATGCGCAGGTGCTGGTTGACCGGGGCAGGCATGGCCCACGTGGATCCCACGACGCCGCGTGGGCGACAACCGCTTGAAGGTCCCCCCCGCCTGGCCGCTAGCCTGCGCCCATGCTCCTCCCCCTGCTTGCCGCCGCGGTCCTTGCCGCGGGGCCCGAACCCCTCGCCACGACGGCGGAACAGACGCGATGGAAGAAGACGGGCCGCTACGACGAGGTGGAACGCCTGTGTGCGGCGTTTGAGAAGCGCTTCCCGGGCAAGGCGCGCTGCTCCACGTTTGGCACCACGCCGGAGGGCCGCGCGCTCAAGGTGCTGGTGGCATCAGAGAGCGGGGCGCTGGATGCGGCCAGCGCGCGGAAGAAGGGCGTGCCCGCGGTGCTGTTCCAGGGCGGCATCCACGCGGGTGAGATTGACGGGAAGGACGCGGGCTTCCAGGTGCTGCGCGGCCTGCTGGAGGGGACGCTGGCTCCGGGCGCGCTGCGCCAGGTCGTGGCGGTGTTCGTCCCGGTGCTCAATGCAGATGGGCACGAACGCTTTGGCGCGCACAACCGTCCCAACCAGGTGGGACCGGAGGAGATGGGCTGGCGCACGTCGTCACGGAACCTCAACCTCAACCGGGATTACGTGAAGGCGGATGCGCCGGAGACGCAGGCCCTGCTGCGTCTGCTGCACGCGTGGGACCCGCTGGTCTACCTGGACCTGCACGTGACGGACGGTGCCAACTTCCAGCCGGACGTGTCCGTGATGATGGAACCGGTGCACGTGGGGCCGGACGGCATGAAACAGGCGGGCAAGCAGTTGCTGGATGACGTGGTGAAGGGCCTGGAGGCCAACGGGCACAAGCCGCTGACGTTCTATCCCGCGTTCCAGAAGGATGATGATCCCTCCAGCGGTTTTGCGCAGGGGGTCGCGCCGCCCCGGTTCTCGTCAGCGTACTGGTCCGCGCATCACCGGTGGGGCGTGCTGGTGGAGACGCACTCATGGAAGGACTACGCCACGCGCGTGCGCGCCACGCATGACACGGTGCTCGCGTTCCTGCTTCTCGTCGGGAAACAGGGAGCCGCGCTGCGGCGCGCCGCAGCGGACGCGGATGACGGTATGAAGCGCATGGGTGGGGAACCGGTCACACTGACGTGGGGAGACGGCAAGCACTCCGTCATGATGGCCTTCCCCGGGTACGCGTACACGCGCGAACCATCGCCCATCTCCGGTGCGGTGCGCGTGCGCTACGACCCGACCCGCCCGACGACGTGGACCGTGCCGTTCTTCCCGGAGCCCGTGCCGGAGATGCAAGTGGATGCACCGCGCGGGGGTTACGTGGTTCCTCCGGGCTGGGCCGGCGTGGTGCGCGAACGGCTGGACCTCCACGCCATCCGCTACACGACGGTGGCGGCGGCCCGGCCCGCCATGAAGTGTCGGCAGTTCCGGATGAAGGAGCCGGTGTTCCGCCCCGTTCCGTATGAAGGCCGCCAGACGGTGGCGGTGAAGGGGGAATGGGAGGACGCCAGCGTGCCCGTTGCGGCCGGGAGCCTGTATGTGCCGGTGGCGCAGCCCGCGGGGCTCATGGTGTTGCACCTGTTTGAACCGCGCGCACCGGACTCGTTCGTATCGTGGGGCTTCTTCAGCGCGGTGCTGGAGCAGAAGGAATACATGGAGCCCTACGTCGCTGAGCAGGTGGCGGAGCAGCTGCTGCAGGATGACCCCGCGCTGCGTGACGAGTTCATGCGCAAGCTGGTCGATGATCCCGTGTTCGCGAAGGACCCGGCCGCGCGGCTGGACTTCTTCTACCGTCGTCACCCGTCGTTTGACCGCGCCATGAACCTCTACCCGGTGCTGCGCACCGACGGCGCGCCCTGACATGGATCTGCGGGACGCGTTCCGGACCCGGGTCTATCGCCCCATGGTCGCGCTGTTGCGCCAGGGCCTCACGCCGGGGCGCCTGGCGTTCTCCGTCGTGTTGGGGGGCGCCCTGGGCATCATCCCGGTGCCGTGGGTGTCCACGGTGATGTGCGGGGTGATCGCGCTGGTGTTTCGGCTCAACCAGGTGGCCATCCAGATCGGCAACGTGGGGGTCTACCCGCTGCAGTTCCTGTTGTTCCTGCCGTACGTACGCGCCGGGGAATGGTTGTTTGGCGTTGAGCCGCTGCCGTTCTCCGTCACGCAGCTTGCGGAAATGCTGCAGGCGGATCCGGTGGGCACGCTGCGCGAATTCGGCGAGACGATGGCGCGTGCGGTCGTCGCGTGGCTCGTCCTGACGCCGCCCGTCGCGGTGATTGCGTACGCGCTGCTCAAGCCCATTGCCGCGCGCCTGGTGCCCACCGCCAAGGGGCCCTGACACGCCGCGGGCACTTCGTTACCTCCGGCCACCCTTTCAACCGGAGGAACCGTGAAGCGCGTCGCACTGCTGCTGGCTTTCGCGTTGTCGTCGTCGGGGGCGCTGGCCGCTGACAAGAAGGACATCAAGGTCACCTGGCTGGGTCACGCCGCGTTTGAAGTGACGTCGTCCGGCGGCACCACGCTGCTGCTGGACCCGTTCATCAAGGACAACCCGGCCACGCCGGCCGGGCGCAAGGACCTGTCCAAGTACAAGCCGGCCGCCATCCTGGTGACGCATTCACACCCGGACCACGCGGCTGACGCCGTGGAGATTGCCAAGGCCACCGGCGCCAAGGTGGTGGGCACGTTTGAATACGTGAGCGCGCTGCAGATCCCTGATGCGCAGAAGGTGGGCGGCAACGTGGGTGGGACGTTCAAGGTGGGGGACGTGACCATCCACATGGTGCCCGCCATGCACTCCAGTGAGCCCAACGGTCGCCCGGTGGGTTACGTCCTGCGGTTTGCCGACGGGCGGAGCCTGTACCACTGCGGTGACACGTGGATCTTTGGTGACATGGCGCTGATCCAGGAACTGTACCGGCCCAACGTGCTGTTGCTGAACGTGGGCGGCGGGCCGTTCACGCAGGACCCCGCCACCGCGGCGTTGGCGGTGAAGAAGTACTTCCAGCCGGACGTGATCGTGCCCATGCACTTTGGGACGTTTGGCGCGCTGGCACAGCAGGCGGACGTTGAGGCCGCGTTCAAGGGCGACAAACGCCTGAAGGTGTTGAAGCCGGGTGACACCGCGTCGCTGTGAGGTCAGCGGTCGCCCCGGTCCCGGTCACGGCCACCGCGCCGGTGGCCCTTGCGCTGCTCCAGCGCCACCAGCAGCCGTGCCTGCTGGGACGCGCTGAGCACCTGCTTGAGCTGTGAGACCTGCTGCTTGCGCAGTTCCAGCATCGCTTCGCGCGCGGATTGCAGCTCGTCCAGTGCGGAGCGGTAGGCGCCCTCGTCGGTGCTGTTGGCGCGCACCAGGGACTCCACCTTCTCACGCGCATTGCGCTGCCGGATCTGCGCCGCGTGCCGGGCCTCGCGGTTGCGGTCAAAGATCTCACGCACCTTGCCCGCGGTGGCGTCGTCCACGCCCACCTTGTCCTTGAGCTCCTGCATCTTGCCGGGACCGCGGGCCAACGCTGTGACCGGCACCGCCGTGACCACCATGCCCCACATCAACGCCTGTCCGAGCCACCGCATGATCAAACCCCTTTCGTTCACGCCCAACGGACATGGAACGACGCGCAGGTGGCGGGGGTTAAGGCGGCTCAACGGTGCGCGACGTCCTCCACGGGCCGGTAGACCCGGTGGCCCTTGACCAGCTGCGCGCGCAGCATCTCGCGGCCCACGTAGGACGCGCGGATGCGCCACTCGGCGTTGTTCATGACAAACGTGCTGACCACCACGGTGGGGTTGTCCGCCGGCGCGTACCCCACAAACCAGCTGTAGTCCCGGAACGGCGCCTGCTCCGCCAGCGAACCGGTCTTCCCGGCGACGCGGATGTCGCCCAGGGCGGGACGGCGGCGCTCGCGGAAGGCGCGGCGCGCGGTGCCCTCGGTGACGGTGCGCTCCATCATGGTGCCAAGGGTGGCGGCGGTGTTGGCGTCCATCACGCGGCGGCGGTTGGCGGTGGGCTCGTCCTTGAACCACACGGGCGCGGGCATCACGCCGCCGTTGGCCACGGTGGCCGCCAGCAGCGCGCCGTGCAGCGCGCTCAGGCGCACGTCACCAAAGCCCGCGCCGGTTCGGAAGAAGTCCATGTCCGCCACGTCGGGGATGCGCGCGGCGGACGGGGGGACGCCACCGGGCAGCGCGCGGTTGAACAGAAACGCGGACGCCCAGCGGCGCAGGTCCGTCGGCTGCAGGTGATCGCGCGTCATGCGGGCAAACGGGATGTTGGCGGACTTTGCCATGGCCTCGGAGAAGGACACGCAGCGCGGGCCGCCTTCCTTCTTGAGGTCACGCTCGCGGACGCGGCGCTTGCCGCCGGAGAAGCAGGATTCCGTCGTGGCGGCCACGCCCTTCTCCAGCAACGCCGCGCCGGTGACAATCTTGAAGATGCTGGCAGCCGGCGCCAGCGGGACCACGGCCAGTTCGCGCCCGAACGACCCGTCGTCGGAATAGCCGGCCGCGGCCAGCACCTGCCCGGTGCGCGGGTCCATAGCGACGATGGCGCCGGCGGGCACGCGGTAGTCCCTGAGCAGGTTCTCGGCGGCGGACTGCAGCTCGGGTTGCAGCGTGGTGGCCTGGGGCCGCCCACCGCGCAGCGCGGACAGCCCGCGCCCGTCACGCCGGAGTGAATCCAGCGCAGCCTTGAGGTCCACGCCCACCTCAAACTTGCGGGGTGCTGCGGGGGCGGGCGTCACGGCGCCACCAAGATCCTCCTCGTCAGAGGCGTCCTCGGAAGGCGGCACGGCGGCCGCGGGCGGGGCCGTGGCGGGGTCCTCGCGTTCGTCGTCATCCTCGTGACGCTGGCCGGCGCCCTCCTCGGGCTCCGGCAGCAGGCCCACCGTGGTGGTGGCGCTGACGGCATCCGGCGGGTTGCCCAGGTCCAGCGCGCGCGCCACGCCCCGCCCGACGAGAAACCCGGCGGCAACGATGGCGAGGGAAAGGGGCAGGTGGCGTGTCATGGCACCAGGGCGCAGCTCCCGTGTTGGCAGAGGTCTGTGCGCAGCCTAACGGTGGTTCCACGCGGCGCCAAGAAAACGCCCGCGGATGCCGGCTGCGCACCTTGTCCCACCCCGTGGACGCGCGCGGGTCCGTCGCTCTATGAAGGACGCCCGTGTCCACAGCCCGTCGTGTCCTGATCGCGCTGTTGCTCGCTACCGCGTGCGCTCCGCTGCCGGAGAGCACCGGTGACCTGCCGCCGTGCGCCATGCTGCGCCGGCAGATCTGCGGCGCGGATGACCAGTGCCTGGCGCCCACCACCGACGACGAGTGCGAGCAGTGCAAGGCGACGCTGTGCGCCTGGGTGCGGCAGTTGGAGGAGAACGGGCAGCAGTTGGAGTGCGCCGCGGAGTGGCGCTCGCGGCCGGCCTACCCGGTGTGCCGCTTCCCCGGACCGGTTCCCACGCCTCCCACGCCGCCATTTGTCTATCCCATCTACTGCGAGCGCGAGTGCAGCCTGATCCCGTATCCTCCCAAGCCGAAGTGGGCGCCCTGACATTCTCGACGGGGGAAGAACATGCCGGACGTGAAGTTCCCGGAGCAGTCCAACCTCTGCCAGTACTTTCTGACGTCACGGATCGCCGCGGGACGCGGTGCGCACCCGGCGGTGGTCACCGCGGCGGGCGCGTGGACCTACGCGGAGTTGGAGGAACTGGCCGCGCGCTGCGCCGGCGCGCTGGGCGAACGCGGCATCACGCCGGACCAGCGCGTGCTGTTCCTGCTGCGCGACGGCATCCACTTTGCCGCGGCGTTCTTTGGCACGCTGCGGCTGGGCGCCGTGGTGGCCATGGTGAACCCCGACGTGAAGCCGGAGGACGTGGTCCATTACGTCCGCTACACCGGGGCACGCGCGGTGGTGGCGGACCACGCGCTCACCCCCGTGCTGCAGGCGCTGCCCGCAGACCTGCAACACGTGGTCATCCTCACCAGCGGCGCGCCAGCCTCGTCCACGTTTGACCGCATGGAAGACGCGCTGGCGCGCGCGGAACCGCTGGCCACGCCCGCACCCGTGCACGCGGATGACCCGGCCATCTGGTTGTTCACCTCCGGTTCCACCGGGCTGCCGCGCGCGGTGGTGCACCGCGCGGGGGATTACATCTTCAACACGGAGGTGTTCGCCAAGGGGACCATTGGCCTGCGCCCGGACGACGTCACGGTGAGCGTGCCCAAGTTGTTCTTCGGCTATGCCACGGGGACCAACCTGATGTTCCCGCTGGCGGTGGGCGCCACTGCGGCGCTGTTCCCGGAGCGGTCCACCCCGGAGAGCGTGCTGGCCGCGTGTGCACGTCACCGCGCCACCGTGCTGACCGCCGTGCCCACCATGATGGCCGCCATCCTGGCGCAGGCGGACGCGGACCCGCGCGTGCTGGACGCGCTGCGCTCGCTGCGGTTCATGTTCTCCGCCGGGGAAGCGCTCCCGCGCGAGCTGTACGAGCGCTGGAAAGCGCGCACCGGCGTGGAGGTCTACGACGGCATTGGCAGCGCGGAGATGTTCCACATCTACATCAGCAACCGCCCTGGGGACGTGCGCCCCGGGACGCTGGGCCGCATTGTGGACGGTTACCGCGCCCGCATCGTTGACGACGACGGCCGCGACGTGCCGGACGGCGAGATCGGCACCATGCACATCAGCGGGAAGAGCGTGGGCCTCTGCTATTGGCGCGACCGCGAGAAGAGCTACCAGGTATTCCGCGGCGACACCTGCATCACCGCGGACAAGTTCAGCCGCGACGGCGAGGGGTACTACACGTTCCACGGGCGCGCGGATGACCTGCTGAAGGTGGGCGGGCGCTGGGTGGCGCCGCTGGAAGTGGAGAACGCGCTGCTTGGCCACGCCGCCGTAGACGGGTGCTGCGTGGTGGGGAAGGCGGACGCGGATGGGCTGGACAAGCCGCTGGCGTTTGTTGTCCTCAAGGCGGGTCACCCGCCGGACGACGCCACGGCGGACGCGCTCAAAGCGCACGTGAAGGACCGGCTGCAGCCCTACAAGTATCCGCGCTGGGTGAAGTTTGTGGACGGTCTGCCCAAGAACGACCGCGGGAAGGTGGACCGCAAGGCCGTGCGGGCGTTGGTGTGACTCAACGCAGGAACTTCACCGGCACGCCGCGGACCAGCAGCACTTCGCGCGTGAGACCCTGCTGCAGTTCCTGCTGGGCCACCTTGGCCACCGGGTCCGGGCTCAACGTGGCCAGGCTGAGCAGGCCGCCCATCACCACCATGGGCAGGCCCGTGATCATGCCCACCGGAAAAGTGACCTTCACCGGCTGCACCACGACGTCAATCACCGCGTCCGCACCCATTTCCAGCGCCTGCTTGCGCAGCGCCTCCAGCGCGCCCGTGCGCCCCAGCGCGGGGCTGACTTCCAGCGCCACGTCAGACAGAAGTTCCATGGGGCGCTGCGGGCCGTGGCCCTTGGTGAACAGGGGCGTGGCGTTCCGTGGGGCGGCCGCCGCGTCCAACGGGAAGACCGCTGCCGCTGCTGTCGCCGCTGCCAGGAGGAAGGTGGGAAGGTTGTGGCGCATGACCGGGCCCCTTTTGTGCTGCTATCCGGGAAGCATCGGACGTGCCACGCAGTCCCATATTCGCGGCGACGACGTGGCGGCCGGATCCGGAGCGCGGACGCGTGACAAAAGGGTCACGGGACGTGTGGTGGAACGGCACGGACGGTGTGGTGCGGCAGTCACGACGACGTGACACATGCACGCACGCGGAGGGCAGATGGCGGCGCGCGTGGTGGACGGCAAGGCGGTGTCAGCAAAGGTGCGTGGCGAGGTGAAGGTCCGCGTGGACGGTTTGCGCGCCCGCGGCGTGCAGCCGTGCCTGGCGGTGGTGCTGGTGGGCGAAGACCCCGCCAGCGTGGTGTACGTGCGTAACAAGAGCAAAGCCGCCCAGGAAGTGGGCATGGAGGCGCGCGAGGTCAAGCTGCCCAAGGACGCGCACACCGCGGACGTGGTCAAGGCGGTGCGCGCGCTGGCGCATGACGACAGCGTGGACGGGTTGCTGGTGCAGTTCCCGCTGCCCGCGCAGGTGGACCAGCGCGCGGTGGTGGACTGCCTCCCGCCGGAGAAGGACGTGGACGGGTTCACGTTTGTGCAGGCAGGGCGCCTGCTGCGCAGCGAGCCCGCGCTGGTGCCGTGCACGCCCGCCGGCGTGATGCGCCTGCTGGCTGAATGCGACGTGAAGGTCGCCGGCAAGCACGCAGTCGTCGTCGGGCGCAGCCTGCTGGTGGGCAAGCCCATGGGGCTGCTGCTGATGGGCGCCAACGCCACCGTCACCACGTGCCACTCCCGGACCGCGGACCTGCCCGGACACGTGGGCCGCGCGGACATTGTCATTGCGGCCATAGGCAAGCCGGAGTTCATCCAGGGCGCCTGGCTGCGCGAAGGCGCCGCCGTCATGGACGTGGGCATCAACCGCGGTGATGACGGAAAACTGCGCGGGGACGTGCACTACGCCTCCGCGGCCGCACGCGCTTCCTGGATCACGCCCGTGCCGGGCGGCGTCGGCCCCATGACCATTGCGTACCTGCTGCAGAACACGGTTGAGGCCGCCGCCGCGCGTCGTGACAAGCGTCCCCCGTCGACACCGATCCCCGGTCTGCGCTGAGGCGGGCGCGCTCGCACCTGTCACCACACGGATTCCCCTGCGGATCCGCGGGCTTCTGGGCCTGCCGCGCACTACCATGCAGACGGAGGCGCGCACCGTGGCTGGCATCCTGCACCTGGGCCTGGACAGGCTGTTCATCGCAAGCTCCGCCCTGGTGCGCCACAACCCGCTCAAGTGGGTGGAGCCGCCGGAGGTCAACGTTGACATTCCCATGGGTGACGACCTGCCCGAGCCGGACCGCCTGGGCGTGGTGTGGCCGCGCGAGGCGTGCGTGCTGGAGGTGCCCGCGCCCACGCGCTTCCTGGAGGCGCCCAACGACCGCATGTACATCCATTTCTGGCCCGCGCGCGGCCCCCGGCGGGGCGCGGTGGTGCTGGCACCGCCGTGGAAGTTCACGGTGTGGGCGTCATTGTGGCCGGTGGCGCGGGTGCTCAACGCCCTGGGCTTTGACGTGGCGGGCTACTCCACGCCGTACCACTTTGAACGCACACCGCCGGGCGCGTTCTCCGGTGAACTGTTTGCCACCTGGGACATGCCGCGCACGGGCTGGGCGGTGCGCGCGGCCGTGCTGGAGCTGTGCGCGCTCATTGAGAGCCTGCAGTCGCGCGGACCGGTGGCGCTGCTGGGCACCAGCCTGGGCGGCTACCTGTCCGCCATGACCACGGTGGTCTCCGGGCGCTACCCGCGGCGTGCGTTTGTCCCGGAGCGCGTGTGCCTGGTGGTGCCGCCGGACTCCATCCTGGACACCTTCCTCAAGAGTCCCATTGGTGAACGCTACCGCCGGCTGCTGCTGGCCAACGGCGGCTCCATCCCGGACGAGCACTTCCTGCGGCACCTGTCCCGCCCGTTTTCGCCGTCCAACTTTGCGCCCGCGGTGCCGGGAGAGCGCATCCAGGTGTTGGCCGCGCGGCATGACGTCATGGTCCCGCTGGAGAGCAGCCAGCGGCTGGCGGCCGCCTGGGGCGCGCGCTTCCGCGTCTATGAGGCCGGCCACGTCAGCGCGCTGGGCCTGTCCTGGGGCGTATGGCGCGATGCCGCGGGCTTCCTGGAGGAGGTTCCCCGGGCCGGCCAGGGCCCCGGCCCCGAACGCGCGCGCGAACGTCCGGGCGCCTGACCTGCCGCGCGGGGCGGACTACACTCGGCGTCCCCCAAGCGTTCCCGGAGCGTCCCATGAAGTCCCGCGCGGCCCGCCTCACCAGCCTCCTGCTCCTGCTGTCCGGCGCGCTGACGTGTGCGCCCTCGTCGGGGCAGCGCGCGCGCAGCCGCGTCATTGAGAGCCGCAAGGACCTCATTGGCGGCCCGCACACGCTGGGGGACGTGGGGGACTACCTGCTGGAAAACGGTGAGGCGCGTTTTGTCATCCAAAAGCCCGGGTACAGCCGCGGGTTTGGCGTGTTTGGCGGCGGGCTGATTGATGCGGACCTGCAGCGCCCCGTGGCCATGGGGGATGAGAACGGCCAGCGCGGGCATGACAACTTTGCGGAGATGTTCCCCGCGCTGTTCCTGCTGGCCATGGAGCCGGAGGACGTCACCATCAACGGCGAGGACCTGCCCGCCATGGAGGCCCGCCCGGGCCCCTCCGGCAGCGCGGAAGTGGTGGTCCGTGGCCGGTCCAATGACTTCCTGGCGCTGACGGACACGCTCAACAACGCTCTGGTGGTGGACAGCGGGCAGGACGTGGGCGCGTTCTTCTTCTTTGAGACCACCTACCGCCTGCCGCCCACCGGGCGCACCGTGGAGATCAGCACGCGGATCATCAACCCGGCGGATGCGCCCGCGCCCATCCAGCTCATTGGCAAATCACCGCCCGGTTTTGGGGACATCAAGCTGGACATCCCATTGGGGGACGTTGTCCTGTTTGGCGCCGGCAACAAGGTGTTTGCCCCCGGGGACGGCGGCTTTGACCTGCGCTACCGCCTGGAACAGCACTACGCGGAGAACACGCAGCTGCCCGCGTTGCCCGGCATCATTGTGGACTACCTGGCCAGCGTGAATGAATGGGTCAGCTACGGCGTGTTTGCGCCGCTGGCGCAGCGGGAAAGCCCCACGGCCCCGCATCCCAACTTTGTCATGGACAAGGCGGACAAGTACCCGGGGCGCGCGCGCAATGGCGCGCTGCTGGTGCCGTTCACGGCCAGTTCGTTCACCGGGGTGTTTCATTCACAGGGCCCCAAGAAGCTGCGCGCGGGGGAAGAGTTCACCGCCACGCGCTATTTCACCGTGGGCAACGGCGATGTGGCCAGCGTGGCCGAAGAGGTGTTCCGCCTGCGCGCCACGCCGCACGGCACCCTGGCCGGGCGCGTGCTGGATACCGTGACGCGCGCGCCGGTGAAGGGCGCGTGGGTGATTGCCCTGGATGCGGAGGGCCAGCCCATCTGCCAGGCCACCACGCGCGAGGGCGGCGCGTTCTCCATGCCGCTCACCCCCGGCAGCTGGCGCGTGCTGGTGAAGGCGGACGGGCGGGACATCAGCGTGCCGCAGTCCATTGACGTGGCCACGGGCGGATACACCGGCGTGGACCTGCTGGCGCAGCCCACCGGGCACCTGTCCGTGGTGGTGCGGGACGAGAAGGGCGCGCCGCTGCCCTCCAAGGTCACCCTGGTGGGCAGCTACGCGGCGGACCAGTCCGGGCGCGACCCGAAGCAGTTCCTGTTCAACCTCTCCATCGGCGAGGAGTGGCGCAACACGGACATGGTCCCGGACACGTCCAACGCGGCCACGCGGCGCTTTGTGGAAGAGGTGCTGTTCACCGCACACGGCGCGGTCAGCGCCACCGTGCGCCCCGGCACCTACGAGGTCCACGTCTCCCGCGGCATTGAATACGACACCCACGTGCAGACGGTGACCATCACGCCCGGCGGGTCCGCGGAGGTCTCCGCGGTGCTGGCCCGGACCGTGGACACCAGCGGCTACACCAGCGCGGATTTCCACGTCCACTCGGTGAAGAGCATTGACTCCTCCTGCGCGGAGGAGCCGCGCGTCATCAGTTACGCCGCTGAGGGCGTGGACGTGATGGTGTCCACGGACCACAACTACGTGATGGACTTTGCCCCGGTGGTTGCGCGGTTGGGGCTCACGGAGTGGCTGCAGTCGTTCGTGGGGCTGGAGCTGACCACTCTGGAGATGGGGCACTTCAACGGTTTCCCACTGCGTTACGAAGTGGGCCCGGCCACGCACGGCAGCTTTGAATGGTCCTCCAAGACGCCGGACGAGCTGTTTGCCGCGCTGCGCGGCCTGGGCCTGCTGGGCGCTGACCGCACCATTGTGCAGGTGAATCACCCGCGCGACACGATCCTGGGCTACCTCAACAACTTTGGGTGGAACCAGGACACCGGCGTTGCGGAGGGGCAGAACAACCTGCTGTTCGGGGTGAACCCGGAGCAGTATCCCAACTTTGCCAAGGAGAATTTCTCGCTGGATTTTGATGCGTGGGAAGTGTTCAACGGCAAGCACTTTGAGTTTGTGCACAACTACCGCGTGCCGGACCCGCTGCCGCCGCCGCCGCTGCCCACGGACATCACCATCCCCCCGCCCGGCAGCGTCCTGCGGGATGGCAGCGGGGACATTGCGTTCCCCGGCGCCGTGGATGACTGGTTCCAGTTGCTGCGGCTGGGCAACCTGCAGACGGGCATTGCCAATTCAGACAGCCACAAGCCGGTGTTTGATGAGGCGGGCTACCCGCGCTCCTACGTGCGCAGTGCGCGGGATGTGCCGGCGCGCTTCACCGCGGACGAGATGGTGGACGGCATCCGCAGCCACGACGTGCTGATGACCAACGGGCCGTTTGTGACGGTGGCCGTGGAAGGGGTGGGCATGGGCGGCCTGGTTCCCGCCGCCGCCGGCACCGTGCGCGTGTCCGGTGAGGTCCGCATGGCGTCCTGGATCCATCCGCACGAGGTGATTGTCTACGAAGGCGGGGACGTGGTGTCCCGCCTGACCATCCCGGCGGACACGCGCGTGTTCCCCTACCAGTTTGATGTGCCGGTCACGCGCGACACGTTCATCAACGTGGAGGTGGACGGCGGTGACAGCCTGTTCCCCGTGGTCACCACCGCGGACGAGCCCTCATTGCTCATCAACGACGCCATCAAGGCCATTGGCGGGTCGTTTGGGCTGGGCGCGGACCCGTGGGGCAACCTCAAACCCAAGTTGACCTTCCCCGTGCATCCCTACGCGCTGACCAACCCGGTGTTTGTGGACGTGGACGGCAACGGCGCGTACGACCCGCCTGGCCTGCGTCAGGGCGGCCAGCAGGGCCTGGTGACGGGCCCGCGCCTTCTGGTGGGGGATGTGCCGGTGTCCAGCGTTGGCCCGGTGCAGGGGCCCATCCGGCTGTGGGACCTCATCAACCGCCCGGTCCCAGGGCAGGCCAACGACATCCGCCGCGTGTTCCAGGCCTTCAGCCGTCACGACTTCTGACCCGCGGCGAAGCGGGCCGTTACCGGAAAAACCGGGCCATTTGGAACCGGACCACCTGGGAGGAGGCCACCTGGGAGGGCGAGGCTCCTGCCGAGCCACGTCCCGCGGTGACCGCTCCACCAACGCATGCCGATCCACCGCACCGCGTGTGCACGTACGCCCAGGGCTGGTCAGAACGTGATGGCCAGCGTCATCATCCCGTTGGCCACCAGCGTTTCGGTGACCTTCACGCGGCGGCCCGGGGTGTCCAGCACCGCGTTGTAGTGCACGTTGATCTCCTTCTGGGAGATGCCGTCACCGTCGGGGTCGCGGCCGGCCACTTCACCCGTCAGGAAGTGCGGCGTCTCATGGCCCACCTCCAGCAGGCCGCGCAGCGTCACAAATGGCACGCTCAGCACCAGGCCCAAGCGCCCCAGCACCGCCACGTAATGGTCCACCATGGTCCACTTGTGCAGCGCGTCACTCATCTCTGAAGGCCCGCGGTGCCGCGCCACATAATCCGCGTTGAGCCCCGTGATGATGCGGAAGTTGACGGTCTTCTCCAGGTCCGGGAACGCGTACAGCGGCGCAAACTCCACGCCGGCCTGCATGTTGACCACGTTGGACCAGAACGCAAAGTCCTTCCAATCCCGCTCCGGCGCAATGTTGGGATACCCCTGCGGAACGCCCAGCGTGTAACGGATACCCATGTACGGGTCCATGAGCTTGAAGCGTTTGCTCATGGCAATACCCGCGGAGAACCGGTGCAACCCGCTGCCCACGCCGCCCGGGTCAAACTTGTTGGCGTCCACAAACTTCAGCTGTTCGCGCTTGGTGGGGAACTTCCCGTTGACGCACTTGCCGTCAATGATGCGCTGGCAGCCCGGTCCCGGCGTGTCAATGTAGCCGGTGGGCAGCTGGTACTTCACCTCCACGCGCATGGTGGGCATCGCGCTGTCGCGCTCGTCGTTGAAGCGGCCAATGGTGTACGGGCTGAATGCCAGGCCCACCTCGGCATCACCAATGCCCTTGGGGAACAGGAAGAACCCATCCGTGAGCGAATACGCCACCGCACCGCGCACGCTGTTGAACTGCGGGTTGAAGTTCTCGCGGTTGGGGTCAATGGCCCAGTCCGTGTCCCGCCCGGTGTAATCGCCGCCGCGCGGCTGGAGCTTCCCGTCCTTCTCAATGGGCGAATACTCGTGGTTGACCGGCCAGCTGCCCTCGTTGCCGGACAGCGTGGCGCGCTCGGTGGCCGGGTAGCCCTGCGTGTCGCATTCGGCGGGGCGGACACCGGCGCCGTTGGCGTTGGTCCCGTCTGACGCCTGCCCGTAGGTGCACATGTCCCGGAGGAAGGTGGAGTAGCCCTTCTTGTTGGGGTCCTCCGCGGTGTTGCCGTTGCGCGGGTGGAACCACCCCATGCGCTGTTCCCACGCCGTCAGCGGGAGCTGGGCAAAGATCTCAATGTCCTGGAACACGCCAATGCGGATGCGCGGGATGACCTGGTGGCTGTGCTCAAAGGTCTGGAACTCAGTGACCTCCACGGGCTTGCCAGCGCGGATGTCCTCACGGGTGATCTTGGCGGTCTTGGTGTGGGCCCGGTAGCTGAGTTCCGCGTTGGCGTCGAAGTAATCGTCACCGTCAATGGCGTCCAGGACGTCGGTGGCCTCGGCAGCGCGCGCCAGGGGCGCGGCGAAGACAAGGGCGAGCACCAGGGCGCGCGTGTTTCCGATGCGCATCGGTCCTCCTCGGGCATGACATGGCACGGCGGCGGCGACGCTAGCCGGCCCGCGCCCGGGGGGGCAACTCTGCGTCCGTCGTGGGGCGGTCAGGCCTTCTCCAGCACGCCGATGTAGGGAAGGTTGCGGTACTTGCCCGCGTAATCCAGCCCGAACCCGATGACGAACCGGTTGGGTATGGTGAAGCCCACGTAGTCCACCTGCACCTGCTTGCGGCGGTTGGACGGCTTGTCCAGCAGTGCTGCCACCTTCACGCTGCGCGGGTGGCGGCTCTTGAGCAGCTCCACCAGGTAGGAGAGCGTCAGCCCGGTGTCCACAATGTCCTCGACAATGACCACGTCCTTGCCGGACACGGGCGCGGACAGGTCATGGGTCAGCTGCACCTCGCCGGAGCTGACCACGTCATTGTGGTACGAGCTGCAGGCGAGGAAGTCGATGGAGTGGGGCACCTCAATGGAGCGGCACAGGTCCGCCGCAAAGATGAAGCTGCCCTTGAGGACGCTGACCAGCACCAGGTCGCCCTCGCGGTAGTCCTCGCTGAGTTCGCGGCCCATCTCCTTGATGCGGCGCTCCAGCTCCGCGGGGGACAGCATGATGGAGATCTCAGCCCCGTCCTGGAACTTCCTGGCCTTTGGCGACTTCTGTGCGTTCATGTGGCGCGCTGCTCCTGCAGGGGGTGACGACGTGGAATCAGACGTACGCGTTGTTCATGATCTCGCCGAACCCGCCTCCGCCCGGCACGATGTACTGCTTGTCCGTAAGCCCGCTCTCACGGTCCCAGTGGGTGCCCGGCACGGTGCCAAGCACGTCCGCGGGGGACGCGCCGCGGTCCAGCCGCACCGCGTACACCACCACGTCCGGGTGGTCCGCCTTGATGCGGCGCAGGTACTCCGGTGTGACAATGAGGTTCAGGCAGATGTAGCGGCGCGCCTTGCCGTGGGTCTTCTTGTAGACGCTGATGGCGTGGCTCAGGGACCCACCGGTGGCGCCCATGGGGTCCGGGAACAGGACCATGGCGTCATCCACCGGGCCGCCAATCTTGGAGCCGGAGATGTTGGTGCCAATGACGCGGCCCTTCTCGTCGGTCTCGCGCGCCATGATGAAGTGGTCCTGGCGCACCTGCTGGGGTTCCATGGTCTTGTTGAGGAAGTCGTAACAGACCTGGCTGGGGAGTGTGCCCGCGCGGGCAATGTTCACCGTGACGGTGAGCGTGTGCGGGTCAATGACCTGGCCCTCCCAGTGGCCCGCCGGGGTGATGTCCGCCATGCGCGTGGCAATGCGCGTGCTGGTGCGCGGGAACTCCGCGTTGAGCACGGCCTTGACCAGGTAGCGGTAGAGGTCCTTCACCAGGCTGTTGATGGAGGGCTGCGTGGTTTCGCGCGCGCACAGGCGCCCCAGGTGGGACAGGAGGAAGGGGTCCGCCAGGATGTGGAAGTTGTCACCGTAGCGGTGGGTGATCTCGGGGTCACGGCCGGACAGCGCGCGGTAGGTGGCGTCGGGCAGGGCGTTCTCGTGGGCGCGGGTCATGGCGTCTCCTTGCCGGCGGCGGGGTCGTAGCACTTGCGGCAGCGCGCTTCGTAGCTGTCATGGCTGCCCACCAGCACGCGGTCCCCCGTCTGCACCAGCCGCTGTGACCGGCCCGCGGGGTTGCCGCACACCATGCAGATGGCCAGCGTCTTGGTGATGTACTCCGCAATGGCCAGCAGCTGCGGCATGGGTTCAAACGGGCGCCCCAGGTAGTCCTGGTCCAGCCCCGCCACCAGCACGCGCTTGCCCTGCGTGGCCAGCGTGTCCACCACCTCCACAATGCCCGCGTCAAAGAACTGCACTTCGTCAATCCCAATCACCTGCACGTCCGGCAGGACCGCGGCGCGCAGGTCCGCGGAGCTCTCCACGGCGTGCCCATCCCGGCGCTGCTGGCTGTGGCTGACAATCTGCGTGGCGTCATAACGGTTGTCACGGGACGGCTTGAAGGACTGCACCTTCTGGCGGGCAAGCTCGGCGCGGCGCAGGCGGCGGATGAGCTCCTCCGTCTTGCCGGAGAACATGGGGCCGCAGATGACCTCAACCCAGCCGGTATCAATGGGTGTCTGGTGCAAGGCTCCTCCCGCGTGGTGGCCGCGCTTCATGGAGCGCGGTGCGCGCAAGATCAAGCGGTTTGAAGCAGAACCGCGCGCATGGTACCCGCAGCTCGACGTCACGACGGAGGAGTGCGAATGCGCAAGCTCGGCTGGGGGTTGTGGGCGCCGGTGCTGGTGGCGTGCAGCGGAGGGACGCCGGGGACCGGCAGCAGCAGCAGCAGCGGCACGCCGGACGCGGGCCCGCCGCCGCTCACCCTCCAAACCTTCTTTGCCGGGCTCAATGAAACGGGTTGCGCGTACGAGGAACGCTGCGCGATCACGCGCGGGCGCTTGTGGAGCAGCCTGGCCGAGTGCACGGCCAGCCTCACGCAGAACGAACAGTTCTTCCAGGCGGCGTACGGGCAGGACCTCTACGCGTATTGGGCCGCGCATTACACGTTTGCCGAGCCGCGCGCGCGCGCCTGCCTGGACAACCTCACCGCGCGCAGTTGCGACGACCTGCAACCGCGCGATGCGGACTGCGAAGCCGCGCTGGTGGTGACGGCGCCGGTGCCCGATGGGGCGCTGTGCAATGACAGCCCGCTGGATGACATTGCGCTGTGCACGGACGCCGCGTCATATTGCGAGCAGAGCGCGACATCGCCCGACCCGCAGTGCACGGTGTGCAAGGCGCTGCTCGCCGACACGCAGAACTGCAGCGCGTCCGGGCAGTGCGCCAGCGGTTTCTGCACGGGTGGCACGGATGGGACGGACGGGACGTGCGCGGCACCGGCGTTCAAGTTGAAGGGCCAGCCCTGCCACCGGACGGACGAATGCCTGGGCAACCTGGTGTGCGCGGGGCCCCCGGCGTCATCCACGTGCCAGGAGCGCGTGGGCCCGGGCGGCGTGTGCGACCTGCCGACGGAGCCCAACCCGCGGCGGTGTACGCAGGGCCTGCAGTGCGTGCGCGCGTCTTCTACGGCGACGACGGGGACGTGCACGGTGCGGCAGCCGGATGGCGCGTCCTGCACGCGGGAGGCGGAGGCCGTGCAATGCCGGAACGTGTGCGTGTTTGCGGCGGCCACGGCGGCGACGGGAACGTGCGGGGTGGTGACGGCGCTGCCGGGCGCGGGGAGTCCATGCGTGACCTACCGGGAGCAGGAGATCCTGTGCGAGCTGATGACGGACACTGTCTACCCCGAGGTCACCATCACGGTGGTGGCGGGGGAGACCACGTACACCAGCTGCGAATGCCGCACGAAAGTGGAGCGTTCCGGGGCGTGCCACTACGCGTCGGCGTGTGAGTCAGGGCCATGCCAGGGCGGCGGGTTTGACGCCGCGAGCGGGACGTGGCGGACGGGTAGCTGCGAATTGCCGTTGGCCAACGGGACGTCCTGCCGCAATGACACCGAGTGCGAGAGCGGGCACTGCGCGCCGAATGCGGGAGGTGGTGGCGCGCGCTGTGCCGCGCCGCCGGCGTGTCCCTGAGGTCGTAAGAACGCGAAAGGCCCCGCCTTGCAGCAGGGCCCTCCGTGTCGTCGACAAAACCACCGGTTCACATGTTCGGGTCGGGGAAGGACGCCTGGGTCACGGCGCAGAGTGCGGGGTCACCCTGCAGCGGGCGGATGTGTTCGCGCAGCTGCTCGGGGAGCGTGTCCTGGAACACCACGGTGAAGTCCTCTCCCCAGCACTCGGTGGCCTGGACGCTGCTGCCGTTCATGCCCGCCTCACCCAGCTGGGCTTCCACGTCGCCGCCGGTGATGGTGACGTCGCCGCGGCCGGCGCCACTGCTCAGCCAGCGCGAGCGCAGCGTGAGCACCTCCAGGGCGGCGCGGTTCTCATCAGCGCGGTTGACGTTGCCTTCCACGGCGAACAGGAAGCTGCCGGACTGGTCCGCGGCTTCTTCGTAGCGGTAGGTGGCGTCATGCGGGACGCCCTGGTCCGCGCCCTGGAACTGGGCAAAGTCCACGCCCACCTTGCGCGGCTCCTCCAGCGCGTTGAACGAGATGATGATGTCCCCGCGCTCCAGCACCGCGGGGTTGATGGCGGCGGCGTTGTCAAAGTGCAGCACCAGGTCACCCTTGCCGCGGCCGTCTCCTTGGCCGCTGCCCTGCACGGTCCCCTCCAGGATGGCCTTGAAGGCGGACTCGTCCTGCGCGCTGCGGGGCCGTGCGTGCAGCACCAGCGAATACGTATGCTCCCCCAGTTTCTCCGCCGTCAGCCGGTAGGTCAGCGGTTCCAGCCCCCCGGGGGTGTGCGGGCCCCAGACGTACGTGTCGCCCTGGTGGGTGGTGGGCGGCTGGGAGGTGACCCAGCGGATGTGCGCCAGCAGGCCCACCACGTGCCCGTTGAGGAAGCGGCTGATGCGGTAGGTGTGGATGTAGAAGTCGGAAGCTGCGCCCAGCAGCCCCTGGCTGGTGGAGGACTGGCCCTGCTGCGAGGCGCCGGGGACGCGGATGCTGATGGAGTCATCAGACGGGAGCGCGCCTGCCAGTCCGGTGGCGCCGCCGCACGCGGTGGAGCCGGCCAGCAGGAAGAGCGCGACAAGGCGGGACGCAACAGGGCGGGTAGACATGGTGTTCTCCAGTGAGGGCCGGGACGTTCAAGGCGTCCTGCGCCGGGTTCACGGAGTTGGACCCCACCGGCGCGGCGGATCCGGAAAAGTGTTTGCAGATCACCGAGTTGTGAACCACGGGTCACGCGCGTGAACCGTGGGTCACGCTCCGGCCCCGCGGGTGCGGAACCGCCCGGCGGGGGGGAACCGGGCGGCGCCGGGGTTGACGCCACCGCGGTATTGCGGTATTGCGGATGGGTCATGAGCACGTTTGTCACCACCAACCTGCGCCTGCCGGAGCAAGCGTTTGAGGCGTTGCGGCTGCGCGCGGAGCGTGACGGCCGCAGCGTGGCGGCCCTGGTGCGGGATGCCGTGGAGCAGTACCTGACCGGCACCAGCGGACCGTCCGCCGTGGCGTTTGGCGCGGACCCGGTGGATGCGCTGGTGGGCAGCCTGTCCGGCTCCAGCGGTGATGAGTCCGTGAACCATGACGCGTATCTGTACGGGTGGGAGCAGCTGCCGCTGTCCCGCGTGGCGGAGCCCCGTGATGAAACTGCTGGCGGATACCTCAGCCCTCCTGGCGTTGCTGTTCCGGGAGGACCAGTTCCACGCGGCCGCGGCCGCGTTCCCGCGGGACAACCCCGGGGCAAGGTTCCTGCTGACGGACCTCATCCTGGGGGAGGTGGCCACGCGCGTGCGCGCGCGGGCGGACGCGGCCCGCGCCGTCCACGTCAGCCGTGAGATCCTGCGCAGCAAGCGCCATGAACTGGTGCTGGTGGACACGCGCATGGTGACCGAAGCGCTGGTGCGGATGGAGCGCTTCCACGACAAGAAACTGAGCTTTGCGGATTGCGCGAGCTTTGCCGTGATGGACCGCGTGGGGTTGCGGGCGGCGTTCACGTTTGACGCCGACTTCCGCGACTGTGGCTACACCATGCTGCCGTGAGCCTTGGCAGGCGCCGCAGCGGCGCCCGGTTTCCGGTCAGTGCCGCACGGGGATGGCGTGGATGCCCGCGCCGTCACCCAGGGCCTGGATACCCACCTCGGCTGACGCACGCTCCGCAAACCGGCCCACGCGCACCCGGTACCACGTGCTGCCCGCCGTCTCAGACGGGGCGATCACCGGGCGGTAGCCCAGCGCCCGGAGGCGGTCGTGCAGGCGCAGGGCCTCGTTCTTGTCCGGAAACGCGCCGGCCTGGAGGGTGAACTCACCGGCGGCGGGGCCTACGCGCAGGCCGGCGGGCGCGGGAGGGGGCGTGGGGGTGGCCGTCACCACGGGGAGCGTGGGGGGGCGGGCCGGGTTGGGGCTGGCGGAGGTGAGCACCGGAGAGCGGTCCTGCGGACGGCCCGGGGCGCCCTTGAGCGTCTCGTGGAAGCTGAAGGCGTCCGGCAGTGCCGGAATGGTGACCACGGGCGTGGGCCCCTCGCGGCGGGCCGGGGTGGGTTGCGTGCGGGCGGCGGCGGCGGCCAGGCGGACCTGGTGGGCGGCCGCCTGCTGGTCCAGGCGGGCCAGCGGGTCACCGGCATCGCATTCGTGCGCCTGGGCAAACCCGCGCTGGTAGCCCAGCGTGTCACCCGCCCAGAATGCGCCCAGCCCGGCAAGCGCGGCCACCAGCACCGCGCCGGTGAACGGGATGCCCGCGCGCCGCGGGGGCTTGGGGCTTCTGCGCTCACGGTTGGCCGTTGGATTGTCCCGCTGCGGCATCCTACCGACTCCTCCCGCCTCCCACCGTGGACACCGGCCGCCTCCGACCGGCGCCAGCCACCGTACGGCCACGTCGTGCTCCCACCAAATTTTTCTCCGCGTGCACCGGCGTGCACCACGCACGGCGGCCGCGCGCGTCTCCCGGGTTGGCGTCGTGGGGCGGGCTTGGTACGGTGCCGCCTCCCTCGGCCCCGGAGGCCCTTTCCCGTGCCTGTCCGCATCCAGCTTGCCGTCCCCAGTCTTCCCGTCCGGTTGTTTGAGACGGCTGCGCCTTCCATCAGCCTGGGGCGGGGCGCGGGGAACATGCTGATGATGGACAACCCGCACGTGTCCACGCACCACGGCCGCATTGACGTGACCGGCAGCGGGGTGACCTTCACGGACCTGGGGTCCACCAACGGCTCCATGATCCTGCGCGCGGACCAGCGCCTGCCCGCGCCGGGCGGCGGCCCCGCGGTGCCGCTGAAGGTGGGTGACAAGGTGGTGATGGGGGACAGTTCGGAGCCGGTGGTGGCCACGCTGCTGGATGACGGCAAGGGCGGCGCCGTGCACCCGTCCAAGGATGACGCGCCGGTGGTGACCAGCGTGGCCAGCCGGCCGGTGGACCCGGACGCGGGCGGCACGGTGGTGGCGCGCTTCTCGGTTGAAAACATCGCCGTGCTCCCGGAGGGCCTGTCACGCGATGCGCGGGTGGCCACCGCCGTGTTTGACCTGGCGCGGTCCGCCGCCACCGAGGACCTCACCAGCGTGGTGGACCGTGCGGCCTCCACGCTGTTCACGCTGTGCGCGCCGGCCAGTCACCTGTTCCTGGGCGTGCTGGAGGCGGACAAGAATGACTTCCGCCGCACGCTGTACCGCGCGCGCGGCCGCACCGGGGACCAGCCGGGCTGGCGCGTGTCCCGCGCGCTGGTGGCCCGCGTCATCACGCGCCGTGAAGCGTGCCTGGTGTCTGACGCCGCCGTGGAGATGGCCAGCTCTGAGAGCGTGGCGCTGTCCAAGATCAGGAGCGCCATCACCGTGCCGCTGTGGCGCGGCGGGGAGGTGTGGGGAATCCTCTCCGTGGACACGCGCGAGGGCGGCGTCCCGTTCACCGAGCGCGACCTGGAGCTGGTGACGGTGCTGGCCAGCCTGGTGACGCTGGCGCTGGTCAACGCGGACATCATGGGCAAGCTGCGCGCCCGCGGCGAAGCCCTGGAAGGCGAGAACCGCTACCTGCAGGACGCGCTGCGCCGCGCCGGGCGGTTCACGGAGATCATTGGCAAGTCACCCGCCATGCAGGGCGTGTTTGAGCAGCTCACCAAGGTGGCCCGCACGGACGCCACGGTGCTCATTGAGGGCGAGACGGGTACGGGCAAGGAACTGGTGGCGCGCGCGCTGCACAACCAGTCTCCGCGCAAGGACCGCATTTTCCTGGGGACCAACTGCGGGTCGCTGACGGACACGCTGTTGGAGAGTGAACTGTTCGGCCACGTGCGCGGCGCGTTCACCGGCGCCACGCAGGACAAGAAAGGCCTGTTCACCATTGCGGACGGCGGCACCATCTTCCTGGATGAAATCGGCGAGACGTCCCCCGCCATGCAGCAGCGCCTGCTGCGCGTGCTGCAGGAGTCCGAAGTGCGCCCGGTGGGCGCCACGCGGTCCCACAAGGTGACAGTGCGGGTCATCTCCGCCACCAACCGGGACCTGGAGGCGGAAGTGAAAGAGGGCCGGTTCCGCGAGGACCTGCTCTACCGCCTCAAGGTGGTGCCGGTGCGCCTGCCGCCGCTGCGCGAGCGCGGGGACGACATTGCGCTGCTGGCCGAGCACTTCCTGGCGCACTATTCCGGCGAGTTGGAGCGCGGCAGCCTGCACTTCTCATCCGACGCCATGAGCCAGCTGCGCAACTACCCGTGGCCCGGCAACATCCGTGAACTGCAGAACGAGATGCAGCGCGTGGCCATCCAGGCGGACCCCGACCAGGAGATCACCGCCAAGGACCTCTCCGCCAAGGTGACGGGCGCCGCCAGGCTGGTTCCGCAGGTGCCGGATTCGGAGAAGGGGTCACTCAAGGAGCTGCTGGACGCCGTGGAGGCGCAGATCCTGAGGGACCGCCTGTCCGCCACGGGCAACAATGTCACCCGCGCCGCGGAGACCCTGGGCCTCACGCGTGAGGGACTGCACAAGAAACTGAAGCGCTTCGGGTTGCGTTGACGTCATCCGGCCGGCAGACCGCCAGTTCTGGCGCGGGCTTTTGTTCGCCCGAGCTCCCGCTTGGCGCGTTGCCGTCCTCATGGTACGGGCCGCGGGGTTTTTCACGGGGGCGCCAGTGGGCGGCGCACCAACGCGGGCACGCCCCCGGGCGTGGCCCTGCACAGGAGGCAAACATGGGTCTCGTCGCTGGTCTGTGGTTGGCGCTGCTGGGGGTCCTTGGTGCAGCCAGTCTCATCATTGCCAAGAAGCCGGACGCCAAGGAACTGATCGCCAAGGTTGCGCCCTACCAGGGCTGGATTGGCGCGGTGAGCGCGCTGTGGGGCGTGTGGGGCATCATCAACTCCATCCTCACAATGGGCACGTGGCTGAAGGTGGTTCCCATCTTCTGGGCCACCTTCCTGGCCTCTTCGCTGCTGCAGTTTGCCTTGGGCCTGTTGCTGGGCGTGGGCGTGCTCAAGACGTTCATCAAGCAGCCGCAGGCGGTGGAGAAGATGGATCTCATGATCGCCAAGCTGGCGCCCAAGCAGGGCATGATGGGCCTGGTGGCCATCGGCGTTGGCATCTGGATGGTGATCTCATCCTTCCTGTGGCGCGTGGGCGGCTGAGACCGGCCCTGGGGCGCCCGGGCCATACGCCCCGGCGCCCGCGGCGCAGGGCGCAGGACGGGCACTGCTCTCCCCGTTGCGCCCGGTGGCGCCGCGCGCGAATACTCCTCCCCCCGCCATGATGCTGCTCATCCGCCTGGTCCTGTTTGCCGCCACCGCGGCAGGGGCGGCGTTCATCTTCCTGCCCTTCCTGCGCACCGCGCTGCTGCCGCCGGAGGTGGCGCGCGGGCTGGAAGGCGGCATCCTTGGTGACATCCTGTTCAACCGTGACGCGGTGGCCAGCTACGGCACCGGCGGTGTGCTGGCACTGCTGGCGGTGGCCCTGCTGGTGACCTCATTCACCTCCGGGTCACCGCGCCGGCGCCGCCGGCCGGCCACGCCCCCGCCGGTGGAGGTGAAGCCCGGCGCAAAGCCGTCCAAGAAGGTGGCCCGCCAGCTCATGGAGGCCAAGCGCTTCAAGGAGGCGGCGGAGATGTTCCGCGCGCTGGGGGACCTTGCCGCCCTGGTGGATGCCCTACGGGGCGCGGGCAACCTGCTGGAGGCGGCAGAGATCCTGGAGAGTGACGCCAAGCACCGCGAGGCGGCCGAACTGCTGGAGTCCGGCAACCAGCCGGCCATGCTGGAGCGCGCCGGGGAACTGTGGCGGGCGCTCAACCAGGAAAAGCGCGGCATGGACGCCACGCGCAAGGCCGCTCAACTGCACGCCCAGAAAGGTGACGGCGACAAGGCGGTGGACCTGCTGCTGCGCGCCAAGGACCGCACGTCCGCGGAGCTGTACCTGATCCCCGCCGCCGAGGCGTTTGCGCGGCGCGAACAGCACGCCCGCGCCGGCGAGATGTTTGAAGGGTTTGGGCGCGAGGCGCAGGCCGGGGCGGCCTTTGAGTACCACGCGGCGCACGCTGCCGACGACAAAGAGCGGCGCGGGGCGCTTGCGCGCGCCGCGCGCAACTACGCCAAGGTGAATGATTGGCCCGCCGTGGGACGCTGCCTGGAACAGGCCGGCTACCCGGACAAGGCGGCGGAGGCGTATGCGCGCGGGCAGCTGTGGCAGGAGGCGGCGCGCACGCTCAGCCAGGCCGGCCGCGGCGAGGAAGCCGCGCGGCTGCTCATTGACAAGGGGCTGGGCCAGGCGGCGGTGAGCTACCTGGAGGGCCAGGGTGACATGCGGGCCGCGGCGCAGGCCGCGCTGGCCGCGGGGGACGCCGTCAAGGCGGCGCAGCTGTTTGAGGACGTGGGGGACCTGGAAGGCGCGTTCAACGCGCACGTGCGCGCGGCCAACTACACCGCGGCGGGAGACATTGCGCTGCAGAAGAACCGCCCGGCGGAGGCGGCGGAGCTGTTTGAGAAGGCCACCAACTACAAGCGCGCCGCCGAGATCCACGAGGGCATGGGCAACCGCCTCAAGGCCGGCGAGCTGTTCAGCCGCGGCGGGGACCCGGCCAACGCGGCACGCATGCTGCTGGCGGACGGCAAGGTGCGCGAGGCCGCCGGCGTGCTGCTGGGCCACGGCAAGCCAGAGTCCATGGACGTTCAGATGGACATCACCCGCAAGCTGGTGATGGGCGGGGACCTCAAGGGCGCCGTGCAGTTCCTCAAGGCGGCGGTGGACGCGCGCCAGCCGGCTGAGGCCATTCCCATGGCGCTGGAACTGTCCAACCTGATGGAGGGCGCCGGGGACGTGCCCAACGCGCTGGCGTACGCGCAGCGCGCGGCGCAGGCCAAGAAGGACCACGCGGAGGCGGTCAGCCGCGTGCAGCAGTTGTTCATGCGCATCAACAGCGAGCAGATGCGCGCCGCCTATGAGGCCGCCATGCAGCAGCAGGTGGCCGCGCAGTCGTCCCTGGCGGCGCAGCGGAAGATGGTGGAAGCCCAGCCCAAGGATGACGCCCCGCCGCGCTATGTCCCTGAGGCGGAGCTGGGGCGCGGCGCCATGGGCGTGGTCTACCGCGCGCGTGACACGGTGCTGAACCGCCCCGTGGCCCTCAAGCGCCTGCCGGAAGCCATGGCGTCTGACGCGGAGGCGCGCACGCGCTTTCTGGCGGAGGCGCGCGCCGCTGCCGGCCTCAACCACCCGTGCATTGTCACCGTGTATGACGCCGGCGTGGAGCGCGGCGCGCCGTACCTGGCCATGGAGCTGGTGGAAGGCCCCGTGCTCACGCAGGTGGTCCCGCAGAAGATCCACCCCGCGCGCGCGCTGGTGTACTGCGCCGCCATTGCCAGCGCGCTGGATGCCGCCCACAAGGCCGGCATTGTCCACCGGGACGTCAAGCCGGGGAACATCCTGATGGGCAAGGACGGGCGCGTGAAGCTGACGGACTTTGGCATTGCGGCCGCCCTGTCCGGCGGCGGCAAGGACGGCGTCACCGGCACCCCGTACTACATGAGCCCGGAACAGGTGATGGGCGGTGACGTGGACGGGCGCGCGGACATCTATTCGCTGGGGTGCGTGCTGTACGCGCTCATTGCCGGCCACCCGCCGTTCACCGGCGCGGACGTGCTGCAGCGGCACCTGCATTCGCCGCCGCCGCCGCTGTCCGCCGAACGCCCCGGCGTGCCGCCCGAGCTGGATGCCGTCATGAACGTGTGCATGGCCAAGGACCCCGCCCACCGCTTCCAGACGGGCGCCCAGGCGGCGCAGGCGTTTGTGGAGCTGGAGGGGCGGCTGCGCAACCTGCAGATCGCCTGAGGCGCGCGTGGCGGGCTTCTTCCTCGTCCTGGAGGGCATTGACGGGTCCGGGACCACCACGCAGGCCGCGCGCCTGGCCGCGCGCTTCACGGCCGCTGGCGCGCGCGTGGTGCAGACCTGTGAGCCCAGCCGCGGTCCCATTGGCACCCACGTTCGCCAGCTGCTGCGTGACGGAGCCACCGGGACCCCCACGGATCCCGGCGCACTGGCGCTCCTGTTCGCCGCGGACCGGCTGGACCACCTGGCGCGCGAAGTGGAACCCGCGCTGGCCGCCGGCGCCGTGGTCATCTGCGACCGCTACGTGCTCTCCAGCCTGGCCTACCAGGGCGCGTTTCTGGACGTGGACTTCGTGGAGCGCATCAACGCGCGCGCCCGGCGCGCGGACCTGACCGTGTTCGTTGACGTGGATGTGCCCACCGCCGCCGCCCGGCGCGCCGCGCGCGGGTTACCCGCGGACCAGTATGAAGTGGATGAATTGCAGGCGCGCGTGCGGCGCAACTACGCGGCATTTGCCGCCCGCCCCGCGCTGGGGGACGTGCGGACGGTGGACGGCAACGGCGGCATGGATGACGTGGAGCGGACCATCTGGACGGCGGTGGAAACGGTGTGGCGGGCTTGAGGGGTCCTCGGATGGGATCCGCGTCAACCACGTCACGCGCGCCGCCCAGCCCGGAAAGAGGCCGCGTGCCCTTCCGGTGCGGGCGGGAGGCGGTCCGGGCCGCGCGGAAGCCATTCCGGGCCGCCGCGGAGGCGTTCCGGGCCAGTGGGGATGGCATTCCGGGTCACCGCGGAAGCGTTCCGGGCCACCCGGGGGCCGTTCCGGGCCGGGCGCATGGGTCTTCCGGGCCACGCGGCGCGGCGGAGGGTACGCCCGGGACGCCCGCGCACCCACACCGGCGTGCCGGAGAGGGACTCCGGCATGCCAGGGGGCCCTTTGCGGCGCATCGCGGCGGCGTTCCGGGCCGGGCGGAAAGCGTGGCGGGGCCAGCGGGACGTGCCGGTGTGAAGGTGGGTTCTGAGTCCCGCTGACCCCGGGTCCGGCAGGAGGCTACGGGGGGTCCCCGGCCGCGTACCGCAGTATCCACCCCGTCTCTCCGCGTATGCGCGCACCCGCTGCGCGTCCGCGTGGCGTCGACGTTTTCCTCCCGTTGACGCGCAAGGTCGTCGCGGCCCTCCGTTTGCAGCCGCGCGCGCGGACTTCTCCAAGTTCCACTTCCAGGAGGGACCACCATGACGAGACATTCCCTGGCCGGGCTGCGCGCACTGGCCCTGGCCACCACCGTTGTTGCTGTCGCGTCCTGCGGCACCGAGGGGCCCGCGGGCCCAGCGGGTGAACCCGGCGCCGCCGGAGCCACGGGCGCCACCGGCCCCACCGGTCCGCGCGGCCCCGCCGGTGCTCCCGGTGACCCGGGTGACACCGGCCCCACCGGGGACACGGGCCCAGCTGGCCCCACGGGCGCCACCGGGCCAACCGGCCCCACGGGCGACACCGGCCCCACGGGGGACACGGGCAACACGGGCGACACCGGCCCCACCGGCGACACGGGCGCCACCGGAGACCCCGGCGCCACGGGCCCGACCGGCCCCGCGGGCGTGAGCACGGGCAACCTGTCGGGCACGGTGCGCGCGGCCGTGGGCAACACACTGCTGCAGGGCGCGGTGGTGAGCCTGGCCCCGGCGGAGGCCGCGGACGTCACCACGGACGCCAACGGCGGGTACGCGTTCACCGCGCTGCCTGCCGGCGTCTACGAACTCACCGCGCGCTTCACCACCACCAACGGCACCGGTGACTACCCGCCGGCCACCGCGGTGGTTTCCGTTCTGGCGGGGCGGGACGTCACCGTGGACCTCACGCTGGCCAACTGGAAGGCGGAGAGTGACGCATGCATCCTGTGCCACCTCACGCTCACGCCCGGCCCGGTGCGTGACTACAAGGCGGGGAAAATGGCGCAGGAGGTCTCCTGCGGCGAGTGCCACGCGGCCAACCCCTCGGTGACTACGCCGGGGGCCAAACACCGGCTGATGCCCGGCGCGGCCACGTGCGCCACCTGCCATCCCAACCAGTACCGCGGCCACCAGGCCAACCGGCACGCCGTGGGCGCGCAGCGCGTCTACGAAGCCGGCCGCTACGACGATCTCCCCCCGTGCAGCGCGGCCGGCGCCGCGGACCCGGCCTCCGGCGGCGTGGCCACGTGCATGCAGTGCCACAACGTGGAGAACAAGTGCGACAGTTGCCACAGCCGCCACGAGTTCCGCCCGCGTGAAGCGCGCGAGGGCTCCGCCTGCGGCACCTGCCACATGGGCCCCGACCACCCGCAGTACGAGATCTGGTCCGCGTCCAAGCACGGCGTCATCTTTGAGGCTGAGGGCGACACCGGCCGCGCGCCCAGCTGCGCCACCTGCCACATGCCCTTGAAACGCACCGCCACCAACGGCGAGGTCTACACCGACCACGACCTGGGGTACGGCATCGCGTTTGGTCCCGTGGGCGGGCAGGCCAGCCACCGCACGCTCAAGCGCGCGGGGGAGCTGCCGTACGTGCTCAACACCACCACCGGGACGCTGGACCCCAACCCCGCGTTTGACCCGGCGGCGCCGGTGGACATGAGCGGGGCGGATTCGGTTGCGGACTCCGCGCAGTACCCGGAGGACCGGGACGGCACGGTGGTGCAGTTTGTGGACCCCGCACCCGTGCTGGCGGCGCGCCGCGAGGAGATGGTGGCAGTGTGCAGCCGGTGCCACGCCTCCAACTGGGCGGAGTACCGCCTGGACGTGGCGGACGGCATGCATGACAACGCGCACAAGATCGTGGACGAGGCCACCGACATCCTGCTGGCACTCAACCGCGACACACTGCTGGTGCCCGCCCCGCAGGTGACCCCGCGCGATCCCAACCCGGACAACACCACGGCGCCCATCGTGCTGGGCGGGCCCATGCTGTACCGCAACCTCAGCGAACCGGAGCGGCTGTATTTCAAGCTGTACAAGTATGACTTTGTGAAGACGTGGCACGGCGCGTACCACATGAACCCGGATTACGCGCATTGGTACGGCTGGGCGGAGATGAACATGTGCTTTGCGGACATTGCGGATTCCGCCTACCGCCTGCGGCGCGAATACGCGCTGGAGCAGGCGGTGGAGCAGAACCTCTCCGCGGTGTGGGACGTGCCGTATCAGGGCGTGTTGTGGTCCACCGGCAGCATGGATGAGGACTATGACCTGTACACCGGCACCGCGCCCACGCTGTACCCCTATGGCGCCACGGGCCCCGCGGTGACGTACACGGGCCTGACATTCCACTGACGGCAGCCCCGCCGGTCGGGGGGGGACCTGTCGCGGGCTGGGGCTTGGCGGCGGAGGCCAGCACCCAACAGCTTGACCCGCCCGGCACCGGGGGTCACACCCGTGCCGGAGGTCCGCAGCCATGCCCAGCATCCGCCGGGTGGTGCACCGAGGGCTGGACGAGCTGCTGATGGGCGCCGCCACGCTGCTGCCCATGCACCCGCCGAAAGTGCAGATGGGCCCCCTCACCGCACACGCCGAGCATCCCGCCGGTGGCGTGCCCGACACGCACGCGCTGGCCATTCCGTTGCCCACCCGCCGCACGCGCCTGACCTTTGACAGCCCGGTGCGCGGGCTGCCGCCGCCCAATGACCGCGTGCACCTGCACGTCTACCCGCCGCGGGGGCACAGCCGTGGCGTGGTGGTGTTCGCGCCGTTCTGGCTGATCCCGCGGCCGTGGGTGCTGGCGCCGTGGGTGCGGCTGGTGCAGTCCCTGTCCATGCACGCCATGGTCTACGTGCCGCCGGACCACATGGAGCGCACGCGGCCGGGCTGGTGGAGCGGTGAGCGGCTGCTGAGCTTTGACTTCCCGTACATGGAGCGGATGCTGCAGCTGACCGCGGCGGAGCTGCGCGCGGTGAGCCAGGGGCTGGCGGTGCACCACAAGCCGGTGTTCCTGGTGGGGATGAGCCTGGGCGGGCTGTACGCGGCCATGGCCGCCCTGGCGGGGGCGCCCGTCAACGGCCTGGTGCTGCTGACGCCGGCGGCGGACATGCAGCCGCCCATGGAGAAGAGCCGGCTGGGCCGTCACTACCGGCGCCGGGTGGAGAAGCGCGGTGACGCCATCCCCGCAGCGGCCGAACTGCGCGAGCTGGGGATCCCCTACCGGGCGCATTCGTTTGAGCGGCCGCTGCCGGCCGAGCGCATCTTCCTTGCCCACGGCGTGCATGACGGCGTGGTGCCACTGGGGGTGGCCACGGGGCTGGCCCGGCGCTGGCGGGTGCCGCTGCACATCTACCCGTCCGGCCACATGAGCCTGCTGTTCCTGGAGCGCGATCTGCAGCGGGACGTGAAGTCCTTCCTGGCGGCGTGCCTGGCGGGTGCGCCGGCCAGTCACCGGACCGCCCGGCAGGGCCGGCGCGCCGCCCGGGTGCGGGGCGGCGGGGTGGTGCAGGCGGTGAAGGCGGTGGCGGGGGGGTTGCGCGGCGCGGCGGGGGGACGGGGTGCCGGATTGCGGGGGACGGGAAAGGCACGGTAGACCCGCGTTCCAGCAATGAACCAAGTCGCCTCCCTCCCCGCCCAGGGTGACCTTGCCCAGTTCCCACTGCGGGACCTGCTGCAGGGGCACGCGGCGTTGCGGTCCTGCGGCCGCCTGGTGGTGCGCACCAGCGCGGGCGAGGCGTGGGTGAAACTGTGGGACGGGGCCGTGTCTGAGGCGCACTTTGGGCCAGCCACGGGCGAGGCCGCGGTGCTGCGCCTGATGACGTTCCAGGAGGGCGGCTTCCAGTTTGAGCCGCACCCGGACTCGGTGGCCGGCGCCACGGCGAGCGCCATGAAGGACCTGCTGGACCGCGGGGAGGCACACCACCAGGAGGTGCTGCACCACGCCGGCAAGCTGGGCGGGCTGAGCGCGGTTTTCACGCTGGAGCTGGGGCAGATCTCGCGCCTGGATGCGGACATCCGGCAGGAGATTGCGCCCATCCTGGGGCTGGTGGACGGGCGGCGCACGGTGCAGGAGGTGGTGGCGGCCACGGAGATGCCGGACGTCACCGTGCTGCGGGTCATGCGCAAGCTGCGCAGCCAGGGCCTGCTGCGGTCCGCGGAGGAGCGGGAGGCCGAGCGGCTGGCCCGGGAGGAAGCACAGCGTGCCGCAGAGGCGGCCGCGGCGGCGGCGGCGGAAGCGGCCGCGGAGGCGGCGCGCCGGCCGCCCACCGTGGAGGAGATGATGATGCAGCAGGCGGTCCGCCAGGAGGATGAGCGGGCGCTGCTGGCGTCGTTGGCGGCGGGTGTGGCGCCGCCGTCCACGGAGGAGGAGCGCAAGGAGCGCGCCGCGCGCGCGGAGCGGTTTGCGGCGGCGGAGCCCACCCCGCTGACCGCGCCGCCGGCGCGCCGCAACACCCCGCCGGCGGGGATGCCCGTGGCGCAGCAGGGGATGAGCCCGCCGCCCGCGGCCGCCGCGCCCGCCACGG
>JACRCW010000139.1 GCA_016218805.1 Deltaproteobacteria bacterium | reverse complement strand
CACGGCGCTATCCGACTGGAACCAAGGTCCCAGACGAAATACTTGACAGCGTCGAACTCAAACGCAATCGTTTCCATGGTGATTGGAACTACACGATTTCACCGTCAACTTGATCCAGTTATTGTTTTCCATTTCCTTAGCGACTTGCCATTCCCACTGCATGATGGAGAGGAACCTGCGACGGGCCTGCCGGTCAGTGTCCTTGTCGCCGCGACGGCGGGCCCGTCCGTGCGCGGGAAGTGGTCGAGGCGGCATTGCGGCCTCAAGGTTGACCAGCGCGTCGGATAGCTGTTTGAGGGCGACCGAAGCCGGGTTCACTCGCCGTCGGGAGGCGGCCTGTGCTGGCACGACGGCCGCCCGTGAGTCCAGGCGCTCCGTCACCACACCCAGCTGTTCACGGATAGCGTCGACGGCCGCCCATGCCTCCTCGCGTCGTCGTCCTTGCGCCGCCCCGGCATGCTGGTCGGGAATCGGCATCAGGGGGGGGCAGTGACCGTAGCGGACGAAAAACCACGCCTGCGCCATCGCCTCGTTCAGCGGGTAGTGAATCCTCTCGGACATGTCGCACCCCCTTGCGTGCGGCCCTTGGAAGGAAGCGCGCGCCAACCGGCCAAGGGGACCGGCGCTCGCCCGCGGGGATCAGCCGCAGGTCAGGCGCGCGCCGCGCTTCTACCACGGCCGTGACCCCCCTCACGCGCCCCCAGGTTGCGCGCGGCACCCCGCTCGGGGCGAAGGTGTGGCCCCCCACCGAACACGGCCCACGCGGGCGCGTAGGCGCGTTCCCGTCCGCCAGCGTCCGGCGCCGGTGCCTTGACGTCGTGACGGGCCTGCCCGTGGGCGCGAAGGGGCGAGATTGGCAGTAGTTGGGCAGTAGTAGGGCACCGGAGCCTCCCGGGCTTGGGAGGGTCTGGCGCCGTAAGTCTTTAGGATGGTTTGGGTTTTCTGTGTAGCGGGGGGCGGAATCGAACCGCCGACCTAGGGATTATGAGACCCTCGCTCTAACCGACTGAGCTACCCCGCCACGGGGAGCGCGGAAGTACCTATGGGCGCGCGGTCATGTCAACCGCGCAGCGTCACGAATACCCCAGGTTGCGCAGGCCCAGGGCCGACCGCGACCAGTGCTCGGTGACCTTCACAAACAGCCGCAGCATGACCCGGCAGCCCAGGAACCGCTCCAGGTCACGGCGGGCCTCAATGCCAATCTCCTTGATCTTTGCGCCGCCCACGCCGACGACAATGGCCTTCTGCCCGGGACGCTCCACGTGGATGTCCGCGTCAATCTCCACAATGCCCGGCCGCTGGTCGTCGCCCGCGCGGCGGCTTTCGTCAAACTTCTGGATCTCCACGGCCACCGCGTACGGCACCTCTTCGCCGGTGCGCATCATGGCCTTCTCGCGGATGAGTTCTTCGCACACCGCGCGCTCGCTCTGGTCGGTGAGGTCGTCGCCTGGGAACAGCAGCGGGGACTCCGGCAGCAGGGCGGCCAGCTCGCGCACCAGGCGGTCCAGGCCGTCTTCGCGGATGGCGGAGACGGGGACCATGGCGGCAAACGGCAACGCGTCCTTCCACGCCGCCAGCGCGGGCAGCAGCGACCCCGCCTTCACGGTGTCCACCTTGTTCACCGCCAGCACGCACGGCCGCCCGCCCTGGCGCACCAGCGCGGCCAGCGCGGCCTGCGCGGGCGTGGGCCCCTCCGCGCTGAACGCGCCCGCCTCCTCCACCCACACCACCGCGTCCACGTCCGCCAGCACCGCGCGGGACTGCTTGGCCATGTAGGAGCCCAGCTCGCCGTAGCCGCCGCGGCCTTCGCCGTCCTGCAGCGCGGCGTCAAACAGGCCCGGGGTATCCACCAGGATGAGCTGCGCGTTGGGGAGGGTGAGAAACGCGCGGAAACGCCGCCGGGTGGTCTGCGGCTTGGGGGTGGTGGCGGCCAGCTTGGTGCCCACCAGGCGGTTGAGCAGCGTGCTCTTGCCCACGTTGGGCCGTCCCAGCAGCGCCACAAAGCCGGCGCGCTGCGGCGGGGGCAGCTTGAGCCGGTCCCGCCACGAAGGCAGCGCCGGCGCAGCGGCGGCGGCGGCCGGCGGCGCGGGGGGAGGCGGTGGGGGCGGCGGGGCCCGGCGCGGCCGGGGAGCCGGCGGGGTCTTGGCGGCGGGGCGGGGGGCGGCCTTGGCGCCGGCGCGCTTGGCACCGGGCGCCTTGGCGCGCGGGTACTTGCCCCGGACGGTGCCCTTGGCGGGGCCGCGGCCCTTTGTTCCGGGGTGGTGCTTCATGGGATGACCTCGGCCCTTTCCACGGCCCGCTGCCATGTCAGACGGGCCCGCACCGAATCAAGGAGCGACCATGGGCCGGACGGCATTGATCATCAACCCGCACAGCGCCAACGGCAGCACGGCCCGCGAAGTGGACACGATCACGGCGCGTGCGCGCGCGGTGCTGGGGGAGGTTGAGGTGCGGCAGACCCAGGCAATGGGTCACGCCACGCAGCTGACGGCGGAGGTGCTGGATGCCGGGTGTGACTGCGTGATTGCCGTGGGCGGGGATGGGACCAACAATGAGGTGGTCAACGGGTTCTTCAAGGATGACGGGACGCCGCGCGCGCCCAACGCGCGGTTTGGGTTTCTCCCGCGCGGCACGGGCGGTGACTTCCGGCGGAGTTTTGGCCTGGGCAAGGAGCTGGAGGCGGCGCTGGAGCGCGCCAAGGGGCCGGGGTCCCCCACGGACGCGGGCATGGTGGAGTTCACCGCGCACGACGGGACGCGCAAGCACCGGGCGTTCATCAACATCGCGTCGGCGGGGCTGAGCGGGACGGTGGACAAGATGGTGAACTCCACCAGCAAGGCGCTGGGGCCGGCGGCGTTCTTTGTGGGGAGCCTCAAGGGGCTCATTGCGTTCCACCCGCATGACATGACCGTGAAGGTGGACGGCCAGGTGTTCCACCAGGGGATGGCGGCGTTGTGCACGGCGGCCAACGGGAAGTTCTTTGGCGGCGGCATGCAGGTGGCGCCGGGGGCGGAGGTGGATGACGGCCTGCTGGAGGTGGTGTGCCTGCCGGGGTGGGGGAGCCTGCGGTTCGTGGCGGAGAGCCTGAAGCTCTACGCGGGGGACATCCGCAAGGCGGCGGGCGTGAAGGTCACGCGCGGCAAGCGCGTGGAGATGGAGAGCCCGGAGGAGGTGCTGATGGACATTGACGGCGAACAGCCGGGACGTCTCCCCGCCGTGTTCACCATCCGGGAAAAGATGCTGCGGGTCTGCCGCTGAGGCGGGAGCCCGGCGGCAGCCGCCGGGTCACTCAGACTTGCGGGCTGCGGCCAGCCATTCCGCCATTTCGCGGGAGGCCTGGGCGTAAGCCTGGATGACCGCCTGGGAGACCTCCCAGGTGCCGCCGCGTGCGGTGAGGCGGGGTGTGCGCGCGGTGCGGGTGATCTTCTTGCGCGCCTCGGCCAGGGCCTGTGCGCGCGTCTTGACGTTCTTGGCCTTGACCTTGGCGGGCGCCTTGGCCTTGGCGGGCGCCTTGGCTTTGGCGGGTGCCTTGACCTTGGCGGGTGCCTTGGCCTTGGCCGCCTTCTTCTTGCCGCGGGCCGGCGCCTTCTTGGCCGCCTTGGCGGGTGCCTTGCGGGCCGGCTTGTGGGCGGGCTTGCGGGAGGCGCTCTTCTGCTTCTTCTTCTTGGCGGCCATTGGGTCTCTCCCCGTCGACGAAGGCGCAGAACAGGCGCCATGGGACGACGAGCGCGGCTTATCCCATGCACCCCAAACCACGGTCAAGGCCGTGCCAAAACGCTCTCAAAGGTCGAGCCCGCAGGGGGGGAGCACTCGCTCCACGCTCCCCCAGGGCGGTGTGGCCCCAGTCGCCCCCGGCTGGGCCCGTCAATGGGCT
>JACRCW010000138.1 GCA_016218805.1 Deltaproteobacteria bacterium | reverse complement strand
GGGCGCGGGGCTGCTGGGCGGCGGCATGGCGTATGTGAGCGCTGCGTTGGGCGGCATTCCGGAGCGCCTCAAGGCGAAGGACCTGGAGGGCCTGGGCCGCGGCCTGGCGCAGGTGCGCGGGATCCTGGATGAGCGCGTGAAGCGCCGCTCCATCAGCCCCATGGAGCGCGAGGAACTGCTGGCGCGCGTCACCGGCGGAGTGGACTACGCGGGCTTCCAGCGCGCGGACGTGATCATTGAAGCGGTGTTTGAGGACCTGGACCTCAAGCACCGCATCATCAAGGACGTGGAGGCCGTGGCCAAGCCAACGGCCATCTTTGCCTCCAACACCTCCACGCTGCCCATCACGCGCCTGGCCGAAGCGAGCGCGCGGCCGGGCAACGTCGTCGGGATGCACTACTTCTCACCGGTCAACAAGATGCCGCTGCTGGAGGTCATCCGCGGCAAGCAGACGTCCGACCTGGCGGTGGCCACCGCGGTGGCGCTGGGCAAGGCGCAGGGCAAGACGGTCATCGTCGTCAATGATGGGCCGGGGTTCTACACCTCGCGCATCCTGGCGCCGTACGTGAACGAGGCGGCCTGGCTGCTGTCCGAGGGCGGTGACATCCGGCAGATTGACGAGGCGATGGTGGACTTTGGCTACCCGGTGGGCCCGCTGCAGTTGCTGGACGAGGTGGGTATTGACGTGGCGGAGAAGGCGGCCAAGACGATGAAGGCGTCCTTTGGCGAGCGGATGAAGCAGCCGGATGGCATGGAGGCGATGAACAAGGACGGGCGCCTGGGCCGCAAGAACAAGAAGGGTTTCTACCTCTACGTGGACACCAAGAAGAAGAAGGGTGGCAAGGAGGTGGACCTCACCGTCTACGACCTCACGCCGCAGGGCCGGAAGCGCAAGACCCTCCCCGTTGAGGAGATCCAGCAGCGGCTGAGCCTGCAGTTCGTCAATGAGGCGGCGCTGTGCCTGCAGGAAGGCATCCTGCGCAGCGCGCGTGACGGTGACATTGGCGCCATCTTTGGGCTGGGGTTCCCGCCGTTCCGCGGCGGTCCGTTCCGCTACATGGACACCGTGGGTGCCGGCGAAATTGTCCGCCGCATGCGCAAGTATGAAGAGAAGCACGGCCTGCGGTTCGCGCCGGCGCAGATCCTCGTCGACATGGCGAAGAACAACGGCAAGTTCCACAAGGAGTGAGGGCGCGCCGCACGGTCAACGCGGTGCCTGCACACCGCTGCGCGCTGCGGTGAGGCGGGCGCCATCGCTCGCCAACCCGGCGGGCGGTGCGGCATCCTCCGACGGTGGTCTTCCCGCGCATCCGCCATCCCTGGCCGGACATTCTCGCCGTCATGCTGGTCACCGTGTGGCTGTGGCCGGTGCTCCTGGGCCAGGAAGTCCCCTACGCCCGGGACGTGCTCACGTTCTGTGCCCCCCTTGGCGCAGAGGCGGGCCGCGCTTGGCGCGAAGGCCGCTGGCCCTGGTGGAGCGGTGCGCTCGGCGGCGGCCTTCCGCTGTGGCACCACCCCTCCGCGGAGATCTCCAGTCCGCTGGGTCCGCTGTACGCGCTGCTGCCCCCGCTGCACGCGTTTGGCGTGACGCTGACCGTTTCCTGCTGGCTGGCGCTGCTGGGAGCCTCCGCGCTGGCGCGCCGGCTTGGCGCGTCCCCGTCGTTCGCCGCGTGGGCGGGCCTGGGGTTTGTGGGGTGCGGCCCGGTGGCCTCCACGTGGACCGTTGGCCAGTTCCGCCACGCGGTGTTGCCGTGGGTCGGTGTCGCCGCGTTCCAGGTGGTCCGGCGCCGCCGCGGCGCGGAGATCGCGCTGGCCGTTGCGTGCGCGCTCGCCTTCACGCTGCCTGACCCGCCGCTGCTGCTCTCGCGCGTGCTGCTGTCCGCCCTCGTCGTCGTCATCGTGGCCCGCCGCGCAGACGTGGTCCCGGCGCTGCAGCGCACGGGACTCGCGTGGTGCCTGGGCGCGCTGCTTGCCGCGCCGGTGCTGCTGCCCGCGGTGTCCGTGATTGTCGACAGCGGCCGCACGTTTGTTGACCGCCACCCGGTGGCCGCGCTGTCCTGGGCCGCGCTGCTGGACTCCGTGGCGCCCGGGAGCGCGGGGCTGGGCGGGGCCGCGGGGCTGGGCGCGGGACTCGCTCCGGTGCGGGACGACGAAACGGTGAACCTGGCCGCCAACCTGTTCATCGGGTGGTTGTCCGTGATGTTCGCGCTCACAGCGGACCGGCGCCTGCGCCGTTCACGGCGGTTCCTGCTGCCCGTCGTGGCTGCGCTGGTGCTGCTGGTGCTGTCCCGTGGGGCCGCGGTGCCGGGAACCGGCTGGCTGTGGCAGGCCTCCGGTGCGCGCTTCCCGGACAAGCTCACCGAACCCGCCGCGCTGCTCTGGCTGCTGGCGGCCTCCCGCGCCGGCACGCGCGCCCTGGCGCTGCGGCGGCCGTTGCGCGCGGGCGTGGTGGTGCCGGCGGTGGGCGCCATCATGTTTGCTGCTTCTACGCGGCTGGCGGACGTGGCGGTGGCCGGCATGCAGGGCTCCCTGCGCGCGGATGCGCGGGACCTGTTCATCCTGGTGTTCTCGCTGGAAGGCGCGCTGATGGTGGCCGCGGGCGCGCTGCACGCGCGCACGCGCACGTTGCGCCCGGACCTGCGCGGCCTGTTGCTGGTGTGCGTGGGGGCCGCGGAGCTGACGCTGTCCTTCAAGGCGGTGGTGCTCACCACGCCGGTGGAGCGCCTGGCCCGGGCCGCGGAGGAGATCAACGCGCCCATGGTTCCCGGTCAGCGCGTGTTTGCCGGCCGCGGCGGTGACGTGAACCTGCTGGCGTTTGTGCTGGACCCCACGCGCACGGAGAATGACAGCAACGCGCGCCTCCAGGTGGCCCTGCCGGTGCCGCACGCCGGCGTGCTCGGCGGCGCGCGCGAAGTGGCCGCGTACGACGTCAGCCGCCTGGAACCGGCGCCCGTCACGGTGTTCATGTCCCAGGTGATGCCGCTGCTGGACAACGGGGCCGCGGCCACGGTGCTGCGGCGCCTGGGTGCGGAGCGGCTGGTGCTGGGGGATGACGGCACCCCGGTCTCCGGTGACGTGGCCGCGCCACGCATGGTGCTGGACCTGCGGCGGGCGGGCCGCTGGCGGGACCTACGCGTGCAGGATCCGGTACCCCGCGTCACGGTGGAGCACCGCGTGGAGACCGTGCCGGACGCGCGCGCCGCCGCGCTGCGCCTGGCGGATTCCCGGGGGCCTGCCGCCGTGGTCCATGACGTCACGCTGCCACCGCTGGACCCGGCGGCGCGGCTGGAGGTGACGCGGGTGACGGAAGGAACGCTGGAGGTGCGCGTCACCGCCACGCAGCACACGCTGCTGGTGGACCGGGAGGCCTACGCCGCCGGGTTCCACGCGGACGTGGACGGCGCGCGCGTCCCGCTGCTGCACGCCAACATCTTCCAGCGCGCGGTCCTGGTTCCCCCCGGGGACCACCGGGTAAGCATGACATACACGCCCCCGCGGTTCGGGCTGGGGCTGCTGCTGGCTGCGGTGGGTGCGCTGCTGCTGGCGTTCAGCGCCGCTCGTCGCTGGCCACGCGCCCGTCCACCAGCTTCACCAGGCGTTTTGCGCGCGCCATGACGCGCGGGTCATGCGTGCTGAAGAGGAACGTGACGCCGTGCTTCACGTTGAGTTCCTCCATCAAGCCCAGCAGGTTCTCCGCGGTCTCGCTGTCCACGTTGGCCGTCGGCTCGTCTGCCAGGACCACCGCCGGCCCCGCCGCAATGGCGCGGGCAATGGCCACGCGCTGCTGCTGGCCACCGGACAGCTCCGTGGGGCGGCGGTCTTCCAGCCCTTTGAGGCCCACGCGCTCCAACAGCTCCATCACGCGCGCGCGGCGCCTGGCTGGCTCCACGCCCTGCACCGCCATGACAATCTCCGCGTTCTCATAGGCGGTGAGCACGGGAAGCAGGTTGTACGCCTGGAACACAAAGCCAATGCGGTCGCGCCGGAGGATGCTCAGCTGACGCCGCGTCAGCGTCCCCAGGTCACGGCCTTCCAGCCGCACCGTGCCCGATGTGGCGCGGTCCAGCGCGCCCACCAGGTTGAGCGCGGTGGTCTTCCCGGACCCGGAGGGCCCGCACAGCGCGGTGAACTCGCCCGGCAGCAACTGCAGCGTGATGCCGCGCAGCGCGTGCACGTCCACGGAGCCCTGCCGGTAGACCCGCGTCACGTCCACAAGCTCCACGATCGGTTGCGTCGGGTCCATGCGCATCTCCTCACACCAGCTTGATGGCTTCCACGGGTTCCACGCGGCCAGCGCGCCACGCGGGGTACAGCCCGGCCAGCAGCGTGGCCACCACCGCGCTCACCGCAATCACCGCCGCGTGGTCCGGGTAGATGCCCACGTGCATCACCATGCTCATCCCCACCCCGGCAATGTCGGCGTTTTGCGTGCCGTACACGGCGGAGAGGTCCCATCCCGTCGTCGCCAGGTAGTGGTACGGCCACGCCGTGATCCCCAGCGCGGCCACCAGCCCCAGCAGGCCCACCCACAGGCTCTCCAGCATCACCATCCCAAACAGCCGCACCGGCCCAAACCCAATGGCCGTCAGGATGCCGAACTCGCGCAGGCGCTCCATCACGCTGACGAACAACGTGTTGAAGATGCCCGCGGCGCACAGGACCAGGATGAGAAACTCAAAGAACAGCATGCCCGCGCGCTTGACCTTGATGATGCTGACCAGGTCCGGCTGCGTCTCACGCCAGGTGCGCACCGCAACGTCCCGGCCCGCCAGACCGGCCAGCGCCTGCACCACGTCCTCCGCGCGCCGCTGCGTATCCAGGAACACCGCCACCTGTGTGCTTTCGTCCGGCGCGTAGCCCAGCACGCGGCGCACGGCATCCAGCGGCAGCAGGCACATCCCCAGGTCCACGGACGGCGCGCCCGTGCGCATGATGCCGCTGACGCGCGCCAGCCCGCTGACAATCTCGCCGCGCTCGTCAGTGACCGTGTACACCACCTTGGAACCCAGCTCCGCGCCCAGGTTCCTGGCCAACCGCTCACCCAGCACCATGCCGCCGTCCGCCGACGTGGCAAACCGCGCGCCCTGCTTCACCGCTTCCAGCAGCGACAGCGTGCTCTCGTCCTCGCGCGCAGGATCATACGCAATGAACCCGGCCCCAAAGCTGTCCGCGGTGGTGGACAGCATCACCTGCCCGCTGATGCGCTGCACCACGCGCACCACGTGTTCCTGTTGCGCCAGCTCCGCAAGCAGCGCCGGTGGCGCGTGCACCGTGCGGCTGAGCGACGGCTTGTCCCGGAAGTCCGGGTGCTCCAGCGTGACGTGACCGCCGCCCAGGCGCGCCGCGGTGTTGATGACGTCCTCCCAGTTGCGGTCCTGCAGGCCGGTCATCAGCACCGCCAGGAACACGCCAAACGCCACGGACAACACCGTGATGAGCGTGCGCCGCACCTGGCGCCACAGGTTCCGCCACGCCATCCGCCCCAGCCCGAGGACTCCCATGACCGCCTCCTCACGCGTGACGCATGGCCTCAACCGGGTCAATGACCGCCGCCTTGGCCGCCGGGTACAGCACCGCCGCGGCGACGACAAAGAACATCATGGCCGCCGGGCCCGTGAACGTGGACACGCCCACCACCGCGTACCAGCGGCTGGCCATGGTGATGCCCACCGCAGACACGCCGGCCAGGGAACTCATGTCCAAACCGCGCGCGGACAGCAGCACCAGCAGGGGCGTCTCCAGCACCAGTGACGCGCCCAGCGCAATGACCACCTGGAACAGGCTCTCCGCGTAGATCAGCCGCAGCACCTCCAGGGGGCCCACGCCCAGCGCCTTGAGGATGCCGAACTCGCGGATGCGCTCAAACACCGCCATCAGCATGGCATTGAGGATGACAATGGCGATGGCCACGTTGACGATGAAGAACATGAACGCCACCAGGCCCCGCACGGAGTCGATCATTGTTGCCACGGTGGGCATCAGCCGCCGCCAGGTGAGCACCTGCTGCCCCGGCGCGGCCGCGGTGATGCGCGCCTCCAGCGCCGGGAGGTCCACCACGTCCGGCCGTTTCACAATGACCTGGTGCGCCCCCTGCTCCAGCGCAAAGAACTCCCGGAACGCCCGCGCCGTCAGGAATACGCCGGCGCGGTCGGTGGCCTCGCCCACGCTGGCCAGCACGCCGCGCACCGTGGCCAGTTGGTTGGCAATGCTCCCGTCCGTGGCCTGGGACAGCAGCACCAGCTCATCACCCGGCTTCACGCCCAGCGTGTGCGCCAGCCGCCGGCCCAGCACCACGCCCGCCGGGTCCGCCTCGTCCAGCCACGCCCCATCCACCACGCCGCGGGACACCACCAGCACCGCGGCGTCCCGCTGCACATCAATGCCCCGGAACTGCGCGCCGGCGGAGGATTCACCTGCCGCCACCAGGCCGCCCCCCAGCAGGCGCGCGCACGCCGTCATGCCCGCAGCGTCCAGGCGCGCCACCAGCGCGTCCGCGTCCGGGATGACCGCGTAGATGGACGGCCGCTCCTGGTAGCCAGGCGCAAACACCTGCGCCACGCCCATCTCCGCATCCAGCGCGTCACGCTCCAGGGTGGCCAGGTAGCCCTGAACCATGGCGCCGTAGAGCGTGGTGCACACCAGTGCAATGGTCATGGCCCCCACGGTGACCAGCGTCCGGCGCCGGTTGCGCCAGATGTTGCGCCACGCCAGTTGGAAGGTCCGCACGCTTCCTCCGCTACTTCTTGAGCGCCTGCAGGGTGAAGGTGTCCGCCGGGAGCTTCACGTCAAACGCCAGGTCGTCCTGGTGCACCTCCGTGAACTCGTCGGGCTTGTCCGCGGGGACCATGCGCATCATGCGCGCCAGCTTCCGCCCGCCCAACGTGGTGAACTCGGAGAACACCAGCGTGCGCACGCGCGCGCCCTTCTCGTCCAGGTAGTCAATGCGGTCCGCCAGCTTGTCCACCGCGCGGATGGCCAGCCGCACGCGCCCCCACACCACCGGTGCGTTGGGCCGCGGCGTGCAGTCAATCACCCAGTGGTCACGCGTCTTGCCGTCGGGCTTCTCCACAAACGCGCACGTGAAGTCCTCGCTGTACCGCGCTTCGCGCACCAGGTCGTCGTTGGTGAAGTGGCTGCCCATCCAGGAGCCGCCCATCATGGAACCGGGCACCTTGATGGTGCGGTCCACCTTGGGCAGGTAGTTCCAGATGTTGCCCTCCACCTTCAGCGTGGCGGTGCCCTTCTCCTTGGCGGGCGCCAGGATGCGCACCAGCGTCTTCTCCGTTCCCTCGCTCCAGCTCTGCATGGTGAGGGACCGCTCCCACCGCGCCGTCTTCACCCGCATGGTCATGGTCCCCGTGCTGGAGGCCCCGCGCAGCGCGTCATCCTGCGCGCGCATCAGCTCCTCCACGGTGACGTCCTGCGCGCGGGCGCCGGCGGTGCACAGCAACAGGACAGCAACAACCCCGGTACGCATGCTTCACCTCGTCAGAAGTACGCCTTCATCTGCAGGAACGCGCTTTGCGGCATCGTCCCGAACTCGCTGCGCAGGCGCACCGGCCGCGCAGGATCCCCCGTGGGCTCCCGGTCCGGCGGCGCGCCCACCGGCGTGTACAACCCCGCCACCACCACCGCCTCGTCGGACACGGACCAGGTCAGGGAGGGACCCACCGCCAGGCTGGGGTCACCCAGGTTGGCAATGACGGCCACGGCGGTGTTGAGCACGGGCAGCAGTTCGTACCCGGCGGAGACCGCCGCGTAGTAACGCCCAAGCGCCCAGGCCTCACCGCGCGCGTAGCGGGGGTCCCGCGCCTGCTCCAGGTAGCGGTCTGCTGACGCTGCGCCGAACGTCTGCACATACAGCTCACCCATCAGCGTGAGCCCGCTCTCAAACCGGCGGTCCAACCCCAGCGCCCCGCGCAGGAAGGACTTCTCCCGGTCCACCGGCACGGTGACGGTTGCCTCCGCGCGCACCGCGGTTCCCAGCAGTTCCCCCGCCACGTCCACGCCCAGCACCTGCTCGGCCCGCGCCTCCGCCGCAAAGAACCCCACGTCAAACACTCCCAGCGTTGTCCCTGCGCGCGCGGCAAACACCAGACCCTCCAGGTCCCAGCCGCCCGCGTACGCGGCCACCGCCGTCACCGTTGTGGAGGTACCGATGTAGACGTCACCCCGCAGGGCATCCACGCCGGGCTTGTATTCGCGGTCCACCACCAGCGGCGTGAACGGCGCCACAATGTCCATGGGCGTGAAGAAGAACGTGGCGCCAAAGCTCACCGGCTGCCGCCCCGCCGTCAGGTCCACGTGCGGCAGGTGCAGCGTCACGGCGGCGCGGTCCAACCGCAGGCGCACCCGCACCGCGGAGGACTCCAGCAGGTTGCGTGACAGGCTCACTCCCTCCGGCGGGTCACCCACGCGCGCAGACGCCGCCAGGCCGCCCAGCCCGCCGCCCGCGCCCGCCGTGGCCACCAGGTTGGGGTGCAGGCTCACGCGGAGCCATTCGCCCACGTGGGCGGACAACTTGAGCCGGAGGTCCAGGGCCGCCCGGCCAGAGGGTTCCGAAGGCAGCAGCGGGTGCGGCCTGGGGCGGACGCCCACCAGGAACGTCTTGACGTCGCCGCCGGCCTCCGCACCGCCGTGCGACGACGTCCACAGGTCCACCGCGCGGGCCGGCGCCGGGGCCAGCAGGAGCGTCGCCGCGAGCCACCACCGCCCGGCCGCTTGCATCCCGCCCGTCGTCACGCGGGACCGCGCCGCTGCCGCCGTCACACAACGCCCAACCGCCTCCATGGCAACTCCCGCGGGAGACCTGGCACGTCGACGGCCAATGTGGAGCCGGTCCCCCCCGAAGTCACGCCCCGCCGCGGGGTCCCGCCCCTTGCCTCGGGCGCGGGCTGCCCCTACGGTCCCGCGCCCCATGGCTCCTCGTCGTCTCGGTCTCTGGGCGCTGCTGTGCGCCGCCTCGGGTTGTGCGCAGTGCCCGGACCCGTTTGCCCCGCCGGGCAGCCCGGTCACCGCGCTGCACTTCCCCACCGGCATTGCGCTGCACCCGAATGCGCCCCTGCTGTTTGTGGCCAGCAGCAACTTTGACAGCACCTACAGCAGCGGCGCGGTGGTGGCCGCGGACCTGTCCTGGCTGCATGCGTACCTGGCGCTGAATGACACGCTGGGTGACCCCGTGGCGGACCCGTGGCAGGCCGCCGTGCGGGTGCCGTCGTTCGGTGGGTCGTTGCTGGCCACGGAGGACGGCGCCGCGCTGCTGCACCTGACCAGCGAAGACAACCGGCTCATCCAGCTGGACGTGGCCACCGGCCTGGACGGCCCGTCGCTGTCATGCGGGGGGCGCATGACGGATGGCCTGGAGGACTGTTCGGACAATGACCACGTGCTGGCCACCGGGCTGACGGACCCCTACGGCATGGCGCTGCACCGCGAAGGCGACCACACGCGCGTCTTTTTGGGCATGCTGCGCGGCGGGCAGGTGATGGCGGTGGACTTCTTCCCGCTGCGCTCAGGCGCCGCGCGCCTCTCCATTGGGTGGAGCCGCAACCTGTCAGACACGCTGCGCGGCGGCAGCCTGGCGCTGCTGCCCTCCGTGGACGGGCAGCCGGAGTACCTGTTTGCCACCGGGCGGGACCTGCCGGGTGACGGCAGCCAGCTGGGGACGCTGCGCTACTTCCGCATTGCGGATGAGGAGAACGCGCAGGTGCTGGCCATCAACCTGCTGGAGCAGGCCGGCACGGCGGACACCCGCGGCGTGGCGTTCCGCGCGGACGGGCAGCGGGCGTACGTGATCAGCAAGATCCCCGCCTCCATCATTGAGCTGGACGTCAGCCGCCGCCCCAACGGGCTGCCCGGTGACACCGTCACGCGCGTGGCGCCGCTGGGGAAGGAGCCCTCCGTGGTGGCGCTGTTTGAACCCACCGCCTCGCGTGACCCCGCCGCACCCGCGCCGGCCTCCCCGCTGGTGCTGGTCGCGTCGTTCCGGGACAACGTGCTGTTCGCGCTGGACCTGGACACCCTGGTGCCCGTGGGCGCCCTGCGGGACGTCGGCGCAGGGCCGTTCAACATCGCGGTGGATTCGGCCCGGGCGCTGGCCTACGTGACGTGCTTCCAGGATGACACGGTGGCGGTCATTGGCCTGCCGCGCCACGCGGGGGACACGCGCTTGCGCGTGGTGGCGCGCCTGGGCACCCCGCGGGACACCGGCTCCACCAACCCGCAGCTTCCCGGCGTCCTGCCGGAACTGCCCATCCTGGGGGGAGGCTGAGCCATGCGCCGCACGCCCGTGCTCCGCCGCGTGGTGTCCCACGCGCCGCTTATGACCCTGCTGGCCTGCTCCACCGGCCTGCCGCAGGGCCCGCTGTCCACCTTCTGCCCGCAGGACACCACGCCGGGCAGCGGCAACGTGGACAAGCCGTCCTCCGTGGCCATTGCCGTGCGCCCGGACCGCAGCGGCGCCGCGTACGCCGTCAACGTGAACCCGGACCTGCGCCAGGCGCGCGCCGTGGACCTCACGCATGGCCTGATGGTGCCCGCCCCCAACGTGTACTTCCCCATGGCGGTCAAGCTGGGCACGTACACGGAGGACATTGCCGTGGCCTCGGACGGCACGCTGGCGGTGGCGCTGGACCGCACGGACCGCACCCTGCGCTTCTTTGACCTGGGCGGCCCCCATGAGGGCAACGCCTGGAAGCGCCACGGGGATGACGTGGGTGACCTGGCCCCGCGGCCCACTGGCCTGGCGGTGCGCGGCACCGTGGCGGACCTGCTGGTGGCCGTGAGCCACGCCGCGGATGACGGCGGCGAACTGGAGGTCATCCGCTGGAACGACGGCAACGTGGTCGCCCGCGCGCGGTTCAAGGCCCCCGGCGTGCCCTCCGGTGTTGCCCTGACAGAGGACGGCACCGTGGCCATGGTGTCGGACGCGGACGGCAATGCCCTCACGTTGTTTGACCCTGCCGCGGACCCCGGCACGCTGGCGCTCCCCTACCCCGCCTGTGACGCCACGGGCACCCGCCCCTGCCAGGTGGACGTGGGCGGCCCCACCGCTGAGGTCGTGCTCGGCACCGCCCCCGGCCGCCCTGGCGAAAACGCACCCCGCTACCCCATCGCCGTGGCCCTCCGCCGGGACCTGCCCGCGGTGGCCGTGGTCCGCCTCCGCCATGAGCCCGCCACGGACCTGCCCGCGGATTCGTGGGTGCACCGCATGCGGTCTGACGCTGACCACCTGGCGGCCACGGTCATGCTGCCGGGCTACGCCGCCGCGGTGGCGCTGGCCCCCAACCCCACGCCGCAGTGCTGCGTGGGCGTGCCGTTTGAGGTGGACCCCTCAGCGCTGGCCAATGGCGGGTTTGCCTACGCGCTGGTGGCCCTGGTGGACGGCAGCGTGGCGTACCTGGACCTGGATTCCGAAGACGCCCAGCGCCGCCGCATGCCGCGCCTCATTGACAAGAACAGCATGCCGCCCGGGCCCCTGCTGACCAGCGACTGCCAGGTGCTGGACTTCAACAGCTCGCTGGACAACTACCGCGTGCCGCACGCGCCGCTGGCGGACGGCGGGGTGGCGGACGCCGGGCTCACGGACCAGGACCAGGCCACCCGCCCGCGCGTGGAGTGGTCCGTCACCACGGACGCCACCGGCACCCCGCCGGTGGTCAAGCAGGCCCTGGACGACGACTACGTGCTGGTCTGGGAAGGCGTGCTGCCCGGACTGGGGCAGCGCACCGGCAGCAGCACGGATGCGCAGCTGCTGGACAACCTGGTGGCGGACAGCCGCAGCGGCGTGGACCTGCGCGCGCTGGGGGTGCAGGCAGGGGACGTGTTTGAAGTCCCCGTCCAGGCGGCGTGCCCGTGCCCCAGTTCGCAGCCGGCCTGCACCGTGGCCGCCTCCCTGCGCATTGCCGAAGTGGCCGGCAGCCAGCTGCGCCTGGAAGGCACCTTCTCCATCCGCCAGTGCCTGGTGGCCCAAGGCGGCATCCAGTACCGCGTGCGCGCCCGCAACCACTTCACGCTCACCGGCGGGATGTCCGGCCGCAGCTTTGGCCGCGTGGCGTTCCTGGAAGAGGTGGAAGTCCCCGGCCTGCGCTTCCAGCTCTTCCCCGCCGGCTACACCGGCGGAACGCCCCCGCCTGTGGATACCCGCCCCGTGGACGGCGGCACCGCCGGCAGCCCCACCGGCGCCGCCTCCGGCAGCCTGCCCCCGCGGGACGCGGTGCTGGTTCTCCCCATGCGGAGCAACTTCGACCCGTTTGTCATCCGCACGTATGACATCAACCCCACGCAGGGCCGCTTCATCCCGGCCGGCGCCGTGCCCACCGGCCTGGCCACCGCCGTCATCCCCTCCGTGGTCAGCACCGGCCTGGGCACCACGGAAACGCGTGACCGCGCCATCGCCGTGCTGGCTGCCGCGGGCGGGGGGCTGCTGTTCCAGTTTGACCTGGTGCAGCACCCGCCGTGCGCCTCCCCCACCGGCACCTGCGCCGCCGGGGTGTTCTGTGACGGGCAGATCAGCCGCGGCGCCCAGACGGGTCAGTTCAAGTTCTTTGAGTGAGTGACCGGGCGGCCGGTGTGCCGGCCCACCCCGTGTTCCCCCTGGAAAGTGTCTCATTTAATGAGACACTTTTCGCGGAGAGAGGGGCGTCCTTCCCAACCGGCGCGGCCGCCGCCCAACACCACGCGACCGATTCCACCACCCTCCCAAGCCCAGCCCGGCCCGAGTCCTGCGCCTGCTCATGATGCCGCGCCGCTGCGACCCGTGGGCAGCGGGGGGCGGTTGGGGCCATCCCCGCCACCGTCATGTCCACCTGACGGTCCACCTCCCGCCCCACCCCGGGTGCGTACCCAGCCAGCCAGACCGGTGGACCTGCGGTTCGGGAGGGCTCGCCTCCTGGCGAGCCCCGTGCCGTGGGTCGGTTTGGCGCCGCGCGCAACCAAAGCGGCTCGGCAGGAGCAGCAGGAGCCGAGCCCTGCGGCTCTGGTGTGCACCCACCACCCCGCCCCGTTTGCACGGCGAGCCGGGCGCCTCCTAGCCTCCGCCGCCATTCTTGCGACGGGGGGACCCATGGGACTGGCAGCGCGGGTGGGGTGGTGCGTGTTGGCGGCGGTGTCCGGGGCAGCGTGCGCCCCGGGTGATGAGCGCACCTCGTCGTCATCATCATCGTCGGGGGGCGGCAGCAGCCCGCTGGACGGGCTGTGCCGGCAGACCGCGGTGGGGATGGCCGCGTTCCAGGCTGCCTACCTGGGCTTTGAGGAGAGCCGCCGCTCCGGGACCTGTCCCTGGTTCCAGCCCCTGTCCGACGAGGCCCGCGCGGAAGCCCTGCTGGTGGACTACGAGCGGTTCGTGGAGGCGGTGTGCGACGGCGCCCCAACCGACGACACCCAGGTGGAAGCGTACCGCCGGTATTGGCAGACCAGCATGAAGGTCATTCGGGACGGGATGGACCGCGGGCGCGTGACGTACGACGCACCGCTGGCGGCCGAGTGCGACCGCCTGGGCGTGGCGGAACTGGCGCCTGACGGCTCCCACGCGGCGTTCCTGGAGCGGGCGGCGGCCGCGGGGGCGCTGGCGCTGACCCTGCCGCCGGCGTGCCTGGACTTTGTGCGCGGCCTGCAACCGCTGGGTGAGCCGTGCGGGCACCACGTGGAATGCGCGCCCGGGGACGGCGGCGCCAGCTGCGTGGACATCGGCGCGGGCTGCCAGGGGCACTGCGTCCCCAGCGCCACGGAGGGCGAACCCTGCGGCCTGCCGCGCGCCCGGCTGTGCGCGCGGGGCCTGGCCTGCTCGGCGCCGTGGAGTGGGGCGGAGGGAACCTGCATTCGGCCCGGCGCGCGCGGGCAACCTTGCCAGGCGGTCAACCCGCCGGCGCAGAGCTGTGAAACGGGCCTGGTGTGCAGCTCCAGCGGCGTATGCGGGGACCGGCTGGGCGCGGACGCGGGCTGCCAGGCGCCCACGGATTGCGCGCAGGAGCTGGTATGTCGCGGCGGGCGCTGCCACCCGCCGGCCGGTGCGGGTGAGACCTGCACCAGTGATTCTGAATGCGAGGCGTGCCTGTTGTGTGCGCGCGTGCCCGAGCCGTGGGGCGCTGGCGCCTGCACGGCGCCGGCCCTGGTGGGCCAGCCCTGCACCGCGGCCCGGTGCGCCCCGCCGGGCGTGTGCTTCAACGGGACGTGCGTGCAGGGCAAGGCGCTGGGAGAGGCGTGCACGGATGACCTGTCCGGCGCGGACCCCGTGCATGACTGCCGGGGCGGCCTGGTGTGCGCGGGCAATCCCCCGGTGTGCCAGGCCCCGGGCGAAGTGGGAGCGGGCTGCCGGGCGCCGGCGTCGTCGTTTGGGACGCGGGGGACCTGCCGGTGGGGCTTCACGTGCGCGCGCCCGGCGGCGTCCGCCACCGAAGGAACGTGCCTGCCACCCGCCCGCCTGGGGCAGGCGTGCGGCGCGCGCCAGGACGTGCCGCCGCAGTGCCGCTACGACCTGGACGTGGGTGACATCCCGCAGTGCACGGCGACCACCGACGGCGGCGTGGGCCGCTGCTACCTCCCGGAGCGCGGCGTGGCGGGGGATGCGTGCATGGGTGCGTGCTCGCCGGGGTTCCAGTGCGCGTGGGATGGGGGCGAGGGGACGTGCGTGACCGGTCCCGCGCTGGGGGAACCCTGCCGCTACTACTACGAGTGCCGCGACAGCCGGTGCGGCTACCCCGACGCCAGCAGCGAGTTGCACTGCCTCCCGCTGCGGTCACTGGGCCAGGCGTGCGGGTCCCAGGGAGGCTGCGTGCCGGAGGCGTACTGCGGTTGGGGAGACGGCGGTGCGGTGTGCCAGGTGCGCCTGGCGCTCGGCGCGTCCTGCGAAGTGTCCGAGCAGTGCGCGGCCGGCGCCACGTGTTCCGACGGCGTGTGCCTGGAGGCGGCGTGCGCGGCCACCCAGACCTACTCCTACTGCGCCGACACGAACGTGCTGGGGTACATGCTGTTCCTGGGCCTGGTGGTCCGGTGGCGGCGGCGCGGCCGGTAGACCCCATGCCCGAGGGGGTGTGACCCCCTGCCCGAGGGGGTGTGACCCCCTGCCCGAGGGGGTGTGACCCCATGCCCGAGGGGGTGTGACCCCCTGCCCGATGGGGTGTGACCCCCTGCCCGATGGGGTGTGACCCCCTGCCCGAGGGGGTGTGATCCCCTACCCGATGGGGTGAGACCCCATGCCTGAGGGGGTGAGACCCCCCGATCGGGGGGGTCCCACCACGGGGGAGATGGTGTATGAGGGTCCTGCTGCACGGATGCAGCCCAATGGAGGAGACCATGGCGGTGAAGAAGAAGAAGAAAGTGGCCAAGAAGAAGGTGTCCCGGCGGGGACCCATGGCGCGGACGAAGCGCCCGGCAAAGGGGGCGGCGGTGGCGCGCACGAACTCGGGGTTCAGCGCGCCCATCGTCCCGATGCCCGCCAACCCGGTCTACCCGCCGCGCGATTACGAGGAGTGCGCAGCGCTGGTGGTGGACGGCGTCATTGAGATGGCTGACGTGCTGCCGCGGCTGGGGCTGACGCCTGCCCAGATGAAGGAGATGCTGGGGCATTCGAGTGCGCTGCAGAAGGACGAGGAACGCCTGGCGCGTGACCTGGCCAAAGCGGGCGGCGCCCGGGTGGCCTACGACGACAAGGTCTGGCGCACGTGCCTGAAGGTCCACGAACTGGCCAGGGCGATGGCGGACGACCACCCGGAGCTTGCGGAGCGGTTTGCGTTCCTGGCGGAGTTCATCAAGACGCGCGCGAGCCGCGGCACCAAGGCGCCCCCGGGCATCCCCCCCGCCAACGGCTGATGGGCTGGTGTGACACCTTCCGCGGAGGGAGGGCGTCCTATCCCAACCGGTGCGGCCGCCCGACACACACGCGACCGATTCCACCACCTTCCCAAGCCCAGCCCGGCCCAAGTTCTGCGCCTGCTCATCCGCCGGTGCGGACGCTGCCCGGCGGGGCTGGGGTGTTCCGGGGAAGGCGGGCGTCCTTCCCAGCCCCGCCCTACAAGGAGCGCGCGGAAAACCCGTGGGCCCCTCTGCGGCTCCATTCCACGGCGCCGTGGCGCCCGCGGCGCAGAAGCCCGCCCACAAGCACCTTTCCCCGGGGAGCGGTACTAGGCTGCCGGTCCTCACGGGAGGTGGCGGCATGATCCTGGAAGCTCTGCTCATTGGTGTTGGCGTCACGGTCCTTACCGGGTTCCGCATTCTGCGTGAGTACGAACGCGGCGTGGTGTTCCGCCTGGGGCGGGCGCGCAAGGAGATGGCGGGGCCGGGGGTAGCGTTCCTGCTGCCGCTGGGCATGGACCGCATGAAGGTGGTGGACATCCGCATCAAGGCCATTCCCATCCAGCCGCAGGAGATCATCACGGCGGACAACATCAGCATCAAGGTGGATGCGGTGGTCTACGCCGACGTGAAGGCGCCCAAGGAAGCGGTGCTGGCGGTGGAGGAGTACCTGGACGCCACCATGCAGCTGGCGTCCACCACGCTGCGCGGCGTGCTGGGGCGGATGGACCTGGATGAGATCCTCTCCAAGCGGGACAAGATCAATGAGGAGATTCGCAGCATCCTGGACCAGCGCACCGAGCAGTGGGGCGTGGAGATCAGCGCGGTGGAGCTGCGGGACATTGTGCTGCCGCAGGAGATGAAGCGCGCCATGGCCCGGCAGGCGGAGGCGGAGCGCGAGCGCCGCGCCAAGGTGATTGCCGCGCAGGGCGAAGAGCAGGCAGCGCGCACGCTGGCCGCCGCGGCGGAGGTGATGGCGGTGCACCCCGGCGCCATGCAGCTGCGGCTGTACCAGACGCTGGTGGAGGTCAGCGTCAACCAGAACACCACGGTGGTGCTGCCGGTGCCCATGGAGATGCTGGGCCAGGGCAGTGCCAACATGGGGCCGTACCTGGCGCAGGCGTCGTCATTGGCAGGGGCCAAGCAGGTGGCGGCCGCGCCGCCGCCGCCGCGGTTGGAGGCGCCCGCGGACCTGCCGGTCCCCACCTACAGCGAGCAGGGCGAAGTCCGGGAAGCGCCCGTCACCGCGCTGGATGCGCTGGCCACGCTGGTGGAGGCGGCCCGCAAGGCGCAGCGGTGAGGCCGGGAGTATGCTTGCCAACGCGGCGTGGGGCCGCGGGGAAGGCGGGTCGGGACATGCGGAGGATTCCGTCGTGGCGCGCGGGGCTGGTGGCGGGCGCGGTGGTGGTCCTGGCGGTCACGGCGGCGGGGGCGGCACCCGCCGCCAAGGAGAAGAAGAAGGAGCCGGCGGCGCCCACCGCGGCGGACTTCCTGGGTGACTTTGGGAAGGACGCCCACAAGGGCAAGAAGAATGACCTGGACGACGCGTTCAAGGGCATGAAGAAGCAGAACGTGCAGCAGGAGGACTTGGCGCCGCGCACCGAGGTGCAGGAGTTGGATGGTGCGGTGACCATGAAGGGGTTGTTTGTGGCGCCCAAGATCATGATTGCGGGGCAGGGGTGCGTGAAGCCCAAGGCGGGACAGGAGGTGAAGTCCCTCACCGCGCCGGACCTGCCGTTCATCCTGCAGCCGTTCAGCGTGTGCGCGCACCTGGAGAGCAACCGCGGGCGCACGGTGGCGGTGACCTTCAAGATTGTGACGCCCAAGGGGCGCCTGGTGGCCCAGTCTGACGAGATGGTGGACTTTGCCGGGAAGAAGGCGCTGGACCACGTGGTGGACTACCCGGAGCTCAACTTCCCGGTGGACGGCAAGTACCAGTACCGCATGGAGGTGGAGGGCGTGCTGGTGACGCAGCAGGAGCTGTTTGAGATCAAACTCCGCGGCCGCCCCACCCCGCCCGCGGACGAGGCGCCTGCCGCCCAGCCGTGAGCCGCCGGTCCAGGCTGGGCGTGACCCCACCCGCCGCGGCCGCGCGCGCCAGCCACCACGGCGCCAGCGCCTCCAGCAGCAACGCGGTCCCCCACGCCGCCGCCGCCGCGGCCAGGGCCACCCCCGCACCCGCCGCCAGCCCGCCCCACCCCGCGGCCCAGGCCCATGCGGGCAACGCACCGGGCCCCGCACCCAGCAACAGCCCGCCGGCCGCCGCCAGGCCCGCCGCGGCGGGCAGCAGCACCCATGCGCTGGAGGCCGCCGCCGCCCGCGCCCACGCCACGGCGTCCACCTCCCGCTGCAGCGTGTCCACAATGCGCGGCATGCCGGCGAGTTCGCGCGCGGCGTAGAGGTCCTCCTTCAGCGCCCGGCGCGTGGCCGCGGCGCCCAACCACGGCCCCACCACCGGCACCGCGTCCCACCACGCCGCGTCCGCCAGCCGGCCGGCGGCCACCACCGCCAGAAACCGTCCGCGGCGGTCCGGGTCCAGCGGCCGCGCGGGCGGCGGCGGGGCGCCCGCGGCGGGGGTGGGGTGCACGTGTTCCCAGGTCCACGCCACCAGCGCGCGGGCCCCCAGTTCGCGCGCCAGCAGCCAGGCGGTCCCTCCCAGCAGGGCGCCCGCCAGCGCGCCGCCGGCCGCCGCCAGCGCGGCCCCGGCCACCACCGGTGCCCCCGCGCTGCCCTGCCAGCGCGCCAGCGCCAGCGCGGTCCCCG
>JACRCW010000136.1 GCA_016218805.1 Deltaproteobacteria bacterium | reverse complement strand
TGCGCAACTTGTCGCGTATGGTCTTGTTCACTTGAAAAGCCCTCCGGTGGCCTCAAGCCACGTCGCTGTGAGCTTGGATTATCGGAGGCTTTTCAAGTTTGATCGGTGATTTCGCGCGGGGTCACGCTTCTTTTGGGATTAGCACGACGGTCAAGAGGCCGGCGACGCCCGTCCCTGCGCAGCGCCACCGCGGACCGGCCCGGGCTGGCCGCCCCCCAACCGCCACGGAATGCGGGGCGGGAAGCGTGGCGCGGGTCTCTCGTCGGGGATAGGGTGTCTGTCGGGGAAGGTGCGGGGCAGATGCGACGGCGTTGGCTTGAAAGACCGGCAGAGACGGACGCGGCGGCGCTGGCCGCGGCGCTGGGCATCCCGCTTTTGCTGGCGGGGCACCTGGCCCGCCGCGGACTGTGCTCCCCGGACGACGCCACCCGCTTCCTGGCGCCCCGGCTGGCGGACCTGGCGGACCCGCGCTCCATGGCGGGCATGGCGGCGGCGGTGGAACGCCTGGCCCGCGCGGTGGCGCAGCATGAAACGGTGGGCCTCTGCGGTGACTACGACGTTGACGGCGTCACTTCCACCACGCTGCTGACCGAGGTCCTGCGCCATTACGGCATCAATCCAATTCTCTACATCCCCCACCGCGTCCGGGACGGGTACGGGCTGAACCATGCCGCGGTGAAGGTGTTCGCGGAGCGCGGGACGCGGTTGCTCATCACGCTGGACTGCGGCGTCACCGCGCACTCGGAAGTGCAGGCCGCCGTGGACGCCGGGATGGACGTCATTGTCATAGACCATCACACGGTGCCGGTGACCCTGCCGCGCGCGGTGGCGGTGCTCAACCCGCACCGCCCGGACTGCGCCTTCCCCTACAAGCAGCTGTGCGCGGTGGGCGTGACGTTCATGCTCGCCGTGGCGCTGCGCGCCGCGCTGCGCGGGACCGGTGCCGCCGCCGCGGAACCGGACCTGCGCGAACACCTGGATCTGGTCACGCTGGGCACCATTGCGGACCTGGTCCCGTTGACGGGCCAGAACCGCGTGCTGGTGGCGCAGGGGCTGGGCGTGCTGCGCCAGGCGCGCCGCCTGGGCGTGCGCGAACTGGCCCGGGTCTCCAACGTGAATCTGGCCATGGCGGAGGCCGGGGACGTGGCGTTCCAGCTGGCCCCGCGGATCAACGCGGCAGGACGCCTGCAGGACGCCATGCTGGGCGTGGAGCTGTTGCTGGCCACGGACCCCGCCCGCGCGGCTGAGCTGGCCACAGTGCTGGACGGGGAGAACCGGACACGCCGGGAGACGGAGAAGCGCACGGTGGAGACCGCCGCGGCGCGCGCGCTGGAACCGCCGCACGCCGCCGCCCGCGCGCTGGTCCTGTATGACGAGGAATGGCATCCGGGGGTGGTGGGCATTGCGGCACAGAAGATGGTGGAGCAGTTCCACAAGCCGTCCATCCTCGTCGGCGCGGGGGGCAAGGGCAGCGGCCGGTCCATTGAAGCGTTTCACCTGCATGACGCGCTGGCACGGAATGCGGGACTGCTGCAGGGATTTGGCGGACATGCGCACGCGGCGGGGCTGCGGGTGGACCCCAAAAAAGTGGACGCGTTCCGTGAGGCATTCTATTCCCATGCAATGGCCGTGCTCTCCCCGGAGGACCTGTTGCCGCGCAGCCACCATGACGGCGTCCTGCCGCTGGCCGCGCTGACGGACCAGACCGTGGAAACGCTGGCGCGTGCGGCACCGTTTGGCCGGTCCAACGCGGAACCGTGTTTCCTGGTGGAGCGCACCGCGGTCAGGGACGTCCGCCCCGTCGGCAAGACGGGCGAACACCTGCAACTGTGGTTTGGCGGGAACGCGCGCGCCATTGCCTTCCGCATGGGTCCGGACGCGGCCGCCATGCAGGCCGCACCGGCGGACTTCCTGATGACGCCCCGCATGGAAACGTGGCAGGGCGTGCGGCGGATGAAGCTGCAGGTGCGTGACTGGCGCCCCGCCGGGGAAGCGGCGCCATGAAGCGCCCCGCCCTGGTGGGTGGCTGCCTGGCGCTGGCGCTGTGCTGCGCCGCCCTCCCCCTCCGCGCGGATGAGGATGACAACGAATACGCGCTGCAGGACCCCAACACGTTTGGCAAGACGCCCGCGGAACTGTGGAAACAGGTGGATGACTTCTACCTGGCCAAACAGTGGAAGGACACGTGCGCCCGCCTGGACCGCCTGCGTGAAATTGGCGAGGACCTCAAGAAGCGCAAACAGAAGGCCGGGTATGCGTACATCCGGTGCGCTGCCCACCACGTCAAGAAGAGCGACCTCAAAGCCGCTGATGACGCGCTGGAACTGTCCAAGCAGGTCGCAGGAGACCTCCCGGAACGCAAGCCCGTGGAAGCTGACCTGCACCGCGCGCTCGCCCGGATAGCCGTGGACAAGGCCAACCTGGGAGAAGCGCTGGCGCACTACGAGATTGCCGCCGCCCGCAGCCCCGACGCGCGCAAGGAACAGGACGCCTCCCTCAAGCTCACCCGCCTGGCACAGATTGCCTATGAAAAGGGTGAAACCAAGACCGCCCAGGAAGCCGTGGACGCCGCCCTGGTCTATTACCCGGAAAACCGTGACGCCATCCTGCTGCGGGATTCACTGACTTTCTGGAGCCGCGCCACCTGGTGGATCGTGCTGTCCGTCATCGGGATGGCGGCGCTCATTGCCTTCTGGGCGTTCCGCCGCCGCCCCACCGTCACGTCGTATGACCCGTATGATCCCTACGGGTCTCCCTGACCGTCACACCGTCTCCGCACGCAACTGCACCGGCTCAAAGTCCATGCTCAGCACCTGCGTGGGGTCCACCGCGTCCACCGTCAACGTGAAGAACCCCGCCGTGGAGAGAATCGCCACGCGGCGGCCTTCGCGCACGCCCACCCACAACGCGTCCTCCGGCCGCCCCGCCCACGCGTCAAACCCCGCCTGACCGCACAGCACCGCCGCCAACGCCGGCGCCGCCGCCACCGGACCCAACGCTTCTTCAGGCACCAACTCATCCGGCACCGGGCCCCGCGGCAAGACCGTGAACCGCGATTCCGACCACGCCAGCGCGCGCACCGCGCCCCCCGCACGGAACAGGAAACAGACCAGCGCGTCCGACGAGAGAGAACCGTCCGCGTGCATGCCGTGCGCGCTGAAGGCCACCAGTGTGGCTCCAGGCCATGCGCGCGTGGCAACCGTGACAGCGGAGTCGGGCGAGGGAAACACGGTCATGGGCCATCCGTGGGAGGTGGTGCAGAAATCAGAAGGCACGGCGCCGGACTACGACCGTTTCGCCGAAACCACAAACGCCCCCAACGCCGCCACCACCAGCCCACCCGCTATTGCCCCCAACACCCCCGCCATCACCATCCGCGCGCTGAACACCTCAGAAACCGCCCACACGCCAAAGCCCGCCGCCAACCCCAGACACACCGCTCCCGTCGGGCTCGCGCCCCACAGCCGCACCAGCGTGCGGGTCACCACCCCGGGGGCGTCGGCGGCAGGTCCGTCGCGCATTGCGCTTCACTCGGGTTGCCCACGGGAAGGTCCCGGGATGCATCCCACTGGTAATGCCTCCCCACAAACTCCCCGTCCACGTCCGAACACTCCCACCCGCGCACGTCCACTGTGACTCCGTCCTGCCCGTGCGCATCCACCCGCAGCGCGCCCACCGCGTTCCACCGCGCCAGCAGGTCCACCTGCGAGAGCCGCCCCACCATCTCCAGGCTCAGCGTCATCAGCCCGGCCCCGGCCGCGTCGCGGTGGTAGGTGTACCGCGCGCTCGCCGGCAGCCCGGTGTCGTCGTCCACCACCTCGCTCAAGTCAATGCCAATGGTCTGCTGGCCACCCGTGGTGTCGTACGTGAAGACAAAGTGACCCTTTTGTAGCGGGCGCAGGCGGTCATTGAGCCCTTCGCGCTGCTGCTTGGAGAGGTTGAGGTCCATGGTGCCCAGGCTGCGCTCCACGTCATTCCCGCGCGCATCCTCCAGTGAAAACGTCCCCGAAAACACCTCCACAAACCCATCCGCATCCCGCCCGCAGGCCACGTTGCGGTCCACAAACGGCCCCTGCTTGCGCCCCCTGGCCAGGTGCGCGCAGTAGCGGAACCCGCCCTCCCCCACGTTGGCATCACGCCGCAGCTCAAACCGGATGGTGCGGTCCTCGGCGTCGTCGTACCAGGGGCCCCACACGCGCACGCCCGCACGCGTCTTGGACGGCCGGGCCTCCATCACCTTGTTCACCAGGCCAATGAGCTGGAACGTCACCGTGTTGAGCATCCCCGCCACGGCCCGCGCCTGGCAGCTGATGATGTCCTTGGCATCGCCGCGGTCGCACGCGTTGAGGCCCTGCAGCGCCTGGCCGGTGAGGGACTCGTAGTAGTCCGCGCCGGGCACCCGCAGGTGCACCGCGTCTCCCGGGATGCGGCGCGGGAACAGCAGGTCTTCGTCTGACCAGTTGCACGCGGTCAGCCCGGCCAACAGAAGGAACGCCACCAGTCTCATTGACCTATCGACCCGGCGCGCACTGGAAACAGGAAGGCTCTTCACGGCGCGGTCCTCACAGGTCGGCGTGCGCAGCCAGCGTGACGGAACCGTAGCCAATGGCCTTGAACCCGTCGATGGCGAACACGCTCAGGTTGCCCCTGAAGCCCAGCTCCAGGTGCAGGAAACGCAGGATATCCACGCCCGCGTACCCGGCCACGCCGGGTGCGAGGTTGAGGTAGAACTGGTGGTGCACGGGCGCATCCGACAGGATGTACCGCCAGGTGAACAGCGTGGAGATGCGCGGGCCCACGGCAACGCGGAACCACCAGATTTCCTGTTCAAACATGGGGGCAAACCCCAGGTCCGCCATGAAGAACCGCGCGTGAAACGGGATGACCTCACCGCCGTTGGTGACCAACAGCTTGTAGTTCAGCAGGCCAAAGTTGACGTCCGCGCCCAGCAGGAAGTGCCGGTTGAACAGCCCGTGGTAGCGAAGCTGAATGGTGGCAATGGGCGTGGCGGGGAAGGTGGGGCGCGTCAGCAGGCGGTTGAAGGGCTCCGGCAGCTTGTTGTCCGGGATGGCCGTGGTGGAACCGCCGGACCCCGTGGTCAGTTGCAGGTCATAGAAGGCCTGTGCGCCCACGCCGCCGCTGAAGGAAAACCCGAACAACCCGTGCCCCGGCCCCGCGCTCTCCAGTTCCACAATGGGGCCCTTGGCATAATCGCGGTCAAACGAGATCTTCTCCATGCGCGCGGGGTCCACCTCCACCTCGTCGTCACCGCCCACTTTCACGCGCTGCATGAGCAGGTGGTCGGACTCGCGCTTCTTGATGGCGTAGGTCCCGCCTTTCACTGCAATCCGGAGTGACTTGCCGCGCGCCTTGTCCACCTCCGCCACCACGCGCTGCCGCTCCATGTCAAACACCACAAACCGCCCCGCCAGCTCCTCCGGCAGCGTCACGCCTGAACTGATGCCGCGCAGGTTGGCCAGCACGACGTCACCCGCGCCGCGCAGGTTGTACCGGTAGGTGGGATGCTGGATGCCGGCCCGCGTGTGCAGGGTGGCGGAGACGGTGCGTTCGTACGCGTAGGCATACGCCTCCTCCAGGGTGACCCGCCCATCGCCGCTGCGGTCCGCGTCCCCGCGCAGCCCGCTGACCCAGTAATGCGTGAAAAAGGATCCCTGGATCTCGTCGGACTCCTGGCTGGCCTCCGTCTCGGACGACGATGCAATGATCACCTGGCCGCGCGCGGTGAGCGCGTCATCCACGCTGACGACGAGCGGCGGGGCGCGGGAGCCGCCTTTTTCGCGCGTGAGTTCACCGGCGCCGCAGCTGTCCAGCACCGCAATGCGCACATCCGCGCCGCTGTCCTGCAGCAGGCCGCGCAGCAGGTCCAGGTCCAGGCGCGTGGCGCCCAACCGCAGGAACCCGTCCTTGGAATGGCCCGAATAGTAGACCAGCAGCAGCGTCTCCCGCCCCGCCGCCTTGTCGGATCGGATCCGCTCCTCAATGACCGCCAGCCGGCGCAGCACGCCCGGGCTGTCCTCGTCCTTGGCCACGTCCACGTCGCCGGGGAGGAAGCCGCCCAGGTCCACCAGCGTGTCCTTGACCTTGGCAACATCGCGGTCCGCGTAACGCAGCTTCTGCAGGCCCTTGCCGCCGTCCGCGTGTGAGATGAGCAGCGCGCGCCGCACCACGTCTGCCCGGGCCGTGGCCGGCAGCACCCACCCCGTCATCACCAGCGCCAGCAGCCAGCACCCACCTGGCCCTGCCCGCGCGCCCGCTGTGCCCACGGCCGCCATGGGTCACCGGGCAAGCTTCACAATGTGGACACTGCTCTGCTGCGCCTTGTCCGCCGGAAGGTCCAGCGGCAGCGTCTCCACCGCCCGCAGGTCCGCCCCGTCAGCCACCATCTTCTCCGCCGCCTTCTGCACCAGCGCCTTGAGCTCACCCGCCGCAAACCCGCGCCCGTACACGGCAAAGAACCGCTCCGGTCCCACCGCATCATCCAGCACCACGCTGTCCGGCAGCGGTGCCGCGCGCCCGTCCACCGCCACCACGCGGCCCACGTGGTACACGCTCACCGCACCCTTCCCATCCACGCCGACGACGACGACCTCCGTGTCTTCCGGCGCTTTCACAAAGAACTGGATCTGGTCGCCCGGCTTGAGCGTTTCGCCGTCCCGCCCGGCACGCACGCCGTCTGAGGTGCGCAACAGGAAGCCAATGCCGCCGCCCTTGATGCGTTCCGTGAGCTGGTCTTCGGGGCGGGGTGCCGGGATGAGGAGAAACGCCGCCGCGGTCATGGCCGCGGCCAGCGCAACCCCGCCGCCAAAGACCGTCTTCCAGAAGTTGGAGAGCCCCGTGCGAACCGGGCTTGCCGCCGCCAGCCGCTTCTCATGCTGGTCCGCAAACCGGGCAAACGGGATGTGCACCTTGAAGGCCGCTTCATCGCTCTTCAATTCTGCAAGCACGGCTTGGCAGTCCAGGCATTCCTTCAAGTGATTGTCCAGGTCCGCCCGGGCGGCGGCGTCCAGCTCGCCGGCAAAGTGGCGGCGCAGCGTGTGACGGGTGCGCCCGCAAGGAGGAACCGCCGGGTCGGCCAGATCGAATTCGAGGGGTTCCATGGTTCCTCCTCAGATGGGCGCGGCCCGGAGCCTCAGGTCCGGGTCAATCTTGAGGAGCTCGCGCCGCGCGGTGTCGATGAAGCTCCGCAGGCGCTTTCGCAGCGTGGGGACGGAAATACCCAGGACGCCGGCAACTTCCTCCTGCGTCATCTCGTCCACAAAGTAGTAGATGGCGGCTTCCTGCGTTTCCTTGTCGCACAGCGCCAACACCACCTGGACAAACTGGTTTCTGTCCACCAGCCGCTGGGACGGACCATTCTCCTGGGCCTTGTGCTCCACGAACCGTCGGAACTGTTCGTGCCACGCTGCCTTGCGGGCCCGGATGATGTTCAGGCAGTGGTTGGTGGCAATCCGCGTGATCCAGGTGAGCGGGCTGGCTTCCCCGCGGAACTGGTCCAGACTTCTTGACACCTTGATGAACACGTCGTGCATGGCGTCCCGTGCGTCCTCGTCGTTACGCAGCAGGTAGACGCACCGGCGGTAGACGGTGGCCCCGTACGCTTCGTACAGCTTCCTGAGGAGCTCCTGGTCCGTCACGGCTTCCACGCCCTCACGGTCCGTCTCCTGCTGCCAGAAGACTGACCCCGTCGCCGCCGCAGGCCGAAACCCCGGCCCGTGATCCCGCGCACGCCCCCCTTGATGGGAGCCGGACCATAACAGCCGCAGGCCGCGGGGTCGCATTTCACACCGCGAACCGTTTGCGCTGGAACGTGGGCGTGCGGGCCCCCGGAACGGAACAAGGCGCCCTGGGGGCGCCTTGCGGAGGTCAGCGGGGATTTCTGAGGCGACGACAACCCGCGCGATCAAACGCGCAACCTGGCTGCCAATCCGCGTCGCCCTTCACCAGGAGGCGATGCGGAACTCTTCGGTGTCATCCCGGCTCATGTCCAAGACGAGCACCCCACGGCTGGGCTGTTCGGATGCGGCGGCCTCTTCGCGGGGACGCTCCTGCTCCTCAGGCCTGTCCACGGGGACACGCACGATGGAGCGCTCAGCTTCCTCGCGCCGCTGCTCTTCCTCGCGCCTCAACGCGTCAATGACCTCCACGCTCAACATGACATCCTCCTGCCCTCACCCCTTCCAACGACCCAGCGCGTCTCCCGATTCCCAGCCAGGCCTCAATTCGTGCCCTCCTTCTCTTGTACGCACCAACCACGCCATTCATTCTTACCCGGCTGCACGTGGAGTGGCAAAAACGGACTGTGTGATGCCTGCGGCCATTCTGCGGTGCGCCATGACGTCCTACTGCTGCCCACCTCCTGCTCTGCCTGCGGCAACGCTGTCAGGGAGTGACGCGTCGCCGTGGTTTCATTCTCGATATCGGACCATCCCTTCCAAGAGTGTGTCTTCGCCGAGGCGGCGCCAAGTGGGATGTTCCAGCACAATGGTGTGGTCCAACTGGTCCGGGCCGCTCCAACGTGCCATGGGCACAGCGGAATCCCCCAACAGGCGCGGCGTGACCACCAGCGCCACCCGATCCGCCAAGCGGTCCGCCAGCAGGCTGCCGTGGATCTGCGCGCCGCCTTCAACCAGCAGGCGTGTGAGGCCCTGTGCGCCCAGCCAGCCCAGGGCCTGGCGCAGGTCCAGACCGCGCGCGGTCCGCGGCACAGCGTGCACGGTGGCACCGCGCGTACGCAGTGCGTCCACGGCATCCTGCGGCGCATCCACAGCGCACAGAAACCAGGGTGCGGGAGCCGACGGATCCGACCACACACCCGGGTTTCCGGCGGTGCGCAGCGCGGAGTCCACGATGATGCGCACCCAGTCACGCCGGCCGCGGGCGCCCAGCGGTGGGCGCCGCGCGGTGAGCCGCGGGCTGTCCGCCGCCACGGTGCCCGCGCCGACGAGGATCCCATCCACGCGGTCCCGCAGCCGGTGCAGCCAGGCGTGCGCGCGTGGGCCGGACAAGCCCGCGCTCTGACCCGCGGCGGTGGCCAGGCGCCCGTCGACAGAAACCGCGGCCTTGAGGATGACCTCCGGCCGGTCCGCTGCGCATCGCATGAAGAAGCCGCTGACCAGGTCCCGCGCTGGCCCGGCCAACAGGCCCACGTGCACTTCCACGCCCGCCGCGCGCAACCGGGCAATCCCTCCCCCGGTCACACGTGGGTTGTCGTCCGGGATGGCAACAAACGCCCGGGCGATTCCCGCCTGCAGGACCGCGTCCGTGCACGGCGGCGTGCGGCCGTGGTGGTTGCACGGCTCCAGGGTCACGTACAGGTCTGCGCCGCGCGCGGCTGGACCGGCTTTCCGCAGCGCAATGACCTCCGCGTGGGCGGTGCCGGCGCGCGCGTGGTGGCCCACGGACAGGATGTGCCCGTCCCGCGCCACCACGGCGCCCACGCACGGGTTGGGGCGCGTGCGGCCAAGCGCGCGCACCGCCCGCCTCAACGCGACCTGCATCAGCTCCCGGTGCCGCGGATGGTCGGCCCGGAGCGGCCCGCTCATGCGTCCGCCACCTTGGGCGGCCGCGGCGGCGGCGGAACGGAGGCCTCCCGGCGCAGGCGCTCCACCTCCGCGGTGAACTCCGTCACGTCGGCAAAGCTGCGGTACACGGAGGCAAACCGCACGTAGGCCACCTCGTCCAGTTCGCGCAGGTGCTCCATCACCCATTCGCCCAGGGTGACGGAGCTGACCTCCCGGTCCCCGTCCTCCACCAGCCGGCGCTCCAGCTTCTCCACCACGCGGTCCACCGCCAGCGTCCCCACCGGGCGCTTTTCACACGCGCGGGTGAGGCCCGCCTGCAGCTTGCGCCGGTCAAAGGGCTCGCGGCGGCCGTCCCGCTTGACCACCACGGGAAGCACCTCCTCCACGCGCTCATAGGACGTGTAGCGCTTCTGGCAGCCGTGGCACTGGCGGCGGCGGCGGATGGCTCCGCCGTCCTCCGTGGTGCGGCTGTCAACAACGTGGTTATCCAGGCTCCGGCAGAAGGGGCAGCGCACGGGCAACTCCGGTGATGCGCCGAGCGTTACGGTGGCGCATCGCCACCCGTCAAGCCGGCCGGTGCTACAGGCGACGCCGCCTTCCCTTGCCCGGCGCGCCGGACCGACCCTGCAGAACCTCCGCCAGGGACGCGGCGGTGAGCACGCGGTGGGCCATCGCTCTCAACTCGGCTTCGTCGGCGGATTGGAGGTGACGCTCCGCCTTGGCAGGCAGCTCACCAAACCGGTCCGCCAGCAGCTCCCGCAACACGGCGCGCCGCCCCTGCTCCAACCCCTGCTCCAACCCCTGTTTCCTTCCTTCCTGCCGCAACAGGTCGGCCGCCGTGACCATGGATGCCTCCGCTTTTGGGCCCAACTCCGCCACGCGTCTCCGCAGCTCCTGGGCAGACGTCTGATTGTTCACCGCCAGAGCATAGCGCAGCACGCTGACAAGGGCCGCCTGACCATGTGGGGTGGCGAGCACCTGATGCACCAGGGCCGCCCACCGCACCAGATGCTGGCCCAGGTCCTGAGCATCCCGCGCGTGCTTGAGACACAGCAACACCAGCCGCCCCAACGCCGCCAACGCGCGAGACTGCAATGCCGCGTCATCCACCGCCCCGAGGTCATCCAGCACCATGGTGAAGCGCACCACGTGCTCCCCCACGGCCGCCAACGTCGCGGCGTCCACATCCAGCAGCCCCTGCAGCGACCGCGGCGCCGTCCATCCGGCGCGGCTGTGGTGAACCACCACGGGGATGATGGCGGGCAGCCGCGTCGCCTTGGGCTCGCGCGCCAGGAACGCCTCCCAGGCCAGCACCATGTACCGCAGCAACCGGAACGGCATGCGCGCGTCCACGGTGCTCTGGTGCTCCAGCAACAGGTAGATGAGCGCAGGCCGGCCCGCGAGCGCGACCGAGAACAACAGGTCAGTCTCGCGGTCCTTCAGCGCGGCGTCCACAAAGCTGTCCTGCAGCGCCGTCAGGGTGGCAAGGTCCAGCCGTTGCACAACCGCAGGCGGCAACACGGAGCGGAACAAGCCCGCCGCCTGCTCCGGTACCGAGAACGTCTGGCGAAACAGCGCGTCGTGAGGGTTTTCAGGCATGAGGCCGCGAAATCGCCGTTGGGCGTGTGAGGGGTTCACCAACAGGCTCAGCGCAGCTCAGCCTGCGCTTCATCCGCTTCCGCCGTGCCGGGCCGGATGGCGACGACGCACAGCAGGTGGACGCGCGCCTTGTCCGCGTGACCGGTCTTCTTGAGCGTGCGCGCCAGGCCGCGGTGCGCCTGCCAGTCCTGCGGGTCCATGGCCAGCGCCTTCTCCCACAACGGCTGCGCCTTGCGGGGCTCCTTCTTGTCCAGCGCGCCGGCCCGCTCCACCAGGGCCTGCACTTCGCGGTAGTTGGGGGTGCCCTCCGCCTTGCGCAGGCATACCGCCGGCACCGGTTCCGCGGGCGCCGCGGGTGCGGCAGCCGGCTCCACCGGCGCCACCGCGGCCACCGGGGGCGCCGCGGGAGCCGTCCGGGTCAGCAGCGCCACCAGTCCCCCCACCAGGAACACCGCCGCAAACGCGCCCGCCATCAGCATCCAGGGCGGGGCCGCCAGCGCACGCATCAACAGCGCTGGAGGCCGGCGGCGCTCACGCGTGCGGTCTGTCTTCTCCAGGTCCGGCGCAGGGGACGCCACCGGCGCGGCGGGCGTGGACGGCGTCCGCACGCGCTCCTGCACGGGCGCCGCCTGCACGCTGGAAGCGCGGTTGACCTCCGCTTTCAGCACCCCGTGTGACGTGGACACCCGCACGCCCGGACCCGAAGTCTGCATGGCAGGCCGCACCGGTTCAGGCGCCTGCGCGCGGCGGTCCGTCTGCTCCGCCTCCTCCATGGGCGGCGCGGCGCGCACCGGGTCGGTCACCTCGTGGTCGTCGTCATCCTCCGGGGCGTAGCCGGCGGTTTCCACGGGGTTGGACGTTTCAGACAGTGAGGGCGGCAGGCCGCCCTCAGCCAGGGTGTCCGGGTCCGCGTCCACGGGCAGGCGGGCGGGGGCGCCGGCGCCGGGCGTGCTGGACTCCCGCTGGCTGGTGAACGCGGACATGGTCCCGCCGCCCAGCGCCGCGCGCGGGACGTCCGCCGCCGCGGATGCCGCCGCGTCCTCAAAGGGCTGCGGTACGCGCGTGGCAAACGCCTCCAACGCCTCAGCCAGCTCCGTGCCGCTGGGGTAGCGGTCCTTGGGATCCCGCGCGAGCGCCCGCGCAATGATCTGCGGCAAGCCATCCGGCGCGCCCTTGATGGCGCGTGCGCGGTTGGCGGCGTCGTCGGTGGCGGCCAGGCGGGACAGGCCCGCGCGGTCCAGTTGCGGGCGCAGCGCGCTGTTGGTGATGAGCACGTACAACAGCGCGCCCAGCGCAAACACGTCCGTGCGCGGATCCACCGGCAGCCCCAGGATCTGTTCGGGCGCCAGGTAGGACGGTGTGCCCACCATCTGGTCCTTGCGCGTGATCTCCGTGCCGCCCTCAATCTTGCACACCCCAAAGTCCGCCACGACGACGCGGCCGCCCTCGGCCAGGAAGATGTTGGCCGGCTTCACGTCCCGGTGGACGATGCCGCGGTTGTGCGCGGTGCCCAGCGCTTCGGCGCACTTGAGCACCACGGCGCACGCCTGGCCGCGCTCCATGGCGCCGCCGCGGATGAGGCGCTCAGACAGCGTCTCACCCTCAATGAGCTCCATGGCGTAGTACAGCACCCATCCCACGGAGGGGTCGTCCGCCTCGCCCGCGTCGTAGATGTGCAGGATGCCGCCGTGGTCCAGCTGCACCAGCGCCTGCACCTCGCGCTGGAAGCGCCGCATGCGCGCTTCACGGTCCCGGCCCAGCAGGCCCACGGACAGCGTCTTGACTGCCACCTTGCGGCCCAGCGGCTCATCCAGGCACGCGTAGACCACGCCCATGCCACCGCGCCCCAGCTCGGTTTCTACGCGATATCGGCCGCCGAGCAGCGCGCCCGCGGCGGCGGTTGGGGTGAACTTGGTCACGGCCCGATTTGCCCCGGGTGCTAACGGTCACCCGCCCGTAGCGGTAGCATGCCGTCCCCCACCCCGTCGCGAATCATGCCGCCCACCCCCGCCTTCCACCTCCGGCCGCTGGCGCCCCACCACTACGGGGACGTCGCCACCCTGATGGCCGGGAGCGACCCGTGGGTCACCCTGGGGGTCACCGAGGAGCACGCGCTGCGCTCGCTCATGGAGCACCCCATCCCCGGCATTGTGGCGGAGGAGGAACCGGGCGGGCGGTTGCTGGGGTTTGTGCGGTATGAGCCGCGCGGGTTCATAGGCTATTCCGCGTACATCCGAACCGTGGCGGTGGCGCCGGAAGCGCGCGGCCAGAAGGTGGGTGAAGCCATGGTCCGCCACGTTGAGGAACTGGTGTTCCGCCACGTGCCGCTGCTGTTCCTGTTCTGCTCCAGTTTCAACCCGCGCGGGCAGGCGTTCTACACGCGGCTGGGTTACGCGCGTGTGGGTGAGGTGGCGGGGATGATTGTCCCGCAGCATGGCGAAGTGCTGTTTGTGAAGCGGCGCCCGGAGGCGGGATGAGCAAGCGGGAGTTCATTGCGCTGGGGACGCAGAGCCAGGCGCCCACCAAGAAGCGCAACCACCACGGCGCGTTCCTGCGCTGGGATGACGTGGGGATCCTGTTTGACCCCGGCGAAGGAACCCAGCGCCAGCTGGCCTTTGCCAACCTCAACGCCTCCGCCATCACGCACATCTGCATCACGCACTTCCACGGCGACCACTGCCTGGGCCTGGCCGGCGTGGTGCAGCGGCTCAACCTGGACCGCGCCGCCCATCCCATTCACGTGTATTACCCGGGCAGCGGCCAGCGGTTCTTTGAAAAGCTGCGTTTTGCGTCCATCTTTGCGGAGAATGCGGTCATCCACCCGCACCCGGTGGAGCGGGAGGGCGTGCTGCTGCGGACGGAGGGATTCACGCTGACCACCCGGCGGCTGGAGCACCGCGTGGACTGCTTTGGCTACCGCCTGCAGGAACATGACGGCGTCAGCTTTGATGCGGCGCTGCTGGAGCAGGCCGGCGTGCGCGGACCCCGCGTGGCCGACCTCGAGCGGGACGGGACGCTGCGGGTGAACGGGACCACCGTGCGGCGTGAAGACGTGTCCCACCCGCGGCCGGGTCAGGCGTTTGCGTTTGTCATGGATACCCGCCCGTGCCGCAATGCCGTGGAATTGGCGCGCGGCGCGGACCTGGCGGTCATGGAAAGCACGTTTGCCACCGCGCACGAGGACGAAGCGCGCCAGTACGCCCACTGCACCGCCGCCCAGGCCGCGCGCATGGCGGTTGAGGCCGGTGCGCGGCGCCTGGCGCTCACGCATTTCTCGCAGCGCTATGACGACGTCACGCCGCTCTTGGAAGAGGCGCGCGCGGTGCACCCGGATGTGGTGGCGCTCATGGACCTGGATACCGTGGAAGTGCCCAAGAGAAGGCGGGGAGGCCGTTGATCCCCCCACCCGGCGACTGGCGTCGCCGACCTCCCCCCGGGCTGGCGCCCGGGTGGAGGCGTGTCAGGGCGCAATGGACGTGACAAAGCTGGCCTTGCCGTCCTGGATCTTCAGCACCACCGCCGGCTTGGTCGCGTTGCGCTGCTCGTCAATGTTCACCGTGCCGCTGACACCCTTGTAGCCCTTGGTCTTGGCCAGCTCGTCGCGCATGGCCGTGCGGTCCAGCTTGCCCGCGCGCCTGATGGCGTCCGCCGCCAGCATCGCCGAGTCGTACCCCAACACCGCCAGGCTGTCCGGCGGCTCCTTGAACTGCTCGGTGTACTTCTTGATGAACGCCTGCAACTCCGGCCGCGGGTCGTCATTGCTGGTGTGGTTGGAGAAGTAGCAGCCGTCCAGCGCCTTGCCGCCAATTTCAAACAACTTGCTGGACTCCCACCCGTCACCGCCCAGGAATGGCATCTCCATCTTCAGTTCGCGCGCCTGGCGGATGATCGTCGCCACCTGCGTGTAATAGCCGGGAACAAAGATGGCCTCCGGCTTCTTGCCCTTCATCGCCGTCAGCTGGGACTTGAAATCCTGGTCATTCGCCGAATAGCTCTCATCCGCCACGATCTTCCCGCCGCGCACCTCAAACGCCTTCTGGAAGTAGTCCGCCAGGCCCATGGAGTAGTCACTGCCCTTGTCACGGAAGATGGCCACGTTCTTCACCTTGAGGTGCGCCGCGGCAAACTCCGCCATCACCGTGCCCTGGAACGGGTCAATGAAGCACACGCGGAAGATGTAGTCGCCCGTCTCGGTCACCCGCGGATTGGTGGAGGACGGGCTGATCATCGGGACCTTGTTGTTCTGGCAGATGGGCGCCGCCGCGAGCGACCGGCTGGAGGCGACTTCGCCCAGCACGACGTGGACCTTGTCCTGCGTCACCAGCTTGGTCACCGTGGTGACCGCCTCTTCCGGCTTGCCCTGGTCGTCATAGACGATGGTCTTGACCTTCTTGCCCAGCACCCCGCCGCCCGCGTTGAGTTCCTGCACGGCCAGGTCAATCCCCTGCTTGGTGGAGATGCCAAAGGTGGCCTCGGCGCCGGTCATGGAGCCGTACACGCCAAAGAGCACGGTCTCCTCTGCCGGCGCGGGCGCCGCCGCAGAGGCCGGGGCCGGGGCGGGTGGCGTGGTGCCGCCGCCGTCCTTCTTCTTCTCCACACAACCCGCCATCACGCCCAGGGCCAGCAGGCCCGCCACCTTCAACGCTCGCATGGTTGGGACTCCTCCGGTTGGCCACGCCCAAGCCCATGGAGCGTGGGCCGCGCACCCTGCTGCACAGGCGCGCGCATTGGCAAGCCCACGGACGTCCGCGCGCGCGGTGCCGCATTTCCTCGACGGCTGCCGGGTTTGACGCCGCGCCAGCACGCGGGCTACGCCCCGCGCCCCACCCGCGCATCCCGGAGGGCGCGACCCATGGTCATCTGCCCCAACTGCGGTCGAGACAACGCCGGTCACTTCAACTTCTGCCTGGACTGCGGCACCGAGCTTCCGCGCGCCGCTCCGGCTGCCGCCCCCGTCGCCGCGCCTGTGGCCACGCCCGCCGTGGCGTTTGCAGCGCCCCCGGTGGTGGCGCCCGCCGCCGTGGCTCCCCAGCCCGCTCCGGTGGTTGCCCCAGCGCCCGCGCCCGCACCGGCGGCCCCTGCCCGGACGGCGCAGGCGGTGGCGGCGGCCCCGTGGTCGCCTCCCGCGGCGGCCCCGGCCCCCGCCGCCGCAGCGCCCGCTGGCAGCCAGCCGTGTCCCATCTGCAAGAACCCGGTTCCCGCGGCCATGAAGTTCTGCGGCGAATGCGGCGCCCGCCTGGACACCAACGCCCCCATGCCCAACCCGCAATCCCAGGCGGCCGCGGTGGCCAAGCAGACCATGTTCCTGCACGCCGCGGACGTGCAGCAGATCATGCAGCCCAAGGCAAAGCTCATCTGCATTGACCCCGCGGGCAAGGAGGGAATGTCGTTCAACCTCAAGCCCGGCGTGGACACGGTGTGCGGGCGCCTCAACGGCATCATCCTGCTGGAGGACCCGTACGTTTCGCCCACGCACTGCACGTTCCGCTTCCAGGGCAGCCGGCTGTCCGTGGTGGACACGGGCAGCGTGAACGGCGTCTTTGTGCGCCTGCGTGGCGAAGTGGAGCTGGCCGCGGGTGACGTTCTGCGGATGGGGCGCCAGCTGCTGCGCTTTGAGCTGGCGGATGCGCTGCCGCGCGAGGCGCAGGCGCGCGCCCCGGATGATGACAGCAAGACGTGGGGTTCGCCCGCGGAGCCGGCGCCGTGGGGCCGGCTGGTGCAGCTGCTGGATGACGGGCGCCAGGGCGAGGTCCGCCTGATGCGCGCCCCGGAGACCAAGCTGGGCCGTGAGGTGGGCGAGATCACCTACCCGGCGGACGGGTTTGTCTCCGCGCAGCACTGCGTGGTGCTGTTCAAGTCCGGCCGCGCGTTTGTGCGGGACCTGGGCTCCTCCAACGGCACCTACCTGCGCGTCCGCGGCGAACGCCCGCTGGCCCAGGACGACTTCATTCTCGTGGGCAACCAGATGCTGCGCGTGGACCAGCGCTGAGCCCGTTCCACTCACCATGGCACTTGCAACCCTCCCCTTTGAAAAGCCCGTTGCCGAGTTGGACCACCGCATTGCCGAGTTGCGGCGGATGGGCGGCCCCCGCCTGGAGAACCAGATCCGCGCCCTGGAGGACAAGGCGGAGGCGCTGCGGGACCACATCTTCAGCCGGCTGACGCGCTGGCAGATGGTGCAGCTGTCCCGCCACCCGCGGCGTCCCTACAGCCTGGATTACATCAGCCGCATCTTCACCGATTTCCAGGAATTCCACGGTGACCGCCGCTTCGCGGACGACGAGTCCATTGTGGCCGGTTTTGCGCGGCTGGACGACGTGCGCGTGATGGTCATTGGCCAGCAGAAGGGGCGCGGGACCAAGGAGAACCTGCGGCGGAACTTCGGCATGCCGCGGCCGGAGGGCTACCGCAAGGCGCTGCGCCTGATGAAGCTGGCGGAGCGGTTTGACCGCCCCATCATCACGTTCATTGACACGCCCGGCGCGTATCCCGGCATTGGCGCGGAGGAGCGCGGGCAGAGCCAGGCCATTGCGGAGAACCTGGAGGAGATGATGAAGCTGCGGGTGCCGGTCATCTCCACCGTCATTGGGGAGGGCGGCAGCGGCGGCGCGCTGGCCCTGGGCGTGACCGACCGCATCAACATGCTGCGCTACACCACGTATTCCGTCATCACGCCGGAGGGCTGCGCGTCCATCCTGTGGCGTGACGCGGCCAATGCGGACAAGGCGGCGGAGGCCATGCGGCTGACGGCGCCGGACCTGGTGAAGCTGGGCATCATTGACGAGGTCATTGACGAAGCCCGCGGCGGGGCCCACCGCGACCCGGGCCTGACGGCGGCCAACGTGGAGCGCGTGATCAACCGCCAGCTGGACCAGCTGCTGTCCATGGACGCGGAGACGCGCATTGCGGACCGGCGGGCCAAGTACCGCGCCATGGGCGTGGCCTTGGAGCCCACGCGCGAGCCGGAAGAGCGCGCCCGCGCCCGCACGCGCCGACGAACGCGCTGAAGGCAATAGGCCGCCCACCACCGGCGTCCCAGTGCCGGAGGTCGACAGCACCGTGTACAGTGCGCCCGCCATGATGAGGTTCTCCCTGGCCGTTGCGGCCGTGCTGCTCGTCCCCGCGGCTGCCCGCGCTGACGGCTTCACCCTCACTGACGCGCGCGTGACCCTCTCTGAAGCGGGCACCGCCTCCACCGTAGAGGTGCGCCACACGGGCGCTTCCGGGCCGGTGTCCGGGCGCGTGTTCCTGGCGCGCGCCGGGGGGACGTTTGAACCGGTGGAACTGGTTGCCGGCCTGGAAGAGAACACGCTGGTGGCCGCGGTGCCGGCGGTACTGCAGGCGCGGCCGTTTGCGTTCTACGTGGAGGCGCGGGACCTGTCCGGTGCCACAGCCACGCGCGCCAGCCCGGACCAGCCGCTCACCTGGGGCCCGGAGGCGCCTCCCGTCCCGGAGGGTCCCGCCGCCGCCCTGCCCGCCCCGCTGCCCCCCTCGTCGTCGTCGGACGAGGCGGCGCCGGAGCCCGCGCCGCGCAAGGCCCCGCACCCGCCCGCGGCAACCGGCAGCAAGCGTGGCCGCGCGGACCCGGACCGCGCAGAGGGGACCAGCCGCGCACCCCGCCGCAAGGCGCGCACCGAGCGCGTGGTGGAGTGCTGCGGGGTCCCCATCGTCGGCGGGGGCAGCAGCGCGGTCCTGTTCATTGGCGCGGCGGCATCCCTGCTGGGGGCGCTGGTTGCGGGGCTGGGGGTGGTGCTGTTTGCGGTGGACCTGGCCATGGCGCAGCGGATGATCCTGGCGGTGGACCGGGCGGAGACCCGCGGGGACAAGCTCCCCAACGGGTGCAACAGCTACGCGGAGTGCCGCCAGCCGTACATGCGCGCCTTCTGGATGGATGCCGCCGGCGTGGGGGTGAGCCTGGCGGTGGTGTTGCTGCTGGGCGTGGTGGCCGCCGGCCTGGTGGTGCTGGGGACGGTGCTGCGCCGGGCATAGACCGCCCCCGGGGGCCGCGCGTTTTGCTAGCATCATGCCCGCCATGGAGACCCGGACTGCGGAAAGACCACGCACGGCGCAGGCGCCTGACGGCATCCGGGACGTTTCCCCGGAGGCCGCCGCCCTGCTGCGCGCGGATGCGGAACCCGCGGCCAGCGCCCACCACCGCGCCCCCAGCGCCCCCGCCGCCATCTTCAACCGCCGCCGGCCGGGGTTCCTCGCCCGCTGGGGCACGGTGCTGCTCATTGCCGGGTCGGTGGCGACGGGGGCGGTGCTGCATTCGGCGGTGCAGCGGTCCGGTTGGCTGGCGCCCAAGCATCCCGCCGTGACGGCCCGCACCACGGCGCAGCGGATTGCCGGGCCCATCACGCTGGACGGCCCCCGCGGCCAGGTGACCCTCCCCATGTCCACGCCGGTGGTGGTCAACGTGTGGCTGGAGGGCTGTGCGGACTGCCAGGCCGCCGTGGATGCGTGGCGTGGGCTGGTGCAACAGGGCGGGCTGGATTTGGCGGGGCTGCCGGTGGTCAACGTGGCCTTTGGCGGCGCGCGGCTGGCCTGGGCCATGGACAACGGACTGGATGACCGGCTGGTGCTGGACCCCAGCGGTGGCGCCCTGGTGCGGCCGCTGGGCATCAGCTCCTTCACCACGTTCATCATTGACGCGGACGGGTGGGTGCGCCTGCGGGACCGGCCGGACAACACGGGGTTTGCGCACCGGGTGGCGGGTGCCGCCAAGGCTCTTGCCAGCGGCCCGCCCCAGGCGCCGGCACCCTCCCCGTGAGGCGGCGGACTGCCTTTCCACGGGCGCGGAGATTTGGAAGGATAAGGGGTTACCCGGGGCGACCGCCCCGCGGCCAAGGGACGTCCCCGTGGGTTCCAACTTGGAGATGACCCAGCCGGCGGAGGGCACTCCGCCCCGCTCCGTGCCCCCCGGCATGGTGGGGCGGCAACTTGACCACTACGTGCTGCAGGAGGAGCTGGGCCAGGGGGGCATGAGCGTGGTCTACCGGGCGCGGGACCAGGTCCTGCAGCGGGACGTGGCCATCAAGGTCCTCCACCCCTTCCTGGCGGACCGCCCGGACGCCCGGCGCCGCCTGGCCCGGGAGGCGCGCGCGGTGGCCAAGCTGCGCCACGCCAACATCCTGGAGGTCTACGGCTTCTCGGGTGAGGACGCCCCGCAGGGCTACATTGCCATGGAGATGGTGCGGGGGGAGACGCTCAAGGCCTTTGGCGAGCGCGAGAAGTTCTACCCCTCCGAAGTGGCCGCCGCGGTGGCCTGGGTAGTGGCCGGCGCGCTGCAGCACGCGCATGAGAACGGCGTGGTCCACCGCGATGTGAAGCCGGAGAACGTGATGATCCGGCAGGACGGCGCGCTCAAGCTGATGGACTTTGGGATTGCGCACGTGGTGGACGCGGCCAACCTGACCATCACCGGCACGCTGCAGGGCAGCCCCGCGCACATGGCCCCCGAGGTGATTGAAGGCCTGGACGTCGACGCGCGGGCGGACCTGTTTTCGCTGGGGACGGTGCTGTTCTGGCTGGCCACCGCGCAGTTGCCGTTCACCGCCAAGAGCCCGCACGCGCTGCTCAAGCGCATTGTGGAAGGCCGCTACACGGAACCGCAGCGCCTCAACCCAGAGATTCCTGACCGCCTGGCGGCGGTGATCCGCCGCCTGCTGGCGCGGGATCCGGCGGACCGGTTCATGAGCGCGGCGGACCTGCGGGACGCGCTGCAGGCGGTCTGGGAGGAGGGCGGCCTGGAGGATCCGGCGGTGTCACTGCCGCTGTTCTTCAAGGCACCGGACCGCTGCCGCACGGAATGGGCGGAGCGCGCGGCCAACCGGTTTGCGACGACGGCGGACCAGCACCTGGCGGCGGGGGACCGGGTGAAGGCGCTCTCCGCGGTGAACCGCGTGCTGGCGTTGCGTCCGGAGCACCCCTCCGCGGCGGGCCTGATGCGCCGCCTGGAGCAGCGCAGCCGCACAGCGGGGCGGATCCGGATTGTGCTGGGGTTTGCCGCGGTGCTGGGCGTGGCGGGATCCGCGGTGGGCGTGACGCGGCTGGTGGATGAGCAGGTGGCGGCGGACGCGCCCGCGCCGGTGGACCCGGCCACGGTGGCCGCGCCGGCGGCCCCGCCCTCGCAGGCCAAGGCGGCGGCGCCCGCACCGCGCCGGCCCTCCGCGCCGGGCCTAAGGGGTGGAGGGCGGCCGGAACGGGTGGCCAAGCCGGCGGCGCCGTTGGTGGCTCAGCCGCTGGCCCCGCCCGCGCAGTTGGCTGCGGCGCTTCCTGTGGCGCGGCGGCACGTGGTGGTCCGGGCGGATCCCTGGGCGGACCTGGAGGTGGACGGCGAGGTGGTGGGGCGCGGAAAGAAGGCCTACGAGCTGGACCTCCCCGACGGAAACCACAAGCTGCGCTTCCTGCACACCTACGCGCAGACGGAGGAGCGGGAGCTGCCGCTGGGGCCGGAGGGACCCTTGGAGCTGAGCGTCACGCTGCACCGGGCCAAGCCCGCGCACGTGGTCATCCAATGCCCGGACAACCCGGATGTGGAGCTCAATGGCGTCTACAAGGGCACCGCGTCCGAATCCGCGCGGACGCCCATCCTGGTGCCGCTGCCGGAGCTGCAATGGCGCATGCCGGTGACCATCACGCTGCAGCGCAAGGGCAAGGAGACCATGACGTTTGAGCGGTACGTGGTGGCGGGAGAGACCACGGACGTGCCGGTGTCCATGCGGGACGCCGTGGTCTCCACAGAGCGCGAGGTCCTGCGCGGCGAGGACGAGGAACCCGCTCCGCGTTGAGGGTCACTCGCTGCGGGGGCGGGCCTTCTTGCGGGGCGCGGCCTTCTTCTTGGCGCCGGCCGCCGCACGCGGCTTCCCGGTGCGCGGCTTGCGCGCATTGCGCTTGGCCGCAACGGTCGGCTCGTCAGAACGGGCTACCGCGTCCGGCGCCGGCGGCCCGGGTGGCGGCATGGGCGGGAGTTCGTCGGCCTCCTCGTCCTCGTCGTCCTCGTCTTCGCCGTTGCTGGCCGCCTCCGCGTCCAGGTGCGCCCGCACCTCCGCTGCGTCCAGCACCTCGCTGGGGCGGGGCAACTCGCGGGTGGTGGGGGCTTCGTACGGTGGGGGCGCGCTCAGGATGGCCTGGGTGGCGGCGGCCACCAGGTCAGCCGCCACGCCCGGGGTGGGCTGCGGCGCGGGGGGGTGGCTCAGCGCGCGCGCCTCCAGCACGTCATGCTCCTCCACCTCTTCCTCGTCGCCCTCCTCACCCTCGTCGTCCTCCGCGCCTTCCGCGGCGGTGCCGGGCGCGCCTCCCGCCGCCTGAAGCGGCTGCGGGATGGGCTGTCCCGTCAACGGGTCAATCATCACCGCCCCGCCCTTACGGCGACGACGGCGACGCCGACGGCGCTTCTTTCCCGGCAGGCCACCGTCCATACCCGGCGCGGCGGGAACCGCGGGGGTGGCTCCCTCTCCCGGCGCGGCGGCCACCGGCGGTGGCGCACCTTCCATTCCCGGCTCCACGGCGTCCGGCGGCAGCGGTGGCGGGGCCACGGCACCCGGTGGCGGCGCAGGCGGCGCGGCCTCCAGTGCCAGCGGCGGCGGATCCCCAAACAGGACCTGCATCAGGGCATCGTCCGGGTAGTTGCGGGGCCCTTCGTTCTGTGCGGCGTGCGGGCGCGGGGGCGGCGCACCGCGGATGTCCTCCGCCACCAGCGCGCGCCCGTCCGGGCCCAGCGGCGCGGGTGCGGCGCGCGCTTCGCCACCACCGCGGCGCCCGCGCTCATGCCTGCCGCGCTCGGCCCCGCGGTCTCCGCCGCGGTCACGGTGATGCCGTCCCTGCCGCCCGCGGTCCGCCTCAAAGCTCGCCTCCTGCCGATCCTCGATCGACACGGGGGCCTCGGCGGCAGGCCGCTCGTCACGCCGCTCCTCGCGGCGCGGCCGGCGGCGCGTGCGCCACTCCTCCTCCTTGACCATGGGCAGCGCCGGCGCCTGCATGGCCGCGCGGCCGCGCTTCTCCTCATCAAACTTGCTGTCACCGGTGGCCAGCGTGGGGTCCGCCAGCACCTCCACCTTGAGGTCATACTGCTTGGCCAGCGCATCCAGCTCCAGCCGCTTGTGGTTGGCCAGGTGGTTGGCGGCGTCCAGCGGCAACCGGGCCGCCAGGCGCGCCAGCAGGCCCTGCCCCGCCGCGGCGCGGCGCTGCAGTTCGCGCAGGGCCGCCACGGCCTGGCCGGGTACCGCGCGCACCACGCCGGTGCCGCTGCACGCCTGGCAGGGGACGTGGGAGACCAGGCGGTGTGCCTGCCGCAGGCGCTGGCGCGTCAGTTCCAGCAGCCCGTTGTCTGAGATGCGGCTGAACTTGATGCGCGCCTTGTCGCTCTTGATGACCTCCTTGAACCGGTTCTCCACGTCGCGCTCATGCTTGCGCGACGCCATGTCAATCAGGTCCACGACGATGATGCCGCCCATGTCGCGCAGGCGCAGCTGGCGGGCGGCCTCGGTCACCGCCTCCAGGTTGGTCTTGTAGACGGTGGACTCGTGGTCGTCTTCGCGCGTGGACTTGCCGCTGTTGACGTCAATGGAGACCAGCGCCTCAGTCTGGTCAATGACCAGGTAGCCGCCGGAGGGCAGCGGCACGGTGCGCTTGTACAGCGCCTCAATCTGCTCCTCCACGTCAAACTTCTCAAACAGCGGAAGGCGCCCCTGGTACAGCCGGATGAGGTCGTCCTCCTCGTCGTGTGGCGGGGGCGGCGGCGGCGGGGGGGCTCCCTCCGCGGGGGCCTCGCCCTCCGGGGGCGCGGCGGGCTTCTCCACCTCCGTTTCGCCCTGTTTGAAGTAGTCCAGCGCCTCCTCGTACTCGTCGCGGTCGTCAATGATGACCTCGTCCACGTCGGGCGTGAGGTAGTCGCGGATGGTGCGGACCACCAGGTCCGGTTCCCGGTACAACAGGCTGGGCGCGCGGGCTATCTGGGCGGTCTCATGGATCTTGTTCCACTGCCGCATGAGGTTGTTGAGGTCCTTCTGCAGCTCCGCGCGGTTCTTGCCCGTGCCCGCGGTGCGGATGATGGTTCCCAGCCCCTCAGGGAGCTTGAGCTTGTCCAGCACCTCCTTGGCCTTGGCGCGCTCGCGCTCGTCCTCAATCTTGCGGGACACGCCGCCGCGCCCGCCGCCGGAGTGCATGAGCACCACGTAGCGGCCGGGGAGTGACAGGTAGCTGGTGACGGCGGCGCCCTTGCTGCCCATCTCCTCCTTGGTCACCTGGACAATGATCTCCTGCTTGCGGTGGAGCACGTCGGTGATGCGGGGGCGGCCCTCGCCCTGCCAGGAGGGGTCCCACAGCTCCGGCCGCAGGTCATCAAAGGCCAGGAAACCCTGTTTGGCGTGGCCAAACTCAATGAAGGCCGCCCCCAGGCTGGCCTCCACGTTGGCAACGATGCCCTTGTAGATGTTCCCCTTGGTCTTCTCCCGGGACGCGGTCTCCACGTCCAGGTCCGTCAGCACGCCGTCTTCCACGAGCGCCATGCGGACTTCTTCCGCCGCGCTGGCGTTGATGAGCATTCTCTTCAAGATGGTCCAACCAATCGTAAGTTGCCCCGTGCGGGCGCCAGGCAGCGGCGCACCCGCAGGGGCCGGGAAGGGGCGCACTCCAAGGCGCCGCAGCATCCCGAGGTGGAATGCCCGGGAATCCAGCCAGGAAGACGACGGGGAGGGACGGCCGGACAGCGGAATTGCTGCCTCGCGGCCGTCACGACGTGGGTACGCGCCCCCTCCGGGGCACACGGCACCCGTTTCCCGCCGCGCCTGGCGGCCCCGGACAGCAAACCAAACAACGCGCCCTTCCCCGAGGGGTGGGCGCGCGCCGCCCGAGCCCGTGGATGGTTCTTCTTCCACAGGGTGCCGGCGCACTAGCACGCGGGTCCCACTTGGGGCAACGTGTGCGTCACCGCGCGGGACCACCCCGCCCCACGGACCCGAATGGAAACACCCGGATTCCTCAAGCGGCTGTTCGGCATGCGCGATCCCCGGCGGGCCGCCAACCTGGTGGCCGAGGGCGTGGTGGCCGCCCGGGCGGGTGACCTGCCGGCCGCGCTGGCCTGCTACCAGAAAGCGCTGTCCGCGGATGACACCTATCCGCTGGCGCACCTGAACGTCGCGCTGGCGCTGCAGGATCTCTACAACGCGGACCGGGAGGGCCTGACGGAGGCGGACAGCACCGGGCGGTTTGCCCTGATGGCGGATCACCTGCGGCGGGCGCTGGAGCTGGATCCGCGGCTCACGCCCGGGTTGCGGGCGCTGGGCCACGTGGAGCGCGCGCTGGGCAACTACGTGGAGGCGCGGGACGCTTTTGCGCGCTACCTGGAGGCGGCGGACGCCCAGGATCCCCACCGCGAACGCGTGGAGCAGATGCTGGTGGAGGTCACGGACAAGGCGCTGCTGCTGGAGCACGCGCGGGTGGGCCTGGCGGTGGCGGAGCACGCGGCGGACTCTGACGAGAACGCCCGCGCGGACGCGCTGCAGCGCCTGGCCGCGGTGATGGAGCGCGAGCCGGCGCGGGCGGAGCTGCACTGGGCGGTGGGCGTGCTCAAGCGCGCGGGCAAGGATCTGCCCGGGGCGGTGGCGTCCCTGCAGAAGGCGCTGGAGGTGGACCCGGCGTGCGTGCCCGCCCACAAGGAGCTGGCCGGTCTGTACTTCCACGGCAACAACGCCGCCGCCGCCCTGCCGCACGCGCGCGCGTCGTTTGACGCGGATCCCACCAATGCCGCGGTGGTCTGCAACCTGGGCGTCTGTCACCTGGCGCTGGGTCAGCTGGAGCAGGCCGCGGAGTTTGTGTTCCTGGCGCGGGACCTGTCCCCCAAGGACCCCATCATTGTGGATGCCGTGCGCGCCGTGGAAGAGGCGCAGAAAGCCGCCGGGCGCTGACACCCATGCTTGCCACCCTGTTTGCCACCGCGCTGCTCCTGGTTCCCGCGGCCCCGCCTGATGACGAAGGCGCCGTCATCAAGCCGGAGCGGCGCGTCCCGGCCCCCGCCGCCCCCACGGCTCCGCCCGCGCCGGCGCGGGATCAGCCGCCCCCGGACCGCGACGACAAGTTTGACGCACCGGTGCCCATCACGCTGGGCCCGTCCCCCGAGGAGTCCCTGCTGGGCCTGGAGCAGGATCTCCCCGGGCTGGCCGCGCAGGCCGCGGTGGGCGGCGCCGTGATGACGGCGTGCTGGGCGGTCCCCGGCGCGGCGGTGGCCGGCGGCACGGGTGGCGTGGGGGTGCTGGTGGCCCTGCTGGTGCCGGCGGCGTGGCCGCTGGCGGTGCTGCTGCCGCTGGCCACCCTTCCGTTCCTGGCGCCGGGGTGCCTGGTGGTGGTGCCGGTGGGCAGCGTGCTGGGGAGCCTGGTGGGCTCGCTGTTCACGGGGCGGCGCGGGCCGGTGTTGCAGCCGGCGCTGGCCGCGGTGGGCGCCGGGCTGCTCTTGGGGGTGGTGGTGGCGGCGCCGCTGCTGGCCGCCAGCGCGGGCCTGGCGGTGGGGGGCCTGCTGCTGCTGCCCGCGTGGCTGGCGCGGATGCAGGGCCAGCCGCTGTCTCCCTTGCAGTCAGCGTGGACGCAGGCGTTTGTGGTGGCGGCGGTGGCGCACCCGCTGCTGGCGGCGCTGTGGACGCTGGCGGCGGGCGGGGCCACCCGGTTTCTGGTGGGCGCGGTCAGTGCGGCGGTGTACCGCGCGCTGGGCCGGCGCCTGGACCCGGTGGAGGACGTGGGTTTTGACCTGTGGGAGGTGGCGCCGCCCCCGCCGGAGGCGCTGCCCGCCCGGCCACCGCCCGTGCACTGACGACGCCGCCGGGTTGCGGCCCGCTGCCTGCCGTGCGAATGACCGCGCCTCGACATGGACTTCCCGTTGCTCACACTTTTCCCTGCGTTTGTGATGCCGCTGGCCGGCTGCACCGGCGCGCCGCCGTGGGGTGACGCCGGGCCGGCGCCGGATGCCGCGGGGCCGTTTGTGCTGGACGCCAGCTGGAGCGCGCTGCAGAAGCACGTGTTCAGCCCGTCCTGCACGTTCTCCACCTGTCACGGGGGACCCAGGGTGCGCTCCCGCTTGGACCTGCGGCCGGACGCGTCCTGGGCGGCGCTGGTGAACGCACCGGCGCGTTCGCCGTTCCGCTGCCGGGACGGCGGGGTCCCGGACGGGATGGACGGTGGGGTGAAACGCGTGGTTCCCGGAGACCTGGACGCCAGCCTGCTGTGGGAGAAGGTCAACGCCACGCAGCATGACCTGGACCGCTCCTGCCACGGTGACCTCATGCCGGACACGGACCAGCGCCTGCCGGACTGGGCGTTGCACGGCATCCGCGGGTGGATTGAGCGCGGGGCACCGCGGGATTGAGGGGCGCATGGCGGAACTGCTGCAACACCTCCTGAATGGGCTCAGTCTCGGCGCGGTCTACGCCGTCATCGCGCTGGGCTACACCATGGTGTACGGCATCCTGTCGCTCATCAATTTCGCGCACGGTGACGTGTTCATGCTGGGCGCGTTTGCCGGGTATTACGTGGGCCGGTGGACGGGCGGCACGGAGCCCAACCTGGTGAGCGCGTTCCTGGTCACCCTGACGGCCATGATCGCGTGTGCGGGGTTTGGGATCCTGGTTGAGCGCTTTGCCTACCGCCCGCTGCGGGACCGGCCGCGGCTGACCTGCCTCATCACCGCCATTGGCGTTTCACTGCTCATTGAGAATGCCGCGCAGCTCATCTTTGGCGCCGCGCCGCGGTTCTTCCAACCGGTGTTCCCGGAGGAAACGTTTGAAGCGGGCGAAGTGACGGTGATGAGCAACCAGCTGCTGGTCATTGGCGTTGGCGTGCTGCTGATGGTGGCCCTGCAGCTCATTGTGTTCCGCACCAGGATGGGGAAGGCCATGCGCGCCGTTTCGTTCAACCATGAAGTGGCCGCGCTCATGGGAATTCCCGTGGATAGGATCATTGCGCTGACCTTCGGGCTGGGGAGCGCGCTGGCGGCGGCGGCGGGGATCCTCGTCGCGCAAACGTACAAGGCGGTGCATCCTCTGCTGGGGATGAACTACGGGCTCAAGGCGTTTGTGGCGGCGGTGCTGGGGGGAATTGGCAACATTCCGGGCGCCGTGGTGGGCGGCGCGGTGCTGGGCTTTGCCGAAGCGCTGGTCAGCGGCTACGGCGGCAGCGGCTACCGGGACGCCATTGCGTTTTCCGTGCTGATCCTGATCCTGATTTTCAAGCCATCCGGTCTATTCGGGCGTTTTGTCCCGGAGAAGGTGTGACCATGCGCGCGCTGCCGGCCCTGGTGTTCCTTGCGGGTTGTGCTGTGTTCAGCTGCACCACGTCCCCGCCCGGGACCGAAGACGCCGGCGGTGGTGGCGCGTCCTCGTCGTCGGGCGGCGGCGCGTCGTTGTCGTCCTCATCCGGCGGTTCCTCCGGGTCCACCAACCCGCGCCGCTGCGGGGCGGACACCTGCCTGTTCAGCGAAGCATGCGTCTCCTCCACCGACGGATCCGTATGCCGCGCCTATTGCCTGGACGACGGCGGCTGCGCTGCGGGGACGGTGTGCCGCGTGCTGGGCGGGACGGATGCGGGGGTGGCGGCGTGCATCCCCGGGGGCGGCGTGGGGGACCCGTGCGCGCCGGAGCCGTGCCTGCTGCCGCTGGTGTGCGCGGTGGCGGAGGACGGGGGTGGGCCCTCCTGCCGGCAGCCGTGCGGGCATTTTGCCGGGCCGGACGGTGGGATCAACCTGGAATGCGCCGGGGGATACACGTGTTTCCCGGCGGTGGCGGACGGTGGTACGGGCGCGTGTTTCCCGCAGTGAGGACCTGACTCATGGCAGCAACGGTCGTTCTGGTACTGGGATGTGTCGTCGCGCTGGCGGGTGATCCCCCGGCGCCGGCGGCGGCGCCCGCGCGCCTCAAGAAGGTGGCGGTGCTTCCGTTTGACGTGGCCAAAGGCATGGATTTGCAGCTGGGGGCCACGTTTTCCGGCGCGCTGTTGGGAGAGGTGCGCAAGGCGCGCGGCTCGGAAGTGAGCCTCATGGCGCCGGATGACGTGGTGCAGGCGCTGCCGGACGCGCTGCGCGGGCGGCTCAAGCGCTGCAGCATGGCCACGTGCAAAGCGCAGATGGCGCAGGCGGTGAGCGCGGACCGGGCGTTGTGGGGGTCCGTTTCCAGGGTGGGCGGCACGGTGGTGCTGAACCTGGCGCTGCTGGAGGCGTCTGACGGGGCGCAGGTGGCGCAATGGAGCGGCAAGACGCCGGAGAAGGAGCTGGACAAGCTGCTGGACCAGCTGCCCGCCTCCGTGGAGGTGTTGTTCCCGGCCCCCAAGCCGCCCCCCCGCCGCCGAGCCTGCGCCGCCGCCACCCGTAGCCGTCACGCCCCTGGCGCCGCCGCCCGTGGCGCCCCCGCCGGCGTCCGCCCCGCCTACCCCGCCTGAGGTGGCCGCCATCCTTCCCCCGGACCAGCCCACGCCCCCCGTGCAACTGCTCAACCCGCCCAACCCGCGGATGTTGACCGCCATGCAGGACCCGGAGGGCCCGGCCGCCCGCGCCGCCGCCCAGCAGGCCGCGCAGCAGGCGCAGGAAGAGACCGGATGGTCCAAGCCCCTCATTGGCGCCGGCGTGGCCGTGATGGTGCCAGCCATCCTGCTGGGCGTGCTGGCGCTGGGCGGCGTCATGGCCGGCATCACGCTGTCCATCGCCTCCTACGCCACGGCACGGAACATCAACGCGGAAATCAAGAGCGTGCCGCACAAGAACAACGGGGCGTTTCCGCTGAGTTCGCTCATCACGCTGGGGCAATGGCTGGAGCGCGCCACGTTCCTGCTGCTGGGCGGGGGCGGCTTGCTGGGTGTGCTGGGTTCCGTGATCACCGTGGCGGGCCTGGTAGGCGGAATCGGGCTCATTGTGGCGGCCAATCCCAAGGTCCGCGGGGCGCCCGCCGCGCCGCCGCCCGCGTCCGGGTCCCGCCCCGCCTCACCGTCATCAACGGCCGCGCCGCCCGCACCGGCCCCGGCTCCCGGATCCACACCATGAAGCGCGCCCTGCTGCTTGCCGCTGGAATGGCGGCCTTCCTTTCCGCGTGCCTCAATTGGGATACGGGAATTGCCTGCCGCACCGCCCTGCACTGCCCGGACGGCATGTACTGCGGCAGTGACGGCACCTGCCATGACGGTACGCCGCCGCCTGACGGGGGCACGCCCGACGCCGGGCGCCGGGACGGGGGCTGACGTTGGCCGCATTGCGGGCGTGGCGGAGCATCCTGGTTGGCGTCCCGCTGGTGGCGGCGCTGGCGGCGTTCCTCCCCTCCCCGGGCGAAAGCTACGGGGTGACCGTGGCGCTGCTGGTAGGCGTCAACATTGTCCTGGCGGTGAGCCTGAACCTGGTCAACGGTTTCACCGGGCAGTTTTCCCTGGGGCACGCGGGGTTCATGGCGCTGGGAGCCTACCTGAGCGCGTATCTGACCAAGTCCCTGTCCCAGTACGACGTGGCGGGCCTGCCGCCGTGGCTGTCTGACAACCTGGTGTTCCTGGTGGCCATGCTGCTGGGCGGGGCGTTTGCGGGGTTGGTGGGGCTGCTGGTGGGCCTGCCGTCCCTGCGCCTGCGGGGTGACTACCTGGCCATTGTCACCCTGGGATTCAATGAGATCATCCGGGTCCTCATTGAAAACACCCCCGCCGTGGGCGGTGCCGCCGGCTATTCCAACATTCCCCCGCGGGTGGGTTTTGCGTGGGTTTTTGCGGTGGTGGTGGTGGCCGTGGAGCTGTCCCGCCGCCTGCATGAATCCACCCATGGCCGCGCCTTCCTCTCCGTCCGTGAAGACGAAATCGCCGCGGAGTCAATGGGAATCCATACAACGCGCTACAAGGTCATTGCCTTTGTCACGTCCAGCGCGCTGGCGGGGGTGGCCGGCGCGTTGTTTGCGCACAGCCAAGCGTACCTGAATCCCAAGAGTTTCACGTATCTCAAGAGCACGGAAGTGGTGGTGATGGTGGTGCTGGGCGGAATGGGGTCCATTTCCGGCGCGGTGATTGCCGCGGTGGTGCTGACGCTGCTGCCGGAAGGCCTGCGCAGCGTGCAGGGCGTGCTGGTGGACGGGTTTGCCCGCCTGGAGGTGGCCAGCTGGCCGGACGCCGTCCGCGCCGTGGTGGAACCCGTCATCTACGTGCTGAGCCAGGACCTGCGGATGGTCATCTATTCGGCGCTGCTGATCGTGCTCATGCTGGCGCGGCCGGGTGGGTTGTTCGGGAAACAGGAGGCGTGGCAGGTGCTGCGGCAGTGGCTGGCACGCCGGGCATTGCAAGCCCGCCAATCATGAACCGCAAGAAATCGGTTGTCAGCGTGGGGGTGGTTTGCTAATGCCCGGTTTCCGATTGGAGCGGGTTGGGTGGTTTGTCGTGTTTCCACGACCCGGTCCGCGGTTATCCGCCACGTCGGCGGCGCGTGCCTGAGGGCACGGACGGTTCCACGGAAATGGAGTCTTCAAGATGGCAGCACGCAAGCGTGGGGCGGGAAGCAAGGAACTCTGGAAGCGGGTGGAAAACATCTTTGCGGACGCGGTGGGTGAGGTGAAACGCGCCGTGGATGCATCCCTCCGCGCGGAATTGGCGGACATCATTGCCCGCACCGGCAAGATTGGCGGGAAGGTTGGCGCCAAGGCCAAAGGCAAGGCCAAGGGCAAGGGCATCCCGGGCCGCCCCGGCCGCAAGCCGTCCTGGACGCCCGCGCAGGTGGACCGCCTGGTGGACATGGTGCGGAACGCCGGCGAACTGGTCCCGCAGGAAGCCCGCAAGAAGCTGAAGGTCTCCACCACCCAGCTCAATGGCATGGTGAAGACCGCCCGCGCTGACGGCCGTATCAAGGTCTCCGGCAAGGGCCGTGGCACGCGGTACGTGAAGGGCTGAGTCCCAACAGCGAGCCTGCGCGGGTTGATTCCGGGGGGGACCCGCGCTCGCGGGACGCACCATGGCCGATCCGCACAGCCTCCGCGCCGAACACGTCACCATCCGGTTCGGCGGTCTGACCGCGGTCTCAGACTTCAACCTGGTGCTGCAGAAGAACGAACTGGTGGGTCTCATTGGGCCCAACGGCGCCGGGAAGACCACCTGCTTCAACATGCTCACCGGCGTGTACCGCCCGTCCACCGGGCGGATTGTGGTGGACGGCCAGCCGTTCCGCGGCCAGCCGCATGACATCTGCCGCCGCGGCGTGGTGCGCACCTTCCAGAACATCCGGCTGTTCAAGGACCTCACCGTCCTGGACAACGTGAAGGCCGCCTTTCACCAGCGCGCCCGCGTCTCCCTGCTGGATGTGGTGCTGCAGACCCGCCGCGCCCGTGACGAAGAGCAACGCCAGGAGCACGACGCCGCCGCCCTGCTGGAGCGCGTGAACCTGTTGGCCAAGGCCGGCATGCTGGCGCGCAACCTCCCGTACGGCGACCAGCGCCGCCTGGAGATTGCCCGCGCCCTGGCCACCCGGCCCAATTTCCTGCTCCTGGATGAACCCGCTGCCGGCATGAATGGCATGGAAACCCAGGCGCTGCTGGGACTCATCCGCCACATCCGTGATGACTTTGGCGTGGGAATACTGCTCATTGAACACCACATGCAGCTCATCATGGGCATCAGTGAGCGCATCATGGTGCTGGACCACGGCGAGACCATTGCGGAGGGGACCCCGCATGATATCCAGCGCAACATCCGGGTGATTGAAGCGTACCTGGGCGACGAGTACGCGCGCGAACACGCCCCACCCGCCGGGGCCGCCCCGTGACCGCCCCGCTGCTGGAACTGGCGGATGTGCATGTGCATTACGGGGCCATTCACGCGCTCCGCGGCCTGTCCCTCACCGTGGGGGAAGGCGAAGTGGTCACCCTGCTGGGGAGCAACGGCGCCGGGAAATCCACCACGCTGCGCGCCGTGAGCGCGCTGGTGCGGCCCAGCCGGGGACGCATCACGTTCCTGGGACGGGACGTGGCCGGACTGCCCGCGGACCGCCTGGTGGCGCTGGGCATGGCGCACGCGCCGGAAGGACGCGGCATCTTCCAGAACCTCACCGTCCATGAGAACCTGGAACTGGGCGCCTTCCTGCGCACCGACAAGGACGCCATTGAGGCGGATATTGAACGCGCGTTTGCGCTGTTTCCGCGGTTGAAGGAACGCGTGAAACAGTCCGCCGGCACGCTCTCCGGCGGCGAACAGCAGATGCTGTCCGTGGCCCGCGCCCTCATGTGCCGCCCCAAGCTGCTGCTGCTGGATGAACCCTCGCTGGGACTCGCGCCTCAGGTGGTGGAACTCATTTTCCGCATTGTGCGGGAGATCAATGCCGGCGGCACCGCCATCCTGCTGGTGGAACAGAACGCTCATCTCGCGCTGAAGGTGGCCCACCGCGGCTACGTGCTGGAAACCGGTGCGCTGGTCCTGCAGGGTCCCGCCGCGGAATTGCTTGCCAATGATGAGATCCGGCGCGCGTACCTGGGGGAATAGCGCGCTTTCAGCGGCCGCGGGCCGGAAACAGAGGCCGGTCCTGCAACGCTGCTGCGCGCCGTCCTAGGTCACGGTCACGTATTCCACGCCGTCACGCGTGCCCCGCTTCACGCAGTACATCGCCGAATCCGCGACCTGGATCATCTGCTCCACCGTCACCGGAACACGCAGGAACGTGGCCACGCCAATGGAACACGTGACGCCCCAGGCATTGCGCGCCATGGCCGCACTGACCTCCTGGCGCAGCTTGTCCACCACCAGGCGCGCGGCGTCCGCGGTGGTGTTGGGCATGAGGACCACAAACTCGTCACCGCCAATGCGGCATGACACGTCCGTCCGCCGCAGGCGCCGCAGGATGTCCGCGACCACGACCAGCAAGCGGTCACCCTCCGCGTGTCCCCGCGAATCATTGAGTTCCTTGAAGCGGTCCAGGTCCAGGTGCATGACGGTGATGGGCCAATGCGCGCGGCGCGCGTGGTGGAACTCCTGTTCGGCCCGGTCCCAGAACCCGCGGCGGTTCAGCAGGCCGGTGAGGCCGTCCGTCCGCGCCAGGTCCGCAATGCGGCGGTATGAGCGGCGCAACTCCGCCAGGACCACCGCGCCACCCAGGTACAGCACCGTCAGCACAATGCCGTCCCAGCTGAGCGCCACGGTGGAATCAAACGCGGCGCGGTGCTGCACGTCCACCGCCAGCGTGGTCCCTGACGCCGCCAGCCCCAGCACAATCCCGCCCCGCAGACCCCACATCCACGTCGCCAGCGCCAGCGGGACCAGGTAGAACATGCCCACGTCCAGTTCGCCCAGGGACGCGTTGTGGACCAGCGTGGCCGCCGCAAACGTCAACGCCAGCACCAGCACCACCGCCCAGCGGGGGGCAATCACCACACCGCGGAACAACGTGGGCAGCGGGCCCACGAACACGGCGGCGGCGTTCGGCTCGGCCGCGACGACGCGCAGCTGATCGCTGGAACTCAGCCCGTCGCTGCGGAAGGTGGGGTCCGCGGGTGCCATACGTGAATGCTCCTGCGCGCCACGGTGTCCGGCAAGGACGCCAGCGGGGACGGAAACGGGGACTATTCCGGGCGGGGACGGACGCGGAGCAGTTCCCGGGCCTGCGTGGGCGTGGCCAGCGGCCGGCCCACCTTGCGCGCGTGTTCGGCAACTGCCGCCACCAGCGGGGCGCTGCCCTGGGCCAGCACGCCCTTCTTCAGGAAGATGTTGTCCTCCAGGCCCACGCGCGCGTTCCCACCCCGTTCCACCGCGTAATACGCCATGGGCAGCTGGTGGCGTCCCACGCCGGCCACCGTCCACGTGCAACCGGGCGGGAGGCTGCCCACCATGAACTCCAGCTGGCGTTCACCGGCGGACAGGCCACCCGGGACGCCCAGCACCAGGTCCACGTGCGCGGGCAGGTCCACCAGACCTTCCTTGGCCAGCCGCAGCATGGTGTCAATGTGGCCCGCGTCAAAGGCCTCAATCTCCGGCGTGATGCCGCGCTTGCGGATGCGCGCCGCAATGTCCTTGATCATCGGCCAGCTGTTCATGAACACGTCATCACCAAAGTTCACCGTGCCGCAGGACAGCGTGGCCATGTCCGGCGAGCACTCCAGTGATCCGCACCGTTCATCCACGGACATGCCCACGGCGCCGCCGGTGGAGACCTGGACAATCACGTCGCACTCGGTGCGGATGAGCGCCACGATGCGCTTGAACAGTGCGGCGGCCTGTGACGGGGAACCGTCCGGGTTGCGCGCGTGCAGGTGGACCAGGCTGCACCCCTCCTTCCAGCACTTCACGGCGTCCGCAGCAATCTCCTCGGGGTGGATGGGCAGGTGGGGATTCTGCTCGCGCGTGGTCTCCGCCCCAACCAGCGCTGCGGTGATGACAAGTGGCTGCATGGTACCTCCACGGAACAACGGGTGAGTCACCGCAACGCGGTGGGCGCCGGCTGCAGGCGCAGGACGTGTCCTTCACGCGTGCGGTGGACCGCGCCGTCAACCGGGCCCTCTTCAACGTGGCATACCACCGTGGTGGTGCCGCCGCCGGCCACCAGCCGGATGCGCGTCCGGCCCACCCGCACCAGGTCATCCGCCAGCTTCACGGCGTGCAGGGTGTCCACCAGGTCGCCGCGAACCGCGGCGATATCCCGGCATTCCAGCAGCGCGTCCGGGACCTGCGGGGTGGGCTGCGGCCCGCGGGTGACGTCCCGCGGGACCACGCACGTGCCGGACGCCACGCACACCGTCACCGGCGGGTTGAGGACGTTGACGTGGCTGGGGTGTCCGGGGACCGCCTGCATCACCTTGCGCGCCACAAAGCGCATCTTCCGGCTGGTGGTGCCCTCGGAGAGGATCTCGCCCTCGGCCTCAATCCAGTCCCCCGCGAACACGGGCGCCAGGAACTCCACCTTGTCGTACGCCCGGAACAGGCCTTCGTCCCCGTCCCGGAGGATGCACAGCTCCGTGGCCACGTCCCCAAACAGCGCCAGCATGCGTGCGCCGTCCACCAGGTTGCCGCCGTAATGCGCGTCATGCGCGCTCATGCGGAGCCTGAGGACGCTGCGTTCACCCGCCATGGAATCCTCCTGTTTCAACGCTGCCGGCCGCGGGCGCGGCGGATGACTTCGTCAGCCAGGTAGCTGGCCACGTCAGACGGCTTGGTCCCGGGCCCAAACCCGGCGTCAAACCCCCACTCCAGCCCTTCCTTGTGCGTGAGCCGCGGCCCACCAATGACAAAGATGAACCGGTCCCGCAGGCCGCGGTCCTTGGCGCGCTGGATGAGCCCCAGCGCGTCCTCCTTGTGGATATCCCGCTGCGTGACCACCTTGGAGACCAGCACCGCGTCCGCGTTGACCTCCACCGCCCGGTCCAGGAACTCGTCATCCTTGAGCTGAGCGCCCAGGTTGAACGCGCGGAACCACGGGTAGCGCTCCAGGCCGTAATCCCCGGAGAAGCCCTTCATGTTGATGATGGCGTCAATCCCCACCGTGTGGCTGTCAAAGCCGTTGTTGCCGCCCACCACAATGATGTGGCGCTTGAGTTCGCTTTCAATCCGCTGGTTCACGCCGGTGAAGCCATAGTTGGGCGTCTTCACAATGGGGACGTCCACGGCGTCATAGTCCAGGGAGGCCTGCGTGGACGCGTAGGCCACAAAATACGTGTAATCCGTGGCAATGCCCTCCATGGAGGCAATCTTCACGTCCTTCATGCCCATCTCGCGCTCCAGGAGCAGGCGCGCGGCCTCACGTGCGCGCGGTCCCGCGGGCACGGGGAGCGTGAAGGACATCTGGATGACGCCGTCGTCAGTCTTGTCGCCGTAGGGGCGGATGCGCCGCTGCATGGTCAGCTCCCTTCAGTACGGCTCGGCCGCGGGGGTCAGCAGGGACAGGAACGGGTTGAAATACCCGGCATCACGCTGCACCACGCCGTCGTGGCCCTTCCCTCCGTCCAGCTTGCGGCGCGTGTCCGCAAACACCCCTTCGCCAATGGCGTCCATCAGTCCGGCGCGGGAGACGTGCTGCAGCTCCGCGTGCGCGCGGTCCAGCACCAGCCGGGCGCGCTGGTCAATGATGCCGCCCCGCTTGAACTCAATCTCCTCACCCAGGTGGCGTGCCGCGTTGAAGATGTAATTCACGCTCTTGATGGCCGCATACCGGTCCATCATCAGCGGCGTGTGCATGGCCTCCGTCATCACGCCGGCCAGCTGGATGGACTGCCGGGTGGCCACGGTGGCCAGGTTGAACATGGCGTCGTACACGTGGCTCCAGAAGATGTCCCCGGTCATGTGCTTGGTGGGGGGCATGAACTTGATGGGGTGCGCGGGGAACACCTGCCGCACCAGCTGCGCCATGGCCAGCTCCAGCAGCCAGCTGTCCTCCAGCCACGGGTCAATCTCATGCGCGTGGCCCAGCCCCAGTTGGCTGTCCTTCATCCCGGCCAGGTGCGCCAGCGCTTCGTTGATGAACTGGCTGGTGAGGACGGTGTGGCCCTTGTCCACCGCGTCCGCGGTGGTCAGGTAGTTGTCCTCACCGGTGTTGATGATGATGCCCGCATGCGCGACGATCCGGCGCGAGAAATACTGGTCAATGAACGTGCGCCGCATGTTGATATCGCGGAAAAGGATCCCGTACATGCTGTCATTGAGCAGCATGTCCAGGCGTTCGTGCGCGGCCATGTACGCAATCTCCGGCATGCACAGCCCGGAGCTGTAGTTGGTGAGCTGGATGTAGCGGCCCAGCTTGCGGCTCTCATCATCCAGGGCCTCCCGCATGATGCGGAAGTTCTCCTGCGTGGCGTACGTACCGCCAAAACCCTCCGTGGTGGCGCCCTGCGGCACGTAGTCCAGCAGGCTCTGGGCGGTGGAACGGATGACCGCAATGATCTGCGCCCCCGCCTGGGCCGCCGCGCGCGCCTGCACCGCGTCCTCATGGATGTTGCCCGTGGCGACGATGATGTACTTCTGCGGGTCCGGTCCGATGCCCAGGCTGCGGCGCAGCGCCTTGCGGTGTTCGCGCCGGCGGCCCAGTTCCTCCACCGCGTCCCGCGCCAGGGCCGCCACGTCGTCCTGCAGGGCCTGCTCGTCCTCCGCGGACAGCGGCGGGACCCCGCGGTCACCGGCGGCCAGCAGCCGCGGCAACTCCAGCGCCATGGTGGTGGGACTGTCCATGCCCAGGCGGAAACAGCGGCCCATCCACCACGCGGCACCCTTCCCCAGCACGCCGGCCTTGTGCAGCGTCTCCACCAGCAGGTTGGCAAGGGGCGCACCGTGTTCACCGGTGCCGTCCACGCCCAGCAGGCGCAGCACGGTGCGCTCCACGGCCACCGTGGTGTGACCGTCAATGTATTGCTGGACATTGGCGGCAATGCCGCGCGCCAGGTGCCGGCAGTCCGCTACCTTGTCGTGGTCCAGGGGGAGCGTGGCCATGAGTTCCTCCGCCTCGGCCCGAGGGGCGGCGCCCTTGTACCCGAACGCGCGCGTTCGTGCACGGTCAGCTGTCCGAAGGCTCCGGGTAGTCCGCCGTGCCGCCCAGGCTGCCGCGCAGGCGCACCAACCCGCCCTCACGGCTCACGCGCGGGTCACGCGCCAGCGGGACCTTGCCCCGGCCACCAGGCACGTCCACGACGTACGTGGGCAGGGCCAGTCCGCTCACCCGCCCGCGCAGCGCGTCCACCAGGTCCAGGCCGCTGTCCAGCGTGGTGCGGAAGTGGGCCGCGCCGGTGATGGCGTCACACTGGTGCAGGTAGTACGGGCGGCAGCGCAGGCGGGCCAGCGTGCGGAACAGCGCCTCCAGGACGTCCACGCGGTCATTGATGCCGCGCAACAGCACGGACTGGTTGAGCAGCGGGAAGCCGTGGTCCGCCAGGCGCGCCAGGGCGGCGGTGACCTCCGGCGTGAGCTCCGCGGGGTGGTTGAAGTGGAGCAGGAAATAGACGGGCTGGAACGCGCGCAGCTGGTGCAGCAGGTCCAGCGTGATGCGCATGGGACAGAACGCCACCATGCGCGTGGCCAGCCGGATGACGTCCACGTGCCTGATGCCGCGCAGGCGCGCCACCAGCGACACCAGCTTGTCATCATCCAGCAACAGCGCGTCCCCGCCGGAGATGATCACGTCACGGATGGACGGGGTCCGGGCGATGTAATCAATGCCGTCCGCCACGTCGGATTCGGTGGGCGTGGGCCCCTGCCCCACCAGCCGCTTGCGCGTGCAGAAGCGGCAGTAGGACGCGCACCGGTCCGTGGCCCACAACAGCGCGCGGTCCGGGTAGCGGTGCACCAGTGACGGCGCGGCCAGCAGCGCCTCCTCGCCCAGCGGGTCATCACGTTCACCGGGGGAGGCGGTCCACTCCGCGGCGGACGGGACCACCTGGCGGCGCAGCGGACCGTCCGGCCCCTCCCGCTCCACCAGTTCCATGAAGTACGGCGTGACGGTGAGCGGCAGGCCACCGGCGGTGGTGCGGCGCACGCCCTCGGCCTCGTCCGGCGTCAGCGTCAGCTGCGCGGCCAGGTCGGCCGGAGTGCGCACGGCGTGGCGGACCTGCCACTTCCAGTCGGACCAGTGCGGATCGCGTTGCACCTTCGTCACCCGGCACCCCGTCGTGGGGGCGCGCGGAGATAGGCGTCAGGAAGCGGATTGGCAAGCTGGCGGCGGTTGAACCGGGGGCGCCCGCCGTCTTACACAGTGGGCGTGTCGTTTGACGTGGTCCTTGCGCAGTTGTGCCGGAGCGTGCCCGGGGCCCGGGGTGCCATCTTTGTGGACCACGAGGGCGAGGCCATCCAGCACGTGGTCCATGACCCCACGCTGGCCGCGTACGACCTGCAGGTGGCGGGTGCGTACGTGGCGCCGCTGCTGGCGCACGCCATGGCCCCGCGCCAGCTGCACGTGCACGGCGTGGAGGGCAACACGTTCATCCAGGTGGTGACGGAGACGTACGCAGTGGTCCTGCTGGCCACCACCGCCACGCCCACCTGGCAGGCGCGCGTGGCGCTGCACCGCTGCGCGCGGGACCTGCTGGTGGAGATGTGAGGCTCACGGGCGGGCGGTGGCGGGCTCCGCGCCGCCCAGGCCGGTGAGCTTCTTCACGTCATCCACGGACCAGGGATCAAACAGCTTGGGGAACAGCCAGCCCACCGCCAGGGTGATGCCAAAGGTCAGGTTGATCACGCGCCCGTCCGGGATGGGCTCCAGGTTGATGTCCGTGCGGTTGCCGCTCCCCGTGAACATGGCGAAATAGCCTTCATGGAAAGCACGTATTTCCAGGAACAACCCGGTGGGCGCGGCCAGGCGCGTACCAACGTCAAAGCGCCAACCCACGGTGCGGCCAAACGCGCCCGGGTTGTTCAGCGTCTTGCGCGGCAGGAGGATTTCAGATGGATCCGCGGGAATGCCGGCAATTTCCTGGTAATAGACCAGCGGGATGGCCTCAGCGCGCGCGTCAAAGGCCAGCGTCTTGTAGAACACGGGGAAATAGCTCTCCACGCCCAGGGCCAGTTGCACCGCGTGGTAGCCGGGAATGGCAATGAACGGCTTCTGCCGTCCCACCAGGTTGCGCGAATACCCCAGCCGCACCCGCACCCCGGCGCCGATGCCCCGCAGCAGGTCCCGCGCCACCTTGGGACTCCACTGCTGCATGGATTCAGGCAAGGGTGTGAAATGCAGGACAAAGCGCGCCTTGGCGGCCAGCTGCGCACCCAACAGGAACGACGGCACGGTGGCCGGTTCCGTCACCGGCCGGCCGGTCTGCGCGGAGCGGGCGGCGGGGTACACGGTGCCGGCAAACCGCGCGTTGGCGTCCACCCCCACGTAACGGATGGGCCAGGCTTCCACCCACAGGTCCGCGCCCCCGTGCGGGATGCAGGAGAACGAGAACGACGGCGACACGGTGGGCGAGCAGGTGGACGCGCGCCGGCGCCCGCTCGCCTCGCGCAACGTGTAGCTCCACGCGGACACCGACGGGCCGACGCTGGCGGAGAAGTACGGGATGGGTTCGTGCAGCGTGTACAGGCCCTTGACGAATCCCTCAATTCCGCCGGGCTCCTTGCCCGCGTACGGCTCCCCGTATTTGGGCCGCGGTTTGGGCTTGGGCTGCGGCCGGCCGCCGTCCTCGGCGTCATCGGCGGGGGCCCCCCGCCGCGGGCGGGGCTCCACGTCGTCGGTGGGCTCATCCGGATCCAGCGCGCGCCGCCCCTCCTCGGGTTTCCGGGCCTTTTCCCGGGGTGGCTCCGGCGCGCGCGCGGCGGGGTTCGCGGGTTTTTTTTCGGGCTTCTTGGGCGGCGGCTCCTCCTTGCGCGGCGGCGGGGCCAGGTCCTCGTCGTCACCACCCACCACCGGACCCCGCCGTCCGGACCGTGCGTCCTCCGGGGCCGCATCCGGCGGGGCGGGCAGCTCGTTGTCACCGCCCTCGTCATCCATCCACGCGGTGCGTGACTTCTCCTTCTGCTTCTCCTTCTTGCGCCGCTCCTCTTCCGCCTTCTCCTCCTCCTTGCGCCGCTGGTCCTGCGCGCGCCGCAACTCCGCCTCACGCTTCTCCGCCCGGGCCGTCCGCTTGCGCTCCCAGGAGGACAGCGTCTTCACAACCTTCACCGTGACCTTGCCGCCCGCGGCCTTGGTGTCCGCGGGGCTCTTCACCGGCCCGGCATCCAGCGTTTCCACGTCCAGACCGTCACGGTCATACAGGATCAGCGCGTAGCCTTTCCCGGACTTCACCACGCGCACCAGCACGTCCAGTTCCGCGGTGTCCATGGCCTGCGCCAGGGCTTCCTCACCAAACGGGTTCTGCTTGTCCAACGCTTCGGTCACGCGGTCCCGCTGCTCCAGCGTGATGTCCTCGTTGTCCTCCAGGTTGAACTCCACCTGGTCCGCCAGCTTGGTGCCCGTCTTGTCCCCGGAGGGCGCCAGCACCGCGGTCCGCAGCGCCGCGTGCGCCGCCTCCGGGCACAGCAGCAACGCGGCAAGGATGACGCGGCGGAGACGGGGCATGGACCGCCCGGACACTACCACCACCGGCGGGGTACGCACCGCCGGTTGACCGTCCGACGTCACCACGCGGATTGACTGGCCAGTCAATGCCTGGGTTTGCGGGTGGCGTGGGCGGCGGGTGAAGCTCGCGTCGGCTGCACAGCGGAGGGGAGCATGCCCTGGATTCCGCGTGACGAAGACGACGCCCGGGACGCGCTGACGCGGCGCCAGCGTGACCGCCGGAGCATCCTGGGGCCGGTGGTGTTCAGCACCGTGGCCTCCGCAATCGCCGCGCTGATGTCCGTCGCCGGTGTCCACGTCAGCCGGCGCCACGTCGGCCCGGGACCCCGGGCGGACCTCACCTCCCGCACGGGTGCGTTGAGCTTGTTGGCGGTGTGGGTCTTGCTGACGGCCATCCTGGTGTTCCGGAAGCGCCGGGACGGCTCCATGTTCGGCATGGAAAAGGACGGCTGGGTCTGCCGTTCCTGCGGGGTTTTCCAGACGGCAGACGCGGCCACGCCGTGCGCCTGCGGCGGGGCGTTTGAACGCGTGGAATTGTTCCGCTGGGTGGACTGAGGCGCGGCGCTGGAGAAAGCAGCCAATTCATGCATGATCAGGCTCCCCGCTTTCACCCCACGCGAGCCGCGCCTTCTCCGGGGCCGCGCGCAGCGTGGCGCTGGCACCGGCGTTGAACGCCAGCCGGTCCGCTTCCACCCCGTCCGAGAAGATCACGCCGCCGGAGGGCATCAGGCTCTCCACGCGCAGCGCCGCGCCCTCTTCCACCCAGCCCGCCGTGAGGGCAATGCGGCTGGTGCGGCTGTGGAAAGGTTCACGCACCACAAACATGAGCCGTCGCTCCTCCCACTGCCACCCGTGGTAGGGCGTGGGCGGCTGCCCGCCCAGCCGTGCAATGGACGCCGCCATGTTGAACACGGAGGACATCCATCCCGTGGACCCCGCGCCGGTGGACACCAGCACGCCGGACGAGGACTGCGGCTCCTCCTGGTCACCCCAGCGGATGCGGTAGCGCGCGGACACGTGGCTCTGCGCGCCCAGGAACAGGTCGTTGAACCCCAGCAACCGCTGCCCGTCGTCCAGCCGCGCCTCCGCCAGTGTCACCTCGCGCACGCGCGCCTTGCCGGCCAGCACGCGCTCCGCCGCGCGCCGCACACCGTCCACCTGGTAGGGCAGCAGCACCCCGTCAAACCGCGCCGGGTCGGGATTGACCGCAATCAGTGTATTGCCCAGCGCGTATTTCGCGGTGTTTGCAACCAGGCCGTCCTGGCCCACCGTGACCACCAGGTCCGTGGGCGCAAACAGGTAGGTGGGCACCAGGCCCCGCTCCAGCACCTGCGTCTTGAGGCCCACCTCCAGTTCGCCCAGCACGCGGTCCACGGCGTGGCGGTAGGTGTCGTCCTCCGCCTCGTAGTCCCGGAAGTCTCCGCCCGCGTGCTCAATGTAGAAGCGCGCCTGCGCCCGCGTGTTGAACCGGGCCACCAGGTCCGCCAGGCGCGTGCGGCGCGTCACGACGACCAGCTTGTCCATCATGGCTTCTTCCCGCCCGGGGCCAGCAGGGCCTGCAGCAGGTCCGGGGTCACATTCAGGCTGCCAATCTTCTGCGCGTTCTCGGCCAACTCGCGGAACGCGAGCGCAATCATCATCCGCGGATCGTTTCCGCCGCCGCCCACCGCCAGCAGCGTACGCCAGTCCACGTCCTTGACGGGCTTGAGCGTCGCTTCCAGCGCGTACGCGCGGCTGTCGGCGTCCTTGCGTTCATTCTCCACGCGGCGGTCAATGAGCGCGCCGCGTTGCTGTTCCACGGAGACGTCTGCCGCCATCTGTGTTTCGCGGATGGTGCGCTTCTTCTCCTCCACGGCGATCTCCGTGTTGAGCTCCGTCTCCTTGATCACCCGCTCCTGCTCCACCGCGGCGCGGCGCCGCGCGTAGATCGCCTCGTCGGACTGTCGCTGCAGGGACTCGCGGGCCTCAGCTTCCAGCGCGCGCGCCATCTCCGGCGCCGGCGCCAGGGATGAAATGGACAGGCCCATCACCTCCACGCCCAGTCCCTGCACCACGTCTGACTTCTGGAGTGTGCCCAGCACCTGGTCCACCAGCGTGTCACCGGCGCGCAGCGCGCCCCGCAGCGGCAACTGGCCCACCACCGCGCGGATGTGGACCTGCGTCACCGCCGTGAGCCGTTCCGCCAGCGAATCCGGGTCATCCCCCCGGTACCGCCCGTTGCTGTCCACCGCGTGGTCCAGCAGTGCCGCCAGGCGGGTGGGCTGCACCACGCGGAATGTGAGTTGTCCCTGGACGGTCAGCGCCTGGAAGTCATTGGACTGCTCACTGAACGCAAACGGGAGATCCCGGCTGGCCAGGGACACCATCACCAGCGTGGAGCTGGGGCCAAAATAGAAGAAACTCAACCCCGCGCCTTCGCGCATCACCTTCCCGCGCTTGTAGTGCATCACGTACGTCGTCGGGCTGGCCTTCACGTAGTTGACGCCAAACATCGCACACCTCCGTTTTGTGTCCAGCTGACACGAACGTTAGTGTCTGATGAACACCTAGTCAAGGACGCGCGCCGCGGTGGAGGTGGGTGAGCGCCGGCCGGGGCCGGCTACATCTCGCTGGTGGTGGCAATGCCCGCGTCAACGCCCAGTGCGGCCTCGGTGGCGGGTGGTGGCTGCCGGACGCCCGCGTCCACGGCCGCAGCGGCCTGAGCGGTGGGGTCCACCCAGCCGGGCGGAATGCGACGGGGAGGCACCACGGGTTCCGGCGGCATGGGGCACTGGGTGCACGGACCGCGCAGCGGAACCACCAGGGTCTGCCCCACGCGCAGGAACGTCCGCTTCATGTGGTTGGCGCGCATGATGGCGCGCACGCTGGTGTCGTACTTCGCGGCGATGTGGCCCAGCGTGTGGCCACTGCGCACCCGGACGATGATCATGTTCTGGTCCGGGCGCTGGGCCAGCAGCGGCTGCACGCGGCGTCCCAGTTCCTGGGAGCGCGGTGCATTGAGCCGCACGTGGAAGTGATCCCGGTGGCGGCGCGCGTGCTTCACCAGCGCGCGGGAGCCGGACTTGAAGATGTCATCCAAGTAGGCCTTGTCCTCGCCGGAGGCCAGCGCGTGGTCATACAGCACCTTCTGGATCCGCCGGTCCACCAGGATCACCTGCACGTCGGTCATCGTCGCAAACGCCTTGATGAGCGCCCAGTTCCGCGCCGGGTCAATGAGCTGCTCGCGGCGGCCGCGGTACCCGGGGGGGACCTCACGCAGGTAGTAGAACGCCAGGTCCACGTCACGGCCGGCCTGGTGACTCTGGTGCGGGCGCAGGTAGCCACCGTCCCGCCGGCTGATGTGGTTCACGCGCAGCAGCGGTGACCCGGGATACTGCCGGTTGACCTGGGTGATGGCGGTCATCACCGAATCAATGGACTCCTGCACTCCCCACGCCACCTCCGGTGCCACCACCGACCAGTACGGCCCCGGCGGAAACTGCACGCCGTTGATGATCCTCCCGGCATCCGCAAAACCCACGGAAATACTCCCCAGCGACGCGGGGTCCTCCTTCCACCGCTGCAGCAGCGCGGGGTCGTCTAGGTCACCGGTGAACTTCAGGGCCGGCGCGCCTGGGGCCGGCACGGCGGCGGCGGCCTGCTCCTCCTCGCCGTCCGGGGCGTCCGGGAGGTCGTCGTCGTCGCTCTCGGCGTCGTCATCCTCGTCGTCAGCAGGGTCCTCCGCCGGGGGCACCGCCGCGTCGGGCGCGCTGCCGGCGTCAACCTCAACGGCGTTGCCGGCATCCGGCCCGGCGTCCGCGGCGGGGACCTGCTCCAACAGCGCGGTAACAAGAAGTACAATCAGGAACGCATTCATGTTGGGTCCATCCGGCCCCGCGCCGGCAAGGCGCGCTTATCCGGTGTTACCTCCATAAATGCAACGGTGATGCCGAGGTTGCCCTTGACACCCGCGGGCGGTTTCGGTCCGTTGCGGCCCGTGCTGACCACGCTGCTGGTGATACCGCTGTTGACCGCTCTGGCGCCGGACGCGGGACCGGGCGCACGAAGCCTGGTCATTGGGACCAAGGTTTCCCCGCCTTTCTCCGTCAAGGACGACGCCGGGCGCTGGGCCGGCGCAAGCCACTTCTTGTGGCACCAGGTGGCGCAGGAACTGGGGCTGCAGTTTGAATACCGCGAAGCCGACCTGCCCGGCCTGCTGGCCGGCGCCAAAGACGGGACGCTGGACGCCGTGGTGGCCACGCTCACTGTCACCGGCGAGCGCGAGGTCTTCATGGACTTCACGCACCCCTTCTACACGACCGGACTGGCGATTGCCGTCCCGGTGCGCCCGGGTGCGCGCGCCCAGGTACTCCGGGCTGTGTTCTCTCCCGACATGCTGGGCCTGTTCGCGTGGCTCGGGGGGGTCCTGCTGGCCACCGGGACGCTGATGACGCTGTTGGAACGGCGGCGCAACGCGTCGCAATTCGGCGGCAATCTGGCGGAGGGCATAGGCTCAGGTGTGTGGTGGTCCGCGGTCACGTTGACGACGGTGGGCTACGGCGACAAGGCGCCCGTCACAGCGGGCGGACGGGTGCTGGCGGTGATCTGGATGCTAACGTCCCTGGTGCTCATTTCCAGCGTGACGGCCACCATCACCACCGCGCTCACGGTGGGCCAGTTGGAGGGGACCATCCACGGCCCCGCGGAGCTGGCGGGCGTGCGCACCGGGACCGTGGCCGCCTCCACCAGCGAGTCCTACCTCCGCGCACACCAGCTGGCCGGGCGGTCGTTCGGCACGCCGGCTGAGGGCCTGCAGGCGCTGGCCGCGGGCGGTCTGGATGCCTTTGTGTATGACGCACCGCTGCTGCGTCACCTGGTGAACCGGCAGTTTGGGGGCGTTTTGGAGGTCTTACCGGTCACGTTTGACCGGCAGGACTACGCAGTTGGCCTGGTCTCAGACAGCCCGCTGCGCGAGCGCATGAACCGGGCAATCCTGCGGGTCATTGCCACGCCGGAATGGCAACAAGAGCTGCGGCGCGCGCTGGGTGATTGACGCCGTCACGGTGCGCGGCTGCCCGTCATGGGAACAAAACGCACTGGCAATACGTCCTCATCGCGCAGCGTTCCATCCGCCTGCCGCGTGATGAGCCGCAATTGCTGGATTCCACCGGGCGCGCCGACGGGAATCACCATCCGCCCGCCCACCGCCAGCTGGTCCAGCAGCGCGCGTGGCACCGCGTCCGGGGCCGCGGTCACCAGGATGACGTCAAACGGCGCGTGCTCCTTCCACCCGGCGTAGCCGTTGCCGCAGCGCACGGTCACGTTGCGGTAGCCCTGCTCTGCCAGCGTGGTGCGCGCGCGGTCGGCCAGCGGGCAGAGGATCTCAATCGTGTAGACGTGCTGCACCAGTTCGGCGAGCACCGCGGCCTGGTACCCGGAGCCGGTGCCCACCTCCAGCGCGCGGTGCCTGGGCTGCGGCCGCGCGAGCTGCGTCATCAACGCGACGATGTACGGCTGCGAAATGGTCTGCCCCTGCCCGATGGGCAGCGGGCGGTCGTCGTAGGCCAGCCAGCGCACGGCGTCTTCCACGAACAGGTGCCGTGGCACGCGTCCCATGGCGGCCAGCACTGCGGGATCCACAATGTCCCGGCCCTTGAGGTCACGCTGCACCATCTGGCGGCGGGCGTGCTCCTGTTCCGCCGGTGGCGCGGCGCGGCACACCACCACCACGAGGAACAATCCCGCTGCGGAGAACGCCGCGCGCATAGCCATGACATGAGGGTGTTCATCACCAGGCCGCCGGGCAAGCCGCCGCGCGCCGGTGCCGTACGCAGCGCGGATCACAGATTGCCGACGCCACACCCGTGGGTGCTCCCGGATGGACAGCGAACGCGGGAGCGGCAAGGATGCCGGGGAATCCAGCAGAACACGGGATGACCCGCGGCAGGAGCGTGCATGGACGTGAGTTTCCTCAGCGGCGGCGTGGGCACGGTGGTGAGCATTTCCATTGGCCTGCTCACGTCGTTCCTCGCTGAGCGCCGCGCACGGCGCACGCGCTGGCACACCGCCAAGGACATCATTCTACGGGACCTGGCCGTTGCGCTGGCGGAGGGCAATCCGCCCAATGCGTCCGCCATCCTGGCCACCATGCGCAGCGTCATGCGCGAATACAGCGTTTCCGGCCGCGCCGGCACCCGGCTCCAGGAGGTGGTGGATGACATGGTGCGGGCGATTGTTTCCGACCCGTTCCTGGAGCCGGACCGCCGCCGGCAACTGCAGAACGCCGCCATGGGCATGCACGAAGTGAGCAAGACGCGGGAATTCGAGTCGCCCATAGCGGCGTCGCAGCGGACGCGCGTTTCACCGCGTTCCATCATTGTGGGGATTTCATCCATGGTGATTGCGGGGCTGATGTACGCCGGCGGGACGTCCGTGGTGCCCACGCTGCAGACCATTCCGCCGGAGTACCGGACCAACACCGCGATCATGGTGGCGCTGGTGGTGGCGTGCCTGCTCATCCTGGCGGCCCTCATGGCGTTCTCCGACGGGTCTCCCCGGCGCGATACCGAGAAGCGCTGACCGGGCACGGATCTCCGACGGGCGAGTTGAACCCGGACGCGCTCCCAGGGCTCTCACCGCGCATGATGGACTGGCTGCAGCAGATTGTGGTGTGGGGCGCTGGCGCGTTGGTGGCGTTGATGGTGGTCACCCAGGTCATGGTGCGGCGTCGCGCTGCGGCACTCCGCGGGCAGCCCGCGCCCGCCCTGCCGGGCCCCCTGGGCACGCAGGTTTCCCGTGCCCGGCAGTCGCTGCTGTATTTCTTCAGCCCGTCGTGCAGCGCCTGCCGCGTGACCACCCCATGCATGCGCGCCCTGCGCGAACAGAATGCTGACGTGCACCTGGTCGACGTGTCGCAGGACCTCGCCGTGGCGTCGGCGCTGGGAGTGATGGCCACGCCGAGCACCGTGGAGATCGTGGAAGGCAAGGTCGCCGCCTACCACGTGGGCCCACCGCCGCAGGACGTCTTTGACCGCTACGCGCGCGCGGCGTGAACCGTCCGTCGCGGATCGTGGCTCTGACGGTGCATGGTGACCACCCACGCCCTCTCCGTTGAGGACGCCGTCCGCTCCCGGTACACGCACGCGGCCACCTCCGCGGAGGTCGGGCTGTGCTGCCCGGCGTCGTCCAACCCCGGTCTGCTGGCCGCGGTTCCGCACGAGATCCTTGAGCGCGACTACGGATGCGGCGACCCGACCCGCCACGTCAGCGAGGGCGCGACCGTGCTCGACCTGGGCTCAGGCGCGGGCAAGGCCTGCTACATGCTCAGCCAGGTGGTGGGCCGCAACGGCCGCGTCATCGGCGTGGACATGAACGACGAGATGCTGGCCCTGGCGCGTCGGCACCTGGCGTCCTTCAACCGGAAGCTGGGTTTTTCGAACCTGGAGTTTCACAAGGCGCGCATCCAGGATCTCCGGTTGGACCTCTCTGCCATGGACACCTACCTGCGGGACCACCCCGTGCGCAGCAGCGACGACCTCGCGCGCGCGGAGGCCCACGCGGCAGCGCTGCGCGCGGAGCAACCGCTCATCGCCAACGAGTCCGTCGACGTGGTGGTCTCCGATTGCGTGCTGAACCTGGTGCGCGGGGAGGACAAGGGACGGTTGTTTGGCGAACTTCACCGCGTGCTCAGGCGCGGTGGGCGCGCGGTCATCTCGGACATTGTCAGTGATGAGGACGTGCCGGCACACCTGCAGGCGGACCCGGACCTGTGGACAGGGTGCGTTTCCGGAGCCATGCGCGAGGACCGCTTCCTGGAGGCGTTTGAGCGCGCCGGGTTTTACGGGATTTCCATCGTGGACCGCCAGGCGAAACCCTGGCGCACCGTAGAGGGCATTGAGTTCCGGAGTCTCACCGTCATTGCCCACCGCGGGAAGGAAGGACCATGCTGGGACCGCAAGCAGGCGGTCATCTACCGCGGGCCGTTCAAGGAGGTGCGCGACGACGACGGCCACGTCCTGCGGCGCGGCGCCCGCGTGGCCGTCTGCGACAAGACCTTCCGCATCTACGCACGCGCGCCGTACCGCGAGCACTTTGACTTTGTGGAACCGCGCGTGGAGGTGCCCCTTGAGCAGGCGCCGCCGTTTCCATGCGGCGCGACCATGCTGTTGCGGGACCCCAGGGACACCAAGGGCGCGGACGTCCAGGACTCCACCGCCGCGCCCGCCCTGTGCTCAGGCGGAAGCTGCAAGTGCTGACCGACCCGGCTGATTGGCCCGCCCGGGGCGGCGGTTCACGTCCAGCGTGTTGAACCCTTCTGCCGCCGTGCGTCTCCCAGCCGGCAGGAGGTTCCATGATCAACCTACAGAGAGCGTTGTTGACGGGGGTGCTGGTGTTCGCGGCCCAGGTGGCAATTGGGCAGCCCATGGGCGGCGGGCCCCGTGCCGGCGGCCGGTACATGCACCTGTTTGACCCCAAGACGGTGGGCGAGTTCAAGGGGGAGATCGTGAAGGTCGAGAAGGTGTCCATGATGGACGGCATGACCGGCATGCACGCGGTCTTCCGCACCGCGGGCGGCGAATTCTCGCTGCACCTGGGCCCGGATTGGTTCATTGAGAATCAGGAGACCAAGCTGGCCCCCGGAGACCACATTGAGGTCACCGGCTCCAAGGCCAACACGCGCATGGGCCCGGCGATCATTGCCCTGGAAGTCCGCCGCGGCGACGACGTGATGAAGTTGCGGGATGCCGCGGGCACTCCCTATTGGGTTGCCTGGCGGCGCCGCTGACGCGCAGGACCGCGGGCACGGTCAGTTGTTGGAGAAGCTGCCGCCGAACCGGCACGCCTCATACAGCATCAATCCGCCGCATACGCCGAGCACGACGCCCAACCCACGCCCCCGCACGAGCAGCGCGGTGGCACACAACAGCGGCACGTTGACGGATTGAAAGCGGATGATGCTGGTGAGGCTGCCGGTGGCGAGCGGCAACCACACCAGGAACGCGCCGCCCGCCGCCAGCACGGCCGGAACCCGTCCTACCGCGCACACGGCCATTGCCAACGCCGCCAGCGCCACGACGTAGAAGTCCGGGTCCCGCTCAAATGCAAGAAACGCCTTGAAGGGTCCCAATACGCTGAGTTCGCGCCCCCACGCCTGCTGCACGTGCGAAAACGCGAGCGGGTCCCCGTACCGCACGGTGCAGAACGCCGCGAACGCAACGAGCCCGGCGACGGAGAACACCGCCGCAGCCAGCCACCGGAGCGCCACGCGCAACTCCGCGCGCCGCTGCCAGGCACCCAGCGCGAGCATCAGCGCAACAACAACGCCATTGGGCCGCGTGGCGGTCACCAGCGCGCCGGCAAGCGCGGCGACTGCGGGCTTCTCGTCGACAATCGCCAGGACCGCCACCGCGACAAGGAGCGCAAACAGGCTCTCCGTGTACGGGTAGGACAGGAATCCGGAACCGGGAGCCAGCAGCAGCAGCAACGCGCACGCCGTGCCGGTGGCCACATCCTTCAGGCGCGTGCCAAGGCGCAGCATCACCCACGCGGCCAGCAGTGCCAGCGCATTGGACAACAGCACCGCGGCAAGGAAAAGGTCGCCCACCACGGACGTCACCGCGCGCACCAGCAGCGGGTACAGCGGAAAGAACGCTACTCCAAGCGTGGCTTTCTCGCCCTCGTCATAACCGTAGCGCGCAATGTGCTGGTAATAAAACACGTCAAAACGCAACAGCGGCAGCATCCACGCCGCGGGACGGGGTTCTGCGTGCGGTTGCGACCATTCATCCTTGAACCGATCCGGATGGGTTGCCATCCCTACGTGCGCGGCACCCAGCACCGCCACCCGCGTGAGCAGAAACGCAACCAGGATGAACATGCGCGCGCGCGACGACGAGCGCAGCAACTCCGCGGGTGGGACGCTGGGTGTCGGTTCGGCCACGGGTTCGAGGTACCACGTCCGGGGAGGACGCCCCAGCGCGGGCGCGGGGCGCAGGTGTTGAGTGATGAGGCGCATTCAACCAGAAGCCTGTTGACTACAAGCGTGCAGCGAATTGTCCCGTCGCCTACCTAGGCAGACGCTCAAAGCGTGGCGTTCCTGCCAGGCCGATGCGAAGGACGGTGTTGACGAGGTCACCGCGTGCCTCCACAGCCGCCAGGGCGAGGAGGACAATGGCGAGCTGCTCCTGCCTCCCCAGGTCCCCCTCCGCGATCAGTACGATTCCACCGTGGATGCTGCTGTGCCGGGCGAGGTGCTCAAAGTCCTTCACGTTCGACGTCACGACGACGCGGTCCTCCCTGAAGGCGAGCGCGAAGACCGCTTGGTCGGTGGTGCCCAAGCCGCCGCGGTCCCGCACGTGGACAGCGTCGATACCATGAGCGGTGCGAAGCTCCTCCGCCACCCGCGGCGACAGGTTCTCATCGAGCAGCAGCTTGGTGCTCAGGGGGCCGTCCCATGGCTGGATAGGCTCTGGTGAAGATCAGCGCGAACCTAAGGTCCTCGTCGGTGAGGTACGGGTAGTCCTCGCGGATCTCCTCGCGGCGGAGGCCTTTCAGCAACATGCCGCCGACGTGACGCACGGCCAGCCGGCTGCGCGGGAACACGGGTTCCCCGCCGAGGATGGTGTCTTTGGTGACCAGCTTCTTTCGCCACAGGTTGAACTCCCTCACCAGCTCTGCCGCTTCTTTCGCAGCGCGGTCAACGCGGACCTCAACCAGCGGGGCGATCTCGACGGAGTGCCAGGCGCGCTTGCGGCGTGCCTCTACGACGACAAGAGCATGCAGCTTCTTGCGGGTGGACAGACTCAGCGTTCCGCTGTCAGCCCTCGCGAGAATGGCGAAATAGACGAGGTCGGCGAACGTGAAGCGCGGCGGCGACGACGAGCCGAAGAGGCCATGCTCGACCTCCTTCCGGACGCGCCGCACCTCAAGCCCGAGGAGCGCGGCGACCTCGTTCACATTGAACCCCTGCTGCAGGTGGGTCGTGGGCATCAAAGTGCTCCCTCGCTGGGGAGGACTATAGCCAGCCGCAGGGTTTCTCCAACACGGCAAGGGCCGTGCGGCGTGGCCGCCCGCCCACGGGCCTGCGAGCCTCCCAGGCACGCGTGTGGTTGGCGCCGGGACTCGCAGAAACGCCGCGCTCAGTGACGGTCGCTGGACTCGCGGTAAGAAATGACAACGTCAGGGACCAAGAAAAAAGCCCCCGGACTTCGGGGGCTTTGCTTGGAGCCGACACGCGGACTCGAACCGCGGACCTACTGATTAGGAATCGAAAACAGGGTGTGTTGTCCATAGTTGAAATCAGGCTTTTTTCGCAGTCAAACCAAACGCTTGCAGACAACAGGAGTGCACGGACTGCAACGCTGGACCACGCTGTACAACGGAACGGAGTGGGTCATGAGTGGGTCATCTGTCAAGTCCATCTGGACAAGCCTGGAGTGCGCCGCGGTCCCGGGCAAAGGCGACGAAGGTGGCTCCGTCGTACGGAAACCGCGCTCCTGCCCTCAACAAGTCGTCAACCAGGTCTCTCGCTCCATCGTCGTCGAGCTTGCGATTGCGAAGACCGTTCGCGACGAGGCTGAGACTCCGACGGCACTGGATGCCCCGCTCCTTGGCCACCTCGCAAACAACCTGATTGTCAGTGATCACGATGCCACTGTTGGTTTCCGCCCACGCGAGGGTCGTCGCACAGGCAACATCGCGCTCCGTGAGGCCGAAGTGGTCCATGCATCCAGCGAACGCAAGGAGCTCAGACGGGGCTCCGAGTTTCACCTCGCGGGGCCATTGGTTCGCGACAACATCCCCGAGCGTAGGGAAGGAGTTTGAACCTTGCCGCAACTGAGCAAGGACGGCGTTCGTGGTAACGCAGTCGTGACCCGCGACCAATTCCATGAGCAGTGGGAGGCGGCCAGCCCTCGCGAACGCGCTGAGCGGCGGAGCATCAAACACCAGGAGCGCCATCAGAATGCGTCCAAGTCTGGCGCCATGCTCTCCAGAGGAGCAAGCGCAGGCGTCGGCAACTGGTCCGCTGCTAGCGCGCCTCGCAGCATCCCAAGGGCCCTATCCTCGCTGATCTTCGATCGGCGGAATGCCTTCAGGACTGCCGTCGTGAATGAGGGCGACAATCCACATGTCGGCACATCGTTGGGTACGGCAGCCTCGAGTTCAAGGTAGTCACCTTCACGCGGAGTACTTCGCTTAAACTGCTCGAGATCGGCGCCGTCGATGAGTCCGAATCGACGCAATTGGGCACACGCTGCGCTCCAACTGACGCCAAACTCCGCAGAAATGGCAATTGCTGCGTCCCGCTTGTCAGACCCCGCACCAGTGAGCGAGGTCCATCGCTTGCTCACACCAGCGCGCGGCATCAGAAAATGAATGGTGAATGCATTGATGATTTGCTCGCCGTTGCTTTGGCCGAGTTCTGGCCAGTCGACCGCATAGGCATCAGCGAGCACGTGGTGCCCGATCTCATGCGCCAACGTGAACCGTCGCCGGCCGACTGGCCAACTCCCGTTGACCAAGGCGACATTGACCCCATCATGCGTGCGATAACAGCCCTCGGGCCCGCCCTCTCCCAGTTCCTCAAAACCGACGAAGACTCCGAGGCGCTCAGCCACGTGTGGCAACTCGCGCAGCGGCTCAACTGGAAGACCGAGCGCTTGGCGCGCACTGGTAGCTGCATCCTCCGCTCGGTCGACGGATTCAACCCTTGCATGGAATGGTTTCACATGAGGGAGCAGCTTCAGTCGCGTCAAGAATCGAGCGTCTGAGGAGAGAAGGTCCATCGAACCGTCAAACCGCGTTTCTTCACGTTGTTCGGCCGCCGCTCGGTGGCTGGAAACGGTGTTCTCGGAAGGCCCCACGAACCACCCGATTGGCCGCCGAAGCGCCGCAGCCAGGGCCGCAAGTTCTAGTGCATCAACGGTCCGGTCCCCCGACTCCAGCCTTGTTACAGATGTTCGCTGAAGGCGCAGCCGGGATGCGAGTTCCTCTTGGGTGATGCCTGCGGCTCGGCGCGCCGCGGCAACCCTTTCACCTAGACCCTTCCATGTGCTTGCCATTGTGCGAATCTAGCACATCCGGCGGGCGATTCAATGCTCCCACGGCCCGCCCGACGCTCAAGTTGGCGATACACTGCCGAGGAAGCCGCCGGCTCCTAGCACAGCGCCTCGACGTAAGGCCGCATGAGTGGCCATATGCGATCCGCCTGCGCCGCCGCGACGAGAGCGTCCCTACCGCCTCGGTACCTGCGCAGGTAGTCCCTGAGTGCCGCAAGCGCCACGTCGAGGCCTACGCGTTTCCTGTAGCGGAAGCAGTCGGCGACCGTCTTGGCGGGCGTGGTGAGGCGGACGTGGACGCCATCCACTGTGCGCGCCTCCACGCCATGAGCGCGTGCGTGGCCGCTGGCGCGGACCAACTCAATCGCGACCGCATGTATGGCGGGCGGGCGGCCCTTGCGGTCAATCATGAGCCAGACCGCTGCCGGGAGTTCCGTGGTCAGGCCGTGGGCCTGCAGGGCGCTCAGGAGGCACACAGTTGCATTGGGCGCCCGCTTGGCCACCGCGGGCCAGCGTGGCCGCCTCCGACGCCTCTGGGGCCGTCACAGAGCGGTATACGCCGCGCTCCACCCGCTCCAGCAGGCCCGGCCTTGGCCAGACGGGCCAGCAACGAACGGGACACTGGGCGTCAGAGTGGGTCAACCGAGTGGGTCAAGTCGCTTTTCAGTGGGTCACGGCCGGAAAATGACGCCGTCAAGAACCAAAAAAAGCCCCCGGACTTCGGGGGCTTTGCTTGGAGCCGACACGCGGACTCGAACCGCGGACCTACTGATTACGAATCAGTTGCTCTACCGGCTGAGCTATGTCGGCGCTCAGTAGGGCGCGCCTTGTACGGGAAGTCCCCACGTGCGTCAATGGCGTCCATGCACGTTGAACGTCGTGGAGCGGTGGTGTGGGCCGCGCTTGTGACCGCGCTGGCGGGGTGTGAAACGCCCTCCTCCGCTGAAGCGGACCACGCCCTCAGCCGCACGCCGCAGACCAACCCGCACGCGCTCAAGGAGCGCAGCCAGGGCGCCGTCCCGCATGCCCCGGCCGCGCGTGACCGCGTGGAGGAGCTGTTGCGTTCCCGCTACGCCGAGCGCCTGCCGGGCCTGTTGTCCGCGCTGGTGGTCCACCGCACGTACGTGGACGAGCAGGACCCGGCGCACGAGCCGCGCGAGCGCGCGGCGTTCTTCCGCGCGCTGCAGGCGCAGGCGGCCGCGCTGGGCCTGGTCTTCCGCGAGGCCACGCCGCGGGTGGCGGAAATCACGCTGGACAGCGAACCGCCGGGCGCGCCGCGGGAGCTGGGCATCCTGGCGCACGGCGACGTGGTGCCCGCGGGGGACGGGTGGACGTTTCCGGCGTTCAGCGGCGAGGTGCGCGACGGCAAGGTGCTGGGGCGGGGGACCATGGACGACAAGGGGCCGCTGGTGGCGGCGCTGGTGGCCATGGCGGTGACGCGTGACGCCGGGGCGGCGCGCCCTTTCCGCACGCGGCTGATGGTGGGCATGGCCGAGGAGACGACGTGGGAGTGCATGGAGGGCTATCTGGCCAGCCACGCGCCCCCGGCGTTCACGTTCGTCATTGACGGGTCTTTCCCCGTGGGCGTGGGCGAAAAGGGGCTGGCGAGCATCAAGGTGGCCGAGCGGTGGGCGGAGCGGGAGCCGGCCGCTGGGCGGTGTGCGGTGGTCAGGCTGGACGGCGGGGTGGCGGGCAACGTGGTCCCGGACCGCGCGGAGGCGGAGTTGCGTTGTGCGGGCGCGGCCGACGCCGTGCGCGCGCGCCTGGCCGACGAGCGGCGCGTCCAGGTGGAAGCGGCTGGAGCCGGGAGGTTGCGGGTCCGCGCGACGGGAAAGGCCGCGCATGCCTCCACGCCGGAGCAGGGCCGCAACGCGCTGGCGGCGCTGATGGTTGCGCTGGATACGCACGCGCAACTGGACGAGGACGCGCCCGGGACCCAGCTGGTGCGTTTCCTGGCGGCACGCGTGGGCATGGAGTTGTACGGCGAAAAGCTGGGTATCGCGTCGGAGCACGCGCGGTTCGGGCGCACCACGGTGAACCTGGGGCGCCTGCGTCACGACGGTGCCGTACTGGTGGCCAGCCTGAACATCCGCTTTGTTCCGGGCCGCACGCCGGTGGAGGTGGTGGAGCGTGTCCGCGCGGCCGCCGCGTCCTGGGCGGCGGAGCGGGGCCGGCCGCTGGGGCTGGTGGTGGACGGCGGCGGATTGCCCGCGCTGGACCAGGACCCCGCCCGCCCGGAAGTGACCGCGCTGCTGTCCGCGTACACCGCGGCCACCGGGCGGCCGGCCCGGCCCGTCACGTTGGCGGGCACCACCTACGCCAAGGCCATTCCCAACGCCGTGAGCTTTGGCCCTGAAGAAGACGGCGCCGCGGAACGGCGCCACGGGCCGGACGAGTCCATCACCACGGCGGAGCTGTTTGAACTTGCGCGTATCTACGCGGCGGGTCTCACCGCGCTGGCCGCGCTCAAACCGTGACAAACCCGCGTTGCACAAACGCCTCCACAATCCGCAGCAGCTCCACTTCCTGGATGGGGCTCACCTGCATGATCTGCTGCAGCGTGCGTTTCCCGTCCACACGGCTGAGCACGTAGCGCTCCTTGCTGGTCAGCAGGTACTCATCCAGTTGGTCCCGCGCCACGGCCAGCTGCGGGATGCTCTGCGCGGACAGCGCGGCCCCCCGCGCCGTGGGGCGCGCCTGCGCGGACTGCAGCGCCGCCAGCGCCTCCACGTTGTTGGGATCCCGCTCCAGGATCCGCTGCGCCACAATGTACGCCTGCTCCAGCTCGCGCGCCTCCAGGCGGATGCGCAGCTCGGCCAGCAGTTCTTCCCTCGCGGCGGGGACCACCGGCGTGCCGGGTGCTGCGTCCGGCGGCAGCGGCGGCGGCGCGGACCGGGGCGTCCGTGACGGCTCGCGCGCGCGGACCAGGCCGCGCTTGGCCAGGTCATACAGCCGGGCAAAGACGTGGAAGTCCAGCGCCCGCACCTCCAGCGCCAGCTCGCCAATGCTGCGCCCCATCATGGCGAATTCCAGCAGGCGCCGGTCAAACGGGTTGAGCGTCCCGGGCGGCTGCGCCAGCACCTCCAGCTGGTACTGCGGCCCCGGCAGCAGCTTGCGGATCTCCTCCCACATCGCCCGGCGGGACGTGCCCTCGCCGTGGATCTCCGCCAGGTGCGTGGACGTGGGCGCATCCAGCGCGGGGTTGCGCTGCACATCATCCGCAAACTCAAAGGCGCCCTGCTCCCACTCAAACGCGTCCAGCAGGCACTCGCGCGTCTTGTAGTTGAGCACCTTGTGCAGCCGGTCGTCGTCAATGACGCTGCCCATCACCAGGACGCGTCCCAGCGGCACACCGGTCTCCGTCTGCGTGGCAAAAGCCACCGTCAACTGCGCCTCGGAGACGTACCCAAAGTTGAGCAGGTGCTGGCCCAGGCGTTCGCGCGGGTCATCTGAGGAAGACTGCACCACCTGGCCCTGGACGACGTGGAGATGCTTCCGGACGCCGCCGCGGCTGAGCGACAGCCGCCCCGTGCGGGTGCGATTCGCGAGCCAGATGACGATGTCTGGCACGGACATGACGGAGAGATCGCCCTTGAGGGAACCCATGCGTGACAGTCCTTCGGGCCCCGGGCGCCGGGTGATGGCGCGAGCGGCCGGTCTCTGTTTAGGTTGGGAAGCGGGCTGCTGGGAAGCCCGCAAGGGGAGGCTCCGTGGCGCAGGTCCTTTCCGCCAGCTGCGTGGTGGTAGGCAACGAGATCCTCTCGGGCAAGACGCGGGATTCCAACGCCCACCACCTGGCCCGCTTCCTGCGCACCCGCGGCGTGGACCTGCAGCGCATCCAGGTCATCCCGGACGTCGTGGAGCTCATTGGATCGGTGGTGGCCGAGGAGAGCGCGCGCAGCAGCGTGGTGTTCACCAGCGGCGGCGTGGGTCCCACGCATGACGACGTCACCTATAAGGGCGTGGCGCGCGCGTTTGACCTCCCCGTGCGCCGGCACCACGCGCTGGCCGCGCGCATGGAGGACTTCTACGGCCCGCGGTTGACGGCGGTCCGGCTCCGCATGGCGGACCTCCCCCACCCGTGCGAACTGGTCCATACCGACGGCATGTGGGTCCCCGTGGTGCTTGTGCGCAACGTCTACGTGCTGCCAGGCATCCCGTCGCTGTTCCAGTCCATGCTGGAGAGCCTGGCGCCGCGCCTGCAGGGCACGCCCATCCGCCTGCAGAGCATCTACACGCAGCAGGGTGAATCCGAGCTTGCCGAACACCTGGAGGCCACGCTGGCCGCGCATGCCGGCGTGGAGATTGGCAGCTACCCGCGGATGAACGACCCGGACCACCGCGTGCGCGTGACGCTGGAGAGCCGCGACGCGGACCTGGTCACCCGCGCCACGGACTGGCTGTTGGCGCGGCTGGACCCCGCCAAGCTGGTCCGCGTGGAACGCGACTGAGCGCCGTCACCGGCGCCGGTACAGCGGGCCGGTCTTCACCACCAGGTCAGCAAGCTCCAGCGCCAGCAGGGCAACGCTCACCTCCTGCGCGCGCAGGCCCGTCGCGGTCCCAACGTCATCAGGATGTGTGGGCCCGTGGCCCAGCGCGTCCAGCACCGCCTGCTGGGGGGCGTCACCCGGGAGCGGCCCATGCGACGACGACGCTGGGACGTACGCCAGGAGATCCGCAGGGGTGCAGGCGAGCGCCTGGCACAGCGCCTCGAGCAGGGAGAGGCGGATGGCGCGGACCTGCCCGGACTTCAGGCGGTGCACGTTGGCCCTGGGTATCCCAGTCCGCCGGACCAGTTCTTCCACTCCAGTGAGACACTTTTCGGTGGCTGCATCCCTGGCAGCCCCGCGCCATCACGGCGGAAGGAGTTTGGGAAGCTCCACCTCGGCAGGCTGGCCCTGGCGCAGGCGGAACACGTATGGCACCGCGTTGAGCACGGGCCGCGGCGCGTTGTCCCCCATCAGGCGGACCAGCATGGACCGCAGCACGCCCCCATGCGTGACAACGAGGACCGGCGCGCCAGGCCGGGCGTGACGGGCGTGGCGCACCAGCGCCTCCCAGGAACGTTCGCGCAGCGCCGTGAGGGCCTCCGCGCCCGGGATGTCCGCCCAGTGGTCCGCACGGTAGCGCGCGTACCAATCAGGATGGCGCTCCGCGATCTCCTCCCAACTCAGCCCTTCAAAGATGCCGAACTTCCGCTCGCGCAACAGCGCGTCCGTCTCCACGGCCAGGCCCAGCCGCCCCGCAATGATCTGCGCGGTCTGCCGCGCCCGCGCCAGGTCACTGGCGATGATCCGGCCGATGCCCTCCTCGACGAGCAGCTCCGCCAGCGCCTGGGCCTGCGCGCGGCCGCGCTCGTTGAGGTCCGTGTCCGTGTGTCCCTGCATCCGGCCGGCCACGTTCCAATCCGTCTCTCCGTGGCGCACCACCACAACGCGGGCGCGCCTCATTCGCGGCCCCGCATGACGCCTGCGGACAGGGACCCAAGCAGTTCGCCCATGGGGAGGCGCTGCGGGCAGACGTCACGGCACACGCGCGCGTGCCCGCAATCCGCGATTCCCCCGTCGGACGCGGCCAGGGCGCGCCGCACACCCGTCTGAAGGCGGCCGGTGGGCGTGGAATCCAGCAACTCCCAGGCGGCCATCACCAGCGGTCCCCGGTACGGCGAACGGCTCCCCATGGCCGGGCAGGCCCCCTGGCACGCGCCGCAGGCCGTGCAGGCGTGCGCGCTCTGGGCGTGCTGCGCCGCTTGGGCGGACCACGGGGAGGCCTCCGGCCCGGCCCACCCGTCCAACTCCAGCCATGCCCGCGCGTCCACCAGCGCACGCCCCACAGCGCCGCGGTCCACCAGCAGGTCCGCGACGACGGGAAACCCCGGCAGTGGTCCGAGCACGGCCTGGCTCCCAAGGTCACCGACGCGGACGCGGCAGGCCATGGCGGGCCAGCCGTCCACGGACAGGGCACAGCTGCCACACAGCGGCCCGGCGCACGCGTCCTCAAACACCACGGGCGCCACCGTCCTGCCGTCCGACGTCACCGGGGCAGCAGCGAGGGCGCGTAAGACGTCCAACAGCGTCCGGTCCGGCGGATGGTTCACGACAAAGCGATCCACGCGCTCGCCAGCGCGGTCGCGCCGGTGGATTGCCAGGTTGGTCGTCATTTGGCCTCCGGCAGGGGTGGCGTGACCGGGGCGGGAGGCGGCGGAGCGGGCTCTGGCGCGGGGACAGGCGCGGGCGGCACCGCCGCGGCGGGTGGTTTGGGAGCAGGGTCCCTGGGAGGGGTGAACACGCCGGGAACGTCCGGGCGGGGAACGGGCGGCCACATCTCCGGCGGCTCGCGCGTTCCCAACGCCGGGCCAAAGATGGCCCACAGCGGGTGTCGGGCGCGCAGCGCGGGCACAAAGAACGTTTCATCGACGATGACGGCAGTGCCCCCGGCCAGGCTCCCGAGCAGCCCGATCACCAGCACTGCCCCGCCCGCCAGCGCCAGCCAGCGCGAACTGTCAAACGCATCGCGGCTGTCCTTGAGCAGCGCCAGCTGTGCGCGTTCGCCTTCCGTCGTCGTGGTGTCAGCATGGGAGCGGTCATACGCATCCTGCGCCGCGCGGCCCCGCAGGATCTGGACGGACGCAGCACCCGCCAGCGCCAGCCCGCCGGCAACCACAAACCCCGACGCCATCATGCCGGCCACGCCCACCCAGCCCAGCGGGGTGGGCAGCCGGTCGCGGGCCTTGATGCGCCACCTGTCCCACCACGCGTTGGAGAACACCGCGGGCTCCGCGGCTGCGGTGGCTTCCGGCGCCGGCGTCACCACCGGTGGGGTCTGTGCGGCCAGTGCCAGCGCCAGCAACAGGGATGCGCTCATGCCCGCTCCCACTCGAGTTGGAACGCGCCGTCCACCGCCTTCACACGCGCCCTGCCCTCGCCTTCCGCGCGGTGCCGCGCAGCCGTCATGACGGGCCCCAGCAGGGCCACGCGCCGGCGCAACCGTTCCGCCGCCATGACGCCCGGGGACCCACGCCCGCCAACGGCCGCCGCCGCCGCGCGGTCTGCCAGGGTGCGGAGTTCTTCGCTGGCCGCCGCCAGCGCTTCCCCCGAACGCGCGCGTCCCAGCACCCGCGCGCACAACGCATCCACCTGCTGCTGCACCGCGGCCACGGTCTCCGGCCCGGCGCCATCACCCAGCGCGTCCAGACGAGCGGGCCACCCGTTGAGGTCGTCGCTGTGTGCCGCGGCGCTGCCGCCTTGCGCGGCCGCCAGGGCCCGCCCCACAAGCCGCGCGCATCCCAGGTCCCACGTCGTGGCCGCGCCCGGCAGCGCGTCCACCTCGCGCACCGCCAGGGCGCAGCCGCCCGCCGCCCACAATCCGGTCACGCCCATGCACCGCCCCTGCGGATCCGTCACCAGCCCGCCCACGGATCCCATCGCCGCCATGTGGCCGCCGCCCTCCCAGGCCGGCCACCAGGACGCCCCCACGGGTGCGCACCCGTGCCAGCGCGCCAGGTCCGGATCCTCCCACGCCGCCCCTGCCTGCAGCGCCGTGTGAAGCGCACCCACCGCATCTCCCGGCCCGGCCGTCGCTCCGTCGTGGAGCGCTTCGGTGCGTTCCTCCGCCAGGCACAACGCGTCCGCGTGGATCCGCGCCACCGTGCCGCGCCACGCGTCCGCCACCATCACGCCGCGCACGCCACCGTCGACAACGGTCACCTCCAGCAGCGCGTGGTGGTCGTGCAACACCAGTTGGCCGGCGGACTGCGCGGCCCGAACCTGGGATGCCAGCGCGCGCTGGAGGTGCAATCCGGTGTGGGGCCCCGCGTGAACCCGTCCGGGCGCATCCACGAGGCGCGGACGGCCTTCCGGGGTGCGTTCAAACGGAACGCCCAGCCGGTCCAGCGTGACCGCCACCGCCCGCGCGGATTCCAGCACCGGGGTCCACCGGGCGACATCTCCTGGCGGGGTGGAGCCCGTCAGCAATCCCGTGGAAAAGCGCGTGCCCCGCTCCGGCGGCGTGCTGCAGACCAGTTCCACCGGGCGTCCCGCGTGGACCAGCTCCAGGGCCACCCACAGCGCGGCCGGTCCGCCCCCGGCAACCACCACCACCCCGCTCATGGCACCACCAGGCGGGCGTCATGCAGCCCCACGGCCGCGGCCATGCCCGTCGCCGCCAACGCCAGCCCCGCGGCGGCGGCCGCCCAGGCCCCCCAGCGCTGCGCCCACGCGCTTCGGAGCAGACCCCAGCGGCACAACACCGTCCACGCCCCCGCCGCCAGGTGGAACGACGTTGCCGACACGCCGAGCACGTACCAGTCCAGTGTCCAGGTGAGCGCGAGGTGCCGTTGCATGTACGCGCCGTCCACCGTGCGCCCCAGCCACAGCGGTGCCACGCGCACGTCCCACACGTGCTCAACCAGAAACAGGCCCACGACAACGGCAGACACGCGCCGGAGCGCCAGCACCCAGTTTCCCGGCGTGGGCCAACGTCCGACGGAGAAACGCCAGCGCCGCGCCAGCAACGTGCCTGCGGCGACGTGCACCACAAGCGGCACCGCGAGCCACATCCACGTGAGCACGCCAACGACCACGCTGCGCCGCCACGGCAGCGTGGTGTTGAAGCCGTCCGCGCCCGCCACCGCCGCCGGCAGCATCCCCGCTACGTGCACCACGGTGAACAGCCCCAGCCCAACAAGCCCTGACAGCCCCAGCGCCTGTTGCAGCCGGGCGCGGCGGCCCTGCGCGTGCAGCCAACCTGGGGCCAAGGAGGAAGCTTGAGGCAGCGCGGACACGACGGGCGCGTTGTAGGGGTCCGCGGGGCGCCGTTCAAACGCCGGGCCGCCTTGCCGTCGGAAGGATGACCCGATAGAAGCCCGTGCCCTCGGGCGGAGCCGTTCCATTCCCCCCGGAGGTGGACGCGCATGGATCAGGGTTACGCAGGCGTGGCGTTCATGATGGTCCTGGGGATGCTCGTGGCGGGCGGCATGCTTGCCATGGCCATCTTCATCGGCCCCAGCAAGCCCTCCAAGGTGAAGGGCGCGCCGTTTGAGTGCGGCACGGAGAGTGTGGGCACCACACGCCAGCGCTTCTCGGTGCGCTTCTACCTGGTGGCGCTGCTGTTCATCGTGTTCGACATTGAAGTGGTGTTTCTCTACCCGTGGGCGGTGCTGTACCGGCAGCTGGGGATGTTTGGGCTGTTGGAGATGGTGGTGTTCATGGCCATCCTCGCCGTGGGCCTGGCCTACGTGTGGCGCAAGGGCGCCCTGGAGTGGGAGTGACGCATGGCTGAGTTCAAGGGCGACGACGCGGTGCTGGGCGGCGACGTGCTGGTGACCCGACGTGATGAGGCCCGGGGCTTCTTCAGCAAGATGCTCCAGGGCCCCAAGGACTGGCTCAATGAGAAGTCCGCGCCGGCGGTGAACTGGGCGCGCAAGTACAGCTTCTTCCAGTACCCGTACGTGACGGCGTGCTGCGGCATGGAGTTCATGAGCGTGTGGGCGCCGCGGTATGACATCGCACGGTTCGGCGCGGAGTTTCCGCGGTTCAGCCCGCGCCAGTCGGACCTCTTGTTTGTGGTGGGCACCATCACGCACAAGCAGGCACCGGCGCTCAAGCGCGTGTATGACCAGATGGCGGAGCCCAAGTGGGTGATCGCGTTCGGCGTGTGCGCGTCGTCGGGCGGGTTTTACGACAACTACGCAGTGGTGCAGGGTATTGACAACATCATCCCGGTTGACGTGTACATCCCGGGCTGCCCGCCGCGGCCGGAAGCCGTGCTGGACGCGCTGATGATGCTGCAGGACAAGGTGCAGGCTGAAAAGGGCGAGATTTTCCCCTAGGCCACCGTCGTCACAGCTTGGGCAGGTCCGGCACCAGCGGCGTGCGGTCATTGCCGCAGAACCGCGCGCGCGTGGGGTACTTCTGCCCGCACGTGGGGCACACCATGCCGCCCACCTGCGGAATGAACAGCGTCTGCCGGCCACGCGCCTCGTTGATGACCAGCTCCGTCCCGTCATGGACGCACTTCCCGGCGGCGGCGTACTCAAACCCGCATTGGGGGCATTTGTAGCCCCTACCCGCTTCGGGCGCCGCCACGGGAGGCGCCACCACGGGCGGTGGCGCCGGGACCTGGGCGGGCTTCTTCCGGCGCGCCAGCGCAAAGGCCAGCGCGGCAACCACCACAACCGCCCCGCCGCCGGCGACGGGGAGCCAGGGCGGCAGGCCGGGAGCATCTGCAGGCGGCGTCGCGACAGGCGCAGCCGGGGCCGCGGCGGGTTCCTCCTCCTCCTCAAACGGCGCCTTGACGACGAAGTCACCCGCGCGCACCTGGCTGACCATCTGCTTGACGGCGTCACTGCCGGTGCGGGCGGCGGTCTGTTCAATGCTCTCGGTCCGGGCGGCCTCTTCAGGGGCCACGCGGACCACGCTGTTGCCGCGCACGTCGCCGGCGGTGGCGGTGACGGCCAGAACCACGGCGTCCTTGATCTCGCGGGGCGCCCACAGGCAGCCGTTGCCGTCCAGTTCGCCCACGCCCTTGGGTTCCACGGCGTACGCCACGGCGCCGGCGGGGACCGCGCAGTCATGCGCGTCGGTGGCGGAAGCCTTGAAGCAGATGCGCTGGCCGGGGCGCGCGTCCACGGTGCCCGGTTCCACCACCAGGCGCGCAGCCGGGCCGGGGCTGGCGCACGGGCCGGACTCCGTGGCCAGCACAAACCGCATCTCCGTCTCGTACGCGTAGCGGCACGCTTCCAGGTTCTCGGTCTTCCGCTTTTCGCCACGCGTCACGTAGCGGATGGCGGCGTCTTCCACCTCAAACACGTGCTCATTGACCTGCGGTGTGCCGGCAATGGGCGGGGCTTCGCACTCCACGCGCCAGCCCTTCTGCGTCTTGTCAGCCAGGCGCTGCTTGTAGATGGGCGGGTCCATGCTGCACCCCACCGTCCCAAACGCCTTGCCCGCCCCCTTGAGCACAAACCCCGTGCCGTCGTGGGTGAGCACATAGCGCGCGCCCGGCAGGCCGCGGCCGTCCCGCGGTTCCTTCCCGCAGAACATGCCCCAGGCCAGCACCTTCACCTTGGTATCCTGGCGGTCCAGCCGCCACTCGCCGGCCGGCGGAAGTGCGGCGGCGACGACGACGGCAGAGAGCAGCAGCGCCCAGGACATGGGGCGCCCTCTCTAGCGCGGGCGGGCAGTCCGCGGTAGCCCTTCAGACCAGCGTGGCGGCCCACGCGCCGGCCGCGCCCACCAGGGTCAGCGCCGCCAGCACCGCCGCGTGCACGGCCCAACGGGTCACCTGCTGGCGCTGCGCGTGGCGTTCTTCGCGCTGGCGCACCGCGTCCAGGTCCGCGCGCGCCTCTTCAGAGAGCACCGCCCAGCCGGAGTGCAGCGTGGGGTCCGGGAAGTAGCTGCGTCCGTCGGTGACCAGGGACGGCGGCATCAGTTCAAACACCCGCGTGGGCGTCCGGTACGCGTACGCGTCCGCGTGCGTCTCGCGGAACTGCACGGCGCCGTAAACCCAGTCCAGCTCTGCGCCCTCATTGACGCGGTGCCACGCCACCAGGCCGCCCTTCCACATGTACGTGCGCGCGCGGACTTCGCCGCGGTCCACCAGGTCCAGCACGTCGTGGCGCGTGTACGGACCGTGCGGCCGCCCGGCAATGCCCACAAACCACTCGCGTGCGCCCACCGGGTCCGGCGTGCGGCTCACCGGCGGCGGGATGGACTGGCGCCCCGGCACCACCTCGGACCCGTCCACCACCATGGTGCCCTGGCACTTCTGGCAACGGATCTTCAGGATCTTCCGGCTCACGCGCTCGTCGGGGATGGCGTACTTCTGGCCGCAGTGTTCGCACAGGTGCTTCATGGGTGGCTGGCTCCGGGTGGCTCCAGCATGGAACCACCGACGCGCGCTGGAATACGGCGGAGCCGCGCGCCCTCCAAATTTCTGGCGGCGCCTTGGGGCAAACACCCGCCTTTGAAGGTCTTTTTCCAGCGTGTTACCGCGGACGCTTCCGGAGGAGGCGCACCATGGGGCTGCTGGACGGCAAGGTCTGCATCATCACCGGCGCAGGTAACGGCATTGGCAAGGCGCACGCGCTGTACTTCGCGCGCGAAGGCGCCCGCGTCGTCGTCAACGACCTCGGCGGTGCGCGCGACGGCAGCGGCCGCGCGGCCCGTCCCGCGGACGAGGTGGTGGAGGAAATCCGCAAGGCGGGTGGCGACGCGGTGGCGGACACCTCCAACGTGGCGACGCTGGACGGCGCACAGAACCTGGTGTGGGCCGCCATCAACCGCTTCAAGCGCGTGGACGTGCTGGTCAACAATGCGGGCATTCTGCGGGACCGCTCCATGCTGAACATGACGGAGGAGGAATGGGACGCCGTCATCGCGGTGCACCTGCGCGGCACGTTCCTATGTACGCGCGCGTTCGGCCGCGCGGTGAAGGCGCAGGGAAGCCCCGCCAGCGTGGTCAACACCACCAGCCTGTCCGGGCTGCTCGGCAACTTCGGGCAGGCCAACTACTCGTCAGCCAAGGCGGGCATCTACGGGTTCACCAAGACGGTCTCCATGGAGTTCTCCAAGCTCAACACGCGCGTGAACGCGGTGGCGCCGGTGGCGCTCACGCGCATGACGGAGGACCTGCCCATGTTCCAGGGTGCCAGCGCGGATGAGATGGGCCCGCAACACATCTGCCCCGTCGTCGCGTTCCTGGCCTCTGACCTGTCCGAGGGCATCACCGGGAAGATCATCGGCGTGCAGGGGACCAAGGTGTTTGAGTACCGGATGGAAGTGTCCGAGGGCATTCACAAGCCTTCCGGCATGTGGTCACCGCAGGACATCAAGGACAAGTGGACCGACGTGGTGAAGTAAGACGCGGAGCCTCAACGGCGCCTGAGCGCGGCGAGTTCTTCGCGCAGGCGCTGGAGCTCCGTCTCGGCACTGCGGGCGCGTTCCGCCTCCGCCTGGGCGCGTCCCGCCTCCGCCTGGGCGCGTTCCGCCTCGGCCTGGGCGCGTTCCGCCTCGGCCTGGGCGCGTTCGGCCTCCGCCTGGGCGCGCTCAGCGTCCGTGGGCACCAGGTCATCTCCGTGCGTTCCCGTGGCCAGCCGCAGCGTCAGGCCCTGCGGTGTGGGGACCGTGCGCAGCCAGCACTTGAGCCAACGGCTCTCCACGCGGTCCGTGTTTCCCGCGAACACCCGCACCAGGCCCCGCTTCCCCAGCCTGCGGTGGACCTGCCACTGCACGCGCCTGCCGGGTTGCCGCTCCACCAGCGGGTCAAATACCACCAACTCGTCCACACCCAGCTCGTTGTACAGCTTGGGGCCGTCCACGTAGTCCTTGTTGACGTCGTCACCCACCACTTCAACTGCAAACGCGGGCACCACCGCGTCCTCCCACGTCCGCCATGACGCAGGTGCCACGTCCGGCGACACGCCGGGCATCACGTAGATGTCCGGCGCCAATGACCGCCGTGGATTGTTGGGATCCCAGAAGATGTACTGGTCCCGCCCGACAAACGCCGCCACCTTCCGTGACAGCAGAAACGCCACGATGAGCGGGCGGAGCACTTCGAGGATGAGTGTCTGTTCAAACCGCTCCCCCACGTCCTCCTCCGTTGGCCACACAATGCCGCCGCGTGACCCCACTGCTTTGAGCTGCCCCTTGCGCATGGCGTGGTCCTATCACACGCGATGGCGTTGTTCGCGCTCCCGAAGCAGGAACGCGTCCATCACGCCAAACAGGTAGGCGGCCGGAACCAGCAGCAGGCTCGCGTACTGCAGCACGGTCATTCCCACGACGAAGTCCCTGCGCGGCGTATCGCTGGCGAAGATCCTCCCGGCTCCCCACGGTCGGCAGCTCGCTGGCGTGACGGCAGGGCGGCCCGCCAGAAGCTGCGCCGGCGCAACGCAATCACGGGTGGCGGCCCAGGCCAGGCCAAAGAACACCGCCGAGGGAAGCGGCGCCGCGACCAGCAACGTCGCCGCCAGCGCCCCGCGTGCCCAGCGGCCCATCAGGAACTGCGGCGTGCCCAGCGGCGAGAACAACACCGGCCACGGCAGCTGTCGCTCCGGCGCCGCAGAAACGGCCGACGCCGCGGCGGGTGCGTCCGCAACGCCGTCATGGTTCGCTACCAACAGGAGCCACACCAACCGCATTGCCAGCATGTCCCCTCCTCTTGCTGACGTTCCCGCACCTAGCCCGCTCTGGAGCCGAGCCGCTTCTCGACGCTGAGACGCAGCGCCGCTTCGATCAGCGACACGTCCAGACCCATGTCAACGGCTGCGCCCCAATCGGGTGTGATCGCCCATGGTTGTGGTCCCTGCCGGTGGGGCAGCCACAGGATCCCAAAGAGCCGTTGTGGTGTGGCACAGCCGCCCCGGCTGTGCCGGTGCATAGCGACGTCACGGGTGTCCCGCTGGCGTCCCGGCCGGG
>JACRCW010000027.1 GCA_016218805.1 Deltaproteobacteria bacterium | reverse complement strand
GCCGCCGGGGCCAAGGCGCTGAGCGCCAGGGAGAGGGCCGCACCAGCAACAACAGTCTTCGCCATCGCGCTGAACATCAACTTCCTCCTGTTTGCGGGGCCTCTGGCCCCATCTTTGGTTGTTCCTAGCTCCAACACCAGAAACCGGGCGCGGAACCTAATGCATGTGGACGGGGACTGCCAAGCAGAAAATCACTCCGCAGTTAAATACCACCCACCTCCGTGGGAGTTTCACCGCCAACCGGCGGCCCTGACCCACAGGGCGCGGCACCCTACAAGAGGGTACCCGGGCCGGGCAAGCCCCTTTCCACCCCTGTCAAGCCCGCGGCGCCCCCGGGGGTTGGTGTCGTCGACGAATGGACCCGCGGAACCGGACCCGGGAGCACGCCGGGAGACCCTGCGCGGGGCGGTTCTTGACACCTGTAGGCGGGTGCTTACTTGAGGCGCCGTCAGGATTTTCCACAGACGCCGCCGCCCCCCCCGGGGGTGGCCGGAAACGCGCGCGGGCCCGGATCAGGCCTGCGGAGGGAGACCATCATGCTGAGGAGCTTTGCTGAATTGGACCGGATGACCCCCATGCTCAACGAATTCCGCCGCCGCATGGACGAGCTGTGGGACCAGTACGAGGACGACGCCACGGTGGACGGGACGTACGCCGGCTGGCCGCGCACCACCGTGGAGGACAAGGGCGGCGCACTGGTGATCCGGGCGGAGATCCCCGGGCTGGGCGAGAAGGACGTCACCGTCACGCTCAACCAGGACGTGGTGACGCTCAGCGGCGAGCGCAAGACCGCCGTGCCGCCGGGCTACCAGGTGCACCGCCAGGAGCGCGGCACCGCGCGCTTCTCCCGCAGTTACGCGCTCAACACGCGCGTGGACGCGGAGAAGGCCACCGCCATGGTGAAGCAGGGCGTGCTCACGCTCACGCTGCCCAAGGCCGCTGAAGCCCAGCCGCGCCAGATCCGCGTGCGCGCCGAGTGACCCCACTTCCCGACCCCACTGCTCAAGGAGACGCAACCATGACGACGATGCAGAAGCAGGAAACCACCGAGACCCGGCCGGAACGCATGGCGCGCCGCACCGCGCTGGTGCCGCCCGTGGACGTGCTGGAGAACCGCGAGGAGTTTCTCATCCGCGCGGACTTCCCCGGCGTCCGGCAGGAGGACGTGGACGTGCAGTTTGAGAAGAACACGCTGGCGCTGGTGGGCCGCTTCAGCGCCCGCGGCGACGACGCGCTGGACCACGAGTGGACCCGCACGTTTGTGATGCCCGGTGGCGTGGACGCAGCCAAGATCGCCGCGGAACTCAAGGACGGGGTGCTCACCGTCCACCTGCCCAAGCAGGAGAGCCTCAAGCCGCGCCAGATTCCCGTGCGCACGGCCTGATCCCGCCGTTTGTGGGGCCGCCCCGCCTTCACTACAAGCGCCCCGCGTGGCGGACGCTCTGACTCACACCCCCCACCCGGCCGATGCTCCGCATCGGCCGACCTCCCCCCGCCGGGGGGAGGCAGGCCTGGCGTGGGGCGTGCTGGCGCTGAACATCGCCGTGATCCTGTGGGGCGCGTATGTGCGCGCCACCGGATCCGGCGCCGGCTGCGGTGAACATTGGCCCACCTGCAATGGCCAGGTGATCCCGCGGGATCCCTCCGTCAAGACCCTCATTGAGTTCACCCACCGCATCACCAGCGGCGTCGCGTTTCTCGCCGTGGTGGCGCTGTTTGCCTGGGTGCGGCGCCGCGTGCCCCGCGGCCACCCCGCGCGCGCCGCCGCCGCTGGCACGCTGTTCTTCATGATCACCGAGGCCGCCGTCGGCGCGCTGCTCGTCCTGTTCCGCCTGGTGGCCGACAACGAGTCCATGGCCCGCGCCATGTTCATGGCCGTCCATCTGGTCAATACCTTCCTGCTGCTTGCCTGCCTGGCGCTCACCGCGTGGTGGCTTGCCGGGGCACCGCCGCCGTCACGCCGCAGCCGCCCCGCCAACGCCCTCATCCTGGCCGTGCTGGGCGGCGTCATGCTGCTGGGCGTCAGCGGCGCCGTGGCTGCCCTGGGTGACACGCTGTACCCCGCGCGCAGCCTGCAGGAGGGGATCGCCATGGACCTGTCCCCCACCGCCAGCCTGCTGGTGCGCCTGCGCATCCTCCATCCCGGGCTCGCTGCGGTGATCGCCATCGCCACCGTGGCCGCAGCGTGGATGCTGCCCCGCCGTCCGCTGGCGCGGCGCGTGGGGGTCGTCGTCACGGGCGTCACCTGCCTGCAGGTGGCGGGCGGGATTCTCAACGTGCTGCTGCTGGCCCCCGTGTGGATGCAGCTGATCCACCTGCTGGTGGCGGATGCTGTGTGGATAGGTCTGGTGCTGCTGGGCGCCGCTCTTTGGGCCGAAGAGCCCGCCTGAGACACGCGCCGCAAGCGCTTGCCACTCCAAGGGAATCAGCGGGAGAACGCCGCGCCGGGTGGACCGTTTCACCCCGGGGAACGCCGCGCACCTTCGCGGCGATGAGGATCAGTCATGCGACACATGCGCAGGTTGGGGCTGGTGGCGGGCATGGGGGCGGTGGTGCTGGGGCTGGCGGGGTTTGGCTCCGCCGGGGACGCCAAGGATGACATCCGTGACTCCAAGTTCTTCAAGGTCAACCTGACCCGCAAGAAGATCCTGGAGCCCGGTGCGCACGTGGGCGCCGCACTCAAGCTGGACCTGGTCAGCGTCACCGTGGACCAGCCGCAGTACTGGCCCAATGAGAAGGCGTTCCTCAAGATCATCATGCCCGGCCGCGGTGGCGGGGCGTTCACCGCGGCGCTGCAGAAGCGCGACGCGGCTTCCAAGGACTTCAAGGGCAAGCTGGACGGCCAGGGCGTGGCGGTCCTGGAACTCATGGACGGCACCACCACGCGCCTGCAGCTGGGCGAATACCGCGTGGACGTGAAGACCGACGACGGCAAGGTCACCGGCACCGCGACGTTTGCCGTGGTGGACGGGACGCTGGGGGCGATGAGCTTTGCGTACGAGTTTCTGCAGGTGACCAGCGCGGATGACCTGGACCGCAAGGACGGCGCGTGGTTCCTGGGCAACGCGGCGGGCCCCGGCAAGCGCTGGGGCAACGGGCTCAACTTCAAGAACGAGCTGCGCGTGAACAACAAGGGCTGGGACGGCGACGTGCTGGTCCACAGCCGCTGCATGCTGCCGGGATGCAACGGCACGTACGCGGGCCCGTCACAGAAGGTGGACGTCCGTGGCGGGAAGTTTGCCGGGACGCTGAACGTGGGTGGGCACTCCGGCCCCTTCCAGATTGAAGTGGTCACGGACAAGGGGAGCCTGCGGCACCAGTTCGAAGGTTCCTCCCACGTGGAGCGCGACATGGTCGCCGTCAGCGGCGGCATGACGTTCAATCACAAGGCCGGCCTGGCGCCGTACGAGAAGACCGTGCAGGTGCCCGGGCGGCAGATCTTTGTGGAGAGCGCGCGCGGACGCGATGATCCCATGGAGCTGGTGTCCGTGATTGCCGAAGGCGGGCGTGCGCGCGCCACCGTGCGGCGCGTGTGGAAGGACCCCGTGGTGCGCACCTACCGCGTGAAGACGGACGGCACGTTTGACGCGGCAGATGTGGGATTGAAGGGAGATCTCACGACGGGACAGACGCTGGAGATCCCGGTGGGACAGCCGTACACGTTCCTGACGGTGGGCGGTTTTGTGGACGGGAAGTTCACCGAGGCGTGGGCGGTGCTGTTTGCGCCCGCGGAGATGGACGTGAAGGTGGACATCCCGCCGTCCGGTGCGCCGCGCAACGCGGTGCCGGTGAACATTGCCGTGGCGACCAAGGACGGGAAGCCGGTGAAGGTGTCCGGGATCCTGGAGGCGTTTGACAACCGCGTGGCGTCCAAGAGCCCGTTCTCCCCGCTGGCCAGCTCCATTGGGGACAGCGTGCGCAACGTGTCCAATGCCGTGAGTTCGTGGTCGGACCGGACGGGGATGGACCTGCGCGCGCCCGAGGAGGAGAAGGCGGAGGCGGACTACGCGCCCATGCCGCGCGCCAGGAATGGCAAGGGTGGCGGCGCCGGTCCGGCCAAGAAGATGAAGGAAGCCATGGCCGGGGCGCGTTCCATGCCCATCCTGGCCGCGCCCTCTCCCATGGCCAGCGGTGCCATGGCCCCCGGCGCGCCTCCCCCTCCTCCGGGCGGGGCGCGCCGTCCGCCCACGTCGGAAGACGAGCCGCAGGGCGAGGTGGTGCGCGAGGGCGACAAGAAGGTGGTGTTTGTGGGGCGCGTGGAGACGGATGCCAACGGCAAGGCCACCGTGGAGGTGACCCTGCCGCCGCAGATGGGACGCGTGGTGTTCCGGTTTGTCGCCGTCAACGGGCTGGACCACGCGCAGGCGCAGAAGGAGATGGATGTGACGCGCCAGGCGGCGGTGGAGGCGCGCATCCCGCGCGTGCTGGTTCCCGGTGCACAGCTGACCATCCCCATGGACGTGGACAACAGCACGCAGGAGACACTGACGCTGACCGTGACGGGGCCGGGCCTGCCCAAGCCGCAGGTGTTCCCCGTCAAGCCGGGCCGCAACAGCGTGGAGCTGGGCTGGCAGGCCGGGTCCCCCGGCACGTTGTCGCTGGCGCTGCGCAACCCCAAGGGCAGGCTGATGGACCAGCGCGATCTCCCGGTGCGCATGGTGTCGTCGGAACCGGTGACGTACTCGCGCCTGGTGGTGGTGCGCGAGGGCCAGTCAATTGTGGTTGGCAGCGATGAGACGGCGAGGGTGTACGCGACGCCGGGCGGGCTGCTGCGCGGCATCGTGATGAACATGGTGACCACCATGGAGAGCTGGTTTGGCCACGCGGAGGCGCTGAGCGCGCAGGTGGCTGTGCGCGCGGTGCTGATTGCCGCCGTCCACCGGCACATCCTGGACGACGAGGGCCTGGAGCAGACGCTGAAGGTGGGCCTGGAGAAGGCGGTGCGTGATCTGTCCACCGCGTTCTACGACCCGCAGGAGGCGCTCATCCGCCCGTACCCCGGCATCCCCGGCAGCACCCTGTGGACCGCGTGGGTCAGCCGCAACCTGCACAGCATGATTGCCACGCTGATGCAGGCGAATGTTTCCGACACGCTGGTGACCGCCGCGCTGACGCAGGCGCGCGACCTCGCGGCCAAGCTGGATGCGGGGCTGACGCGGCGCGGGATTTCGCTGGAGGAGGCGGGCGGGTACAACGCGCAGGGCGACAGCGTCATCCCCGTGGAGATTGACGGCAAGGTGGTCTACCGCGTGCCCACCGACGACGCGGTCACCAAGTGGGCGGTGGACAAGCTGCTGCCGCGCGTGGACTGGAACCAGAAGGACACGGAGCTGGCGTTCTCCAAGGCGTATGACGTGTTCCGTTTCCTACGCGCGTTTGAACGCGTGGGCGCGCTGCAGTACCTGACGGAGATTGCCAAGGGGCTGTACGCGCAGGGCGACCTCAAGCGGTTTGGCGAGCTGTATGAACGCATCACGCGCGGGATGATCCTGGCGCAGGAACCCGGGATGGTGCAGGGCCCGGCGCTGTTGGGCGGCGTCTACTCCACGCCCATGGCCATGGTCCGCTTCATGGAACTGCTGCTGATGATGGGACTCAAGGGCGGCGAGCCCAAGGGCACGGTCACCGCCGACGGGAAGCCGATGGCGTTTGAGGAATCCATCCGCGGCGCGGTGACGCTGAAGGTGCCCGCGGGGTGCGTGGTGCGCCTGGACAAGCAGGGCAGCGTGGACCTGTTCAACCCGGGCCGCGGCGAGACGGTGGCCAGGGCCGCGCTGTCCACCGCGCGTGCGGCCATGGGCGGCGAGCTTGGGCTGACCATTGAGCTGGACGCCCAGCGCGATCCGCTGGAGTACTACGCGATCATTGCGGTGCCCTCCACGACGTCAATCAAGCAGACAGAAGACATCCTCAGTGACTACCGCGGTCAGCTCATCTACGGGCAACAGGGCATGGGCAGCCAGCAGATGCAGCTCATTGCTGTTCCGTTCCGCGGGTCACGCACCTTGCGGCTGCTGCTGGAGGGCGCGTTCAAGGGCAGCTCTGGCGGCGTGGTGGCGGTGCGCCACGTGGAGGACGTCACAGAGGTGTTCTCCACGCGCATCCCCAGCGTGACGGTGCAATGAGGCGGGCGGTCGCACTGCTGTTGCTCGCGGGATGCGCGTCCACCGCGCCCGCACGCGTCTCCCGCGAGCCGGCCGCGCCACCGCCCGCTGATCCGGCGGCGGTGCGGGCGTTCCTGGACGAGGCCGCGCGCGCGGGCTCGCCCGAGGAGACAGTGGCGTTGTGCGCCCGTGTGCTGACGTGGGAGCGGCCGCTGGACCAGTGCGACGTGACGGCGGCGGGTCCCGTTGCCGTCATTCGCGTGGCCGAGCGCTGCAACGACGCCGGCTGCGAGGTGTCCGCGTTCCTGTTGCGGGATGCGGTGCCGCGCAAGGTGGCTGGCTACACGGGCGGCAACATCGCGGTGCGCGGCGACGGTGCGACCGTGTTTGCGGACCACGTGGCGCTGGAGGGCGCGGGTGCAACCGCGCATTTCACCGCGTACGTTGTGCAAACCGACGTGGTGACCGCGCAGGTGACCAAGGTGGCGGACTGCACCGGCCCGTCGGTTGCGGCGGATGGAAGCCTGCTGTGCCGAAGCCGCCGCGGGGACGTGCTGCGCGTCCCTCCGACGGGCGGAGCGCCGGTGCTGCTGACGCCGTCCTGCCTGGAGGAGGGGCAGGTGGCGTGGGACCCGCAGCACCTGGTGTTCCCCGGACCGGTGGACCTGAACACGGACGGCACGTTCTCCGCCGTCACGCAGCTCACGGACCCTGCGGCGCCGGCGCACGTGTTCCGCGGGGCGCTGGCGGCGGGGAAGTGACGGCGGGGTTTGGGCGCCGGGTGGAGGCGCGGCCGGACGCGGACCGGTTGAGGCGGCTGGCGGATCCCGCCACGTGGCAGGCGCTGTTCTCCTCCGCGGTGCCTGCGCCCGGTGAGACGCCCGCCTGGGATGGACTGCAGGAGCGCCTGCGCGACGACGGTTATGCGGTGGCGCCCGGTGCGCTGGCGCCCGCGGAAGTGGAGATCCTGCGCCGGGCACACCACGCGGTCCGCGCGGACGGGTGGCCGTCCGCGTGTCTGCTGTTGCTGGAACCCGCCTGGCGCATCCTGGCGGGACCGTCCGTGCGCGGGGTGGTGCGCGCACTGCTGGGCCCGGACGTGCATCAGGCCGCGCTGGCGTGGGTGCACGCGGTGGCGGCGCACCAGGGTGCGCGCGGGTGGCCGCCGCACCAGGACGAAGCCCGCGTTCCCATTGACGACGACGGGCTGCCGCACCGGTTGACCGTATGGGTCGCCGTGACGGACGCGACGCTCGACAACGGGTGCATTCATGTGCTGCCCGCCCGCGCGTGCCCGGAGCTGTCGTCGCGCTTTGCGGCGACGGAGCGGTGGACCGCGGAAGAGACCGGGCGCCTGCTGCACCACGCGCGCGCGCTGCCGGCCGCCGCCGGGACCGTGATGGCTTGGGACCCCGCGCTGCTGCACTGGGGCGGCGTGGCCACGGGGTTGGGCGCGGCGGCGCGGGTGGCGGTGTCTTTGGAGTTTGTACGCGCGCCGGCGGACGGCGTGACCACGTGGATGGGGGAGGTGCCGGGGTGGGAGGAGCGGCTGGCGCTGTTCAAACGCGCGCTGGGCGTGTTTGCCGCGCCGGAACGGGAGCCGGAAGCGGCACGCTGGGCGGACGCGCTGGCGGCTGTTTGACGTTCTTACACGGAGCGCAGCGCTTCCACGGGTGACAACCGTGACGCGCGCAGCGCGGGGAGCAGCGCCGCCAGCACCGCGCCCACCACGGCGATTCCCAGGGAGAGCGCCACGTACCCCGGCGCAATGAACGGCCGGAAGTGGATGGTGGCGGTGCCGCCGGGCGGCGTGAAGTCAATCCCGCGCACGTTCATCACCGTCACCAGCACCAGGCCCACCGTGGCGCCTGCCAGGCCGCCGCCCCCGCCCAGCAGCGCGGACTCCACCAGGAACATCTGCAGCACGCGCCGCCGCCGCGTGCCCACCGCCATCATGGTGCCAATCTCGCGCACGCGTTCATACACGCTCATCAGCATGGTGTTGAGGATGCCGGACAGCACCAGCACAAACAGGACGACATACACGATGGCAAAGATGGACCCGATGAGCTCAAACACCTCGCCGAAGATGGGCAGGCGCTCGCGCCAGGTGACCACCTCGTAGTCCCCCCCCAGCGCTGCCTGCAGGCGCGCTTTCACGTCGTCCGCGTCGTCAATTTCGCGCACGCCAATGGCGATCTCATTGGCGCGGTCCGGCAACCCGGTGAGCTCCTGCGCGTGGTCCAACGTGAGGGTGAGGGTGCGCTTGGTCTCCAGCGGGTTGGGCGTGGTGAAGCGCCCCTTCATGGTGAGGTCCAGCGCGTTGGACGCGCCCGCGCGCGTGCTGGTGAGCAACGTGAGCGACGCGCCGTCCTTGGCACCCAGCGCATCCGCCAGCGTGGAGCCCAGCAGCGCCTTGCCCGCGTCACCCTCCACCAGCGGGCTGGACGCGCGGCCGCCGGAGAAGCGCTCCGGCGTGACGCGGAACTCCGCGGCGGGGGACACCGCCGTCACCTGCACCATGGTGCTGGCCGTCCCGTTGTTCAGCATCCCCTCAAACACCAGGCGCGGCGCCACGGCGTCCACGCCGGGCACGGCGGCCATCTTTGCCAGGAACTCCGGCGTGGCCGGCAGGTCCAGTTCAACGGGTGGCTTGTCCGCCCCCGCGAACCCGCGCGCGTGCACCTGCACCACGCCCACGTTGGAGCGCACCATCATTTCGCGCATGCCACGCAGGTAGCCGTTGGCCACGCCGCGCAGCGTGACCGCTGCCATGACACCCACCAGCACCGCGCCCGCGGTGAGCATGCTGCGCCGACGGTTGCGCAGCACGTTGCGGGCGGCCAGGGCAAGCAGCGGCGCGTTCATACGTGGGCCAGCGCCTCCACCGGGCGGAGGCGGGACGCCTTCCACGCGGGCCACAGCGCGCTCAGCAAAGCGCCCAGGCAGGTGACCATGACGGTGGCGACGATAGCGACGGTGGTCAGGCGCGGGAAGAGGTGCACGTCAAACCCGAGCGGGACATGAAAGTCCAGCCCCGCGCGCCGCCAGTGCAACACCAGCCCCACGGCCACGCCGGCGCCGGACACCGCGCCCACCAGCGCCAGCAACCCCGCCTCCACCAGGAACAGCAGGCGCACGCGGCGGCGCCGCATGCCCACCGACAGCATGGTGCCCACCTCACGCGTGCGCTCCAGCACGCTCATCAGCATGGTGTTGGCCACGCCCAGCAACGCCACCACCAGGAAGATCCCCGACACCACCATGGAGATGGCGTTCTGGATGGCAATCATGTCCTTCACGAACGACGCGGACTCGTACCAGGCCGCGGTCTCGTAACCCTGGCCCATCACGGCCACCACGCGCGCGCGCACCTCGTCCACGCGTTCCAGGTCATCCACGCCAAGCACCAGCTCCGTGGCCAGCCCCGGCATGCGCAGCAGCTCCTGCGCCGCGGCCAACGTGACCAGACCCACCTTGGCCTCCATCCCCGGCAACTTGCCCGCGGACATAGTGCCCGTGAGGTGGATCTCCGCGCCGTTGAGCACGCCTTCGCGGTCCGCGGCGAGGATCACCGCGTTCTTCCCCGCGCCAACACCCAGCTTGCGGGCCAGCTCCACGTCCAGCACCGCGCCGCCCGGATCCCCCGGCGCAGGCAGCGCGCCGCTGGCCAGGTCCTCCGGGCGCCGCGGGCACACCTCCAGGTCCCGGGCCGGATCCACCGCGGTGAGCATGGCAAACACCGTGGTATCCCCATTGGACACCATGCCGCCAAACCGCAGCCGGTAGCCCGCGCCACGCACGTGCGGAATGTCGCGCAGGCGCTGCAGGACAGTCTCGTCGGCGGGCATGGCCAGGTTCAGCGGCGAGCCAAAGACCTGCTTGCGGTAGCCTTCGCGGTACACCTGGATGGCGCCGAGCTGCCCCTCCACCACCATGTCCCGCATGGAGTCCTGCAGGCCGGTCAGAAAGCCGCGGATGGCCAGCATGATGGCCACCGCCAGCAGCACGGCGATGAACGTGATGGCGCTGCGCCGGGTGTTCCGGACGACGTTGCGCACGGCAAGCAGGAAGAGGTCGACCACGGTCCCGCCACCCTAGCAGAAACGCCGGCGCCGCCGCGCCAGCGCCAGGAGCACCACCAACACCAGGCAAGCATCCGTGGGCGCCAGCGACAGGCACGTGGCGGTGGACGCCGGCGGGGTCCAGTGCTCCGTGGTGCGGGCGCCCGCATCACCCCGGCACGCCACCAGTTCCAGGGGCATCCGGCCGGGCTGCCAGTCCATCCGCCCGGAACCGTCATCAACACCCGGCCGGCACCACTGGTAGGCCACGCCGTCCAGCAGCCCGCCGTCCACGTCCATCCCCCGCGCCACGGCCCGCAGCGAGGAACCGGCATCCTGCGTCTCCAGCTGGAGGCCACCCAGTTCATGGACAACCTCAATCGGCCAGGAATAGCGGGTCGCCCCCACCAGGATGGACAGCTCCGTATCCGCCGTGCAGTTGAGGTCGACGGTGGCCGGTTCGCCGACGGACAGTGCCCGCCCGAACCCCGCGGGCGGCTGCCATGCGCGGACGTTGCACCCCGGCGCGGACACCTCATTCAGCGGCCGCCCCGGGAACTGGCGGGGGCCGTCAAAGAAGCGCAACTGGACGGTCACCAGTTCGCCTGCCAGGACGCGCAGCCGCTCGCGTTCACCGCCGCCGGGGACGCCCCGCAGCCAGTCCTGCAACGGGTCCACCAGCGCCACGCGCGTGGGGAGGCGCACCCGCACCGGGACGCTGGCCACCTGCTCCCCGCGCCGGTCCAGGGCGATGACGACCGCCGTCCCCGCGGACCGCAGTTCCGCCCGGGCGTCCACGCCCGGACCCAGCCCGTCCAGGGGAGCCTCCTGCGCGCGCTGTTGGGACAGGACCAGCACCGTCTCATCCAGGGACCGCAGTTGCCACGGCACGCCCGGGGATTCCCACTCCACGCGCCTGCCGGCCACGCGGGCGACGATGTGTGCGGCGCTGCCCGCCAGGTACGGCTCGTCCAGGCCGTCCCGCGGGAAATCATCCGTGAACACCACGTCCAGGTCCCCGGGCATGCAGGCCGCCAGCCCGGCAAGGAGGGCCGGGAGGACGGAGAAGCACGGGCGGGGCAGGCTCACGCACGCTCCCATCCTGGGCGCGTCCTGCCGGGGCGCGCACCCGCCCGGGAGGATGGCCGGGGCGCGCGCGCAGTCAACCTCAGTTGGGCTGGCGGCCCGGGGGCGAAGCGTCACCCGGGTTGGTGGTGCGCGTATTGCCCTGCCGGCTCTTCAGCGTCTCCATGCGCGCGTTGTACGCCGCGCTGATGGCCGGGCCGGCCCACACGACGATCTGGTGGTTGGGCGCCAGCGCCTTGAGCTTGTTGAGCTCCTCGTACGTCTCCTCAATGGACGGGCGCGACAGCACCAGCTGCGCCTGCGCGCGGGTGAACTGCGGGTCCTTGGTGAGCGCCTGGCGCAGCAGGGCGCTGGACTCCGCCACGTTGCCGTCACGCTCCAACGCCGCGGTGCCGCGCAGGAACACCAGCCCATTGCTGTCCGGGTTGGTCGCCTCAATCTTCTTCACCATGTCGTCAAACTTCGGCCATTCGCCGCGCATCCGGTAGAAGTCCGCCGCCAAGCGCCACCCCACGTAGTCTGACGGGTTGGCGTTGATCACTTCCTGCGCCAGCTTGGCGCCCGCGCCGGTGTGCTCGGCCGCCAGAATCTCCAGCGCCTGGCTCACCGTGTCGCACTGCTGGATGGTCTTCTGCATCTCCGCCACGCGCTCGTGCTGCGCTTCGCCGTGGAACGCGCCGCGGTTGAGCTGACGGACGGAGGCGCGCAGCCGGGTGGCTGCGTCGGTGAACAGCTCCGCCAGCATCAGGTGCGCATCACCCCACGCCAGTTCAATCTGCGCCTGCAGCGCCTTGGCCTTGGGGTCCGCTGATTTGGCAGCAAACGCCACGCCGGCGGGGAACAGGTCAATCTGGTCACGCTTGAGGATCTGCAGCAGGTCATCCATGGACTGCGGGTTGCGCAGCGCATCCTTGTCGCTGGCCTTGGCCTGCTGCTGCTCCAAACTGGCCACCAGCTGCCGCGCTTCCTCCGTGCTCATGCCCACGCGGCGGGGCCGCTGCTCCGCCTTGTCACCGCCGCACCCCAGCAGCGCGCCCAGCGCGACCACCACGACACCCAGCATGACCTTCTTCACGGCTGCTCCTCTGCGCGGCGCCCTGCACGGTCCACCGCGCGCTGTGATGAGGGCGGCTGACTACCCACGCGCCGTCACCCGGGTCAATGCTCCGGCGTGGCGTGGTGGGTGCCAGGCGGGTGCGCGCAGACCCGCCGGGGCGCGGCGTTGGTGAAGGAGTTCCGGTCACTGCTGTCCGGAAACCGTGCACCCGGAGCCCCGCGTGGCACGCCAGCAAGAGGCCGTGGCTGGCGCGAAAGTTGCCCAGGCGCCCCACCGTGCCGGGCCACGTCAGTACCCGGGCGGGGGCGCGGCCGCGTCTCAAGTACGCCCGTGGGGTGGGAGCCAGAGCTGCCCCGGCCAGCCGATGAGGAGACCTGTGTTCGTCTAGATCGAAACTCGACGGGAGACGCGTGGGTGAGCCGTGCAACGGAGTCCACGCGAGCGTGGTGCGCAGCCGGTCGGAAGTGTGACCGGTTGGAGTTGATGCAGAGGCCCACCACGTTGACCGGCGCATGACGCAGGCAAAGCCGGCCCCGGCGAGCGCAGCGGCAGTCCACGGTCAGAACACGCTGCGGACCAACTGGGTC
>JACRCW010000137.1 GCA_016218805.1 Deltaproteobacteria bacterium | reverse complement strand
CGCTCGGTGAAGCTTGGACATCCTGCGACTCCCTGACCTGTGATGGACCGCCCCCGTCGACGTCACCCCGAGGTCCGGGATGGGCCGCCGGAAAAGGCAGGCGCTCATATCACCATGGGGTGTGCCTGCACAGGGGCGGCGCCGGGTGGGCATACGACAACGGGAGGATGCAGTGCGTAAGCCCCCTCCCCCCGCCTCTTGGCGGGGCGGGGCTGGTGTACCTACCTGCCTCACGTCGGGGAGAGGGGGAAATGCCCCCCACCCCAACCCTCCCCCCGACCCCACTCTCGCCACCTGCATCACGTGTGCGGGAACAGGACCGGTCCATTCGGCGGGGGCGCAGGCCGCGAACGCAGCATCGCCAACGCTTCGCCCGGCAAGAGGAACCAGCGTAGGGATTCGTATCCGGGCGTCGGGGACGGCGCGTCCGGGTGACCCGCGCCGTGACGCTGCTCCGCGTCCTGCGCCAACCGCCGCGCTTCCTCCAGGTAACCCGGCAACGCGCTGAGCGGCTCCGTGAACGTCCGCCGCGGGAACTCCATGCGGCCAGAGGCGTAGCTCACGTCGTGCAGGCGCAGCACCGGGCGCGGCCGGCCCGCGCCGTGCCGCCACCGCCCGCTGAGCGGTTCAAACTCGTAGTCCGGCAGGAACTTCCACCCGTCGCGCGCCACAAATCGCACCGCCTCCACAATGTATTCAAACACCGGCTCCGCAATGAAATAGTTGAAATTCACACGCGCCCACCCGGGCTTGATGCCCTCACACCCGTGCAAAATCTCCGCTTCAAACTTGCGGCTGGTGTCCAGGTCAATCCCCAGCAACCGGTGCCCGTACGGCCCCGCGCAGGAACACCCGCCGCGCGCCTGGATGCCGAACAGATCATTGAGCAGCGTCACGATGAAGTTGTGGTGCAGGTAACGGCCACCGCACCGGATCACAAAGCTCAGGATGCCCAGCCGGTCCGCTTCCAGGTTCCCCAGGATGCGGATGTTGGGCTCGTCGCGCCACGCGGCGATCACGCGCCGCAGGAAGCGCTCCTCGCGCTCCCGGATCACGTCCGTGCCCACCGCCTGCTTGAGCTGGAAGACCAGGCCCGCACGGATGGACTCAATGATGGCCGGCGTGCCGCCCTCTTCGCGGTGGACCACGTCATCCAGGTAACGGTGCTCCTCCGTGTTGACGTACGCCACCGTCCCGCCGCCCGGCACCGCGGGGACCCGGTTGGTGAACAGCTTGCGCCGCGCGCACAACACGCCCGGCGTGCCCGGACCGCCAATGAACTTGTGCGGTGAGAGGAACACCGCGTCCTTGTACGCAAACGGATCCCCGCCCGGCGGCGGGTTCATGGCAATGGGCAGGTACGGACCGGCGGCCGCGTAGTCAAAAAACGCAAGCGCGCCGTGCCGGTGCAGCAGCGACGCGATGGCCGCCGTGTCCGACACGATGCCCGTCACGTTGGAGGCCGCGGAGAATGACCCGATCTTCAACGGCCGCTCCGCGTACGCCGCCAGCGCACGCTCCAGGTGCGCCAGGTCAATGAGACCGTCCGCGTCCTCGTCAATGGTGACCACGTCCGCAATGGACTCGCGCCACGGGATCTCATTGGAGTGGTGTTCATACGGGCCAATGAACACCACGGGCCGCTGGTCCGCGGGGATGTGCTGCCGCAGGTGCCACCACGCATCCAGGTCCGCGGGCAGGCGCAGGTTGAGCACGTCAATGAGGTGGTGGATGGCGCCGGTGGCACCCGAACCGCAGAAGATGACCACCTCGTCGCTGGTACCGCCCACGGCGTCACGGATGATGCGGCGCGCGTCTTCGCGGAAGGCGGTGGTCTGCGCACCGGTGCCGGAAGTCTCCGTATGCGTGTTGGCATACAGCGGCATCACGTGCGCGCGGATGAAGTCCTCAATGAACGTGAGGGACCGCCCGGACGCGGTGTAGTCCGCATACGTGAGGCGGCGGCGGCCATAGGGACCCTCCAGCGCAGTGTCGTCGCCAATGATGGCGTTGCGCAGGGTTTCCAGCAGTGTGTCAGACGGAACAGGCATCAAGCGATCTCCGGTCCCCACCTACAGATCCCCAAATGGCAGCACCGCCCAGGCCACGGTGCCGCGCACCTCGTCGGCCAGTTCGCGGGCGATCTCAATGGCGGACGCCGGCCAGGGACGCGGCAACAGCGCGGATGACGGCGCCACCTCCACCACGAAGTGCGCGTCCGGATCCCGCCGCACGTGCGCGGCTTCCTGCGCGGTGCGGATGGCGTCACAAAAGCGCCCCGTCTCATCCACCAGGCCGGAGGCCAGCGCTTCATGGCCCAGCCACACGCGCCCGCCTGCCAGCGGCTCCAGCGCGTCGCGGTCCTTCTTGCGCCCGTCGGTGGTTCGCATGAGGAACAGGTCGTACGCATGCAGCAGTGAGCGCTCCAGCGTTTCCTTCTCCGCCGTGGACAGCGCCTGGGACGCTGACAGCAGGCCCGCGCGGTCGCCGCGCTGCAGCCAGCGCGCGTGCACATCCGCGCGCCGCAGCAGCCCCGCGATCACGGGCCGCACCGCCAGCACGCCAATGCTCCCGGTGACGACGTCCGGCGTGGCCACAATCCGTCGCGCGGGCAGCGCCACGTAATACCCGCCGCTGGCCGCGACGTTGTGCATGTACGCGACCACCGGCTTGGCCTGGTTCACGCGTGCCACTTCGCGCCACAGCAGGTCTGAGGCCACCGCGTCCCCGCCCGGCGAATCCACGTGCAGCACCACGGCGACGACGTGGTCATCCTGCTCCGCGGAACGCAGCGCCTGGGTGATGCTCTCCAGGCCAGCCTGTTCAGCGCCCAGCAAGGGCACCGGGAGCGGGAGTTCCCGGCTCTTGCCGGACGTGATGGTGCCGTGCACGCGCACCACCGCCACACGCTTCCCCCGAACGCGCGCGTACGGAGTCTTCAGCATGCGCACCGCGCGCGCCCAGGTGGTGATGGTGGCGGGCTTGGCACCGCCCAGCCGCGCGGACAGCTCGTCTTCAAAGCACGTGGCGTCCAGGGCGCCCGCCGCCACCGCCGAGGTTGCGTCCAGGATCCCGCGCTCAAACCATTCGCGGACCGTCTCCGGCGGGCGCTTCCGTGCGGCCGCGGCCAGCGCCACCATGGCGTCCATGCGCGCGCCCAGGATCCGTTCCAACTGCGCGCGGTTCTCCGGCGAGAAATCATCCCGCACCAGCGTCTCCGCGGCTGACTTGTAGGGGGAGACCTGGAACACCTCCACGTCCACGCCCACGCGCCTGAGCGCGTCACGCAGGAAGTACGCCTCGCGCCGCAGGCCGGGCAGCATGAGCGACACCGCGGGGGGCGCCACCACGTCGTCAGCGGCAATGGCACACAACCAGGACTGCGTGTCACCGGCCGCCAGCAGCGCCACCACGCGCTTGCCGCACGCCCGCACCCGCGCGACCTCCGCGTGCACCTCCCGGACCGCGGCCCACCCGCCACCCACCGGTCCCACCTTGAGCACCACGCCCGGACAGCGCGGGTCCTCCACAATGCGCGTCACCGCTGCGTGGAGCGCGTCCAGTCCCGCTGGCGGTGTCACGCCGCGGAAGCGCCGCTGCCACCACGGTACCGCAGGCGTGAACGCCGGCAGCGGCCCGCGCAGGCGCAGCTGCACCCACGGCACGCGCCGCACAAACACCCGGCGCAGCGCGTTGGCCCACGCGCGGCGCAGGTTGATCATCGCAACCCACAGCCAGCGGACCATGTGCTCAGCCCCCTGCGGGGGCCCCCACCATCAACCGCTGGCCCAGCGCCCACAGCCCGGCCAGGTCATGCACGTCGTCACCAAGGCGCGGCAGGCGCAGCAGCGGCGCGGTGCCGGCGGCCTGCAGCAGCGGGGCCATGGTGGAGGCTTCGCGGGCCACCAGGCGTTGCGCATCCGCCACCGCCGCGCGCGTGGCGTCCAGCAGCGGGCGCAGGTCCCCGGTGGCGCCCGTCTCCCGCAGCGCGCGTTCCAGCGCCGGCGCGTCCAGCTCCGCGGGCGGCGCGCGGCGGACGCGGTTCACCACCACGCAGCCCACCGGCAGGGACATCCTCTCCAGGTGCTCCAGGAAGTAGCGGGCCTGCGCCAGCGGTCCCATCTCCGGGCTTGCCACCAGCACAAAACTGGTTCCGTCTGACGTCAACAACCGCTGCACCGCCTCCGTGCGAGTCTTGATCGGGTCAAACAGCTGCTCAAACAGCAGCAGGAACTCGGAGAGTTCCTTGAGCGTCTCCACGCCGGTGAGCTTCTCCATGGCCTTCATGGCGGCGCCGCCCGCCATGTCAAACAGCTTCAGGGACAGCTTGCCCGCCACCAGCGCCGGCCGCGCGGCAATGCGCACCGCGTCGTGATTGAGGATGCCCAGGATGCGGTCCGGCGCGTCCAGGAAGTCCAACGCGTTGGCCGTGGGCGGCGTGTCCAGCACCACCAGGTCGTACGCGCGTTCGTAGGACATGGTGAACAGGTGTTCGCACGCAATGTACTCCTGCGCCCCGGCCAGCTCCGTGGACAGGTACTGGTAGAACCGGTTGCCCAGGATGTCGTGCGCGGCCTCCGGCGTGCTGGAGAGGCGGCGCACCATGTCATCCCAACTGGCCTTGAGGTCCAGCATCTTCACCGCCAGCGGTTCTTGCGCCGGGATGCCCAGCGCGCGCATCCGCTCCACGGAGATGACCTCTTCACGGAGGCCCAGGTCACCCAGTCCCATGGCGGACGCCAGCCGCTTGGCCGGGTCAATGGTGAGCACCAGCACGCGGCGTCCCAGCACGGAGGCCATCATGCCCAGCGCGGCCGCGCACGTGGTCTTCCCCACGCCGCCACTGCCCACCGTGCACAGCACGCGCTTTTCCAGCAGGAGGTCCTTGACGGGCTCCTTCACAGCGCCTCCACCACGCGCGGCGGCGGGAACAGCGTGGCCGCCATGGCCTTGGCGTCGTCCAGGAGGAACTCCTGGCCGGGGGTCTCCGGCAGCGCCAGCACGGGCAATCCCAACGCGGTGAGGCGGTCCCGCGCGGCCAGCGTGGCCAACTCCAGGCGCGCGCGCTCCAGCGCCGCGGCGGCATACGGCCCCACGCCGGGCACGGTGGTCACGCGCGTCAGCGGTGCATGGTCCACGCCGTCAAACAGGCGCGGCGGCACGCGGTTGAGCACGGCCACGCCCAACGGACCCACCTTCTCGTTGCGCAGCCGGGCCACCAGTTCCTCTGTTTCCAGCACGCTGAGCTCATCCGGCGTGGTGACCACGTGCAGCGCCGTGCGCTGCGCGTCCTCAAACAACGCCGCCATCTGCGCGGTCTGCTGCTTGAGCGGCCCGGACGGCGCGGTGGAGGAGATCACCCGCGGCACCTTCACCAGCGTGATGCCGTGCCCGGTGGCTGGCGCATCCACAATGACGTGGTCCCAGCGGCGTTCCTTGCCGTCCTTCTCCTCGGCGTGGAACCACACCTTGCCCGTCATGTTGAGCTCCGCCAGGGACGGGACAAACCGCATGAAGTACTGCGCAAAGCGGTTCTCAAACAGCGCGTCATATACAGCGCGGAACTTCAGGATCATCATCACGTACTCACGGCGCGCGGTGAGCGGTTCCATGTCCACGCAGCTCAGGCGCGGTTGCACCTCCACCAGGTCCTTGCCCACCGGCACGCCCAGCAACGGCCCGTGCGCATCCGCGGTGTTCACCTGGCACAGCAACACGCGCCGCCCGCGCGCCGCCAGCCCCAGCGCCAGGGCCAGTGACACCATGCTCTTGCCCACGCCCCCCTTGCCCATGACGACGTGGACCTGCCGCTCCATCAGGAAGCGGGGCAGCCCGGGGCCCGGGGCGGGATACATGGCGCTGGCGGAGTCGTGCACGACGGGTACGGTGTCCTACCGGGCGGCGAGGGGCGCGTCAGCCGTCCACATGGTGCGCGGGATCGGGCGCCGTCAAGCGCTCCCCCACGGTGCGCCACACGCGCGGAGACAGCAGCAGTGACAGGTGCCCCAGGTCGTCGAACACGACGTCGCCCGCGCCGCAAGCCGCGTTCTCCGGCGGGAGGACCACCGCGTCAGAGGTGGACCAGACGCTGGTGAGCGTGGGCGGGGGCGCCGGCAGCGCGGCCAGGAACGCGCTGCCCGGCCGCATCTCCGCCGCGTTCTGGCCCGGGCCAAACCGCGCAATGATGGTCCCCGCGTGCGGCGTTCCCAGCGTCACCGCGCGGCGCACCAGCCCGTCAGCGCCGTGGCGCGCCAGCGCGGCGCGCAGCAGCAGGCCGCCCATGGAGTGACAGATGACGTCGATCTTTTCGGCGCCGGTCTGGGCGCGGATCCACAGCAGCGCCTCCGTGACCTGCGCGGCGCAGCGCTCCATGGAGCGGAAGCGCGGCACCACGTTGACGCCGTACACGCTGCCGCACCCCGCCGCGGCCAGGCGGGGCGCCATGAACACAAAGTTGCCCCAGTGCTGCGTGTACCCGTGCACGCACAGCACCGGGACGCCACCGTTGCCCTCTGCCAGCTTCACGCGGCGGCGGAACAGTGTGGGCACCGCCAGCAGCACCATCAGCGCCGCGCTGGCCCACTCCACCAGGTACGCGCGCACCGGGTGGGCCCGGTGCAGGGCCCCCAACCGCCGCCGCCGCACCATGATCCACGCCAGATACATCACCGTGGCGTACCCCGCGGCCCCCACGACGACCGCCCCCAGCAGCCCCGCCGCCAACCAAGCCGCCACCGTCGACAAACCTTCCATCCGCCGAATGACCTCCGGAAAAAGCAGTGTTCGCTTGACGCATGTTGTCAAGCAACTGTAACCAACGCCAGCGTTCCTTCACGCGCCGAGGAGAAACCCCCATGTCGGAGAGCCGCCTGTCCCCGGGCCTGTCGCCCCTGCTCAAGCTCGGCGAGGAAAAGCTCACGCAGTTGCTTACCCAACTGCTCGCCAATGATTCGTTTGTGAAGTCTCTCCAGGGTGCCATCTCCGGCGCGCTCAAGGCAAAGGGCACCATGGACAAGGGACTGATCCAGCTGCTGAGCACGTTCAACGTGCCCACGGTGGAGGACGTGGCGCTGATGCAGCAGAAGCTCACCGAGCTGGAAGAGGCGGTGGCGGACCTGACCCGGATTGTGGTGGCGCTGGAAGAGAAGACGCGCCCGGCAGGCGAGGGCAGGGCGCCGCGCGGGAAGTCACGACGTCACGCGGACCCCACCGGCGAGTGAAACGCAACGCGGTTGCTCCTTGCGGTGGCGCGGGCTAACCGTGCACCGCGCCCATGCACACCGTCCCGTCGTCGTCGTTGTTGTTGCCGGCCCTCCTGCTGGCAGTCTCCTGTGCCCCACCTGTGAACGCCCCGCCGGAGGGGACGGCCCGGTTCACGGTCCATGACCCGGCCAGCACCAGGCTGCGCCCCTGGCTGGACATCCCGTGGCCCAGCGATGTGGACCGCGCGCCCGACGGCACGCTGCGGCTGGACACGTTCCCCAACCCCACGCAGTCCAGCGTGATTGAGGACTACCGGCTGGAGATGGAGAAGCTCAGCGGGTGGGGTCTCAACGGTGGCTTCTTCCTGGGATTCACCGTGGACCTGGCCCCCGCGTCCCTGCCCGCGGACGAAGCGGCCACGCTGGACGCCACGGCCGCCGTGCAACTGGTGGACGTGGACCCCGCGTCACCGGAACTCGGGCGGCGCATCCCGCTGCGCCTGGCCTTCCGCACGGGCGAGGACCTGTTCCTCCCGGCGCACACGCTGGTGGCGCTCCCCGTGCTGGGTTTCCCGCTGCGTCCCTCCACGTCGTACGCGCTGGTGGTGTTGGACTCGGTGCGCGGCAGCGCCGGGGGCCGCGTGGAGGCCACCGCGGATTTGCACGCGCTGCTGTCGTCGTCGTCCGTCACTGAGCCGCGGTTGGAGCGCGCATGGGCCGCATGGGCGCCGCTGCGCAGCAGCGCCGTGGCGGTGCAACTGGACCTGGCCCGCGTGGTCCACGCCACGGTGATCACCACGCAGGACCCCTATGCGTCCCTGCAGAAGGCGCGTGAGCGCGTGGTGGCCGGCGCGCCGTACGTGGTGGGCAACTGGAGCCGGCCGCAGGACTTTGACGCGTACGCGGCGTTCCACGTCTATGAAGGCACCATTGGCCTTCCACACTTCCAGCAGGGCATACCGCCGTATGACACGTATGACGGGCACAACGGCGGGTTTGTGCTGGATGAGACGGGCACCCCGGTGGTGCAACGGACCGAGACGGTGCGCTTTGCGCTGACGGTGCCCAGGTCCCCCCCTCCGGCCGCGGGCCGCTGCGTCGTCGTGGTGGCGCACGGGACCGGCGGGGATTTCCGCTCATTCATCGGTTCACGCACGGGGGATGAATCCACCTGGATGGGCACCGCGGGTTGTGCCGCCGTCTCCATCAGCCAGCCGCTGCACCGCACGCGTGACGGGTACCGTGCCGGCTCGGAAGAGTTGGCCACCTTCAACTTCCTCAACCCGCAGGCGGGCACGGGGAACTGGCGGCAGAGTGCGCTGGAGAGCATTGCGCAACTGCACTCCATCTCCACGCTGGTTGTCCCCGCGGGCATCGCCGCGGACGGGACGGAGCTGCACTTCCGCGACGATCTCAAGCTGTTCTTTGGACACAGCCAGGGTGGCATCACCGGCGCGATCATGACGGGCGTGGAGACGGACCTGGACCTGGCCATTCTCTCCGGCGCGGGCGGCGGTTTTGCGGAGAGCATCCTGGAGAAGACGGAGCCGGTGGTGCTGGCCGCCGCCATCAGGGTGCTGCTGGGCCTCCCTGACGAAGAAACGCTGGACGAGTTCCACCCGCTGCTCACCCTGCTGCAGTCCCTGGGCGAAGTGCTGGAACCACTCAATGCGGCGCCGCGGTACTACGCGCCCGGACGCAAGCCGCCCAACGTGCTCATCTACAGCGGCCTGTTGGACGAATACACACCGCCGCGCACGCACGGCCCGCTGGCCGCGGCCGCGGGGATTCCCGTGGTGGAGCCGGTGTACCAGGCGGTGCCGCCGGAGGTGCTGCGCGGGCTGGCAGCCGTGAGCTCGCCGGTGACGGGGGACATGTCCGTGGACGTTGTCGCGGCCACCGCGGGCCTGGTGCAGTGGCCCAACAACGGGCACTTTGCGGTGTATGAGAACAGCGCCGCCACGGGGACGGCGCAGGAGTTCCTGCGGTCGCTGGTGGACACCGGGGTGGCGCAGATTGTCCGGTGAAGACATATGGACGCCGTAGGAGTATGTCTAGACATATGCGAACCACCATCCGACTCGATGACCGCCTGCTGGCCCAAGCGCGGCGTGAGGCCGCGAGGCGTGGCGAGACCTTGACCGCCCTGATCGAGGAAGGTGTGCGTCTGGTACTGGCGCGCCCGCGCGCGGCCGCGCAAACCAAGCGCGTGGTCCTGCCGGTCTCGACCGCGACGGGCGGTACGCTTCCGGGTGTCGACTTGGACAACGGCGCGGCTCTGATCGACCTCATCGAGGGTCGGTGATGTTCCTTCCAGACGTCAATGTCCTGCTCTACGCGTTCCGGCCTGACGGAAAGGACCACGCCGCCCACTTTGCCTGGCTGGACGCTCAGGTCAACGGCGCCGCGGCGTATGGCATGTCGCCCCAGGTCCTCAGCGCTGTCGTGCGCATCAGCACGCACCCGCGGATCTTCGTGAAGCCCAGCAGCCGCGAACAAGCGCTGGCATTCGCGCGCGCGGTGATGTCGCCCGCCCACTGCACCCTGGTCCAGCCAGGCCCCAATCACTGGATGATCTTTGAGGATCTCTGCCGCCGAGCTTCGGCCACAGGCAATCTTGTCCAGGACGCCTGGCTGGCTGCGCTTGCCGTGGAGTCCGGGTGTGAGTGGGTCACCACCGACCGGGACTTTGCGCGGTTTCCCGGCCTGCGGTGGCGGACACCGTTCTGACCCAAGCACGCGTTGCAGTGGCGGACACGGCGCGTTGAAGGCTATAGCCCGCCGCCGGTTTCCGTCGAGGAGTACCCCATGACAGCAGCACCCACGCGCCAGCGCGTGTTGAGCGGAATGCGTCCCACGGGGCCCCTGCACCTGGGGCACTACCTGGGCGCGCTGAAGAACTGGGTCACCATGCAGGACACGCATGACTGCTTCTTCATGAGCGCGGACCTGCACGCGCTGTCCACGTCGTACGACGACACTGGCGGCGTGCGCGCCGCGCGGCGCGTGAACCTGGCTGAATGGATTGCCTGCGGCGTGGACCCCGCGCGCGCGGTGGTGTTTGAGCAGAGCCGCGTGGCGGAGCACAGCGAGCTGCACGTGATCCTCTCCATGATCACGCCGCTGTCCTGGCTGGAGCGCGTGCCCACGTACAAGGAGCAGCAGGAGAACCTGTCACACAAGGACCTGTCCACGTACGGGTTCCTGGGCTATCCGCTGCTGCAGAGCGCGGACATCATCCTGTACCGGGCGCACGCGGTTCCCGTTGGGCAGGACCAGCTGCCGCACCTGGAACTCACGCGGGAACTGGTCCGCCGCTTCCACCACCTCTACAGCTGCCAGGTGTTCCCGGAGCCAGAGGCCATCCTCTCCCCCGTCCCCAAGCTCAGCGGCCTGGACGGCCGCAAGATGAGTAAGAGCTACAACAACGCGCTCATGCTGGGTGACAGCAAGGAGGACGTGAAGAAGAAGGTGCTGGCCGCCCCCACGGATCCGCAGCGCATCAAGCGCACGGACCCGGGCAACCCGGAGGTCTGCAACATCTACGCGTGGCACAAGGCGCTGTCCGCGCTGCCCGTGGTGGAGGAGGTGGCGGCGGGGTGCCGGTCCGCGGGGATTGGCTGTGTGGACTGCAAGAAGAAGCTGTTGGTGGCCATGGATGCCATCCTGGATCCCGTGCGGGAGAAGCGCGCGGAGCTGGTGAACAACACCGCGCTGGATGACATTCTCGTGGAGGGCAACCGCCGCGCGCGCACCGTGGCGCACGAAACCATGGAAATGGTCCGGGACGCAGTGAAGCTGTAACCGCACGGGTTGTGTTCGGTCGCAGCGCGTCCTACCCTGCAGCCCGGCGTGTCGGTGTTCCCTGTAGAACCCCGGCACTTGGCTGGCCCGGGTGGCCTCCATGTCGTTGGCGCCCTCACCAAAGGCGCTCCATGGCCCAGTCCTCCATTGAAACCGTCAACGCACGCCCGGCCCCCCGCGGCCTGGCCTGGGGTCTGACCCACTGGTGGCGCAATTTCCTGGGGTTGTTTCCGCTGGTGGGGCTGCTGGCCGCGGGCGTGCTGGTCACGCCCATCCCGTTCCTGTTGTCTCCGGACCGCGCGGGCAAGGTGGTGGGCAACGGCATGTTCCGCCTGTGGGCGCGCTGGATCCTGCGGGTGTTCGGCGTGCGGGTGTGGGTCAAGGGCGCGCACAACATTGACCCGGCCAGCAACTGCGTCATTGTGTCCAATCACCGCAGTCACCTGGACGTGCCGTGCATTGGTGTGACGCTGCCGTACAACCTGGCCACGCTGCACAAGCGGTCACTGGAGTACGTGCCGCTGCTGGGCCAGGCGCTGTGGATGAGCCGCAGCATTGGCCTGGACCGCAGTGACAAGGCCGGTGCGCAGCGGCGGCTCAAGCTGGTGGCGCAGCGCCTGAGCACCGGACGCTCCATCCTGGTCTTTGCCGAAGGCCGCCGGTCCCGCGGCCCCGCGCTGGAGCCGTTCAAGAAGGGCGCGTTCCTCATTGCGCTGGAGCAGCACTGTCCCATCCAGCCGGTCAGCATCCTGGGCGCAGACGCGGTCTACGCGCCCGGGCACGTGATGATCCGGCGCGGGGACATCCTGGTGGTGGTGCACCCGCCGGTGGACACGCGCGGGATGACCCTGGATGACCGGGACACGCTGACGCGGGCCGTGCAGGACACCGTGGCCGGCGCGTTCACGGCGGGCCCGGTGGCGCCGGCGGCGCTGGTGGGCGCCACGCGCGTGATCTGATTCCACACTCAGCAAGCCAACAACAGGGAGTCCCCGTGATCCAGAAGAATGATTGTGACCATCTCAACAAGCGCTGCGGCGTGCCCAAGTGCCAGCGGCGTGCCGTGTACTGGTACGTCAACCGCGAAAACCGCGGCCGCAACATCTACGCCTGCGGCATGCATGACAAGGAGGCGCGGGTGTTCATTGATACGCCGTGGCCGCCCAAGGAAGGCGCCGCCGGCTGACGCCCGCTACCCGTCCCTCCGCGGGACGGTAGGGCGCGCCGACGATCAGCGTTCCGCGTTGGATTCACGCGCCTTGTCATCCTCATTCCCCTGTGCCATACGGGCCGCCCTTTGCCGTCCGCGTTGCGATGCGGCCCGGCGGCATTACTTGGAGGGTCACCGCCATTCCACCGCCCATGCGTCCGCCAGATTCCCAGCAGTCAGGGCCCGGTCAGAAGCCCGGACCCGGAGGTCAGCAGCGCAGCAATGAGCTGCGCGTCAACCGCCGTATCCGCGTGAAGGAAGTGTTTGTCATTGACGCGGACGGGCAGAAGCTTGGCGTGGTGCAGACGGATGACGCGCTCAAGCGCGCCATGGAGCTGGGACTGGACCTGGTTGAGGTCAACCCCATGTCCCGCCCGCCCGTCTGCAAGCTGATGGACTACGGGAAGTACAAGTATGACCAGAAGAAGAAGGCCGCGGTGGCCAAGAAGAACCAGAAGATCATTGAGCTCAAGGAAGTGAAGCTGCGTCCCAAGACGGACGACCATGACTTCAACTTCAAGGTGGACCACATCCGCCGCTTCCTGGGCGAAGGCAACAAGGCCAAGGTCACCATCATGTTCCGCGGCCGCGAGATCACGCACCCGGAAATTGGCAAGCAGGTCCTGGACCGCGTCATTGAGAGCGTGAAGGACATTGCCATGATGGAGCAGTTCCCCCGGATGGAAGGGCGGAACATGTACATGATCATTGCGCCGGGTAAGGGCGGGGTCCGGCCGGTCACGCCCGCGGGCCCGTCTGCGGGTGCGCCCGCGGCGGCGGCACCGCAGGCTCCCCGGCCGCCGCCGCCGGCTGGACGGCCGCCGGAAGGTGGAGTACCAAGCGCCCCCCCGCAGGGTTCCCCGTCCCGGGGACCGTGAGGGTCGATTGAGGTTCGGGTGCTGCCCCGTCGTCGGATGACGGCTTCATGGGCAGGGCCCTTGGAAGCGACGCCGGCTCCTGAAGTGCGTGGTCAGACCGACCCCGCCGCCGCAGCGACGCGAAACGAGGAATGAAATGGTTGCCAAGGTGAAAGTGAAGCAGAAGACCAAGCGGGCAGCGGCCAAGCGTTTCAAGAAGACGGGCACGGGGAAGTTCGTGTTCGGCACCACCGGCCGCCGCCATCTGCTTACGCGGCATTCGCGCAAGCTGAAGCGGCAGGGCCGGGCTGACCAGGTGGCTCGCATCACCGAGCAGGGTCACCTCCGCCGGATGCTCCCCTACTTGTGATTCTTGTGAAGTTTCCACGCCACGCGCCGGGTCCACGTTGGCCCGGCCACGCTTGAAGAGGTACTGCAATGCCCCGCGCCAAGAGAGGGTTCAAGGCCCGCCGTCGTCGTCACCGCATCCTGAAGATGGCCGAAGGTTACTACGGCACACGCCACCGGTTGTTCCGCACTGCCACCGAGACGGTGGACCGCGCGCTGGCGTTTGCGTTCCGCGACCGCAAGGTCAAGAAGCGCGACTTCCGCCACCTGTGGATCACGCGCATCAACGCCGGTGCGCGCATTGAAGGCATCTCCTACAGCCGCCTCATTGGCGGGTTGAAGAAAGCCAAGATCAGCCTGGACCGCAAGATCCTGGCGGACCTGGCCCTCAATGACCCGGCCGCGTTCAAGGCGGTTGTGGAGCTGGCCAAGAAGGCCTGAGCACCGCTCCGCCAAGCGGAACGGTGACGCCGCGTCAACACGCTGCAGCACCCGTGGGAGGGCTCTCCCGCGGGTGTTTCGATCCGCCCGGTTGGGCTATGGACGTTCCCCTGCATGAAGCCTGAGCTCTCCGCCCTGGTTGAAGAAGCCCGCACCGCCCTCCAGGGGGCGGCCAATGAAGACGCCGTGGACCAGGTGCGGGTGGCGTTCCTGGGCAAGAAGGGCAAGCTGTCCCAGCTCCTCAAGGGCGTGGCGCAGCTGCCGGCGGCGGAGAAGCCCGCGGCGGGCAAACTGGTGAACGAGGCCAAGGGCGAACTGGAGGACCTGCTGGCGCGCGCGCAGGCCGCCGCCAAGCTGCGCCGGGACCAGGCCGCGCTGCAGGAGCGCCTGGATGTCACCGCGCCGGGGCGCCGGCACGTGCGCGGCCACGTCCACCCCATCCGGGAGACCACGGACACCATCCTGCGCATCTTTGGGCAGCTGGGGTACCGCGCCGTCACCGGCCCGGAGATTGAGCACGAGTTCTACAACTTTGAGGCGCTCAACATCCCGCGGGACCATCCCGCGCGGGACATGCAGGACACCTTCTACCTGACGGATGACGTGGTCCTGCGCACGCACACCAGCCCGCTGCAGATCCGCACCATGCTGGAGGTGAAGAAGCCCCCGGTGAAGGTGGTGTGCCCCGGCGCCGTGTACCGCAGCGACTCGGACGCCACGCACAGCCCCATGTTCCACCAGGTGGAGGGCCTGTTTGTGGACGAGGAGGTCTCCATGGCGGACCTCAAGGGCACGCTGCTGGCCTTTGCGCGCAAGCTGTTTGGTCCGGAGGTGCGCATCCGGCTGCGCCCGTCCTTCTTCCCGTTCACGGAGCCCTCCTGCGAGGTGGACATCTCCTGCGTCACCTGCGGCGCCACCGGCCGGTCCGACGTGGAAGGCGGGCCGTGCCGCGTGTGCAAGGGCACCACCTGGCTGGAGGTGGCCGGCGCGGGCCTGGTGCACCCCAACGTGTTCAAGGCGGTGGGGTATGACACGGAGAAGGTGACCGGGTTCGCGTTCGGGTTTGGCGTGGAGCGGCTGGCCATGCTGCGCTACCGCATCCCGGACCTGCGCCTGTTCTTTGAGAACGACGTCCGCTTCCTGCGGCAGTTCTGAGTTCCGTTCCAACCCCATTGCGGCGGGTCCACCATGCGCATCTCGTTCAAGTGGCTCAAGGAGTTGCTGGACATTCCCGCGGAGTTGTCCGCGCGGGACGTGGCGGACCGGCTCACGCTGGCCGGGCTGGAAGTGGAGAGCGTGGAGGACCTGGCCGCCGCGTACCGGAACATTGTGGTGGGGACCATCCTCACGCGGGACAAGCACCCCAACTCGGAGAAGCTGTCATTGTGCACCGTGGACGTGGGCGAACCAGCCCCGCTGTCCATTGTCTGTGGCGCGCCCAACTGCGAGCCGGGGAGCCTGGTGCCGGTGGCGCGCGTGGGCGCGCTGCTCCCGGGCGGGCTGGCCATTGCGGAGCGCGCCGTGGCGGGGGTGATGAGCCAGGGGATGATGTGCTCCTCCAAGGAGCTGGCGCTCCCCAGCGGCAACCATGACGGGCTGATGCTGCTGGAGCCGGGGCTGACCAACGGGACGCCGTTTGCGCGCGTGGTGCAGGCGGAGGACCACGTGCTGCACATTGGCGTGACACCCAACCGCCCGGACGCGCTGTCCCACGTCGGTGTCGCGCGGGATCTGGCTGCGGCCCTGTCCATGCCGTCCACCACGCCGCCGCCCAACTCCGGACCCAACCCCACGCCGCACGGGCTCACCGTGACGGTGGAGGAGGCGGAGAAGGACCGCGCGCGGCGCCCGGCCGGGGCCGCCGCCTCCACGCCCGCCTTCCGCGTCAAACCGCCCTCCTCCACCTGTGCGGAACGCGGCGGTCCCATTGATGATGGTGCGCAGGTCCGCATTGAGGACCCGCTGCGCTGCGCGCGGTACTGCGCCCGCGTCATTGAGGGCGTCACCGTGGGGCCGTCCCCTGCGTGGCTGGTGCGCCGCCTGGAAGCGTGCGGCATGCGGTCCATCAACAACATTGTGGACGTGACCAACCTGCTGCTGATGGAGCGCGGTCACCCGCTGCACGCCTTTGACATGGACAAACTGGCCCTGGAGCGCGGCCGGCCCACCGTGGTGGTGCGCTGCGCCAAGCCGGGTGAAAAGCTCACCACGTTGGACGGCGTGGAGCGCGTCCTCAACGCGGATGATCTGTGCATCTGTGACCCGGACAAGCCCATTGCGCTGGCTGGCGTGATGGGCGGCCGGGACACGGAGGTGCACGCGGGCACCACGCGCGTGCTGCTGGAGGCGGCGTATTTTGACCCCTCCGGCGTGCGGCGCACCGCACGCCGTCACGGGCTGCACACGGAGGCGTCACACCGCTTTGAGCGCGGCTGTGACCCCAACCGCACCCTGGATGAAGCGCTCAACCGCGCGGCGCAGCTGTTTGTGGACCTGGGCGGCGGGCAGGTGCGGCGCGGGATTGCGCAGGCCTACCCGCGCGCGGTGGAGCCCCTGGAGGTCACGCTGCGTCCGGCGCGGGCGGCGCAGCTGTTGGGCATGCCCGGCAAGCTCATTGATGAGGCGCTGGTGGCCCGCGCGCTGACCGCGCTGGGCCTGGAGGTGGCCGGCCGTGAGGCGGGTGCCATCCGCTTCCGCGTGCCCACCTTCCGCCCGGACCTGGTGCATGAGGTGGACCTGGTGGAGGAGGTGGGCCGCCTGCTGGGGCTGGACCGGATCCCGGAGATGCTGCCGCGCGGCAGCGGGCGGCTCATGCAGATGGCGGAGAGCCCGCGGATGTCCGCGGTGGACACCGTGCGGGAGGCGCTGGTGGCCGCCGGTTTTGATGAGGCGGTGAACATGGGGTTTCTGTCCCCGCGCGAACTGGCGCCCTTTGACGGGGAGGGGACGCGCATCCCGCGGCTCACGCTGCGCAACGCGCTCTCCGAGGAGGTCAGCGTCATGCGCAGCACGCTGTTGCCGGCGCTGTTGCGCAACCTGGCGCACAACCACCGGCACGGCGAGCACGAGGTGCGGCTGTTTGAACTGGGCACCGTGTTCCACGGCGCGCGGCCGGAGGGCGCCGATCCGCGGCCGCACACGGCGGATGGTCCCCCCGGCGGCGATGCGTACGCGCTGGAGCGTTGTCACGCGGGGTTTGTGATGACGGGGACGCGCGGCCCGGCGGGGCACCAGGCGCGCGTGAGTTCGCCGCTGGATTTCTACGACGCCAAGGGCGTGGTGGAGGAGTTGCTGGGCGCGCTGGGCCTGCGGGCGGACCTGTGGGACGGGGACGTGCGCGTGGTGCCGGCGGGTGACGGCGTGGCGCCGCACCTGCACCCGGGCAAGTCCGCCACGGTGATGCACCAGGGGGTGAGCGTGGGGACGTTTGGCGTGCTGCACCCGGCGGTGGGGCAGGGCCTGGACCTGCCCGGTGACGTGCTGGTGGGCGAACTGGACCTGGGCGCGCTGGCCTCCCGGATGCCGGGCGCCGCCACCTACCGCGCCATCCCGCGCTTCCCCGCCGTGCGGCGTGACCTGTCCGCCCTGGTGGAGGAGTCGTTGAGCGTGGAGCAGCTGTTTGGCGCCGTGCGCGGCACGCGCGCTTCGTCTGAGGGACTGCTGGAGCGGGTGGAGCTGTTTGACCTGTACCGGGATGACAAGCTGCCCAAGGGCAAGAAGAGCGTGGGGATCAGCCTGACTTTCCGCAGTCCGGACAAGACGCTGACGGACGACGTGGTCAACGGCCTGCACCAGGAAGTGATGAGTTCGGTGGAAAAGGAACTGCGCGCGGAAGTGCGCAAGGCCTGAGGGCGCATCCTGCTGGCGTCACGGCCTGTCAGCGGGGCAGCACGGACAGCACCTGGCGCACGCGGCGGGCCAACTCCTCGTCAACATGCGCCTCCAGCAACTCCGCCGCCTGGAACAGTGCAAAGAACGTCATTTCGTTCATGGCGTCCAGCACGCCGCGGGCCGGGTCCTTCATGTTGGCCGCGGCCACGTTGGCCATCAGCCGGGATCCGTCCACGTCTCCGTCCTGCCGCAGGGACACGCCCTGGAACAGCGCGGAGTACGCGTTCTGCCGGTCCACCAGGAAGGCCATCAGTCCGCGGCGGTAGGGCTCGCTCACGCGGTGGCGGGCGCACTCCGTGTCAATCTCCCGCAGCGCCTGGGAGAACACGCCCAGCAGTTCCTGGGCGCCCGGGAGGATGGGGACGCCCAGCGCCGCGGGCGCGGGGATGGGCCCGGCGCCGGCCGGGCCGCCGTAGGTGACGGGGGAGGGGAATGCGGCGGGTGCGCCCGCGGCGGGTGCCGGCGCGCGCGCGGGGGCTGCCGGAGCGGGGGCGGCCGTGACGGAGAGCGCGCCCCCCTTCAGCAGCGAATACACCACGCGCGTCGTGTCGAACTCGCCCTTCTGCAGGCGGATGCCCAGCTCCCGCACGGTCATGCCCGGCTGGAGGTTCTGCAGGGCGGCCAGCTCCGGGGGTTCGCAGTCATGCGGGAGCTTGCCGGTGGGGCTGAGGACGGCGTCGTAGGTGGGGATCTTGTGCTTGAACAGCGCCATCTCGTCGGAGCGGCGCACCGCTTCCAGGATGATGGCCTGCGTGGGCAGGGGCGGGGTCTGCGGCCAGACAAAGGGCTCGGGCAGGCTGAAGATGGCGTAGGTGCCTTCCGTCCAGGACACCACGTCGCAGATGATCTCCATGATCTGCATCTGGATGGCGCTCCACAGGTCATGGCTGGACAGCAGGGCGGACTGGACCAGGTGCTGGCCCAACTTCCGCCCCTGCTGCTGGGCGCCGGCCAGCGCTTCCTGCAGCTGCTGGGCGGAGAGCTTGCCAATGCGGACCAGGAACTCGCCCAGGCGGTCCTTGGCATCGGAAGACGCCACCGAGGCGATCTCGCCGTCACGCAGCAGGATGGCGCGCTCCGTGCGGCCGCGGCTGACCACGATCCGCACCGACCGCCGCGTCTGGCTGAGCAGCCCCAGCAGGTCCAGCAGGCCAATGCCGCCCATCTCGCCCATCAGCAGCGAGCGCTCCACCTCATCCTTCTGGGCGACCTCCGGCCCCTCCCACTGGGACAACAGCAGCATGTTGGAGGCCGATGGCATCAGCACCCACCGGCCGGAGCGACGGGCGACGGCAGCGCGCGCCTGAGCCGTGGGCGCCACCAGGGTGCCCTGCGGGGAGATGTCCAGGAACAGGCGGTCGGCCATACCGAGGTTCTTAGCTTGCCGGCCGTCGTGATAGCCACATTCCGGCCACGGACGCCCGGGAGGAGTGACATGCGGCTGGACCGGCGCACGCTCTTGGGACTGCTGGCGGCGCCCATGGTGGCCCGGGCGCGCCCCCGGCCGGCCCGGGCGGACCCGCCCTGGCTGCGCCGCGAAGGCTCCGCGTTTGGCACACGCCTGGAGTTGGAGAGCCCGGCCCAGGGCGCCCAGGCCGCCGAAGTGGAACAGGCCCTGGAGGCCGCGCACCAGGAGGTGGAGCGCATCCACGTGCTGCTGTCCGGCACCACGCCGGGAAGCGACGTGTCCCGGATCAACGCGGCCGCCGGGTCAGCCAGCGTGGAAGTGAGCGCGGAGACCTTTGCGCTGGTCCGGCGGTGCCTTGAACTCAGCGAGCTTTCCGGGGGCGTGTTCGACGTCACCTACGCGTCCATGAGCCGGCTGTGGACGTTTGATTCGGCGCCTGGGGCCGCGGCCCTGCCGGACCCGGAAGAGGTGGCGCGGCTGCGCAAGCTGGTGGACTACCGCCTGGTGGTCCTAGACGAGGCACGCACCGCCGTGATGCTCCCGTCCGCGCAGATGCGGCTGGGCCTGGGCGGGATTGCCCGGGGCTACGCGCTGGACCGCGCCGCGCGCCTGTTGCTGGGCGGCGGGGCGTCCACCTTCCGCGCCACGCTGGGCGGCCTGCGCCTGTGCCACGGACCGCAGGGGCCCGGCGGCTGGCCGGTGGGCGTGCCAGACCCGCGCGCGCCGGACCGCGTGTTTGCCTCCGTGGAGCTGCGGGACGGCGCGTGCGCCACCCTGGGGGACTACGAGCGGTTCGTGTTGGTGGGCGGGCGGAGGTACCACCCCGTCATTGACCCGCGGACGGGTTTCCCGGCGCGTGCAAGCCGCGCGGTCACGGTGCTGGCGCCGCGCGCGCTGGACGCGGACTGGCTGGGGAAGGCGTGCTTCATCCTGGGCCCCAAGGATGCCGCGCCGGTGCTGGCGCGCGTGGCGGGTGCGCAGGCCCTGTGGGTCACGCGGGACAATGCCGTGGAAATGACGGACGGGATGAAGCGGCGCGTGAAGCTGGGGGGCAAGCCCACCGACGGGGAACCGTGAACGCCCCACCCCTCAGGTCATCAACGCGCCCATGCCGCGCTTGAGCGCCGCCAGCATGGCTGCGTCCACCCCGCAGCACCCGCCAATCCAGCCCACGCCCATGCGGGCAATGCGCAGCGCCCCGTCCGCCCACGCCTGGGGTGACACCGGGTGGCGCGGCGTGCCCGCGGACGGTTTGGCCCACCGCGCGCTGGGATCCAGTCCCGCCATGGATCCCAGCAGCGCCATGCACTCCGCCGGCGGCGCGCAGTTGGCCCCAATCAGCGTGGCGCCGGCTCCCATCAGCTCGCGGCAGGCCTTCATCGGGTCGTCCGCCGCGGGCGTGCCGGGGACCATGGACGCCACCAGCGGCAGTCCGGTCAGCGCCGCGCCGCGCACCCGCGCCACGCCCTCCTCCAGCGTCGTGATCGTCTCCAGGCACAGCCCGTCCGCGCCGGCCTGCGCCAGGTCCGCCGCGGCCGCTTCAGCAAACGCCTCCACCTGCCGCGGATCCATGCGGGGCGGCAGCGGACCCACCACGCCGTACACGCGCGGCGCCCCGGCGGACCGCGCGGCGTGCACCGCCATGCGGCGGATCTCGCCGGAGAAGGAATGCAGCCCATGCGGCCGCAGCAGGGGAGGGTGCGCGTTGAGCGTGCAGGTCAGGACCACTTCGGCTCCGGCGCGGACGTGGCTGCGGTGCACCGCCACCACCTCGTCCAGGCGGTCCAGCAGCCACCGTTCAGGAACGTCCGTCTCCTTCAGCCCCCGCGCGATGAGGGCCGTACCCACGCCGCCGTCGAGGAGAATGGCCATGTCCCGCCCTATTTCTCAGAGTCTGCCCGCGCGCGCCAGCACCGCGGCCAGGGCCACCAGCGGTGCGGTCTCCGCCCTCAGCGTGAGCGGACCCAGCCCCGCGCGCTGGAAGCCCGCCCGCTCCGCCCGCTCCAACTCGCCCGGGTCAAACCCGCCCTCCGGCCCGGTGAACAGCGCCACCGTCGTCGCGTCCGGCGGCAGGCCCGCGCTCAGGGGCGGCGCCCCGGGCTCCAGGATGCGGCGGTGGTCGCTGGTGTCCGCGGCCAGCGCCGCGTCAAAGGCCAACGCCGGCAGCACCACCAGCGCGTGGTCCCGCCCGCACTGCCGCGCCGCGGCCTCCGCCACCCGCTGCCAGCGGTCCAGGCGGGAGGCCGCCCGCTCGTCATCCAGCTTCACCACGCTGCGAACGCACAGCACCGGCCGCAGCGCCACCGCTCCCAGCTCAGAGACCTTCTCCACCACCAGGTCCACCTTGTCGCCCTTGGAGAGCGCACACAGCAGGGTCACGCGTGGCGCCGGGACCGGCGGCGCCGCCGCCACGTGCTCCACCAGGACCACGCCGCCCTCGCGCAGCACGCCCGCCGCGCGGCGGCCCTCGCCGTCAAACAGCTGCACCGCCGCCCCCTGCCGCAACCGCAGCACGGATTGGACGTAATGGGCCGCCTCCCGCGGCAGCGAAAGCTCCCCCGGCCCCACAAGCGACCCGGGTGGAACGGGAACGCGGCGCGCGGTCAGGGGCAGGCCGGCAGCGCGGCCGGGGCCTGCGGCGCCGTACAGGTGTAGTTGGTCCCGGCGGCATCCGGGTCGCAGTACAGGTCCGGGTAGCAGGCCAGGAAGCCCATTTTGTAGCCGTTACCCGCCCACGCCGTCTCCGCCGCCGTGCAGGAGCCACCCGCCGTCTTGCGCGCGTTGCACGTACCCGCCGTCACGCCGTTGGTCTCCCACGCGCTGCAGTAATACGGGTCCGCGCACAGGAACACCCCACGGTCCAGGTCACAGGCGGTGCCGCTGCCCGGCAGGGCGGTGCAGGTGCCGGCGGCGTCACCGGCGGTGGGCACCACGCATTGCTGCCCGGAGATGCAGCGCTGGATGTCTGAGGTGGCGCTGCATGCCGCCCCACCTGCCAGCAGCTCAATGGCCGTGCACGTGCCGGCGGGGTTGGAGGCCGTGGCGCCGGAGCACACTAGGTAGCCCTGGCAGGCCGGGCCGTTCTGGGTGTTACAGACCTGGCCGGCGGGCTTGTACAGGTCACTGAGCGCCTGGCAGGTGCCGGAGGTGGCGCCCGCCGTGGCGGCAATGCACCGCGCCGAAGGCCCGCACGCGCTGTGGTAGGTGCACACGGAGCCCAGGTTGAGCGTGGGCTGGCAGCTGCCGCACGTCACGCCGGTGGCCAGCCCGGAGCAGAACAGCCCGTCCGCGCACTGGATGGACGCCGCGCACCCCGCGTTCTGGTTGCGCGCGCCGCGGAACATGGCGTCACAGGCGGCGGACAACCCCGGGGCAGCGCCGCAGGCCAGTCCGGTGATCTCACTCATGCACGTGGCGTACTGCGCCTGGCTGAAGATCACGCTCTGCCCAATGAGCGCGGACAGGAACGGCGCGTCCTCGGCCAGGCACAGCGCGCGCTGCGCGCTCTTGCACCGCGCCAGGGAGCCGAACGACCAGTCGATGATCGACGGGTCACACCGGTTGGCCTGGTCACATTCCGCGTTAGCGCGCGCGGTGCAGTAGGTGGTGCCGTCAAACGGGTCGGACGTCACCGCGCCGGATGAGCCGCCGGAGGAGGAGGAGGACGACGACGACGACGACGACGACGACGACGACGAGGAACTGCTGGTCCCGCCGGTGGTGCTGCTGCTGCTGCTGGAAGACGAGGAACTGCTGGTCCCGCCGGTGGTGCTGCTGCTGCTGGAAGACGACGACGAAGAACTGCTGGTGCCGCCCGTGGTGCTGCTGCTGGAGGAAGACGACGAGGTGGACGAAGCAGACGACGACGACGAGCCACCGCCGCTGGACGCCACCCCGCTGCTGGTGCTGCCGGTCCCGCTGCCACCGTCCCGGCGGTTGGGATCCTCCTGCAGCTCGCCTTCATCCACCGTGGAGCCGCCGCACGCGGAGAAGGCCGCCCATCCCGCCATCAAGACCACCGCCACCAGCGTCCTCGCCATACGTCAACGGTACGAGGTCCCCGCCCAGAACGCATCCCCCCGGGATCGTATCTCCAACATGCGCGGGTGGCCCGCAGCCTGCTAGGAAGCCCGTCGCCAACACGCCGGAAGGACCCATGTCCCGCCCCTCCACCGCCCGTTTTCTCCGCCCCGTCCTCCTGCTGGCCCTGCTGGGGACCGCCGCGTGCCCGTCACGGACGGCGCAGCCCCGCCCGTCCGCGGGGGAGCCCGTGGTGCAGCCGGGGGCCGGGAACGCCACGCTGGCCGGGGCGGAGCGCGCGCGCGCGGAGGGCCGCCTGCAGGACGCGCTGGCCCTGTTTGAAGCGTTTGCCCGGGACCATCCCCGCGCTCCGCAGGCCCCCGGCGCCCTGCTGGCCGCCGGGCAGATTGCCCACCAGCTGGAGCAGCGTGACACCGCGCGCCGCGCGCTGGAGACCCTGGCGCTCAACCACCCGGGGGACCCCGCCGCCAAGGACGCCAAACTCCTGCTGGCCAGCATGGACCTGGAGGACGGACGCACCGCGGAGGGCGTCAGCGGCCTGCGCAGTGCGCTGGAGCAGATGCAGGGCCCGGAGAAACTCGCCTATTCGCAGAAGATGGGACGCGCGCTCTATGAATCGGGGCAATTCGCCGGGGCGGTGGTGCCGCTGTCCACCGCCGAGGCGGGCACCACCGACGCGGCCGTGCGTGACCCGTTGCGCGCCATGCTGCAGGAGATCATTGACGGGCGGCTGCGCTTTGCGGAGGTGCTGGCGCTGCGGGAGCAGCTCCCCGCCACCAGTTGGACCCACCACCTGCTCACCCTCAAGCTGGGCCGCATCTACCTGCACCTGGGTGATGACGTGCGCGCCATGGAGGAGCTGAAGGCCTACGTGGCCGCGGAGCCGCAGGGCGCCTTCCTCACCTCCGCGCAGGCCGCGCTGCAGATCCTGGACATCCGCACCACCGTCGTGGCCAACCGCCTGGGCGTGGTCCTCCCCACGTCCGGGAAGTACGCGCAGACCGGGGAGCGGTTGCTGGCCGCCCTCAAGCTGGGCCTGGAAGCCGCCGTGTCTGACGCCATTGCCCGCGGGCAGACCAACCCGCCACCCGCGCCCGTGGAGGTGGAGGTCCTGGATGACACCAGCGGCCCGGAGGACGCCGCCGCCGCGCTGGATCTGCTGATCACCGAAAAGCGCGTGATGGCCGTGGTGGGTGCGGTGACGCTGCAGGGCGCCCGCCCCGCCGCCATGCGCGCGGAGGCCGCCAAGGTCCCGCTGTTGACGTTGTCCCGGCGTGACGGGATCGCGGAAATGGGGCCTTTCACCTTCCAGGTGGCCCTTTCGGATGAGCGCCAGGCCCGGGAAATGGCGCGCATTGCGTCCGAAACGCTGGGATTCAAGCGCGTGGCGTTCCTGTACCCGCGCCTGCCCAAGGGTGCCGCGCTGATGAACGCGTTCTGGGATGAGTTTGAATCCCGCGGCGGGAGCGTGGCCGGCGTGGAAGCGTATGACCATGACGAGACGACGTTTGCCGTGCCGGTGCGCAAGCTGGTGGGCCGGCATTTCCTGGAGGCGCGCGGGGACTTCCTGGCCTGCCAGGCCGAAGCCAGGAAGCTGGAGGCGGCCTACAAGAAACAGAAGGCGCTGGAGGCCTGCAAGGACGGGGTGCGGCCCATTGTGGACTTTGAGGCCCTGTTCATTGCGGACTATCACAAGCCCGCGGGGCTCATTGCGCCGGCGCTGGCGTTTGAGGACGTGTTTGTGGGCAATGACGAGCGTTCGCTCCGGCAGTTCAAGGAAACCACCGGCGCGGTGAAGGTCCAGAAGGTCACGCTGCTGGGAACCAACGGCTTCAACGACAAGACCTTCCCGCAGCGCGGCGGCAAATACGTGCAGGGGGCGCTGTTTGTGGACGGGTTCAACCCCAATGACGGGCGGCCGGAGACGCTGGACTTCCTCAAGAAGTTTGCCGCCGCCACCGGCGGGCTCAAGGGCGAACTGCGCGATGCGCAGGCGTTTGACGCGGGGCGCATGCTGGGCGCGGTGTTTGTGCAGAACCCCAAGACCCGCACCGAATTCAGAGACAAACTCCAGGCCATCAAGGATTTCCCCGGCATTTGCGGCCCCACCTCCGTGGATGCCCAGGGCAACGCCGTGGCCCCCCTGCAGGTCTTCACCGTGAAGGGCGAGTCCATCATCCCCGCCCACCTGGAGCCGCGCACCGGCGGGTGACGGAGCGCCCGCGGCCACCCGGGTGCGTATGCGCCTTTGCACCCCGCATCCCGGACTGCCACCCCGGGGTGGCACCCTGCGGGGCGGCGTTATTCATTTTCAAATGATTTTTCGCCGTATTCCACACGGCCCGGACCTTGCTCACCGGCGGGGCGGAGGTCCGTCCTCATGGCCGAAGCAGCCCGCACCGCCCTCATCCTGAACGCCAACGCCCGTCACGTGACGCCCCGGCGCGCGGAGCGGCTACGCAAGCTGGCCAATGCGGACCACGTGTACATCTCGCGCTCGCTGGAGGAGGCGGAGCAGGTGGCGCAGCAGGTGGTGGACAAGGGCTATGACCGGGTGCTGTCCGGCGGCGGTGACGGGACGCTGGTGCAGGTGGTGAACAGCATCTGCGGGCGGCTGGAGAGTCAGGGGGCGCCGTACCCGCAGCTGGGCGTGCTGCGGCTGGGGACGGGCAACGCGGTGGCCAGCGTGATTGGTGGCGGCCGCCCGGAGGATGACCTGGTGCGGCTGATGACGGAGCCGTCGCTCCCCACCGTGCCGCTGCAGCTCATCCAGTCCATGGAGGACGGGCTGGACTTCCCGTTTGCGGGCATTGGCTATGACGGCGAGATTCTCAACGACTACCTGTGGTTCAAGGAGAACGTGAAGGGCCCGTTGCTGGAGGAGATGGCGCACAGCGTGTTCGGGTATTTCGCGGCATTGTTCTCCCGCACGCTGCCGCGCAAGATGACGGAGAAGGCGCCGCCCAACGTGCGTGTGACCACGGTGGGACGTGCGTTCTACCGCGACCCGGCCGACGGTGACGCGATGAAGGAGATTGCCCCCGGCAGCGTGCTGTACCAGGGCCCCGCGGCGATGGTCAGCGCGGCCACCGTGCCTTTCTACGGGTTCAATTTCCGCATGTTCCCGTTTGCCCAGGATGTGCCGGGGATGATGCAGCTGCGCGTGGTGGCCATGGGCCCGTGGACCATCCTCAAGAACCTGCCCGCCATCTGGCGCGGTGAGCACCGGGACCCGGATATCCTGGACTTCAACGTGGAGGAGGTGCGCGTGGAAGGCGACGCGCCGCTGCCCTACCAGATTGGCGGCGACGCGCGTGGCTGGCGTGACCACCTGCACTTTTCCATGAGCCCGCGCCAGCTGCAGCTGGTGAGCGCGGAGCCGGTGACGGCGCCCGAATAGCCCGCAATCAGTGGTGGCGCGGACCGGGGTCCTTGCCGGGCACGTGGCCGTTCATGGTGCGCGCGCTGCGGGGGGTCTCGCCGTCTTCGTGGATGCCCATCACGCCCAGCAGGTCCCAGCGGCCCTTGAGCTGCGCGTCGCGCCGGGAGGAGGGCGGCGGGTGGATGTTGCTGTCCATGCGGATGGCGTCGCACGGGCAGGCCTCCACGCACAGCCCGCAGTCCACGCAGCGCAGTTCGTCAATCTCAAAGATGCGCGGCTGCTTCTCCGTGGTGGAGTCCAGGCGCGGCTCCGCTTCAATGTGGATGCACAGCGCCGGGCAGGCGGTGGCGCACATGAAGCACGCCACGCAGCGGGCCGTGCCGTCATCCCGCGGGACCAGGCGGTGGTGGCCGCGGAAACGCGGCGCGTAGGGCACCCTCTTCTCCGGGTACTCCACCGTCTCAATCTGCTCGCCCTTCACCAGGCGGGTGAAGGTCTGCATGAAGTGCTGGAAGGTCACGCCCAGCCCGCGCCCCACTTCCTTGACGTACGCGCGTTCGGAGAACGTCATGGGGCTGGAGTCAATGAGCTTGATGTCCCGCGCGCCCTTCACCGCCACCGGCGGGATGTACGCCGCCGCTGCCGCTCCGTGTCCGTGCCCGTGGTCATGTCCGTGTCCGCCGCTCATGCGCTCACCCGTGCGTGGCCCCGCCATGACGACGGCGAGGGGCGCCGGAACCTATTCGCAAGGGGGACAGCAGGCAACCCGTCAGCGGGGCCCGCGGTGCCGCGCAAGCTTGGGGGTGCACACCAGGTGGGCCGCGTGCCCGCCAGCGCCCTCAATGGCGGCGAACGCCGGGCAGTCCAGGCACACCTCCACGGCCACGGGCGCCGCATGGCGGGGGCACTCAATGGCCAGGTTGGGCAGCCCGGAGGGGTCAAACCCCAGCGCGACCATGCGGCAGGTGTGCCGGGGCCCGGGGTCCACGTCGGGGCGCGGCTCCGGCGCGTAGTCGCCCGCGCCCGGGGCCTTGGGTGCCAGCGGTTCCTCAGCGGGGTCCTCCGTGGGGGCCTGGTCCCGGTTCTCGGTCACGCTGGGGCTCACTGGATGTCAAACCGTTCGGCTTCCGGGGCTTCCTCGTCGTCGTCCGTGACCTCAATGGCGCGCGGCTCCACGCGGGTGGCCACCTCCGGAAACACCCGCTCGCAGGTGCGCCCCACCTCGGCCAGGTGCGTGAGCGCCACCCGCAGCAGCGCGTGGACGTCCTGGAGCACGCGCTCGGCGCGTTCACGGTCCCGCAGCGCGTCCAGGAACTGCTCCAGCGCGCCCAGCATGCGGTCCGCCGCCGCGCTCCCGGTGGGCTGCGGGCTCTTCCAGCGCAGCGCCTCCTCCCAGCGCTCCATGCGGCGCAGCCACGTGCGGCTGATGAGGATCTCCGGCAGGCGTGGCGGGGACTTCATCAGGCCCGCCTCCTGGAGGATCTGCTGCGCGCGCAACAGGGACGCCCGCAGGTCCGCGTCATGCTTGTCCATGGCGGACTGCGCGTTCTTGTAGTCCTTGAGTTCGTTGAGCGCCTCGTCCAGCAGCGGCTCCATGCGCACCAGCGCGCGGCGCAACCGTTCGCCAAAGGCCTGGGCCAGCGTGGTCCCCTCCGCCTGCAGCGCCTCCACGTGCGGCACCACAATGGAGAGCAGTGCCGGGATGAGGTCATCCATGGACCCGCGGTGGGTCTCCACGTCCGGGTACAACGAGCGGGCGGTTCCGCGGGACAAGGCTGCGCGGGAGCGGGAGGGGCGGGGCATCAGGACTCCAGAGGTAGCACGCAGCCGGGACGTTTGCGCGTGGAAACAGACGGCGGGGTGTGATCGCCCAGGGCGGTCGCATTCTGACAGGCCTTACATGATGAGGGCTCCAGTCATGAGGTGAATCAAGTACTTGCGGTCACCGCCCGCACGCTTGCGGGTGTTGGGGACGCCCAGGGTGCGGCTGGGATCGGTCTTGACAATGTT
>JACRCW010000134.1 GCA_016218805.1 Deltaproteobacteria bacterium | reverse complement strand
GTAATCAAACTCCGCGGCCTGGCCGATCACGATGGGCCCGGATCCGATGATGAGGACCGTGTGGATGTCTTCGCGGCGTGGCATGGGCAGCGCGCGTAGCAAAGGCCACCGGGTGCAGCAATGGCGTTCCGCTTGACCCTCCCCGCGGCCCGCGGAATCGTGCGGCGGTGACCCCGCGCGCATCCCGAGGTGTTTCGCCGCTCGTCGTCGTGCTGGCGCTCGCGCTGGCGCAGGCATGCACGCCGCGCCCCACAGGCAGTGACAGCGGCGTGGCGCACACCGACGGTGGCAGCGGCTCCGGCGACGCAGCGGCCCAGGACGCCGCCACCCACGACGCTGCGGGTGCCGACGCCGCGGTGGTGGTGGACGCCGGGCGGCCGGACGCCGCCGAGCCCGTCGACGCGGCCCTTCCCGTCGACGCGGCCGCTCCCGTCGACGCAGCCGCTCCTCCCGACGCGGCCGCTCCCGTCGACGCGGGCAGGCCCTTTGAGGACTACGGCCCCGCTGGAACGCCGTTGCCGGTCATCGGTTACGGCGCGGGGACGCGCGGCGGCTTCCAGGACGGTGGTGACACGGTGGTGGTCACGTCCCTGGACGACGACGGGCCCGGCACATTGCGCGATGCGCTCCGCACCGGCGGCGTGCCGCGCGTGATCACCTTCAGCATGGATGGCGTGATTCCCCTGTCCACGGCGCTCATTGTTCCTGCCAACGTGACGGTGGACGGCCGCGGGCATTCCATCACGCTCTCCGGGAAAGGCCTGGTGGTACCCGGCAGTGACGAAGTCATCCTCACCAGCCTGACGATCTCCGACGTGGGGCCCAACTCGGAGGACGGGCTGCAGATCGGCAGTGGGCTCCCGGATCCGTCGGAGCACGTGGTGGTGGACCACCTCAGCTTCCTGCAGACGGGTGAAGGCGGGAACGCAACCCACGTGGATGAGGCCATCTCCGTCGTGTTCGGGAGCACGGACATCACCATTGCGTGGTGCGACTTCCAGCACTGGGAAAAGATCATGCTGTTTGGCAACGGGGACGCGCCGGCGGAACTGGACGGGCGCATGCGCATCACCGTGCATCACAACCACGGGCTGGACACGGGACGGCGCCACCCGCAAGCGCGTTACGGGAACTTCCATTTCTTCAACAACGCCTGGGAGGACTGGCGGATGTGGGGTCCCGCGTTCCTGGACCCGTTCCCGGAATCGTTCGGCGCGCAGGCGCAGGACGGTGCGCGGATGCGGGTGGAGCACACCTGCGTGTTCCGCGTGCCACACGCGTTTGAGACGTTCTCCCAGGCCAACGACGTCACCCGTTGCGAGACGGGGGGTGACATTGTGGGCACGGGCTTCTGGGTGGACCCCGCCACGACGGCGCCACTGGCATTTGGGAGCGGCTGCAGCGGCGTGAACGGTCCCGCCCTGCCCTACGTGGTGGTTCCCGAGACGGCCGATGCGGTCCTGCGCGACAAGCTGCGCGCCCGCGCGGGCAACACGTTGCGGTAAGGCACCCCGTCCCTCTAGCAGGCACCCCGTGTCTGACGGTTTCCCCCCACGCGCTTTCTCCGCGGTCCTGGTGAACGGGCTGGCCGTGCTCCTGATGCTGGGCGCGGTGCTGCCGTTCCTCGTTGTCCCGTACTTCCCCGCCGTGGACCTGTGGACGCACCTTGCCGTGAGCGAGGTCCACCACCAGGTGCTGACGGGCACCGGCCCTCTGGCTGACAGCTACCGCATCGAATGGTCGCCCTATCCCTATTGGGCCGGCCACGTCGTACTGGGCGTGCTCCGCCGCATCCTGCCGGTGCTGCAGAGCGGCCACGCCGCGCTGGCGCTGTCCCACGTCATGCTCGTTGCCGGGGCCTGGGCGCTGGCGCATGCGGTCGGGCTCCCGCGGCACCTGCGCCTGCTCGCGTTTGCCGCCTGCTTCAGCATGCCGGTCTGGTACGGGTTTGTGACGTACGCGCTGGCACTGGGTCCGTCACTGGCCACGCTGGCCGTGCTGTTGTGGGCCATGCGTGCGCTCACGCCGTCACGCTGGCTGGCGGGCGCGTCCGCGCTGGTGGTGTTGTTCCTCCTCCACGTTGAGGCGTGGGGTCCGTGCGGCGTGCTGGCGGGGACCGCCGCGCTGGCGCACCCGGATCGCCGGGCACGGCTTGCGCGGCTGCTGATGTGCTCGGCGCCGTCGCTGTTGCTGGCAGCGGTGTGGGCCCGGTCGCACGCCACTTCCGGCGAGGACCCGGTCATCCTGTCCTACGGTCCGCCCAAGGACCGGCTGGGACTGTGGCAGTACCACCACCTGCTGGACGCGGGCGTGACGGGAATGGTGCCCGCGCTCGTCGTGTGCGGGGCCGTTGTTGCCGTAGCCCTATGGCTGGCGCGCGGCCGCCCCCGGGACACACTGGACGAGCCGTGGCGCAACACGCTGGGTCTGGCGGCCGGCGCGGCGCTGCTTCACCTGGCGCTTCCCAAGAGCATTGACGGGGGCGGCATGCCGGCGTGGGGGTTCTTCCTGCGCACCGGTGCGCTGACCACCGTGACGGCCATGCTGTGTTGGGCCCGCCTTCCGGCCCGCCTCCAGGCGCCTGCGGTGGCGGCGGTCCTGCTGACGACGGTGGGAATGGATGTGCAGGCCTGGCAATTTGCGCGCGCGTTCTCCGCTGAGGTGGCACCGCTGGACGCGCGGCTGGCGCAGACGCCGCCCGGAACCACGGGCCTGGTGGTCTCCGCGGCGCACGCGGACGAGTTTGGCACGGGGCAGGTGCATTTCCTTGAGCACCTGGGCGGTCTGTGGCTGGTGCGCGGTGCGGTCACCACGCAGTTCTTCCGTTCCACGTGCACGCTGCTGGGTCTGACCCATGAGGGACGGCCGCGGGACCACCTGGGCGTGCTGCTGCACCAGCCCGTGACCACGTGGACGGAACACGTGCAGCAGGTGCTGCAGCAGGGAGCTGATGCTGCGCTCGCCTCGGACCTGGAGGCGGCAGGCTACCAGCGTGCCTGGTCCCACGGCCGCTGGACGCTGTGGGAACTCAGAAGCGGAGTTGGAACCAACTCAGACTCGCCCGCGCCGCCGCGTTGAGACGCACGGCCTGGGCTGCCGTGATTCCCACGCGCCCAGGCCTCCGCCGCGGCCACCTTCCCCGGGCTCCGCCGCACGTTTCACACTGTGACGCGTGACGACGGAAACACACCGACTGACAGCGATGTCTTGGTTGAGGGTGGAAAACGCGCGCGCTCCTGAAATGCGGAATTCCTGACCACGGTTTCATCCGCGTTCATTGCCCGAACTGCGGCCGTGACGACATCTGCTGACGCCGCGCTGATGCGGACACGCTCCTTCCTGGGCAATGCAGGGCGGCTTTCCGCAACCTGTGCACCGCGGAGAACAGGTTTCACAGGTTTCACCTGCAGCACCAGGACTGCCTGCCCCGGCATCCGCGGACAGGCCATGCCCACGCCCTGATTGAGCCAATGTCGGCTGTCCTCTCAAGGCCGCGCTACTGGCGAACTCTTGACGACGGACTGGATGGCGGCAGATGCTCCCCGCCCCAACAAGAAGCGACGCTTCCGGAAAGGGACTCCGCCATGTCGTTGGCCCGTCACGCCGTTGGCGCCAAGTGCGCTCCGCGAGCCACCACCACTTCCCCCCGCCCCCAGCCCTCCAACGCCGCTGAGCGCTCCTGGCTGGAGACCAGTCTGAAGGCGCCGGCGCTGGTGGCGGTGGCGGCATTATGCACCTGTGCAATGGGCTGCAGCGGATCGCCTGATGGTAATGACGCCTCCTCTTCGGACCACAGCTCTTCCTCCAGCGGATCTGCATCGGGGTCTTCGTCCTCGTCGTCGTCTTCGTCTGGCGCGGCCTCATCCAGCTCGGGCTCGCCGTCCTCTTCATCAAGCTCATCGGGGAACCCGGTCATCATCCCGGTCATTGGCAGCGAGACGCTGACCTGGTTCCCCGACCAGGTGGTCCAGGCCCCCACGACGGAGCGTGCGTTTGCCGTGGGCCCATCTGGCGAGCTGCACGTGTTCTACGTGAAGACCAGCGGCCGGCAGGTGCACTACGCGGCGAAGAGCGGCGGGATGTGGGCGGAGTCCAACCTCGAGCTCCTCTCCGATTGGGGCTATTTTGAGGCATTTGTGGACCCGACGGGCCGCCCGGGCTTCGTCTTTGACGAGGACACAATCCTGAGCGACTGGAATGAGACGCCGGCCTTCTATCTGCTGGATGGCAACACCTTCTACCAGAATGTCATTGGCCCCGTGGCCCACGACCATATGCATGACCACACCGTGGACATTGCGTTTGATTCAAACGGTGGGGTGCACGCGCTGATCGTCAATCCAGTGACCTTCGACGGTGTCAGCGATCCCAACTCCCGCCTCGGCTACGAGCGCCGCACCCCGCTCACCAACCTCATCTCCGATGAGACTACCGAGCGCATGCAGTGGACCGAGACGGTGCTGCCCTTTGCGCACGGCCCCTTCGATATCCAGGTTGGGCCGGAAGGGACGCCGCGGATCCTCATCTCCGCAACGGACCCGATGCGATACGGCATGCTGGTTGGCTCCACGCTCGATACCGAGTTGGTGCAGGCGTCAGCGCAAGCGGCGCCGGAAGTTGCGCAATGGAGCGCGTTTGCCATGGACGCCGCGGGCAACGCACACATTGCGTACACCACCCCGTCCCGCGAGATGCGCTACGCAAAGCGAACGCCATCCGGCTGGCAGGTGGAGCGCCTGTCGGGACGGGAGGCCGGGCGGCCCTGGATGGCGCTCGATGCCAGCGGCCGGCCGCATATCTCGTTCTTCCTGTGCGAGACCACCACCAACTGCCCGAAATACGTCCTGCGTCACACCGGGTCGTCATGGGTTCGCAGTGTTGCACCGGGCGCGGGCCCGCTGAGAATCCACAACGGCACGCTCTACATGCTGTATGACGCGTCGGACGTCTTGACAGTGACCTCGACGCCACTGCCGTAGCGCACGGATCTCCTTCACCGCAGTGTTGATCCGCCGCCGCGCTTGCCGCCCTCTCGTCACCCTGAGGGGCGGCTCCCGCATCGGCGGCGGTCGTCGGCCCCTTCTTCACGCCCGCATCCCGCGCCCGTCTTCGGCGGTCCCGGGTCGGCCGCCGGTGGCGGCGGCGTCTTTCCCGACGAGGGTACTCCCGCATCCGCCTTGGCGGCGGGCGTCGGCGTCTTCTCCGCGGCCGGGCCTGCGTCGGGTTTTGGCCGTCGTGGGCGCGGGCTCACCACGCAGTTCTTCCGTTCCATGTGCACGCTGCTGGGTCTGACCCATGAGGGACGGCCGCGGGACCACCTGGGCGTGCTGCTGCACCAACCGGTGACCACGTGGACGGAACACGTGCAGCAGGGGGGCTGATGCGGCGCTTACCTCGGACCTGGAGGCGGCGGGCTACCAGCGTGCCTGGTCCCACGGCCGCTGGACGCTGTGGGAACTCAGAAGCGGAGTTGGAACCAACTCAGACTCGCCCGCGCCGCCGCGTTGAGACGCACGGCCTGCACTCCTCCGCTTCCCCCCTGCAGCGCGAACCACCCACCTTCCATCGGCGCGTCGACGACACTTGACGTCTCCGCCAGGCCGCCCTTGAGCAGGTAGCTGGCCACCACCACGTCACGCGCGGAGTTGTACGCGGCCACGGGAATCGCCACCGCGGTTGCGCCCACGTCGGCCACAAGCTCGCCGTGGACCACCGTGATGGGCGCCGGCAGTTCCACCAGTTCCCAGGGGACCGCCACGGAGTGGCCGGGACTCGGCTCGGGCAGGCGCCGCAGCGCCACGGAGAGGTGGCTCCCGTCAACGGGAAGCAGCGTGCCCAGCACGGGGATGCCCACGGGCGTATCGGTGGTGCCCATGACGGCGTGCACGCCCGCCAGCAGCCAGGAGCGCGCAGGGTCCGCGGCCACCGGCACGGCTGCCGCCTGGATCCCCACGGGGAGCGTGGTGATGCCGCGTTGCACCCGCGCGCCCGCCATCGTCACCACCTGCAGCCGGATCTGCGTGGTCAGCGCTTCGGGCGAGTGATGGATCTCCACCCGGCTCGGCGTCAGCTGGACGCCCATGAAGTCATTGCCCGTCCACAGGTTGCCTTCCGTCGTAAACGACGCGAGCACGAACGAGCCGGTGGCGTCCACCTGCGGGGACAACGACACGAACAACGGGTCCGCGCCGTTGGCCGGCTGGGAGGCGGTGAGGTGGCGCACGGCAACCTGCCCGGCCGCGCCCGTGACAATGGCCCACGCAATCGGCGCGGCACCACACGTTGTCAGGCGCTCAAACACGACCTGCGTGGCGGTGAGTTGCCCTGAGACGTGGAAACAGCCGGGGTTGGAACCGGCGGGCGCGCTGTGGCTGAACAGGAGGAAGCTGCGCGAAGGGTCCTCATTGTGCGCGACCGACACCACCGTCCCGGTGATGGTCACGACGCCACGGGTCACGTGGTCCACCGGTGAGAGCGGCGCCGCGCTGCTGGAGGAACCGGGTGCGGACGTGCCGGCGGTTGACGAAGGGACGGCGGACGACGACGGCGAAGGACCCGCCGACGACGGCGACGGTGAGGAGGAGGAGGAAGAGGAAGAGGAGGAAGATGAAGATGAAGATGAAGGCTCTGCCGACTTGCCCGAGGAGTCCGCGGCGGAGGACCCGGGCGACGACGACGGCAACGACGAGGATGCGAAACCGGTTGCCGACGACGGCCCGGCGGAGGACGCGTCGGACGAGGTGGCGCGTGCTGACGTGGCGGCCGACGACGTCATGGGCCCGGTGGTGCTGGTGGCGGCGCCGCTGGTGGGCGCCGTTCCCGCGTCCGGCCGGTTGACGGTGACCGGCAGGCACATCCCGTCCACGCACGCCGTGGTCCGGGTGCAGTCCAACGTGCTGTTGCAGCGCGCGACGCAGTTTCCGTCGTGGACGACCTCGTCCTCATGACAGCGCGCGCAGCCGGGGCCGCACGCCTGCAACAGCGCACCCAGCACGCCCACCGTCAGCAACACCCGGCGCGCGCTCATCGCGGTGCCGCCCCGGCAAAGATCGTCTCGCGGATCTTCCGGGCGCGCTCGCGCAGGGGCGTACCGTGCGGGTCGGTCTCGTTGGGCGGGAGTCCCTGCATCTCCTCCAGGATGGTGAGCGCGCGGTTGCGGTCCTTGTTGCGGTACACATCCAGCGCCAGCGCCAGGTCCGCCATGTGCTCCGCCGCCGCGTCTCCGTCACACCGGCTCTTGGGGTAGCGGCTGCGCGCGAGCTCCAGGTACTTCTGCCCCTGGGCCTCCCGCTCCGCGGGCGCCGCCTGCCCGGACCTCAGGTGGTGCAGGCCCAGCTCGTACGCCGCGCAGCCCGCGCGCCAGCTGTCCGGGTACTTCTCCAGCAGCTCCTCCAGCGCTTTCATGGACGCGGGGTTTCCGCGCGGCCGCACGCCCTTGCTCCACAGCCGCTCCAGGTCCAGGTACGCGGCCTGCCCCAGCTTGAGGCGGTCGTCGTCCGCTTGCTGCCCGTATCTCCCGGACGGGGGATAGCCCTGGATGGGCTGAATCTGCCGGGCGATGTCCGGCTCTCCGTCAGGCAGCTCCGCGTGTGGCGCCAGCGTGACCCGCGTGGGCGATGGGTCCGGCAACGGCGTGGTGTCACGCGGGGTGCGGGCCACGGGCGCACGTGGCGCCGGAGCTGCGGGTGTCGTCGTTGGCGGTGGAGCGGAGTCCACAAACAGCAGCGCCAGCAGCAGCAGCGTCCCGCCGCCCGCCAGCCCCAGTCCCATGACAAGTCCGCGGCTCACGCGCCCTCCAGGAAACCGCGCGCAGCGGGTGTGGGCCACTCGGTCCGCAGGATGCTCATGCGCAACATGTCGCGGTATTCGCCACGGAGCTTGTACTCCGCGCGCATCACGCCTTCATGCACAAACCCCAGCTTGCCGTAGAGGTGGATGCCCTTGTCGTTGGTGGTGAACACGTTCAGGTAGACCTTGTGCAGGCGCAGTGACGTGAACGCGTGCCCCAGCAGCCCGCAGATGGCCTCCTGCGCAACGCCACGGCCCCAAGCCGCCTGCTGCAGGATGATGCCCAGGCGCGCGTTGTCGTTGATGGGATCCCATTCATGCAGGCCCACGTTGCCGGCGTATTGCTCGCCGCTGTCCACGCGTTCCATCACGGCGAGCAACAGGTCCGCCGCGCTGCGTTCCTTCTCCTCAATGTACGCCCGGATGCGCGCAGGGTCCGCGCCGTGTTCAAAGAAGCTGAAGTTGCGGACCACGTCGGCGTCCGTGGCCCAGTGGAGCACCAGGGGAGTGTCCCCGGGGCTCAGGTTCCGCAACCGGAGCCGCGGGGTCAGGACGTCCACGCGCGCCTGCATGCGGCGGAGCATGGCACGCGTCAAGGCACCACGGAAACGCTTGCTGCCCGTCGCGGCCATGGTATCCCCCGCGGCATGCTTCAGCGCCTCCTCGCCGCCCTCGCCCTCGCCACCTCGCTTGCGTGCGCGTCTTCCCCGCCCCACCGCCCCGTGCGCATGGAGCTGGCCGTCGCCGGTCTGGACGCCGCCATGCTGGCGGATGCGGAGAAGGCACTGAAGGCGCAACCGGAGTTTGGCAACGTGCGGCTGCGCAGCAACCAGGCGGGCATGGCGGTGTTTGACGTGGATTACACGGGGGACGTCTCCCGCCTGGATGAGGTGATGGCGCGCATCCGCCGGCCGTCCCTGCACCACGCGCGCGTGGTGGTCCACGTGGCGGTGGAGGCGCAGGACACGGAGGCCCCCACCGTCCGCATCCTGCACCCAACCCCCGGACGGACGCTCCTGCAGAAGAAGCTGTTTGTGGTGGCTGACGTGGGCGGCGGTGACGTCAAGGAGGTCCTGATCAACGGCATTGTCACGCGCCCGCTCCGCGGTGGCGTGTACAAGACAGCGGTGGACCTCATGGAAGGTTCCAACGAAGTGGCGGTGGCAGCCGTGGACACGCACGGCAACCGCCGCGTGGAGAAGCTGACGGTGACCGTGGACACCACGCCGGTCACGCACATGAAGTTCAAGAAGGCCGCGGTGTCCGGCAACGGCACGCTGGAGGACGTGTTCCTGGTGGAAGGGCAGCCCGTCACGCTGTTCACCGACCAGACGTTCCGCGTGGAGGTGATGGTGCCGCTGGAGGAGACCGCGGTGGACGTGATCCACGTGGACAAGGCGGGCCGCGTCACCGTGCAGCGGGTCCCGCTGGGAAAGTGAAACCAACGTTGGCCGCAAGGTGACGTCGTCACGCGCGGCCACGCGTAGTGATTTCAGGAGCGCGGCGTGCCGCGGACCATCTCCGCGCGGATGCCGTGCACGCGCCAGTGGAACCACGCGGCCAGCGCCGTCGTCGTCGCCAGGGACGTGGACCACAACCCCGGGCTGAGGGTGGCGTTGGCGTCATTCCAGGAGCGCGCCAGGTCAATCCACGCCCCGCCCACGGACGCCGGGCTCAGTGATCCCAGCCACGGCGCAAGCTCCTTGGCGTCAGCCAGCAGCGCCAGGCCCGCGGCCATCCACGGCACCCCCACGCACAGAAACACAATCAGCATTCCGGCGGCGCGGTAGGAGCGGCGCTGCGCCAGCATGCTGTATTCGGCGGCGCCGGAAACAAACGCGCACAGGGCTGCGGACGCTGCCAACGCCAGCCACACGGGCGGGCCCAGCAGCACGTCCAGTTCCAGCGCGCTCCCGGTGCCCACCACCAGCAGTGACAGGCCCGCGCCAATGACGGCCACCATCCCCGCCGTGACGGGCAGCGTGGCGGCGCCGTCCTCCAGCACGCCGGGGCGCGTGCGTCCCAGGCTGGTGGCGCGGCGCATGGCGCGCAGCGCGTCCAGGTGCTGCGGCGTGATGACCACGCACAGAATGACGGCAAGCATGGTCCCGCCGGCCAGCCACATGGCCGCAAACCCGCCCGCGTTATCCATCGCATCCCCGGCGCCGCGCGGCACGGCCAGCGCGTCCCAGTTCCCACCCAGGATGAGCACGCCCACACTGGCCAGGAACGCCAGCGCGCCCGGGCGGGACAGGCTGGGTGACGAGTCCCGCCGCAGCTTGCGCATGCTGCCCCACAGCAGGAATGCCACGGCGTGCCCCTGCACCAGCAGGGTGAACCACAGCGACGACACTTCCACGCCGAAGAACCGCGCGCCCACCGGCTGTTTGGCCAGCTCCATGCTGCCCAGCGTCACCAGCGCCGGGAACGGCGTGAGGTGTCCCGGCGTCACAAACCCGGCGCTCCACAGCCCTGCCAGGATCCACACAATGGCCACCAGCAGCGCCCCGGTGGTGCCCGCGCTGCGCCGCGCCTGGGATCCGCCCGCCAGGCCCAGCCACAGCGCCATCACCTGCACCAACACCGCCCCCAGCGCGATGTACCCCACGCCCACCAGGTCCAGCGCCAGCGACCGCTCCGACCCGACGACGATGAACGCCCAGAACGGCAGTGCCACGGCGGCACCGGCCCATTCGCGCGCGGTGCAGCCGAACAGGTAGCCCACCGCCTGGCTCAGCGGCGTCATGGGCGTGGCGCGGTGGAAGTCCAGAATGCCGGTCTCCCGTTCCGTGGCCAGTGCGGAGATGAGCAGCGCCGGCGCGCGCAGGTACAGCAGCAGCGCCACCAGCCCCAGCAACGCACCGCGCATGGCCGTCCACATGTTGCGGTCCGTTGCGCCCAGGCACGCCATCACCGCAAACAACCCCAGCACCGCCACAATGGCCAGCGTGGGCCCGGCCTCCCGCATTCGCATGCGCCGCCGCGCCTGGGCCACCAGCATGGCGTTGTCCCGGATACGCAACATGGGTTCCGCCATGGTCAATGCGCTGTTCATGAAACCTCCCCGGTGCTGACCTGCTTGAAGATGTCCTGCAAATCTCCCTCGTGAATCTGGAATGATGCGACCTTCATGTCCGCCAACACCATGGCGCGCAGCAGCGCGTGCGCGTCCTCCATCCCGCCATCCAGCGTCACGTTGACGTCCGCCCCGTCCACCTGCACGTCCCGCAGGCCGGCGCGGCCGTCCAGGAACGCGCACGCGCGTTCGTCAGGGGCCAGCAGGCGCGCCCGGATGTGCAACCCGGGGCGGATGCGCCGCAGGATGTCATCAATGCGGCCGCTCACCACCATGCGGCCCTTTTCCATGATGCCCACCGCGTTACAGAAGTCCGCCATCTCCTGCAGGATGTGCGAACTGACCAGCACCGCCGTCCCCATCTGCCCCAGCGCCACCATGATCTGGCAGAACTCCAGGCGCGCCAGCGGGTCCAGGCCGCTGGCCGGCTCGTCCAGGAAGAGCACGTCCGGGTCATGCAGCAGCGTCTTGGCCAGGAACAGGCGCTGCCGCATGCCGCGGCTGAGACTGCCGGCGGGAGAATCCAGCTTGCCGGTGAGCTTCACCTGCTCCACCAAGTCATTGATGCGGCGCTGGCGCAGTGACGGTTCCAGCGCGTAGGCGCTGGCAAACAGTTCCATGAACTCGCGGACGGTGAGGTCTTCATACAGCGGCGGCATGTCCGGCATGAACCCCACGTGGCGCAGCGCGCGCTGCGGCTCTTGCAGCAGGTCCACCCCGGCAATGTTCACCCGCCCCCACGACGGGTCCGTCAGCCCGGCCAGCGCGCGGATGACGGACGTCTTGCCCGCACCGTTGGGACCGATGAGCCCGTACACCATGCTGCTCTCCACGGTGAAGGACACGTCGTCCACGGCGGTGACGTCGTCGTATTCGACGCGGAGGCGCTCAACCGTCAGCAGCGGTTCACCCATGAGGCCGTGAGCATACCGCGCGGCGCCCGGCCTACAACGCCGCTCTCGTCGGTCCGGGGGAATGGGTCGCCCAGCAGCCATGGGTCGGGTTGGGCAAGGAGGGGGGGCGCGCCACCGGCGAGAGCACCGCTTCTCCCGCAGGATTGTCTCCTTACGCTCCATGCCCTGACATCAGGTCGCACGCCTGCTGCGGACTGTGTGCCGCGGCGCTGCGGCCTCCGACGACGGGAGCGAACAAGCCCGCCGACGCCCCATCAACCACTGAAAGTGTCTCACAAAATGAGACACTTTCGTCGAGAGCTGGGTGTCGCGCCGGCCAGGGGCGGCTGGGTATGACCACGGCCTCCCCTTGCCAAGCCCCCGGCATCACCCCGGCTCGCGCTCCATGGCGGCTGCTGCCTGCCCCCGCGGGTGTGGCGCAGCGACGTTTGTGAGAATCGGTCCGGGCGCCGGCAGGAGGTGGTGTGCGTCCGTGGTCCCGCGAACGACGCGGCCCCTGGCGATCACCCCCGTCGTCGGTCCGCGCTTGACGGGCAGGGGGCTTTCCTGTTGCGTTGCGCTTCCCCATGGTGCGTCCCGGCCCCGGCTTCAATGACGAGATCAAGACCGCGCTCAGTGCGGACGCGGAGCCCGGCTTTCCCATTGAGCGGCGCAGCCAGCTCACCGTGCTGTCCGGCGCGCGCGCGGGCACCGTGGTGGAGGTCACCAAGGACAAGCTGCGCGTGGGCAAGGGCGAAGACAATGACGTGGTCCTGCCCGACGCCACGGTGAGCCGGGACCACTTTGAGATCATCAACCAGGGGGACGGCTACCTGGTGCGTGACCTGGGCAGCACCAACGGCCTGTGGCTGGACCAGTACCGCATCCGCGAAGCCTTCCTGCGCCCCGGCTCCATTGTGAAAGCGGGTGACGTGCAGCTGCGCTTTGAGCCGCTCTTCAAGCCCATGGCCGTCCCCGCGTGGCCCGAGGAGCACTTTGGCAGCCTGGTGGGGCGCAGCCAGCGCATGCGCGAGCTGTTCAGCATGCTCAACCGGCTGTCCGGCACGGATGCCACCGTGGTCATCCTGGGCGAAACGGGCAGCGGCAAGGGCGCGGTGGCGCGCGCCATCCATGACGCCAGCCCGCGGCGCAAGGCGCCGTTTGTGGTGGTTGACTGCGGGGCCATTGCGGACAACCTGATTGAGAGCGAGCTGTTTGGCCACGAGCGCGGCGCGTTCACCGGCGCCACCAGCACGCGCCGTGGCGCGCTGGAGCAGGCGGCCGGGGGGACGCTGTTCATTGACGAGCTGCTGGAGTTGCGCCTGGACCTGCAGCCCAAGTTGTTGCGCGCGCTGGAGGAGCGGGAGTTCCGCCGCGTGGGTGGGAGCCAGACCATCAAGCTGGAGGCGCGCATCATGGCGGCCAGCCAGCGGGACCTGTGGCAGCAGGTGCAGCTGGGGAAGTTCCGTGAGGACCTCTACTTCCGGCTGGCGGTCTTCACGCTGCCCATTCCGCCGCTGCGGGAGCGGGCGGAGGACATCCCGCTGCTGTGCCAGAACTTTGCGCGCGCCATGCCGGGCGGGGACGCGCTGACCAAGAAGCTCACGCCGCAATTCGTCTGGCGGCTGCAGCAGCACGGCTGGCCCGGCAACGTGCGGGAACTGCGCAACGTGGTGGAGCGCGCGTTGTACCTGGCGGACGCGGACGACGTGGCGGCGCTGTTTGCGCCCGAGCGGACCGCGTTCCCCGGCGCGCGCCCCGCGCCGGTCAACGTGGGCGCGCCGCCACCGGCCCCGCCCGCCGCCACGCCGCGCACGGCGGGTCTGCCCACCACCAGCCCGGGGAGCGCCATCGTCGTCACGGCGGAGCTGGACACGCCGTTCAAGGACGCCAAGGAGAAGCTGCTGGAGCAGTTTGAGGCGGCCTACCTGCGGCGGCTGATGGAGCGCACCGGCGGGCAGGTGTCTGCGGCCGCGCGCGAGGCGGGCATTGACCGCAAGCACCTGTACACGCTGCTCAAGAAGTACGGCATGATGACGACGGACGAGGCGTGACCCTCCGCAGCGCAGGGCCCGGTGACCTTGACGTCGCGGCGCCCCGGATGGCACGCGGCGCCACCCTTACGGAGGCACCTGATGAAGACCCCCGCCGACGCCGCGTTTGACACCCTTGCCATCCACGCCGGGCAGACCCCGGACCCCACCACCGGCGCCATCATGACCCCGGTGTATTTCACCTCCACGTACGTCCAGGACGGGCCCGGCGGACACAAGGGCTACGAATACTCGCGCACGCAGAACCCGACGCGCACGGCGCTGCAGGACAACCTGGCGGCGCTGGAGGGTGGGAAGTGGGGGCTGGCGTTCTCATCCGGCTGCGCGGCGGCCACCACCGTGATGGCCAGCCTGTCCGCGGGTGACCACGTGGTGTGCGGTGATGACGTGTACGGCGGCACGTTCCGGTTGTTTTACAAGGTGTTCAAGCGCCTGGGGCTGTCGTTCACGTTCGTGGATCACACGGACCTGGCGGCCACGGAGAAGGCCTTCCAGCCCACCACCCGGATCTGCTGGGTGGAGACCCCCACCAACCCCATGCTGAAGATCGTGGACATCAAGGCCGTTGGCGCCATTGCGCACCGCAAGGGCGCCAAGCTGGTGGTGGACAACACGTTTGCCACCCCGGCGCTGCAGCAGCCGCTCAGCCTGGGCGCGGACGTGGTGCTGCACAGCACCACCAAGTACCTGGGGGGGCACTCGGACGTGGTGGGCGGGGCGCTCATTGGGAACGACGTGGCGCTGCGGGATGCGCTGCAGTTCCTGCAGAACGCCATGGGCGGCACGCCGGGCCCCATGGACTGCTTCCTCACGTTGCGCGGGACCAAGACGCTGCACCTGCGGATGGCCCGCCACGTGGAGAACGCGCGCGCCCTGGCGGACTACCTGGCGGCACACCCCGCGGTGGAGAAGGTGATCTACCCCGGGCTCAAGGGCCACCCGCAGTACGCGCTGGCCGGCGCGCAGATGAAGGGGCCCGGCGGGATGATTTCGTTTGTGGTCAAGGGCGGGCTGGACAAGGCGGCGCGGGTGCTCAAGGCGGTGCGCATCTTTGCGTGCGCGGAGAGCCTGGGCGGCGTGGAGAGCCTGATTGAACACCCCGCCATCATGACCCACGCGTCCGTGCCGCCGGAGAACCGCCGCAAGCTGGGCATTGATGACGGGCTCATCCGCATCAGCGTGGGCGTGGAGCACATCCGGGACCTGCAGGCGGACCTGGACCAGGCGCTCAAGGCCTGATTCTTCGCTCCTTACGCGTGACGGGGTATCGTGCCGCTTTCCGGCCGGCAGCGTCCGGAGGAGGGCACCATGGCCACGTCCGAATCCACGACGACCCCCGAGCCGCGGCGGCGGCGCACCGGCGAAGTCCGCAAACCGGAACCGGCGCCCGCCGAGGAGGCGGCCGCGCTGCGCGAGCAGGTGGCCGCGCTGGACGAGGCGCTGGCGGCCAAGGACCGGCGCATTGCGGCCATGAAGGAGATTGGCCGCGCGCTGGGCGCCATCCTGGACCTGGACGAAGTACTGGCGCTGATCATGAAGCACGTCACGGTGCTGCTGGAGGCGGACCGCAGCACCATGTACCTGGTGGACCCCAAGTCCCGGGAGCTGTGGAGCAAGATTGCGCAGGGGGACAACGTGCAGGAGATCCGGCTGCCCATGGGCGTGGGCCTGGCGGGCTGGGTGGCCAAGGCGGGCCAGCCGCTCAACCTGCGGGACGTCTACCAGGACAAGCGCTTCAACAAGGCGGTGGACCAGCGCACCGGGTACCGGACGCAGAACATGCTGGC
>JACRCW010000133.1 GCA_016218805.1 Deltaproteobacteria bacterium | reverse complement strand
GATGGCGAGTCCCTGCCCGTGCGCGTGGCCGAGGATTTGGAGCGAATCAAGGCAGATGCCGAACTCGTCCGCAGCTTCTTCGGGGCACCGAGTGTAGTCTATACCAAGGACTAGGCAATAAGAGGCGGGTGCGCCTGTCCGTTACGCCACGGAGGGGAATACACGCGAATTGGCCCGGCGGGATTCGAACCCGCAACAACCGCTTCAAAGGCGGTCGTGATGCCCGTTTCACCACGGGCCTTCGCGTCACGGCCCTATCCAGTTGTCAAAGACAGACTTTCCCGTCACGGCGTGGACAAACCACGCCGTCCCCGGGCGCAGTGCCCGGAAGGGAATCAAGCTCATTTCAACCACCCGGCGGGACTCGCACCCGCGGCCTCCGCCTTGGCAAAGCGGCGCTCTTCTGCCCGAGCTCCGGGTGGACATTTCAATGCATTGTTTTCCACGCACCGCCGCCGGCGCGCACACGTAGAGCCCCGAGGCGGACTCGAACCGCCGTCGGCTGCTTACGAGGCAGCTGTCCTTCCAACTGGACGATCAGGGCGCCTGGCAGGTCGCCAGGGAGTCGGACCCTGCGGCGCGGTTTTGGAGACCGCGCATATCCCGGATCACGACCTGTGTGGGCGCGCTTGGCGTCGATGCGTGTTCAACGGGAGCTTCATACGGCAATCACCTCGTGAAATCGGTTGACTAGAAACAAGAAAGGCCGGGAATCCACTCGGGATGCCCGGCCTCCTGGCGCGTCAAGGTTGATCCTTGCTGCTAGGAGCCGGGCACCGCTGGAGTGACGAAAAGGCTCGTATTATCCAGCGACCTGGCGACGACGGGGGAATGCCCGCAACGGCAACCGTGCGCGTACAGCAGCGCCGCGGCCACTTGGGCTGCCGGGTTCCACTGTTTGTCTGAACGCATGGTCAACATGGAAGACTCCACCTCGCGGCGTGACTTGTTACGCGATGGGTAGACGATCGTCAAGGGGAAATGTTCTAATTTCCTCGTCGTTGATCTGCACTGGCAGGATTGGCGTGCAATTCAGCCTATTTCGGTGTGGCGCCGACCGCCCGGCAGGTGACGCGGGCGCGCGGGGCGTGCAACATGGGGCCCATGGAGATGTTTGCTGGAACGTCCGGGTATGACTTTGACGGGTGGAAGGGACACTTCTACCCGGAGGACCTCCCGCGGGACCGCCGGCTCGCGCACTACGCGGCGCACCTGCCCACCGTGGAGATCAACTACTCGTTCTACCGGATGCCGTCGGCGGGGACGCTGCAGGCGTGGGCGGAGCACGTGCCGGAGAGCTTCCGGTTCGTGATGAAGGCCAGCCAGCGCATCACGCACCGCGGCCGGCTGGCGGACGCACCGTCCACCGCGTTCTTTGCGGAACGCGTGTCCCTGCTGGGCCCGCGCCTGGGGCCGGTGCTGGTGCAACTGCCGCCGTTCTTCCGCAAAGACGCGGAACGCCTGCGCATTTTTTTGTCATCCTTACCCGCCCACGTGCGGCCCGCGGTGGAATTTCGCCACAAGAGCTGGTTTGACGACGAAGTGCGGTCCATCCTGGCGGAGGCAAAGGCGGCCTTGTGCCTGGCCGACGACGGGGAACTGGATTGCCCGGAGTGGGCCACCGCGGAGTTTGGGTACCTGCGGCTGCGCCGGGAGAACTATGACGACGCAGCGCTGCGGGACTGGGCCGCCAAGGTGCGCGCCATGCCGTGGACGCGCTGCTTTGCGTTCTTCAAGCATGAGGAGGCGGCCGTGGGCGTGCGGCTGGCAAAGCGGTGGATGGAGCTGGCCGCGGGGGCGTGAGGGCGCACTCACCCGTCAATGAGCACGCAGCGGCCGGACAGGCACACCAGCGGCGCGCAGCACTCCGCGTCTGCGCCGCACGCGCCGCACGTCCCGCCGTGGCACGCCTGGTTGCCGCAGTCTTCGCACGTGCGGCAGTCCCCCACGGGCAGGCCCGCGTCCGTGCGCGGGTGATCGCAGCTGTCCCCCGCCGTCAACACGTCCCGGTCGTAGTGCACCTCCACCACGCCCGCCTCCACCAGCTTCTTCACAAACACCGCGCCAAACACCACCAACGGTCCCGCGGCGATGAGCTTGGCGCGCGGCGCGTAGAGATTCCCACCCAGGTGCAGGTCCCCGCCCAATGCAATGTTCCCGTCCCCGGCCACGTAGGTGCGCACGCGTGACGCCACCGCTTCGTCACCCAGGTCCAGCACGCCGGCCAGCACCAGGTTCCCGCCGACAAACAGGTCCAGCTCCGCGCCCGCATTCTCCAGTTCCACGCGGAACACGCCCAGCGTGGCCAGGTCCCCCGCCACGTACAGCGCCGTGCGCCCGCTGGCGCGGATGACAAACTCCGCCTTGGCGTTGATGGTGTCCACAAAGTAGCGGCCACATGGCAATGCCAGGTCCACCGACCCGATGGCGTTGGTGTACGCATCCGGCTGCAGCCCGATGGCCGCGTTGTCGTTGTCGTTGCGGTGCGCCGCAATGAACCCGGTGACGTCCACCAGGTCTGCGTCCGCGCATGCGCACGGAGGTGCCACGCTCACCGGTTCGCGCACGGTGGAGTCCGCACTGACCGCAAGCCCGACGGTGGACGCAGCCGGCACGTGCAACGCGCCGTCCACGATCCAGCGGATGCCCTGGATGTTCCCCGCCACGTACGCATCGCGGAAGACGTGGATATCACCCGCGGCCGCGGCACTTCCGCCCACGCGCAGCTGCCCGCGGAAGTCGTGATCACCAATGGGGCGCACATCCACGCCCGCGTACAGCGAACCGCCAATGTCCGACACCGCGAGGTTCCGATAGGTGCCGTTGACCCCGACGCTGCCGCCGCCCTGGCCGGGCTGGTAGGCGCCTTGGGATGAATCGTACCCGTCGGTGGTGAGCACGCTGGCCAGCGCAACGTCCTCGCACGTGCACAGGCCAAAGCGGAACGTGGACTGCGCGAGGTCCCCGCTGCACACGCTGCCCGCGTCCGTCTGTCCGACGATGAGCGACGGGCCCGTCCCGCTGCAGAACCCGCCGTCCGTCCCGCCGCCGGACGACGAACTGCCACCGGATGACGAGGACGCGGTGCCGCCGCCCGATGAGCTGGACGCTCCACCACCACCGCCACCGTCATGGCCCTCCGCTCCCGGGGTCTGGCACTGGCAGCGCGTCACGCACGCCACGGCAAGCAGGAGGCCGTTGATCCGTCTCATGGCGACGGAGCGTGGCGCGTCACACCCGCAATGTCATCGGTCAACGGGCGGTGGCCGCCCAGCGGTCGCGCCATGGCATCGCCACCTCCAGCTGACGGGAGACGGCCAGCACGGTGGCTTCGTCACCCACGTGGCCTGCCAGTTGCGCGCCCATGGGCCAGCGCCCGTCAAGCAATCCCGCCGGGATGGAGGCGGCCGGTGCGCCGGTGAGGTTGCAGGGCGCCGTGAACGCACCCAGCGTGGCGGCGCGGTGGAACGCCTCGGCCGGAGGCAGGTCCTTCCACGCCCCCACGGCGGGCGGCGGCACGGGGATGGTCGGCGTGAGCCACAGGTCCGCGCCCTCCAACACCTGCAGGATGCGCGCGCTCATGCGTTGCTGCACTTCCAGCGCCTGCGCATCCGTGATGGCCCGGCCCGCGTCCCGCAGCCACCGCGTGACCGGCTGCAGGCGCGAGGGAAACAGCACCGGCGCAGTGGCCACCTGCCGCTGCCAGATGGGCAGGAATTCATCCACGCTGCCGCCAGGTGCGGCAGCTTCCTCAACGTGGTGACCAAGTTCTTCCAGGACGCGGGCAACGCGCTGCACCGCCTCCGCGACCTGGGGATGCGTCTGCGTGATGGGGCCGTGCAACGTGAGGCGGATGCGCAGCCCCTGGGGGTTGTTCTCAACGAGCCGCGCGTAGTGTTCCGGCGGTGCGGGCAGGCGGTGCGGCCGCCCCACGTCCAGGCCCGCCAGCACGTCCAGCAGTGCGGCCGCGTCCCGCACACCGCGCGCGATCGGACCGCACGTGTAGATGATGTGCTCGTCATGGAAGCCATACGCGTTGGGCACCCGCCCGCGGGACGGCTTGATGCCGTACAGGTGACACAACGACGACGGGATGCGGATGGAGCCGCCGCCGTCAGATCCGTGCGCAATGGGGATGAGCCCGGCCGCCACCGCAGCGGCCGCCCCGCCGCTGGAGCCGCCCGCCGTGACGGAGGGATCCCACGGGTTGCGGCATGGCGGGTGGAGGTCCGTCTCGGTCACGGGCATGGCACCCAGCTCGGACGTGGCCGTCTTGCCCAGCAGGACAAACCCGCCGCGGCGCAGGGACGCAGCGCTGCGGTCATCCACCGGGGACCAGAACTGCACGGCGCGCGAACCGAACCGCGTCCACCGGCCGCGCACCAGGTTGAGGTCCTTCACCGCGGTGGGCACGCCGTGGAACGCGGGCAGCGTTTCCCCGCGCCGCACCGCCGCGTCCTTCGCGCGCGCGTCCCGCAGCGCGCTGCGCCCGTACACGTCAACAAACGCGCCCAGCGCGCCGTTCCGGGCGCGGATCCGCTCCAGGTACAGACGCGTCAATTCTTCCGAGGACACCGCGCGCGCGCGCACCTGCGCGGCCTGTTCCAGCGCGGTTGCGTCCAGGATGGGGTCCCAACTCGTGGAAGAGGTCAGACGTCCACCTCGTCGCCGCGTTCCTCCGGCTCCAGGAACCCCAGTTCCACCAGCGTGGCCAGCGCGCGGTACACGCGGAAATCCGTCAGCAGCGCCTGGTCCACCACCTGCTGCACGGCAACGCCTGGCCCCAAGAACTCCATCACCTTGTATTCGTCGGGCCCCAGGCCGCGGGGTGCACTGCCCGTGGCCTCGCCCATGAACGCGGCCTCCAGGTCGTCGTCGGCTCCAGCGGCAGCGTCGGGCAGCAGTCCATCCACCGGAGGCGGCGGTGCCTTGAGCACGCGGAAGCGCACGTCGGGACCGTGGATGATGTCACGGACCTGCGGCCACTCGTTGACGCGGCGCAGGCCTTCCATCAGCACGGACTCAATGGGCAGTTCCAACCCGGACAACCCGTCGCGCAGGTCCGTGCCGTCGTTGTCAATGAACTCATAGTTTCCGTCCACCATTCCAAAAAACCCGTACAGCGTCTCCTGCGCCTGCACTTCCAGCAGCGTCTCCAACAGGTCCGCGGAGAGCACGCCGCGCATCACCATGAGGGTCCCCACGGGCCGCTTGAGCCTCCGGTGCGCGTCCAGGATCTTCTCCAGACCGGCGGAGTCCACCAGGCCCGCGCGCAGCACGCGCTGCCCCAGGCGCGCCGGGATGGGCCGGCGGCGGGCGTCCACGCGCCGCACCAGGCCCTCTTCCATCCACATGTCCAGTGAGTCCTCCAGGCTGGTCACGCGCAGCACGCCGCTGCGCCGTTGCCGTCCCAGCAACTGGAACACATCCGCCGGCGAAATCTCCCTGAGCGTCCCCTTCACACCCGCCTCCTCGGCGCATCCTACCCCCGCTTTCCTCCCCGGATCACCCTCCCCTGTCCCGGCGCCGGCTTTCGTGGTTGCATGGAGTCCCATGCGCTTGCACGTCGTGGACGGGACGTTTGAGCTGTACCGCGCGCACTTCGCGCCGCGCCCCGGGCACGCGGACCGCGCTGGTCACGACGTGAAAGCCACCGTGGGCGTCATGGCGTCCCTGGTCACGCTGCTGCGCGATCCCGACGAGGCCGTCACCCACCTCGCGGTCGCGTTTGACAATCCGATCCGCTCATTCCGCAATGACCTGTATGACGGCTACAAGTCTGATGAAGGCGTGCCGCCCGAGTTGCGCGCGCAATTCGATCTCGTGGAGGAAGCGGTGCGGGCGCTGGGCATCACCGCGTGGTCCATGCAGGAGTTTGAGGCGGACGACGCGCTGGCCGCGGCCGCGCACCGCTTTGCGCCCGTGGTGGAACAGGTCCGGCTGCTGACGCCGGACAAGGACCTGGGGCAGTGCCTGCAGGGGACGCACGTGGTGCAGGTGGACCGCATCCGCCGCCGGGTGATTGACGAGGACGCACTGCGGGCGCGCCGCGGCATCACACCCGCGCAGGTGCCGGACTGGCTTGGACTTGTGGGTGACAGCGCGGATGGTTTCCCCGGGTTGCCCGGGTTCGGTGAAAAGACCGCCACCGCGCTGCTGCAGGCGTTTGGGACGTTGGAGCGCATTCCCGCGGACGCGGCGGCGTGGCCGGCGGGGATCCGCGGGGCCGCGCGCCTGGCGACGACGCTGGCGGAGCAGCGCGAGGACGCGCGCCTGTACCGGCGGCTGGCCACGCTGCGGACGGATGCGCCCGTGGATGAGGACCTGGAAGCGTTGCGGTGGCGTGGCCCGCGGTCCCCCGCGCTGGACGCGCTGTGCGCGCGCCTGGCCGTGGAGGACCCACTGCGAGGCGTAGTGCCGCGCAGCGGTCCCTGAACGGGGCCGCGCATGGCGCTGGGTTGACGACGTCAAATGACCGGCGCCGCGGGGGCGGTCACAGCTTCTTGGATTCGCGGATCTTCTTGATGAACACTTCCATGAACGTCAGCGAGTCAGGCAGGTTGAGGCTGACCTGGGCGCCGCCGTTGAGCTCGAGGTCCACGTAGATCTCGTTCTCGTGGTACTTGTACTCGACGTTGATGTCGTGGATGTCTTGGAACGACACAGCGTGGCGCCCGAAGTGGAGCATGGTCATGGCGATATCCTCCCGGTCGTGGCGTGGTTGACGCGAAGGAAGCGCCGCGGACCATACGGCGCATGGCGCCCGGGAAAAAGGACAAACACGCCACCGCTGCACGAAGGGTTTTCCACCCCGGCCCGGTGGCCCGGCCGGGCGAACGCAATTTGCGCGGCCCCCCGGCTGGTCAGGGCGCGGGACGGTCCCACTGCCAGGTGGCCACGCGGCGCTGGTGGAAGCGCTTGAAGAGCGCGCGTCCGTTGAGCGTGAGCTCCACGCGGGCCGGCACCCAGGTGCCCTCGTCAAGCATGCGCTGCTGGTAGCGCAGGTCCACCTGGTCAATCACCACCGCCACCAGGCCAATCCGGACTGGGAAGGGCAAGCGCGCTTCCAGCAGGGGCACGCCGCCGGAGACCGGGTCCGCCCAGGCGCGGCCCTCCAGGTGGCGCAGCACCAGGGCCTGCGGCCGGAGCGTGAGCCCCCCGGCGGGACGGGCCTTGAACACCAGCAGGCGGCAACTGGCCTCACCGCACGGGGCGTCGCCGGCTTCGGAGAAGTCGTATTTGCGCAGGAACGCCGCATCCAGGCGGATGTGGTCCCGGTCTTCCGGCAGGGCACGCCCGGCACGGCGCGCCTGGCGCGTGGCGTCGCGGAACTCCTGTTCGTCACGCTGTTCGCGGCGCGCCTCGTCGGGCGGCAGCGCCACGCCGTTGTGCTCAACCAGGCGGTGGTACGCACGCCCCTCCACGCGCACCACCTGGTAGCGGAGGGTCTCGGTGGACGTCACCCGCCCGTCGCTGTCCAGTTCCTCCGTGACGTCAAGCAGGCTCCACTCGCGGGTGCCCTGGTGGTTGAACGCCTCCCAGCGGTCCCAGTGGGCGCCCATGCGGGACACCCAGGCATCCGCGCTCCCGCCCGCGGCGGCGCACGTCGCCAGCAGCAGCATGATCCTGGTCCCACCGCCCACGGCCGCCCCCGGGAAGGGCGCGGAGCGTAACGCTTCCCGGGACGGTCACACCACCCGAACCCTCCCTCCCGCCCGCGGCTCACAGGACATCGGGGAGTGTGCCCCGGGGTGTGCCATGGTGGGTTTCCTCGCAATCCTCGCAGCCGGTACCGCCACGCTGGCCACGCCGTGCGTGTTGCCGCTGGTGCCCGTGTACCTGGCGCTGTTGCTGGGCGGATCACTGGATGATGCCCGGGACCCCGCGCACCGTCGTCGGCTTGTTGCCATGACGGCCAGCTTTGTGGCGGGGTTCACCTCCGTGTTCGCGCTGCTGGGCCTGGGTGCGTCACTGGCCGGCGGGCTGTTGGCTGCACACCGGTCAACGCTGGCGCTGGCGGGCGGCGTGCTGGTGGTGCTGCTGGGGTTGTTCACCGTGGGCGCGGTGCAACCGGGGCTGCTGATGCGTGACGTGCGGCTGCACGGGCCGGCGCGCGTGCGCGGGGCCGGGCAGGGTTTTGTGCTGGGTGCGGTGTTTGGGCTGGGGTGGACGCCGTGTGCGGGACCGGTGCTGGCCACGGTGCTCACCTACGCCGCGGGCGCTTCTGACGGGTGGCGCGGCGCGGCGTTGCTGGCCACGTACGGTCTTGGCCTGGGCCTGCCGCTGCTGCTTGTTGCGCTGACGGTGGAGAAGTCCCTGCCGTGGCTGCGCCGCGCCATGCCGGCGATGGTGCCGCTGCAGCGCGCGGGGGGCGCGCTGATGATCGCCTTTGGCGTGTGGACCGCCGTGGGTGCGTGGGAGTCCGCGGACGGTGGTGCGCGCGTGGCGGTGGACACGGCGGGGACCACGCTGGATCCGGTGTATGGGGCCGCGCTGCCGCGGCCGCGGTTGCTGGAGCTGGTGGAGCCGGGCTGTCCGGTGTGCGCGCGGCAGGCCGCCGAGGTGGAGGCGCTGCGGCGCGATTGCACGGACCACGCGGTGGACATCCACACGGTGGACCTGGCGCACCCGGGCAACGCGCCGCTGCGCGCGGCGCTGGGCGTGGTGGCGGTGCCCACGTTTGTGCTGCTGGATGACGGCGGGCGGGTGGTGGCCACGCTGGTGGGTGAACGCACCCGGGACGAACTGCGCGGCCTGGCCGCGCACCTGCAGCAGGTGGCGTGCGAGGGCGTGGCACCGGCGGATCCGGCGGCATTCTCCGATGGGGAACGCTGCACGGGAGGCGCGGCGGGAGGCAGTTGCGGATGAGGCCCGTGCGCTGGGAGGACCGCGTGGAGGACGTGGTGGCGGACCACCCGCGCGCGGCGGAATTCCTGCTGGACCGCGGACTGCGGCTGCTGCGCTGCGGCGAACCGGCCTGGTGCTCCCTGGGTGAGCTGGCCGACGGCGCGGGCATCCAGCGCGGCACGCTGCTGGAAGAACTCAACCGGTTCTTGGCCGCGGGCTGAGCGCCGGCATCACGGCTGTTGCATTTCCATAACGCGCGTTATAACCGGGGCCACCGAGCGGAGGTGGCACCATGGTGGACGTGGATGTGGTGGTGGTGGGGTCCGGAGCGGGCGGCCTGGCGGCGGCGGTGGCACTGGCGCAGGCAGGCAAGAAGGTGCTGGTCCTGGAACAGCACGAGGTCCCGGGCGGGTGGACGCATTCGTTCACGCTGGGGGGATACCGGTTCAGCCCGGGGGTCCACTACATCGGCGAGTTGCAGGAAGGCGGCCGGATGCGCGCCATCTACGAGGGCCTGGGCGTCTCGGGCGACCTGGACTTCTGCGAACTCAACCCGGACGGGTACGACCACGTTGTCATTGGACACGAGAAGTTTGACATCCCCAGGGGCCGCAGCACGCTGGAAGAGCGGCTGGCCCGCCGCTTCCCCGCGGAGGCGCGCGGCATTGGTGGCTACCTGGATGACGTGGAGGGACTGTGCCGCGAGCTGGGCGCGTTTTCCTCGGTGACCGGGCCGCTGGACGCGGTCAAGCGCGTGGCGCGCTCCCCGCACCTGGCGCGCTGGGGCTTCCGCACCACGGCCGCGCTCATCAACCACCATGTGCGTGATCCCATGCTGCGGGCGGTGCTGGCCGCGCAGAGCGGTGACCACGGGCTGCCGCCGTCGCTGGCGCCGGCCCCCGTGCACGCCTCCGTGGCGGGGCACTACTTTGACGGCGGCTGGTACCCGCGCGGCGGCGCGTACGTGATCCCGCGCGCGTTTGTGCGGGCGCTGCGGCGCGCGGGCAGTGACATCCGCCTGTCCGCGCCGGTCTCCCGCATCCTGCTGGAGAACGGGACCGTGCTGGGCGTGCGCCTGGCGGACGGGACGGAGATCCGCGCGGGCGCGGTGCTGTCCAACGCGGACCCGCACGTGACCTTCACGCGGCTCATGCGCCCCGAAGACGTGCCCACCTCCATCCGCGCGCGCCTGGCGCTGACAAAGTACTCGGTGTCCGCGCTCAGCCTGTTCATGGCGGCGGACATGGACCTGCGCGCGGCGGGCCTGGATTCCGGCAACGTGTGGCACTACGCGAACACCGACGTGGAGGCGATCTACCGCCACGGGATGACGGCGTGGGGACCGGAACAGGGCGAGGTGCCCGGCATGTTCCTCACGGTGACCACGCTCAAAGACCCATCCAAGATGGTGCGCGGGCACCACACCATGGAGGCGTTTGCGTTTGTGAATTACGACACGTTCTCTCGCTGGGCGGACACGCGCTACGGCGCACGCCCGGAATCCTACGCGCGCCTCAAAGAGGAGCTGATGCACGTGATGCTGCGCAGCGCGGAGCGGATTGTGCCGGGGCTGCGTGACCACCTGGTGTTCAAGGAGCTGGCCACGCCATTGAGCAACGAGCACTACGTGAACGCCACGCGCGGCAACCTGTACGGGACGGAGAAGAGCCGGCTGTTTGTGGGGCCGCTGGCCTACCCGGTGCGCACGGCGGTGCCGGGGCTGTGGATGTGCGGTGCCTCCACGCTGGGGCACGGCGTCATGGGCGCCACGTTCTCCGGCCTGGTGGCCGCGGGCAGCATCCTACGCTGCCGCCTGCGCGACCTGTTGGGCCAGAAGGGCCCCGCACTGCGCTGCTACCCGTCGGAACACCCGGAGTTGTGGCCCGCGCGGCTGCGCACGCACATGCACGCCTCTCCCGCGGAGCACGCGCTTGCCTGAATCCGTCCGCGAGTTGCGCCGCGGCCAGATCATCGCCGCCGCGCGCCGCATCGTCGCTGGCGACGGGCTGGAGGCGCTCACGTTTGGTGCGCTGGAGCGGCGGCTGGCGTTCACGCGCGGCGTGATCACCTACCACTTCCGCGACAAGGACGAGTTGGTGGACGCGGTGCTGGCCAGCGCAGTGGACGACATTGACCGCGGCACGCGGCGCGAGGTGGACGCGGCCGCGGACCCGGCCGACAAGGTGCGCGCGGCGATCCACGGGATGGTGCACGGCTTCCTGGTGAACCCGGAAGCCGGCCGCGTGCTGCTGGCGTTCTGGGGCCGGCTGACGTCAGACCCGCACGTACGCAAGGTGAACGCGGCGCTGTACGCGCGCTACCGCGAGGAGACCGCGCGCCTGCTGCGGGCCGGCACGCGCGCCGGCGCGTTCGCGCAGGTGGACGCGCGGGTGGTGGCGGTCAACGTCGTGGGGGCGGTCATCGGGATCGTAACCCAGGCGTACTTTGATCCCGGCGCGGTGGACGTGGAGGCCTGCGTGGACGAAGCGGCGCGGGCCCTGCGCGCGCGCCTGGTGACGGTCAGTCCGCCGGCGCGTCCCGGTAGTGCCACAGCGCGGGCACCCGCGCCACGGCGACGGCGACGGTGATGAGCACGCCCGCGCCCCCGGCCGCAATGGCCAGCGGTGCCCCCAGCCACGCGGCCCCAAGCCCGCTCTCCAACTCACCCAATTGCGGGCCGCCCATGAAGAACAGCATGTTCACGCCCGTCATCCGCCCGCGCATGGCATCCGGCGTCACCCGCTGCCGCAGCGTCTGCCGCAGCACCGTGGACACGGTATCGGACGCGCCCACCACCGCCAGCGCGCCCAGCGTCAGCAGGAAGCTCGCGGACAGGCCAAAAGCCACCGTGGCCAGGCCATAGACCGCGACAGAGGCGATGAGCCACCGCCCCTGCGCGACCAGCGGCGGAGACACGGAAAGCACCAGCCCCGCCAGCACGCTGCCCAAAGCGGGCGCGGCGTACAGCAGCCCAAGGCCCGTTTCGTCCACGTGGAGCACCTCCGCGGCCAGGATGGGGAACAGCACGGTGGCCTGCCCGAACAGCGTGGCAAAGAAGTCCAGCAGCATGCTGGCGCGGATGAGCGGCTGGGACGCCACCCAGCGGATGCCCGCGGCCATGGCGGCCAGCGGGGCTTCATGCGGCGTTGCGTCACGCTGGGGCGGATGCGGTGCCAGGCTGGCCAGGGCGCCCATGACGACGAGGTAGCTCACCGCGTCAAACAGGTGGATGGCCGCCGCCCCCGCGTGAGCGAGCGCAATGCCGCCCAGCGCGGGTCCCGCCACGCCGGTCACGTCCCAGGTGAGCATCACCAGCGTGATGGCCGGCTGCAGGTCCCGGACCGGGACCAGGTTGGGGATCATGGCCTGGCGCGCGGGACCGCCCACGGCGCCCGCGGCCGACTGCAAGGCAACGACCGCGTAAAGAATCCAAGGCGTCAGCGTGCCGGCGGTGGTGCACCACCACAACAGGCTGGACCCCACCGCCAGCACCGCGGTGGCCCCAAACAGCAGCCAGCGCCGGTCAAACCGGTCAGCCAGCACGCCGCCGGGCAGGGACAGCAGCAGCACCGGGAGGAGTTTGGCCGCGCCCAGCAGGCCAAGCTGCACGGGATCATGCGTCAGCTCATACAACTGCCAGGCCACGGCCACGCGCGCCATGTGCGTGCCGGCCAGCGACACGCCCTGGCCCGCCCAGAAACGCCGGAAATCACGGTGCCGGAGACTGTGGAACGCGCTCGGCGGCAAGGGACCTCACCCGCTGGAACTCACCACGCCGCCGGAGGACGCGCCCCCCGTAGACGATCCCGGCGTCGGAATGGAGGACGACGGGGCCGCCGAGGATGCTGCCGCGGCGCTGGAACCGGTGGTGGATGCTGACGACGCCACGCCGCCGCTGCTGGAGGCGCTGCCCACCTCGCACACCGCCAGCTTGTCCGAGTAACCCGCCACGTCGGTGAACGTGGACCCGCACACCTTGCCCGACGGGCAGCTGTACGCCGGGTCCGCGCTGCCTTCGTAGTTGCACACGTACGCGCAGGTTCCGTTCACGCATTCCAGGTACGCATCAAAGCTCCCCGTCAGGTCCGCAGCATCCCAACAGAACGCGGGACCCTCCTCCCAGAATTGACAGCCCGTGGAGCCTTCGCCGCCCACGGGGGAAGCGCAGACGCCCTCCGTGTCAGACAGGAAACCAATGACGCAGGTCTTGCCGCCGGTGCAGTCCGCGTTGCCGGTGCACAACTTCTTGCAGGCGCCGTAGGACGGGTCCAGGGTGGAATCCGAGATGCACTCCAGGCCCGCGGCGCACTCCAGCAGGTCACCGGTGTCCGTCACGCAGCTGCCTTCCTCCGCAACCAGCGCGCCACCGGAGGACCCTGAGCTGGCGGCCCCGGATGACCCACCCGACGAGGACGACGTGCCACCCGACGAGCCGGACCCCCCGGACGACGAGGAGGATGACGACGAGCCCCCGCCAGAGGACGAGGACGACGAAGACGAGCCGTCCCCGGTGCAGTTCACAAGGGAAAGGCTGCCGGCAACCAGCAACAGGGCACGAAACGACGAGCGCATGATCAACCTCCACGGGTGTCGGGCGACCATGCCAGAAACGCGCGGGGCGTTGAAGCGGCGTTGGCGGGGCTTGCTGCGGGAGCGGAGCGGCGCCACAAGGCGCGCCATGGACCACTCACCCGCCGCGTGGGGCCGGGAGCGCGTGGACGGCGAGCCGCAGAGGGCCGGACACCCGCGGCTGGACGAGGCGCCGTGACGCCGCCATCTCTGGCGCGGCGCGTCGTCATCGTGGCGCTGTATATCGCCATGTTCTGGGTGCTGCTGCCCGCGGCGCTGTGGACCGCGGCGCAGGGGATGGAGCCGTGGCTGGGCCGTGCAGCGCCCGCACCGCTGGCCGCGCTGCTCTTCCTGCTCACCGGCGGTTGGCTGTTGTTGGGCGGGATGCTGGAACTGTGGCGCGGCGGTGGCGGCCTGCCCATCACGGCGCTGCCGCCCCCACGTTTCACGCGCCACGGCCCGTACCGCCACGTGCGGCACCCCATCTACCTGGGCTTCAACCTGCTCGTCGTGGGTGCGGGACTGGCCGTGGGATCGCCGGCGCTGGCGTGGGTGCTGGGGACCGCGGTTGCTCCGCTTTGGATGATTTACGCGCTCGTGGAGGAGCGCGGCCTGCGGCGCCGGTTTGGGCGGGATTACTCGCGTTTCCAACGGCAGGTGGGCCTGCTGCCGCGTCTCCCGGTGTGGTGGCTGGTGCGAACGGTGCTGCGGTTGGGCTGGCCGCTACGGGTGGAACACCCGGAGCGCGTGCCGCGGCATGGCGCGGCCGTCCTCGTGGCCAACCATGCCTGCTACCTGGACCCGCTGTTCCTTGCCTGCGTGACGCGGCGGACGGTGCGCTTTGTGGCCACCGCGGAAGCGTACCGGCACCCGCTTGGCGCACGCATCATGGCCGCGGCACAGACCATCCCCATCCGCCGCTATGCGCCTGAGGTATCCACCCTGCGGGAGATCCTGCGGACGCTGCAGGACGGGGAACTCGTCGGCTTCTTCATAGAAGGCGAACGCTCCGCGCTGGGTGACCTCCTCCCGCTGCAACCGGACGCGGCGGGGTTTCTTGCACGGAGCGGGTGCCCGGTGATCCCGGTGGGCATTTGCGGTTCTTACGATGCCGGCCCGCGCTGGGCGGACGAGATCCGGCGCCGCCCCGTGACCCTGCGTGTGGGCGAACAGGCGGAGTTTGACGGGGCCGCTGCTCCCGCGCTGCACGCCGCGCTGCGCGCACTGCTGCAGGAGAACATCCCACGCGTGAGCGTGTCCGCCCCTGCCCGCAACAAGATCCACCGCGTCCTGTGGCGCTGTCCCGTCTGCCTGGACGAGCCGAACTGGGACCCCGCCGCGCTGCGATGCGCCGCGTGCGGCCTGACCATCACGCCGACAGCGGACGGGTTGTTCGCCTGCGGAGAGGGCGCGCCGGTCACGCTGGCGGCGCTTGCACACAAACTGTGGGCGGCACCGGAGCCCGGACCGCTCACGCTGCGCGTTCAGGCGTGGCGGGAGCGCTCGCGGCTGGGCCCCATCGCACCGCTGGAGCGCGCGGGCGCGGGCGCGCTGCTCGTCTCCCATGACGGAATCGCGCTGCGCGATATCGGGCTGAAGATCGCCCGCGCGGACATGGTGAGCGTGACGACGGAACGTGCGGATACGCTGCAAATCGCCACGGCGGGTGAAATGTGGCAGTTCCGCGCGGAGACGGGCTCCGTGTTCCGGGCCCAGCGGCTCCTGGTGGCGAAGACCGCGGCGGATTGGCGGGGCGCCCGCTGTCGGGGGCAGCGCTGGCCGGTGTAATGGTGGCGCGCGCGACAGGCGACGGCGGACGCGCTGCGCATTGGAGTGGCTGACGCCGGCGGTGGACGGCGTTCCCCGACGCTCGCTCACGAGTTCTATCGCTGGCCGGTTCCGCGTCGTGACAACGGACCGCCGGGCCGCACCCGCAGGTTGGTTGCAGAATCAATCGGGAGTCCGCGTCGGGATTCGATTCGTCGCGCGGGTGGGATTCGATTCCGCACGAGGGGCCGCGGGAAGGACCGCGTGGTTCCCCAGCATGGCCTGGGAGGTGATCAAGGGAACCGCCTATCCTGAGCGCCTTTTTGTGATGATTGAGACCTGTGAAGGGCCAATACCGGCGCGCGCCACCCCGCTGTCCTGCGGTGGTAGGCCTGGGCGGCCTATCTCCAAGTCGGAATGATAGTCGTGTATTTTCAGCAAGATACGCGAGCGCAGGGCAGGCGTGACGCGGGGCTCACAACGCGGGGGATCCCGCCCCACCCCGGTGGTAGACTGCACCGCAACGCATCGGACCGTCTGCCAAAGGGGGGCGACTGGTTTGCAGTCAAGACGACAATTCAAACGGACCATCGATGACCCGGCGCTCCCCCCGCCGGGACCGAATGGGCCGGAGGCTGCGCTTGGTCCGCAGCACCGGGACGGCCCGGATGGTCAGTGAACCCTGGCGCCTCCTCCGGGTCCTCGCGCGAAGTCCAATGGGCTCCTGGCTTCCTTCACCGTCGTGCTGCGGATGGTGTGGGTGTAGATCATCGTCGTGCGGACGTCGGCGTGGCCAAGCAGTTCCTGGATGGTGCGGATGTCGTAGTTGGCGGCCAACAGGTGGCTCGCAAAACTGTGCCGCAGCGTGTGCGCGGTCGCACGCTTGGGGATCCCGGACGCGCGCACCGCGGCCGTGATGGCGCGCTGAACCCGCGAATCATGCAGGTGGTACCGACGCCAGGTATCTCCCACCCGCGTCCGTGACTTCGCGGGGAACAACCACTGCCAGCCCCATTCCGCTGCTGCCTTGGGGTACTTCTGCTCCAACGCCACCGGCAGGAACACCTCCGCCTGCCCGAGCTCGACATCGATAAGCCAGTTCTGTCGCAGCCGCTCCACCTGCGCCTCCAGGGGCGCCACCAGCGCCTCGGGCAGCGGCGTTGACCGGTCATGCTTCCCTTTCCCATCGTGCACCGTCACCCGCCGCAGCTCAAAATCAATGTCCTTGACGCGCAGCTGCAACCCCTCAAACAGGCGCAGTCCGCAGCCGTACAGGAACTTCGCCACCAGGTCGTATGGCGGGGCGAGCGCCGCGAAGATCCGGTCCACCTCCGCCCGGGACAGCACGGCCGGAATGTGCTGCTTGCGCGAGGGGCGAACGACGCCCTCGACCTGCCCGAACTCGCGCCCGAGCACATGACGGAAGAGGAACAGCAATGCGTTGAACGCCTGGTTCTGCGTGGACGCGGACAGTCCCTTGTGCACGGCGAGCGCTGTGAGGAACGCCTTGACGTCCTGGGCACTGACCGCATCCGGCCCGCGTCCACCCACAAACGCCTCGAACCTCGACGTCCAGTAGAGATACGCCTCCAGCGTGCGCCGAGAGTACTGGCGCAGCCCCACCTCGCCGCGGAGCGCGTCACGGGCCGAGTTCCAGGCGCGCGGAGCGGAGACCAGCGCGGCAAGCGCCTGCGGGACAACTTCCGCCGGTGCGTCCGTCACCGCGCAAGGCAGGACGGCTACGGGCTCGGGCGGAGGCGGACCGGCGGGCCGCGCCGCGGGCGTCGGTGCGGCCCCGGTAGAAACCGTGACGGCCGCATCGGGCGTACCGCGCCAGGCAATGACCGCCTCGCGTGCCTGTGCGCACTGCTCCTCGGTCTGCCGCTTGGCGCGCAACTTGGCGAGAAACGCGTTGAGGCTGGCGTCCGCGTGGGGGACATGGCCGTACTTGCCACAGAAGTCCAGGTAGAAGCGCAACCAGCGGTGGAAGAGCGGCCGGTCGGCGGTGGGCACCCCGCGCTGCGCGAGGCGGATGTCGAACTCGCGGGCTATCTCAACGGGAATGAGGATCATCGGGTTCACCATGCAGGTGGATGGATCGCCGTTGCGGGGGTTTGACCCGATAACGGGTCATCCCGTGGCGCGGCGGGGTGACTCGGTTGCGCCAACGGGTGGGCGCAACCCCTGAGCCAACAGGACGGCTTGACGGCGGATGGTGGGATTTCAGTAGTCCAATCAGCTATTTGGACAACCGGTCGCCCATCAGGCTCAAGGAAAGGCGGGCTGGGAAGATGGACGGTTTCAAGACGCGCTGACCGAAATCCGGGCAGGTTGGAAGGCTGGGTTGGGCCGTTGTGTCGGTCAGGGTGGAGCAACTTGTTAGGCCTTCAATTCTCTTGACCGACGACGACAACACCGAATCATGTCGTCGCTCAGGTCGTTTCCGTTTCGCGCGAATTGACAACCTCTGCCGCCTTGGGCTGCGCCTGCCGCGCGGTTCGAGCGACCACTCGCGTGCT
>JACRCW010000135.1 GCA_016218805.1 Deltaproteobacteria bacterium | reverse complement strand
TGCGAACACGGCCATGCGCTCCGAATCGTCGGTGACCGGCTCTTGTCTGTCCTCGTCGCCATGCTCCGGAACGACACCACCTACGACCCAAACCGATGGCCGATCCCAGCGGCCATCGCCAAGGGGGGCTAGCAACGAATTTACCTTGACGAAAGGGTGGGGAGTCCTCCCGGACCCGGCTTGCTCCGCATAGCCTGCCCTCACGGTGGCTCAACGGCAAATGAGGGGATCCCGCAGGGGCGCGCCAGCGGGTGGGCCCCCGGCGCGCGACCCATACCGGGTTGCACAATGGGCAAAGACGAAGCAGCGGTTCGGCGGTGTGCCACCGGTCGGGCTGCTGGCGGCGCAAGGCGGCGCGCTCAGGGAGCGGTGGACAGCAGGCCTTGCGCGATCTGGCAGCCCCGTTGACGGCGTGTGATCCCCACCCAAGACTGTGTCCGAGGAGCGCGCGGGGCGGGCAGGAGGAGCGATGTCACCCTTGATCGAAAAGCTGAGTGCGCAGCACCGGGAGCTGGTTGCGCTGCTGAACGCCGTGACTGAGCGCGGGGTTTCTTCACCCGAGGGACGGAAACTGCTGTTGAGCGCACGTGATGCCCTGCTGGCGCACCTGGCCCTGGAGGACAAGGAGATGTACCCGGCGCTGGCCGCGGCGGCGCGGACCCGTCCGGCGCTGCGGTCCACGCTGGATCAGTTCGCGGCGGACATGGATGTGGTGTCCGCCATGGCCGTTGAGTTCTTCCAGCGCTTCGGAGATGACGCCCGCCCGGTGGACTCGTTCCAGTTTGCCCGCGAACAGGGGAAGTTCATGGCCGCCCTGCGCGCACGCATCCGCAAGGAGGAGGTGGTCCTGTACCCGGAGTACGAGACGCTGGGGCGTGTGCCGTCAAAGCCGTAGCTCCTATTGCGCGTGCGTCAAGACCCCGCGTCACCCCTTCACGACAGGCCCGGCGGCGGTGTGAACTCCCGCCGGTAGGATGACGCGGAAGACGGAACCCTTGCCAACCTGGCTTTCAACGACGATCTCGCCACCCAGGCCCTCGACGATGCCCCGGCAGATGGACAGACCAAGACCTGTCCCCTGGCCGACTGGCTTGGTGGTGAAGAACGGGTCAAAGATGCGCGGGAGCGTTTCCACTGGAATGCCCGCACCCGTGTCACGCACCTCCACCATGACCCGTCCGGCGCCCGCCGGGCAGGCCATGAGTCGAATCTCGTTGGTCTCTGCGCTTCCCTCCGGGATGGCCTGAGCGGCGTTCACCAGCAGGTTCAGGAATACCTGCCCCAGCCGTGTCTCCTCGGCGGCAACCGGCGGCAGGACCACGGCAAAGTCCTTGACCACGCGGGCGCGATGGCGGGTCTCTGCCGTCGCAAGCCTGACCACGGTGTCAAGCACCCGGCGCACGTCCACCGGGCCATGGCACTGCGGCGCGGTGCGGGAGAACGTCTTGAGGTCCCGCACAATCATGGTCACCCGGCTCACGCCATCCAAGGCCTCGCGAACGGCCGCCGCCAACTCCCCCACGGGAACCTTGGTGCTCTCACCCGTTCCGGGACCGCCGGCCAGGGTCACCTGCCGCGCGCGGGACGCCGCGCATTCGGAGATCAACCCCGGCAGGTGCTGGGCCAAATAGCCGAGATTGGATGCGACGTAGGTGAGCGGGTTGTTGATCTCATGGGCCACCCCAGCGGCCAATGTGCCAACCGCGATCATCCGGTCCACATGCATGGTTCGGGCGGTGTCGCGCTTGCGGTCCGTCAGGTCGCGCGCGTTGATCAACACGCAGGGGGCGCCGTCAAAGTCCAGGGCCATAGCGCTCAGTTCCACCTCCAGCGTCCTGCCATCACGCGGCGCCAGCCGCAGGTCGGCCGAGGCGCGGGCGTCGCCGGGGGACGAGGAGGGTGCGAGCAGGAGGTCCAGGTGGTGGCGGTCGTCGGGGTGGACTGTGTCCGCCAGGTCCTGGCCAAGGAGCGCCCCGGCGTCAGCCGCACCGTGCAGACCTGAATACGCCCGGTTGGCATAGACAAGACGGTTGTCGCGGAAGACGCCAATGCCGTCGGCGGATTTCTCGATCATCTTCCGGAAACTGACGTACGACCGTTCCGCCGCCGCGGTCGCCGCCGCGAGTTGGGTCTCCAGTCGCTGCCACTCGATCCTGTCGAACACGTCCAGGGACAGCAGGGCCATGGCGCTCACGCCCACCGCGAGAATGGCGCGGACCACCTGGATGGGCACGCCCAGCAGCTGGAGGAACGCCACTTCGTTGAGAGCGTTGGCTGGGAAGAAGTCTCCGCGCGGTCCCGGCAGGGTGGCCAGCCCGTACGCGCCAAGGAACAGGATCATGGCCGTGCCAATGAGCCGCGCACGCCGGGAGGTGCCGCCCGGGCCGGTGAACAGGTGCCGGCGGCCGCGCCACAGGCCAACCACCGCAAACCAGGCACCCGGCGCTCCGGCGAGGAACCTCGCCCCCACGACCATGAGTGTCCGTTCCCCCAGCCCGAGACCCAGTGCCAGCAGCAACCCCGTGACCGCCAAGGTGGACAGGTGCGTCACCCAGCGGGAGCGCGCCGCCGATTCAATGGTGAGAAGATCAAGTCCGAACTGGAGCAGGCACCCGAAGGAGAGCACGGCCAGCGTGGCTTCAATCAGGCGCACCCCGGCGTGGGGACCCACCACGCGGCCATAGAGGTCCAGCCACTCGTGAAAACCGTGGCTCAATCCGAAAGCGGCCAGCCACAGGAAGGCCCGTGCCCGCCGCTCCCTCCGCAACGGGCGTGCGCGGGCGAACACGGCGGTCCCCATGGCGAAGAACGCCAGCCCATAGAGAAACGTGATGACGCGCGCATCACCCATGGTCCTGGCCCCCTGCGCTTCGCTCCGGATGCGGGTCGTCGCCGCCGCGGCAATCAGCCTCCGCAGTGCTTCTCATAGAGCGGGTAAAGCACGGTTTCCTCAGACTGGATGCGCCTGAGGATGTCCGCCTGGAGGTTGGCAAAGTCACTCTGCAGTCCCTTGGGGTCTCCGGAGATGGCGGCGCCGTCGCCGTACTTCTTGAAGAAGCGGTCCGCGCGCGCGGAGATTCCCCGCATGGCCGTGGAGAAGGTGCTCACCGTCACGGAGATCATGCCGCCGGTTCCGCTCGGATCGGCGGATTTCAGGTCAATGTACAGTTTCTCATCCTCGCTCTTGAGATGCGCCAGAAGGGACTCCTGCAGCCGCCTCAACGTCGCCGTGGCACCGCGCACGTCACCCAAGCGGATCTGATTCCCAAGGTCATCCAACAGCCGCTCCACGACCCGGTGCGCAGTCCGCAGTCCTGCCAGGTAGTCCTGGTTGTTCACGTTCATGACTTCTCCCTTCCCCCGTTGGTGTTGGAGCAGAATCGGTTCCCAGCTTGAATCGGTTCATTTCCTTCCGAAGCGCCTGGGCGTGGCCCCGGAGTACGAGCAGGCCCTCATCAAGCTGGCACACACCCCGGACGGTGGACTCGGCCACCAGCGAAGCCCCGCGCAGCGCGGCCGAGATGCTGCCGCTCTCGTTCTCCTGGACGTCCGCCTCACGGTTGATGTCCTGGATGGCCTCCATGACCTTGCCGGTATTGGTGGCTATCTGCCGGGTATCCGCCGCCTGTTCGCTCGTGCTGCCCTTGATACGCCCCACCAGCTCGCCCACCCGATCCATGGCGTGGACCACGGCGGAGGTGCGCCCGGAAAGCTCCACGACGGACTGGCTGATGGCGCGGATGGCGTGTGACAGCCGGTCCAGGTTGTTCGTGGCGATATTGGAGCCTTTGACCTGGTCCTCGGTGGCGTGTGCCACCTGCGCGCTGGCCTCCTCCATGGTCACGGTGCGTCGCCGCATCCCGTCCAGGGCTTCGGCCGTCTCCTGCGATTGGCGTTCGCAGTTGGACACGCACGTCATGGCCGCCTGCGCGGAGTCCACGCTCCGGCTGACCAGGCTGGCAATGCCCGTGAGGATGGTGGTGACCTGGAGGGTGGATTGGGCGGTCTTCTGGGCAAGGTCGTTCATCTGGGAGGCAACGACGTCAAACCCGCGGCCCCGGTTGCCGGTTTCCGCGGCCAGGATGCTGGCGTTCAGCGCAAGCAGCCGCGACCGGCGCGCGAATTCCTCGATCACCGCAAGCACGCTTCCGATCTCACGCGCCTGAACGTCCGTCTGCCGGATGACGTCCACCAGACCAACAACGTGGTTCTTCACCGTCTGCAGGCCTGCATGGGTGGCCTGGGTGGACGCCGCGCCGCGGCTGCCGTGCTGGGACATCTCCCGCGCCAGCACCGCGGCTTCCCGCGTATGCCCGGCGATCTGCCGCGTCGCGGCATCGATCTGCACCAGGGTGGCCACCGCGCCGTCTGACTCGGTGGAGGCCCGTGCCAGCTTCTGCGCAATGCCCACCAGGTCCTCGGCGTTGGCAGTGTTGGCCCGGGCCACTTCGGCCACCTCCACGCCCAACTGGCCCACGCTCTCGTCCAGACCCTGCCCCGCCAGGGCGCTGGACAGCACGGCGCCCGAGTTCTGCTCCAGCAGCCTGGAAAAGCCCTCAATGGACCGGGTCATGGAGGTGGCCGCGCGGCTGAGGTTGGCCATGGCGCGGTCCGCGGAATGCACGGCGTGCGTCTGCTCAAGGGCGCCACGCTTCATCCGGTCGCTCGCGGTTGCATTGGTGGCCACCACCGCATCCACCGCGGCCGACAGTTCCTGCGCTCGCCCGACCATGCTCCGGAGGTTGGCGGTCATGCCGCGGAACGCAGCGGCCAACGCGCCTATCTCGTCACGCGAATGCACCTCCAGCACCACGGCAAGGTCCCCATCCGCAATCCGACGGGCGGCGCCCACCATCTTCCGCAGCGAGTGGGTGGTGCTGCGGATGAGCGTGACTCCCAGGGCCAGGCACGCCAGCACGGCGGACAGGGCGAGGACCACAAACGCCACCAGGCCATCGCGGGCGTCATCCCGCAGGTTGCGGGCGGTGGACACCAGGTCACCCAACAGGTGGTCTTCCACCGTCTTGAGGCGGTCAATCCTCCCCGTGATGGCGGTGAACCACCGGGTCGCGTCCACACCGTAATCCCCGGACATTGCCCGGCGTTCCGCAATTCCCCACATTTCCTGCGCGGCTTTCACCTCCGGAGCGTTGGCCAGCGCGTCTGCCAGCAGGCGCCGGTGTTCGGGCGACGCGTGGAGCGAGAAGGTGCGTGTGTGGACCTCCTGGGCGGTGCGCAGGCGCGTCAGGCCGTCCAGCACATCCGGTCCCCGGTCACCCGTGGAGAACACGCGGCTGAGATAGGCCCGCTGGCGCCCGTTCATCTCCTTGGCCCATGAAAGATGGATGGCCGCCACCTGCGCGGCGTGAATCTCCGAACTGGCCCGCACGGCGGACATGTCCGTCATCAGGTCCAGCCCGCGCTCAATGACGCCCGTGTACCAATCAAAGACCTCCGGTGCTGCCAGCCCGAGGTTGTCCGCGCGTTTGCGCAGCCTGGTCAGCCCCTCCAGGGGCGCCAGCGCCCCGGCCACCTGATCTGCCCAATCCGCACCGGCGGCGCGGAGCTGGAGCGCGCGCAGCACCTCCAGGGCCAGGTCCGTCTGCCGGCGCTGGGCGTCCACTTCGGCTTGAAAGCGCGCTCCCCGGCTTGCGACAAACAGGCTGGTTGCCCCGCGCTCCCTCTGCAGTTCATGTACCAGCGCGTTGGCGTGAAGGCTGACGGTCACCTGGGTTTCCACCTGCGTCATGGAGCCCAGTACCCGCCAGCGCTCCACCAGGCCGTGACCCGCCACCAGCACCAGGGCCAGGCACGGCGGGACCAGGATGCCCGCCAGCTTCACACCCAACGTGAGCCGCGGTGTCACGTCGCCACCACCACGGCCAACACCGGCGTGGGTCTGGGCTGCGCGGACCCCATGTGCGTGCTCCTGTCCCCCGCTGGACGGCGCAGTCTTATGCGTGGGCAGGAGCGGGAATACTGTCCAAAAGTGCTGGTTGCTCCCAGAGGAGCTGACCCCGGCTGCCGGCGTTAGACGATGTAAGGCGCACCCGTCGGCGCACCCATCGCCCGGTTCCTGACGGCGGGGCTGGCGCGGCCCTGGCCAACCGGCTCATGGGGGCACTGCGCAGTTGGGTTCACGCACCGCAACACGCACGCCGTTCACGACGCGATAGCCGGTGGGATCCCGCGCCAGCACGGGCGCGTGGACCAGTGGTTCCACCCACGCACGGAGCCGTGCCACCGCGACGTACAGCGCGTCCCGGTGCCGCAGGGGGTGATAGACGCATCCCGGTCCCACGGCGCGGTGGATCTCTTCAAGCGAGACACCCCCCTGGCCGGCTCGTCCGAACAACGCGAGCAGTTGCTGTCGCTGAGGGGTGGACGCATGAGCGCACCCGCCGATGACGATGACGTTGCGCGCCCTGTCCACCTCAATGTCCACCGGCACCGGGGCGGCCTCTCCGGCGGACAGCAGGTGCACGCGCGGCCCCAGCGTCCAGACGTCCGTGGCAGGCCGGTCAAGACCCAGGCGCTGAACGCGGCTCCTCCACGGGCAATCCGTTCCCAAGGCCGAACCCGCTGGCACGCCGCACCGCGAGCACGCCGACGCCAACGACCGGTCCACTGCCGTCCCGGCGCGCGCAAGGGCCTGTTCCATGGCCTGCCTGTATCCGGCCAGGTCGCCACCCCGATCCGCGATGCTGGCCCGCACCAGCGAAGCTCCCACCCTGATTGGGCCATAGCCACGCGTCTCAGCGATCCGTTCGCATTCGGCAAGTGCGAGCCCCGCGTCCAGCGGCGCCTCCCACGCGTTGGCCTCGGCGGAAGCCAGCTGTGCACGCGCGACCTCGTACCAGGCACCCACCTCCCGATACCATTGGGCGGCGGTCTGGGCCCTCGTGGCCGCTTCGCTCCGGTGTCCAGTCTCAAGGGCGTGCTCAGCGGCCTTGAGGTCTCCCCAGGCGTGCACCGCGGCAGGCCCGCAGTGCGGCGGTGGGACCGGCTCGCCAAGGGCCCAGGCGTTGATGCGCACATCGGGCGAGTTGGGGGAGGCTGCGAGCGCCCGGCGGACTCGTTCGCGGGCCTCCGGGAGATGCCCGCGCGCCGCCGCGAGCTCAGCGCGGTCCGCGTCCAGCAGCGGCGCCAGCGCCGGGAGGCCGGTTTGGCCACAGGTGGTTTCCTCGGCCTGAAGAAACACCTCTGCCTCGTCAAACCGGCCAAGGCGCATGGCCGCCCATGCCAATGGACGCGCCAGGACGGACCGGGCCACCAGGTCGCCCTCGTTGGATAGGACGTCCAGGGTGGTCTTGTGCTCGTCCAGGCATGCCAGCAGATCCCCACGGCGATAGGCGGCGCACGCACCCACGGCGGCCAACAAGCCCGTCCGGGTCCGTCCAGCCGCCGCGAGCATCGCCTCAGCGCGGTCAATGCGTCCCAATCCAATGAGCGACATCGCCTCAACCGCTTGGGCGATCTCCGTGAACAGGGGCTCCTGGGAGGCCAGCCGGGCGGCGGCCAGGGAACGGTCATGCCGGTCCTCCAGGAAGTACGAAAGGGCGAGCGCAATGCGGCGTCGTGCCTGGAGCCCTGGCGAGTCGACGTGAGCCACCGACCACAGCAGATGCCGGGCAAGCTGCATGTCCCCACGCAGTGTCGCCAGTTCTGCGTGCCCCACCGTCACCTCGGGATCGTCGGAGATGGCGTCTCGCCAGCGGGGTCCCAGCTCCCGCCGTGCGCGCCGGGGTTCTCCAGCGCGGATATGGTGGGCAACCTGCTCCGCGCGGGCGGAGGGCGCGCCCGCGCGCCGCTCGGCGAGAACTCGGCCTAGCGCCTCCGTAACAGCCGTGGCTCCCTCCCGGTCCACCAACGCGGAGAGGATCTCCTGTGCCGTGCTTGTTGGGCCGGGACGAGCATTCTTGCCCTTGCCGTTGGTCATGGCCGCCGACCTGTACCACTGCGGAACCGGAGTGCCACTTTTGCGTGAAGGCCGCGTTTGACCATGCAGGCCCGGTGCGGCAAGTCCGCAACGAGCGCTCCGCCGACCTCCGCTTGCCCGGATGTGACGACCACTGAATCGCGGATGGTCACTCCCTTACATCGTCAAACAGGGGAAGGGCGGGTCGGGCTTCGTGGCGTGTTGCCTTCGAAATTCGCGGTGTGGGAACCATGCACACACGGAATACCAGTGTCTTTATGGTGTGGACATGGGGGCAGCCAGGTGCGATGAATCAAGATGTACGTAAGTCAACCCCAGCACGGAGGAAGAACCATGGATATCGGTGGCGCGATTCGGAACGCGATGTCGGGCGGCTTGAGCGGCAAGGTGGAGTCCTTCCTCCAACACGCGGCGTCCGCGGTGAACAATGGCCTGAGTGAGAAGGACATCGCCTCGCTGAAGCAGGAATATGCCTCGCTTCCCAACCTGGCCAAGCAGAGCGCATTCGACCGCATGCCTGAACAGGTTCGCGACGCCATCCGCTGACATCTTCACCAGACAGTCAAGCGGGATGCGGCCGCGGCGGAGACCTCTCCACCGCGGCCGTCCTGTTTCCGCAGGCTGGTCCAACACAAACTCCACGGGGTCCGTCCATGTCACCCGCCAAGAAAGACCGGCCACGTCACGCCATCGCGGACGTGGTCTTTTCCGTGCTTGCCCCCGGCAAGGGAGCAGCGCTCGTCATCAACGCGGACGGGGAGAAGATCCTCCGTGAGAAGTACGCCGGCTACTTCGACAAGCCGGACTTGGCGGACGCCACAGAGGAGTTGGGGGTGGCGGCCTGGTTCCTGGAGGAGAAGAAGAACTCCCCTGACGCCAGCAAGCTCATCTATCGCCTGATGAACGAGGCCGTGCCGCATCTGCGCCGCCGAGGCGTGAAGCCTTCCAGCATCATGGGCGGTGACAAGCTCGAATGGGATTCCCAGGAGATCACCGACGCCAAGAAGATGTTCAAGGCGGACGCCAAGGGACCGGACCCCCGCTTGGGCAAGTCACCGGACACGGCGCTGCTGCGGGATCTCAACGCGGCCAAGAACCGCACGCGCCGCTGAGGACCCGGGCGCCGGGCCTACCCAGGGTACCCGCGGGACAAACGCGTCCGCCGAAACTGAGCGCCCTTCGATCCGCGCCGGAATCCCGCGCCCGTTCCCGACGTGGCCGGCGCGGGCTTTGAACGCGAGCCGTTTGCGAGGAGGCAGGGTGCTAAGGTGGCACGTCATGACCACCGTCTATTCCAACCGGTTCCCCATCCATCCCTCCGTCAAGACCCCGGATGACGCGGCGTGGAAGCAGGTGCGTTCGGGTGTGGACTCGCTCCGCGGGGACATGTCCGCAGAGCTGCGGGCGCGGCTGGACAAGGCCGGCGCGGACAAGCGCATCACGCGGGACGAGTACTTCTCGCCCGGCGGCGCAGGCCTGGTGGGCACGCCCAACAACTCCATCCAGGGGGCCATGCGCGAGGACGTGCACCTGGCCGGCCTGCGCGTGGGCAAGGTGGATACCTTTGACGTGACCGCGTTGCGTGCCGCGCTGGCGGACACGTCCGTGAGTTTGGACCCGGCGGTCCGGCGGGACATGACCGCGCTGGTGGAACGCCATGACGACGCGTTGCGCCGCGGCGAGATCCTTACCGGCACGCACGTGGACAAACAGGGCGGAATCCACGAGCTGACCGAGGGCCGCATCAACGTGGATTACGACACGTTCATGGCGCGCATGAATCCCCTGGATTGGAGTCCCAACCTCCCGCGCTACCGCGGTGGCGAGGTGCGCGAGTTGTCCAGGACCCAACGCCCCGACGGGGTCCTGGAGGTGCATCAGCAGGAGCGCATGAGCCTGGACTCGTTCCCCAGCAACCTGGACATGACCAAGAACTCCATCGTGGAGATTGGCGAGCAGGGCACCAAGGTATCGTGGCACGTGTTCCACTCGGACCCTTCGGCGCTGACGTTGAAGACCCGCAGCGTCATGAAGGACGACGGATACATTGATTTCCAGCGCACGGACGACGGGAAGGTGCTGGTGCGCAGCCATTCAGTGCACCAGGTGCGCACGCCTGGCACGCAATTGGCGCGTTTTGTGTTGGGTCAGGGCCTCACCAATGAACTCACCGGGCAGGCCGGCCTGGGTGGTTTTTTCAAGGAAATGGTGCAGCGTTACCGTGACATTGGCGAAGGGCGCCGCGCGGCCGTGGATACGCGCCGGCCCATTGAGTAGCCATGCTCCGCAAGCCAGCGCTGCGCTACCGCAAGCGGCCGCTCCAGGCCCGGGCCCGCGTCACCGTGGACGCGGTGCTCCAGGCGACTGAGCGCGTGCTGATTCGGCGTGGCGTGGACGGTCTCACCACCAAGGAGGTAGCGCGGCTGGCGGGCGTCAGCATTGGGACGCTCTACCAGTACTTCCCGGACAAGCACGCCTTGTGCGCGGCCGTGCTGGAGCGGGAAAACGAGGAGATTCTCCGCGCCCTCCAGGCGGCGCTGCCTGACGTGGCGCGGGCGCCCCTTCCCGTGCTGGTGCGGCGCGTGGTGGAGACCATTCACCGGCGCAACCTGCTGCAGGACGCACTGTGCCGTGCGTTGATTCCGCTAAAAGCGCACCTGCTCACGCAAACCACGGCGGACGCGGGCATGGCGCCGTTCATCGGCCTGGTGCGCTCGCTGATTGAGGCCCGCCGCGCCGAACTGCGCCCCGGGAACGCGGACCTGATGGCGTACGTGGTGGTCCACAGCATGGAGGCGGTGCTGTACATGTCCGCCCTGGGCGGCGCCGGGTCCGTCCCGCCGGAGGTGGTGGTGGAGGAGATCACGCGGCTGGTGCTGGGCTACCTGCTTCCGGACGCTGAAGAGAAAGGCTCGCTATCCGGGAAAGCCCGGGCCCGCGCATGAAGTGCGCCAGCAGGCAACCCACGCATCCGCCATGCGGTCCTTGGCAGCCCAGATGGAGCCGTTGACGCCTCCGGCGACTCTGCGGTGCACCATGCTGGCGCATGACGGTCCAACTCCAACCAACCGTTCTTGGACGTCAATCCGACCATCTGGGTGTCCGCGCAGGCCGTTGAGTGCTTCCAACGCTTCGGCAGAGACCCGGGGCGCCGGTGGACTCGTTCCAGTTTGCCCGCGAACAGGGGAAACTCATGGCCGCCCTGCGTACGCGCGTCCGCAAGGAGGAGGTGGTTCTGTGTCGAGAATACGAGGCGCTGGGCGGGCCCCGTCAAAGCCGTAACGCGGAGCGTCATGGCGGATCCAGTCCTGAGTATGCTGGCGCTTGGTTGCCCTCGCGTTGACGCTCCACCCGCCACGACGCCTTCGGGTATGCCGGGCTGAGTCCCGGTCCCCAGGGAAAGGTGGCCCTATGCGGCGAGCTTGCGTGCGGTGATCTCCGCGGCGAGGACCATGCATCAATGTGTGGTCCGCCATGGAAGCGTCTTGCGCGCCTTGAGGTCCTTGTTGTCCAGGACCACCTGGTGCTCGCCTCCACCAGTTTCAGGGGTGCCATGGGCGTCACGCCCATGCGCTTGCCGTCCACGCGCACCTCCGCCCACGGCGGCAAGGGGGCCGGTCATGAACCAAGGCGTGGGGCGGTTGGCTTGTCCGGGGACCAGCACACCACAGCGCACCATTGATAGCGGAGCGCGTGCGCGCATGGTCTATTCGCCGGGCGCCGGGGGGGAGTGAGGCCCTGCCAATGCCGGTAGCTTTCCAGTGGACCGCCAGTCTTGCCACCGGCGTGCCTGATGTGGACGACCAGCACAAGGAGATCTTCCGGCGCGCCAACGTGCTGTTTGAGGCGTGCGTCCGAGGAAAGAGCGCGGAAGAAGTGCGGCCGCTCCTGGAGTACCTGCAGAGCTACATCAGGGAACACTTCACCGCGGAAGAAGCCCAGCATGACGCGGCCCGCTACCCGGGACGCGTTTCCCACCGGGTACTGCACAGAACCATGGCGGCACACCTGGCTGAACTCACGCTGGTCTTGGAGGAAGCGGGAGCGGGAGCGAATCTTGTCCGCCTGACCAATCGGCTGGTGGTGGGATGGCTGGTGAACCACATCATGCGCGAGGACCGGGCGTTCGCGGAGTACCTTCGCTCGCGTCCAACACCCTGATGGTGAGGAGCAGCCGGGAACGGATTTGCCATGGGTGGGCGCCCATTGGGGTGCGGCGCTGACCATGTTGTCCGCGCATCGCCGCGGCGCAAGCGCGAGTTGCGCCAATGCATCACATGGCGGAGGTCCGTGCGCCTGCAGCCGGGCGCCCCTGCGAAATGCCACCCAATACCCGTTCGCTGGCGCAGATCCCGTGAAGCGCAGGCGTCTCGTGCGGCCAGCCGACACCGAGGGAAACGGCCTGCGTTCAACGGCACCGGTTCTCCTTCATGCGCACGACGACGACGAGTCCCCCGCAGACCCGCCAGGCGAATGCGACCATCCGTTACAGAACTGATCCGCCGCCGCGGAACTGGAGAACCGGATGGTCATAGTCTGTTTGCCCCGTGTGAGCATCACCGAGGTGTCCTTTGCCTTCCTCCCGACGGGGCTTCCGGTCACCGCGGAGTCCCAGGTGGCGCCGCCTGTCCGGGCGGCGGCGTCCTCCAGCGTTTGCACAAACGCGGATCCCAACGCAGAGGCTGCCCACTCAATCCAGCGGGGCCAGGGAAGGCTTGCTTTGAGGCTTGACCTCATCACTCCCACCATGGCCAACGCAATGTTGCCCACAAGATGGCCGGCTGACGTCATGGGGGTCCGCGGCAGGAACACCACGCGGTCACTCCCCAAGACCGCAAAACCCGGCTGCGAGTTCCATCCTTCGGAGCAGTACGCGGTGCACACGACGGGCACGGACTCCCAATGGTCGCCTGTTGACGGTGGTAATGGCAGCGCCGTGAACAGCAGGAGTCCGCCCCAGAGTTCCTCAATCCGCTGGATGGCCCACATGGAGATGGTGCGGCCCTTGCCGCGAGCAATGAGGGTTCGCGTGCGCACGCGGATGCCGATGTTGGAGAGGTCCAGGTCCTTGAGTGCCATCTGCTGCAGGCCACGCAGGCGCGGCTTCCAGAGCAGCCGCTCGGTGGTCAGCCAATAGCGCCCGGTGCGCGATACGAGGAACACGGCAAGGATGGCCGGGACGATCATATAGGACATGAACACCAGGGGTACGATCAGGATCCAGAAGAACCCCAGAGTTCCGCCCGACGTCACGAGGTGCTAGTTGGGGGCCAATGGAACGGGGACCGGGGGGTATTGGCGAGTGTCCATGCACCGTTCATAGGCGCGGTGCTGGCATTCGGTAAACTCGCCGAGCGCCAGGTCCAAGAACGCCGACGACGCATCGGCGTCGCAGCTCCCGGGCGGAGGAGTTGCAACGTGATTCGCGCACGTCAGGGCGGTGAAGGATTCGGAGGGCGGCTGAGAAACGACGCGGTCAGAGGTTTGGATTCAACTGAGGGTCAATGACCGACTTCAGCACCTTGGGCGTCAGTTGCGGCCGTCCCGCGCTGACCCACGCGTCAAAGGCCGCCTTCAGGTCCGCACCGCCCCCCACCGCGTCATGCCGTGCCCCCGTGATCTGCCAGCGCGAGTGAATAATCTCCGAGGCCACCGTGTTCAATTGCACCTGGTCGCTGAGGTTGGGCCCTTGCTCCTTCAGCGCCAGGTTGATGCGGTCGCTGATCCCGTCCGCAACGCACCCCAGCCCCTGAAGCTGGTTGACCACTGCCATGAGGTCCCAGACGCTCGTGCACTGCCTGGGTTCGGCCAGGCTGGGATTGAGCTTGGGATCAATGATCGTTTCCAGCACCTTGGGCGTCAGTTGCGGCCGTCCCGCGCTGACCCACGCGTTAAAGGCCGCCTTCAGGTCCGCACCGCCCCCCACCGCGTCATGCCGTGCCCCCGTGAGCTGCCATCGCGAGCGGAAAATCTCCGAGGCCACTGTGTTCAACTGCACCTGGTCGCTGAGGTTGGGACCTTGCTCCTTCAGCGCGAGGTTGATGCGGTCGCTGATCCCGTCAGCCACGCACCCCATCTGCGCAAGCGGGTTCACCACCTTCATCAGCTCCCAGACGCTCTTGCACGGCGTGGGGCTGGCGAGGTCGGGGTTGAGCTTGGGGTCAATGACGGATTCCAGCACCTTTGGCGTCAGCCGCGGGCGACCGGCGCCCGCCCAAGCGTCAAAGGCCGCCTTCAAATCCTCTCCTCCCCCCACCACGTCACGCCGCGCCCCCACGATCTGCCAACGCGAGCGGATGAGCTCCGATGCGATCCCGTTAGCCTTCTGCTCCTCGCTGAGTCCCGGCCCTCCTGCCTCAACGGCGCGTTCAGCGAGACCCCGGCAGTCCTCCCCCACCAGCCGAAGCCGCTGCAGGAGGCTCACGTCGACTGCCAGCTCCAATGCGCTTGGCTGCCTGGTGGGAGCCGCACTGAAGAACCGCACGCCCAGCGGTGAGCCCTGCAAGCTCCGCTGGCCAAAAGTGGCGGACGCCGGGCCAGACCCCAGCGCGCCGCCTGCCACAGCCTTCTGGCCGCGGTCGAGCGCGCTGGCTGCGGACTTGATCAAACCCTGCGTTTGGGCCTCCCGCGTCGGCGCATTGGGGTTCACCTGGGGCGCGCTGACGCCACCCTGCGCCGGAAGTCCGTCCTCCCGCCGCGTACCGATCCGTGTGCCAACGTTGTTGTTGAGGACTGTCCTCGTGAGCATGCTCATGGATGGCACTTCTAGCGGGCAGCTTCCTGCCGGGCAAGGCAACGGCGCAGTGTCTCCTCGACGTCCTCCGAGGCGTTCTTGAACCGTTGGAACCCGCGCGGTGCGCAGCACCCCAAGCCGCCACCCTGCACCAATGACGCCAGCAGCGGAGGGCGTCTTCCTCGTCGTCGCGCGCCTGCTGGGGAAGGAGCGGTGGGGGCCGGGTTCTGGTGTTCAAGCGCGCCGCGGACCTTGTCCACGGACGGGGCTACGTGTATGGGCCGCGCAATGGACCGGACACGACGACAAACAGGGGCCATGGACCGAGCCCGACGACTCACGATTCCAGCCCTGCTGGTGGCCCTTGTCCACTGCACCGCCAAGGACGAACCGGCGGGCGGCACGGACGGCGGGGGCCCCATTGGCCGGGCGTGCACAAGAGGCAGTTGCGGCCTCGGGTACTGGTGTGACTTGAGCCAACCGGGGGGAACCTGCGTCAAGGCCTGCCTTGGCATGGATGACTGCCCGAGTGGGAGCACGTGCATCCTCGCCGCGGCCGGGTCTCTTCAGTGCCAACCCGCCTGCATGCAGGACGTGGAATGCCGCGTGACCGAGGGCTACCGCTGCACGCCGCAGGGCGACCAGTGGACATGCCAGGCATCCTGCTCGTCGGGCGGGTGCGGCGCAGGATCGTCCGGCACCGGTTCCAGTGGAGGCACGGTCTCTCCATCTTCATTGACCACCGTGAGGTCATCATCTTCTCCCCCCGCCGCCAGCAGCGGGACCACCACCGGCCGGAGCAGTTCCAGCGTCGGTGGGATGTGCAAGGACTTGGGTGCCGTTTGCAGTTCCTACTCGGAGTGCTGCAGTGGCGCATGCGCCAATGGGATGTGCGGCACGTGCTCCGGGAATGGGTGCCAGAGCTGCCGCGCGGTGTTGGCGTCCTGTGACGTCTCCGGTGACTGTTGTTCCGGCATCTGCCGGCAGGGCTTGTGCGCTTGGTGTTCCGACTATGACGAACCGTGTTCGGTGGACGGAGAATGCTGTGAGAACTTGGCGTGCCGCCGAGGCAGATGCTGCCACGCCGGCACCCGGGATTGCGGTCAGGACCCCGGGGGGCCGTGCGGCTCCGACAACGACTGCCTGGTCGGGCTGAGTTGCCAGGGCGGCACCTGCTGCGACCTGCCGGGCAGAGAATACGGCTACTACCAGGGCGAATCCGTCCTCAGTTGCGCCCTGTGCTGTGCGGGAACGGGGTGCCAACCCTACTGGTCAGACCCTGCGTTGGCGGACTACCAGAACTGCTGCACTCCAGGCGGCCAGGTCTGCACGCGGGACGAGGACTGCTGCTCAGGCGCGTGCACCGGCGGGCGGTGCTGCACGCACAGGGGACAGTCTTGTTCATCCACCGGCGAGTGCTGCACCGGGGAAACGACTACCGCAATGGCGTGCGGTGGCGAGGTCGGATTCGAACGTTGTTGCACGAACCCGGGAACCGCGTGCCGCGACAGCAACGATTGCTGCGCGGGCAGGTGCGACTTTGTCAGCGGCACCTGCTGTCTTGGGCACGGTGAGGCGGCCACTGCCCGCGAAGAGTGCTGCGACCAGGCCCCGGTCATTGGCGGGAAATGCTGCGCGCACGGTTTCATGATGGATCCCTGCGCTTCCACTGCGGATTGCTGTTCTCCGCTGGTGTGCACCAACGTCCCGAACGTCGGCAGGCAATGCCGCAACCCCTGATGGAATGGAATGCATGCAAAGCCTGAGATGGCGGGTGGTGGTCGCGTGGTGGGGCGTGATTCTGACGGCGTGCAACGGCGGCGGCGGCGGTGGCAGCACGTCCCAACAGCCCGAGGCGCCCGGTGCGGCATGTGCCGGCAGAGCGGATTGCGCGGAGGGCATGGTGTGCCTCACGTCGCTCCCTGGCGGTTACTGCAGCCAAGCCTGCGTGTCTGACGCGGATTGCGCTGGCGACGTGTGTCTCCCCCTGACCGAAGTGAGCCGTGCCTGCTTCCGGCGCTGTGACGGCGTGGGCCAGTGCCGGGAGGCGGAGGGCTACCGCTGCAATGTGGCGGAGGGCCGGCTGGCGTGCGTGGTCGGTGACTCAAGCAGCAGCGGGTCGTCAAGTTCCGGTGGTTCCAACTCCAGCGCGTCTGCGTCCTCCTCCAGCGCGGCGCCACCCACTTCTGTCGTCAGCTCATCCGCATCCACGTCCGGCGTTGTCTCCTCCACGTCCTCCACGGCCCCGACTTCCGCTTTGGCTCCGTCCTCGTCTTTCGGCGCCACCTCATCCGCGTTTTCGACCCCTGCGTCGTTCGCTTCGTCAGGGCCGGGGGTGCCCTCTTCCTCCGCCGCGCCAGCATCATCCGGCGCCATCAGCCACACCGTGCGGGTGCAGGTGAGCTGGCCATCGGGCTCGCCTGACGACATTGATGCGCACCTGGCGCGGGGCACGCTTGGCATGTGCACCGCCACGGACTGCTACTCCATGACGTGCACCACCACCGCCACCGCCGCCCCGGACTGGGCTGCGAACGGAGCGACGCGCGCCGTGGGCGACCCAATGCTTGACGTGGACGCAGTCAACGGTCCCGGGCCGGAAACCGTGACCGTGGTGGATCCGCCGGATGGGGTCTATCTGGCCGGTGCGTATGTGGCCGCCGGCGGGACCCTGCTCAACCCCACCGCGGTCACGGTGACAGTGTCCATTGACGGTGACGCCCTGCGGACGAGCGACACCCGCCTGCTCTTTGAAGGCGAGCTATGGGCGCCCTTTGCGATCACCGTGACCCCGGAAGCGTTCACCGTGAGTCGCTACAACGGGTGCTCGCAAGGATTCGCCTGCCTGGTGCCGGTCGCCTCGGGGCCAGAGTTGTTCCAGTGCTCCCCTTGACGCGTGTTTCCCGGATTGCGGCACGCCTAGCCCGCGGCGTCGCAAGCAGCGTCACGCTACTTGGCCTGACCTGACCAAGATGCTCAGGGCCTTCAGACTGGCAGGAGCAAGCCCGCGGGGGCCTGGCCGACCCGGTCACCGCGCTTCACGTCCGGCGCGGTTCCCGGTGCGGGAGACCTCCCGGATGTAGGTGACCAGGACAGCGCCGCGCCAGCGGGTCCTTCTCGCGTGCCCATTCACCGCCAGTCCCAAATGCGACGCTACAGTCGCCGGGAAGCAGTCTCGTTGGTGACACATTGAGACACCCGTGACCGGAACTTTTTTCGGGAGTGGTCCTCCGACACGTGGATCCTGCCGCCGGTTCCAGGCCTTGATAGGTTCCACCGCCGAACTCTGAGGCAGCTCAGGAGATTCCAGATGAACAAGAAACCGGTGGCGCTTGCGTCGGATGACGTGGATCTGCTGCTGGACGCGTCGCCTGATGCGCTGCTGCTGGTAGATGCCGGCGCCGTGATCCAGGCCGCCAACGCGCAGGCGGATGAGATATTCGGTGTTCCGCCCGGGGCACTGGTGGGCCGGCCCATTCACGATCTTGTTCCTCCTACCCGGCGCGCGCAGCACCAGGAGCAGATGCGTGCCTATGCCGACAACCCACATCTCCGGCGGATGGGCCAGTGCCTCAACTGTATGGGCGTGCGGGCGGATGGTTCGGTCATCCCCTTGGACATCTACCTGCGGCCATGCGTGACGGCGGGCGGTCCGGCCACGCTGGCCGCCGTGCGCGACCTGACCGACCGCCACCGCATGGAGGAGGCCCTGCGCACCAGCGAGGAGCGCCTCCGGCAGTCCGCGGTGCTGGCAAAACTGGGGAGCTGGGAGTTGGACCTGGCGACGGACGCGCGGACCTACTCGCCGGAGTTGTTGGACCTGCTGGGCCTGACGGCGCCCCACGCCACGTCAGACGCGTTCATGCAGGACGTGCACCCGGAGGACCGTGCGGCGCTCCAGTCCGCAACGTCCGCAGCCATGGCCAAGGGGGAGCCGTACCGGACGCGCCTGCGGTTGCGTCACGCGGACGGGTCCTGGCGGTGGCTTGAAACCAGCGCCGCGCCCTCAACGGGAGCGGACGGACGCGCCATGTTGCGGGGCATTGTGCAGGACGTCACGGACCGGGTGACGGCGGAACTGGCCGCGGAGCGGGCGCGCGCCCACTGGGAAGCCATCGTGCGCCAATCGCCCGACTTCATCGCCACGCTGGATCGCCAAGGGATGATCCTGTCCGTCAACCGCGCGTCGCGCCCCGGTCTACAGCCCGCTGACCTGGAGGGGCACTCTGTGACGGAATTCCTGGGCGAGGAGTGCCGTGAACAGGTGATGGCAGCGCTCACCGCCGTGTTTGATCGGCGCGAGATCACGTCGGTGGACCCGGTCCGCGAGTATCCGGATGGCACCAAGGCGTACTTCCAGACGCAGCTTGGCCCCGTGGTGGAGGGCGGCCAGGTTGTCGCCGCAGTGGCGTCGTCCCGGGAGGTGACGGAGCGCCGCAATCTGGAGGCGCAAATTGCCATGACGGACCGCCTGGCCTCGGTGGGCATGCTTGCCGCGGGCGTGGCGCACGAAGTGAACAGCCCGCTCGCAGCGTTGCTGTGCAACTTGGACCTGGCCGCGGCGGAGGTTGGTTCGCTTGGTGGCAACCCGGCCGCGCTGGCGGAACACCGCGAGAAGTTGGTGGACGCACGCGAGGCCGCGCGGACCATCCGGACGGTGGTCTCAGACCTACGGACCTTCAGCCGCGCCGGGACGCAGCCGCATGAGGCGGTGGAGTTGGCGCAGGCCCTGGAGCCTGCGCTGCGGATGGCCGCGCACCAGGTACGCCAGCGCGCAAGGCTGGTAGCCACGCTGGGCCCAACCCCGCCGGTGAAGGCCAATCCCTCCAAGTTGGGTCAAGTGGTCCTGAACCTGTTGCTCAATGCGTCCCAGGCCATACCCGCGGGCTGTGCGGATGCGCATGAGGTGCGGGTCACCACCCGTGCCCAGGCGGACGACGTGGTGGTGGAGGTCACCGACACCGGTGCCGGGATGACGCCGGAGACGCTCAAGCGCTTGTTCACGCCCTTCTTCACCACCAAGCCCGAGGGAGAGGGGACCGGGTTGGGCTTGGTCATCAGCCAGCGCATCGTCAACGAGCTGGGTGGCCGCCTGACGGTGGAGTCTGTGGTGGGCAAGGGTTCCACGTTCCGCCTGACGCTGCCGGCCGCGCCGCGGCGCGCCAGCGCGGACGCGGGCACGGTGGAGGCAGAGGTGGCCACGGCCGGGATGCCGCGGCGCGCGCGCGTGCTGGTGGTGGATGACGACCCGCTGTTCACCCGGGCCGTGGCGCGGATCCTGGAGCCGACGCATGAGGTGGTAGCAGTCCACTCCGGACGGAGCGCGGTGGAGCTGCTCACGGGTGGCGCACAGTTTGACGTGGTGCTGTGTGACCTGGCGATGCCGGGGTGCAACGGCTTGGCCGTCTACCGGGCGGTGTCCGAACGGGCGCCTGCAATGGCCCAGCGGATTGTGTTTGTGAGCGGTGGCGTCCTGGGCGCGGAGGCGCGCGACTTCCTGGAAAGCGTGACCAATGCGCGGGTGGCCAAGCCGTTTGACGTCGGGGCGCTGCGGGCGGTGGTGGCCTCGTTCACGTGATGGGCAACAACGCCTTTCCGCGCGGCCTCACGAAGTGAGCAGCCGCGTCAGGTCCGCCCGGGAGTCCGCCCCGAGCTTCTGCAGCAGGTTGGCCTGGTGGAACTTGACCGTGCGCACCGTGATCCCAAGTTCCTGTGCGATGTGATTCTGTTGCGCGCCGGTCATCAACTGGTGGAGCACCCGTTCCTCCTGCGGAGTGAGCCGTGCGCCGCTGGCCAGCGCGTGCACGCGCGTGCGCACCAGGTCACCCACAACGGATTGCCGCACCGTGCACACCACCACGTCCGCCACCGTCTCCCCGGAACGGGTCGCCTGGACGAGCGTCACCTCGCCGGCACGCGGGCCCAGGACGGTCCGGAAGGCGGCTGGCGCGTGGTCCAACTCGCGCACGGGGCAGTCCGGGCATTGCTGCTCCGCGTGCCGCAGGTGGCGGAAGCAAAGCTCCCCGGACGACCCGTTGGACGCGCCCGCCATGATGCGGCCGAACGAATCTGGCGCCGTGGAGATGGTCAGTGCGGCGGTGCCCATGGTGCGGGACTTCCCCAGGTGCGCGACCGGCGTCGCCCCGCGCAGCACCAGCAGGACCAGGGGAGGAACCCCTACCGGCACCACGCAGACCGGCAGCTCGCGTTCGCCGGACAGGATGACGCGCCCGCTGTCCTGGGTCCGTCGGCGCAGGGCCGCGCGCAACACCGCACACACCTCCGCCTGACTACCCGCCGCAATGCACGTTGCGCAGAAATCCCGGCCGCGCACGTCCTCCAGCTCCACTCCGAGTTGCCTCCGCATTCCGGCGTTCATGGCCACCACGCGCAGCCCCGAATCCAGGACCACCATGGGTTCCCGCGCCACCTCCACCAACGCCGCCGCCGTGGCCGCCAACGGACACGCGTCCGCGGACTTTGCCGCCGGCGTGCAGTGAACGGTTCCCCCCGTCGTCACGCTCCCCTTCGGACTCCCGGTTGTCATTGCCCCAGCCTCAGCACCCCCCCCATTGTTTGTAGTCCATACTCGGTGACCACCCACGCTTCAACACGGCCGCCAAGTTGTTGCGTCGTAACGGCATCGGCGCGGAAGGGTGGAGTGTGAAGGCAGCAGCAGCAGGCCCCCGCCTCGGTGCGTCTCCTGATCCTTCGGACAGTTGGCGGCGGCTTTGCATGGGGACACCGTGGCGCCCGTTCCATGGGTACCCATGAAAGGTGCCGCGAGTGCGCAGCCCTTCTCTGAGTGAGCCGTCAACGTCGTTGGGGTACGGGATGAGACTGACCACCAAGGTGGGCTTGGTGCTTGTGTTCCCTCTGCTCGCCGCGCTGGTGGGGGTGGTCGTCGTGGCGGACCACCTGCGGGAAACCCGGTCAGACGCGCGGTTTCTGAACCTTGCCGGGCGGCAGCGGATGCTGTCCGTGGAGCTGCGGTCCTGGTTGAACATGGTGTCCGCCGGGCAGTTGGAGGATCGCGCCGGGCTGCAGGAGCGGACGGAGGCCTTCTCGTCCGCGTTGCACCGTCTCCGCCACGGAGACTCCGCGGACCCCCGGCTTGGTCCCGCGCCCGCGGAGCTTCTCCCGGCGCTGGATGCGGTGGAGGCGCAATGGCAGGTGGTGGTTGTGGACCTGCGGCGGGTTGCTGCCGGGGGATTGGGGCCTGGGGCTGCCGTGTCGTCGCGGACGGACGCTAGCATGGAGCAGCTGCGGGTGCGTTCAGAGGCGTTGGTCAACGCCTACGAAGCGCGCATGCACCGGCTGCGCGCGAACCTCATGCTCGGGCTGGGGACTCTTCTGGGAGTGGTTCTGCTGGTGCTGCTCGCCGGGCTGGTGCTGACCCGCCGGTTCCTGGTGAGGCCGTTGCAGCAACTGACCGCCGCCGCCGGGCGGGTGCGTGGCGGGGACTATTCCATCCGGGTGCGCTTGAACAGCAAGGACGAGCTCGCGGTTCTATCGGGTGCTTTCAATGAGATGGCAGAACAGGCGGGGCACATGTTGGCCACGTCAGAAGGACAGCGGCGCCAGGCGGAGATGATCATTGAATGCGTGCCCGTCATCATGCTGGTGCTGCGCGAGGACCTCACCGTGTTGCGCTCCAACCGCGGGCTGGCGGCTACGTTGGGGCTGTCCGAGTCTGACGTGCTGGGGCGTCCGGTTACCGCGTTCCTGGGCGGCGAGCGGCTGCGGGATGCGGTGGCCGAAGTGTTGGCCACCCGCCAGACGCGGCGCGCGCTGCTGTTGGACGGGTGTGGCAGTCTGGGCGAGCGCCGCCACATGCGGGCGACGTTGGCCGCCATGGACGACGGTGCGGGGCCACAGCGGTTGTTGCTGGTGGCCGAGGACCTGACCCAGGAAGAGGCGCTGGTAGCACGCGCGGCCGCCTCCGAAACGCGCTTCAACGCGGTGGTGGAGTCCGCCACGGACGCGGTGGTGCTTCTGGATGCGCAGGGGCGGATTACGTACAACAACGCCGCGACGGAGAAGATGTTCGGCTGGGACGGGGATCAACTCATCGGGCGGTGTCTGGCCATGCTGGCATGCCCCGAGGGCGCGGCGCCGAATGAACGGACATTGGTGGCGGCGGTGCCCCCGGTTGGAGCCCGTCTGCTGGAGGGGCGGCGAAGGGATGGCACTGTGTTCCCGGTAGAATGCACCGTCAGCGCGTGCGGGATTGGGGGTGACGCCGCGTTCATTGGTATTCTGAGGGATGTGTCCACCGGGCAGGTTCTGGCCGCCAAGGCGCTGGAGATGGACCGGATGCTGGCTGCGGGCACGCTGGCTGCCGGCGTGGCCCACGAGATCAACAACCCGCTCAGCTATGTGCTGGCGAACCTGCAGCACGTTGCGGCGAGAATGGAGGGACTCAAACAGGCGGATGTGACCCGGCAGTGCGGGATGGAGGCACATCTGGACGATGTGATTTCAGCGGTGAACGACGCGCGGGACGGGGCGGAGCGCGTCCGGAGGATTGCGCGGGACCTGGGTACGCTCTCCCGTTCCGCCGAGGATGAACCCGTGCGGCCGGCATCCCTGGTCCGCGTCCTGGAAGCGGCGGTGTCCCTGGCGTGGAACCACGTGCGGCACCGGGCTCAGTTCACCCGCGAGATTGGAGTGGCCCCGCTGGTGGATGCCAACGAGTCCAAGCTTGGCCAGGTGTTCCTGAACCTGTTGATCAACGCCGCCCACGCCATCCCGGAGGGCCAGGCGGGGACCAACGAGATCCGCGTCAGGATCCGGACGGGCGACGACGGTGACGCGGTGGTGGAAGTGCATGACACGGGGTGCGGAATTCCGGAGGAACTCCAGGAGCGCATCTTTGACCCGTTCTTCACCACCAAGCCCGTGGGCCAGGGGACGGGTCTGGGCCTCAGCATCTGCAAGGCGATCATTGCGTCCTGCGGCGGCACACTGACTGTCAGGAGCCGGGTTGGCGTAGGCAGCTGCTTCACCGTGACGCTCCCGCCGTCCTCCGGGGCCTCCCGCGGTACGCCCGGGGAGGATGCGCCGCCCGACGCAGCCGCGCGGGGCAGGATCCTCGTGGTGGACGACGACCCGCTGGTGGCCGTGGGGTTGCGCCGGATCCTCCAAAACGACCACGACGTGCAGTTGGCGGACGGGGGTCGTGCGGCGCTGGCCATCCTGGCCGAGCAGCCCTTTGACGTGATCCTGTGTGACCTGATGATGCCGGACATGACCGGCATGGACCTGTTTGCTGAGTTGAAGCGCCGCCATCCGGAGTTGGTTGACCGTGTGGTCTTCATCAGCGGTGGCGCATTCACCCCCACCGGACGCGCGTTCCTGGACAGCGTGAACAACCCGCGGTTGGACAAGCCGGTGGACATGGCCGCGCTGAAGCGGGTCATCCAGCAGGTGTTGGCTGGCTGATTCCCGGCGCGGGCAACCCACACCCGTTGCGGGCCCGTTGCGTGTGTGATCACGGATGGTTGTGGTCACCTTTCCCCTTGTCACCGAGGCGGGTGCGGGAGGGGTACACGACTCCTGATTCTTCACCCGCGGTCATTTCATTTGGCAGCGGCGCCGCGCACGCGCAACCCGCGCTCCTGCGTGGCCTCCCCGCCAGGCGCCGCCCCCCCCTTCCGTCTGACCGCCTCCCCGTCAGATGTCCGGACCGATGTTGCCCACCACGCGTTTGGAGTTCTGGCCTCCGGCCGGTTGGATGGCGACGGACTCAAGGCCGGGGCGGACCCCGGTCCCAACGCGCCCGGAGCACCGACAGCTCGGCGGGTCTTGATGGCTGTCTCCTTTATGCGAGGACAGGATCCCCGGGGCACCTAGGAGCGGAAGCGCGGCTGTGCATTCACCTGCGTCTGGATTGGGCGCGCCCTCACGTGCTGGCGCACACGACTCCGGCGGCGGGATCGTGCCCGTTGCCGGGCGCGGGCGTTCCGTCCACAACGATTCGATCCCGTCCGGCGGCCTTGGCTGCGTACAGCGCCGCATCAGCCCGTCGCAGGACGTCGGCAGCCTGCTCGCCTTCTCCCGCGCACGCAGCAACGCCCAGGGATGTGGTGAATGCCATTCCCCTGCGCTCGCAGGCGGCGGCGAGCAGACGTTGGATGCGCTCCGCGACGGCCTGCCCGCCCGCCATGTCCGAACCGGGGAGGACCAGCGTGAACTCCTCGCCGCCCGGCCGGCACGGGAGATCATGGGTGCGGCAGGCCTCGCGGAGCACACCCGCAAACGCCTTGAGACACTGGTCGCCCACTTCGTGGCCATAGGTGTCGTTCAGGCGTTTGAAGTGGTCCAGATCCGCGGCCACCACGGCAAAGCGCGTTCCCGCCGCCGCCAGCCGGCGTAGCGCGTCATTCATGGCCCGGCGGTTGGCAAGTCCGGTGAGAACATCAGTGGTCGCCTGCACTTCGCGCTCTTCCATGGCGCGGACCACGCCCAAGCGCGCGCCAATGAGCACCACCGCGGTGGTCAACAGCTCCGCCTGGCGGTGTTCCAGCGCGGGGCCGGCCAGCTGCACCACACCCAGCGAGTTGCCACGCGCCGACAGTGCCACGCAGGTCACCACGGCCGGATGGTCCACGCACAGCCGCGGGCAACGGTCCATTCCGCTGCCAGGCGCGGAGACATACGCCTGCCCCCAGCGCACGGCGGGGCAGGCCAGCGGGGAGCAGGCTTCGCACAACCGCTGGGCGGTTCCGGCCGCCACCTCCAGGCTGGCGCGTGAGTTGTCCGCCATCATCAAGAGCGGTTCGTGTTGGGGGAGCAGCACGCGGGACGCGGTCAACACCGCGTCGCATACGTCGTTCTCGGATTCCGCGAGGTCCAGGCGGCGGGTGAGGTTGAACAGGACGGCGCCGCGCGTCTGCTCGCGGTGCAGGTCCGCGCCCAGCGCCACGCGCGCGGCCTGCGCGCGGGAGATGGCCAGAACCAGCGTGCCGGCGGCGGGCAGCGGAGGGTCCGCTGCCGTCTGCTGGACCCCGCCGCCCTCTTCCACCGCGGCGGCAGCGCGGTGCAGGAACTCGCTCCACGTTTGGGTCTCCCGCCGCGTGGCCGCCTGGTACTGGTAACGCGCCACAACGGCGAGCACGAGGAACAGCAGCAGCGCACCAATCCAAGCCGCCGACATGACCTGGATATGCCAGGCCTGCAGATCCTCCGCGGCGGCCATGGCCGTCTCCTCCAGTCGCGCCGTTTCGTCCAACACCCAGGCAAACTCCTTCTCCAGCGCGGCCATGGTCGCTGGCCCAGCGCCGTCTTCCTCCAGCGTAGGAAACAACCGCCCAATGGACGCGGCGCGTGCGGACAGCGCCTCCAGGGTCCGCTCAAGCCTTGGCAGCAGCGCGCGCAGCCGGCCCGCCTCCTCAACGGCGGCGCGCAGCGTCTCCTCCGCCGCGGCCCGGTCCTGGGACCTGCGGTGGGCCGCGTATGTCATGGATTGCGGCAAGGCCCGGTGAAGCTGGCCGTCCAGGCGCTTGAGCCCCGCTATGGCCTCGGCGCGCGCGGCGCGGGAGGTGCCGTGGGAAGTCTGCAGCCACACGAACAGCGCCACGGTCACCGCCGTGAGGCAGATGACCTGCGACAACAGAACGCGCTCGAACATCCGCATCGGATTCGGCATGGAGCTCCCGGACCCCCGTTGAGGGAGTCGGCACGTCACGGCACGGCGGATAGGGGCGCCCAAGTCAGCGCTGCAGCGGATCCGGCTCGTCCGGACAATGAGAACATGCCAGCTCGCGTCACGTGAAACACGTGCTGGCGTCGCGGCGGTGTGTGCGGGCATGTGGATTCCGTTGAACGCGCACCTGCTCACGCAAGCCACAGCGGATGCGGGCATTGGCGCCGTTCATCGGCCTGGGGCGCTCAGGCCGCGCCGGGTCCACCCCGCCGGAGGTGGGCGGGCTACCTGCTGCCGGACGCTGAAGAGAAAGTCTGGCTATCCAGCAAAAGTCCGGACCCGCGCATGGGTGCGCCAGTCAGGCAACCAGCGCATCCGCCGTGCTGTCCTTGGCCGCTTCATCCAGCACCACCCCCAGCGCGCGGACCTGCGGTGGACTGAGCCCGGCCACAAACAGCTCGGGCAGCTCCATCAAGGGCGCCACACCATCCTGCGGGTTGGCCGCCATGGCCTCCGCTGCCTTGTCCACGGCGGCGATGAGGCGCACCAGCGGCTCGGCGGCGCCGGCATGCTCCGGGCGGTGGTGCCAGCGCGCCACGGCGACCACCAGGGACGGGAGGTGCCAGGTGGTGAGGAGGTCTTCGCCCACCTGTTGGTGCTCCCGGTCCACCAGGAGACGGATGGCGGCCCGGTTGGCCAGGGTGGCGTCCTTCTGTACGTGCGGGGCCAGCGCCACCAAAATGCCCAGCGCGCCAATGTCATGCATCAGGCCGCACAGGAAGCCCTGCGCGCTGTCCAATCCCACGGCGCGGCAAGCCCAATGGGAACCGCTGGCCACCATGTAGGAGTGACGGTACACGCCGGCGAGGTCCTCCCGCAGCGCCGCGGCGTGGACCACGGCGCCCAGGCTGAGCGCGAACGCCATGTCCCGCGCCCCCAGGATCCCCACCCGCAACAGCGCGGCGCGCAGGTCCTTGGCGGGGTGTGCGGGGGACATAGCGGCGGAGTTCGCCAGGCGCATGACACGCAAGGCCAGGGAGGGCTCGTGCTGGATGAGCTGCAGCACTTGGTCCAGCGTGGAGCGCGGGTCCAACGCCAGGCGGTGCATCCGGGCCGCGGTGCCCCCCAGCGGTGGGAGTTGCATGCCCTCAGTTGTCAGCAGGGTTGCCAGCCGCTCCGCCAGGTCAACGTCGTCAGGCAGGTCCGCCGGGGTTGCCGCGGAGAAGGTCCGCGTTGGCTTGCGGTGCGTGGGCAGGCGGGTGTGGGTGGTCATGGTGGGGCCTTCGGCACAGCGGAGCCGGGCGCAAAGGGGTGGGCCACGGCGATTCGGTTGGGGTGGCGTGCCCGGCTAGGGGCTGGATTGGATCTGGCGGTGGCTCCGCGGGTGTGATGCGAGATGGTTGTAGACGCTGGGATCGACAACGCCGCTGCGGCCAGGTAGCACGCCAGCGCGGTGTGGCCCGGCCGCCCCCGGCCGGGACGCCAGCGGGACACCCGTGACGTCGCCATGCACCGGCACAGC
>JACRCW010000132.1 GCA_016218805.1 Deltaproteobacteria bacterium | reverse complement strand
TTTCGACGGGGGTCGGGAGGTCCGTGTGGCGCGCCGGGGGTGCCTGTCCCCTCGTCAAAAAGGTAGGCAACATACGAGTGCCAACGATGACGTTGAGCTCGCTCTCGCGGCCTGAGAAGGCGTCGGCTTGAGCCATGGGTCCTCCCGTGCCTGTTGGGAGGATCACCCGTGTCAACCTAGCGGGCTGGATGCCGTTCGTGCCTGTTGGACGGCGTCAAGACAATAGCGGGCACCGTGACCGGATGAGCCTGCCCGTGGACTCCCGGCCCCGTACAAGCACGAGGCTACGCGCGTAGAGGCACGAGACCAATCACTTCCGGACGCGGGTTCGATTCCCGCCGCCTCCAACCCGAAACCCCTGGTCACCCCAGGGGTTTCTTTTTTCTGCGATGGGCCTGGTGCCGTGGTTCCGCCGCTGCCGCGCCGCGGGCGCCGTCATGCGCGCCCACTCCCGTGTACAGAGCTCTGACGCCGGCGGCCGACGTGCCGGCAGAGTGATTCTGGTCCCCGAGTGCGGGCGGGCGTAAGGTTGTCGTGCTCACCGGCCCGGGACCCCTTCGGCGCTCATCGGATTTGACCCAGTAGGTTTCATCGGAACTGGCCCGGCATGCCAACGGAACGTCAACTGCGGCTCACAACAACGCGCAGAACTCGTCCACGGTCAGTTCCGCCACGCGGATGATGCTCCGCAGAATGCCGCGCTTCAGGGTCTTGTGCAGCGGCACCGTCACGGGCCCCCGGCCCTCACACGCCAGGCGCACGTGGCTGCCCTCCTGGCGCGTGCGCTGGTAGCCGACCTTGGCAAGCGCGGTGATGCACGGCTTGCCGGAAGTCAGGGCGTGCATCAGGCGGCAGCCACCGTCACGCTTGCCACCTCGTACTGCTGCGGCAGCGTCCAGCCCTCTTCCGCCTGGCACTTGAGGCACAGCGCAATGGCCTCCCGGATGTTGGCCAGTGCTTCCTCTCGGGTGTCGCCCTGGCTGATGCACCCCGGGATGATGGGACAGGTGGCCAAGAAACCGCCGTCCTCGACGTCAGGCGTCAACACAACTGGAAAGCTGGGGGGCGTCATGCTCCCAAGCTAGCGCACGGATGCGGGAGGCGCACCGCATCAGCCGCCTCCAGGCGCCCTGGTCCACCAGGCCCTGGCTCCGCCGGGCGTGGTCTTGCGCGTGTACGCTTGCGGCCCCGCGTTGCGCGTCCACACGCCGGTCCCGGCTGCCACCCGGCTCTTGCAGTGGTGCTTGGCTGCGCTACGCTTTCCGCCATGCCGAGCGACAACACGCGGGACCTGGTGCCGGAGCTGCTACGCGAGATCCGTGAGGAAATGCGCGGCATGCGTGACGAGTTGCGCGGTCTGCGCGTGGAACACGGTGGACACTTGGAGCGCCTGCAGGCCGAGCTGTCCGCGCATCGGGCAGAGACTCGCCGGGAGCTCATGAAGCTGAACGCGCGCCAGCCTGAGCCTGACGCCATGGCCGAGCGGGTGGCGGCCTTGGAGGCGCGGGTGGAGCGGTTGGAGGAACAACCGCCCAAGCGGCCCTCGTAAGAACGCCAAACGCCAAGCAACGCAGGTGCCCCGTTGTGGGGGTACTTTTGGGGGGTATCGTCGCTGCGGCTTCCAGCCAACGCTGCGTAATCACGGCATGCTCAACGCCTGTTCGATTCCCGCCGCCTCCTGAAAACCCCTGGTCACCGTAGGGGTTTCATTCTTTTGCGCTACCGTCTGGCGACCTCGCGTGTCGCCGGTTGGCGCCCCGTCGCCGGCCATCTCGCGTGGCCCACCCATCCAGCTTCGCCACCGTGAGGCACGCGGGGGGGCGCCGCGCTCCACGCAGACGTTGCGCTTGACCCCTGGCGCGGCGCTTTCAAGACTGGGCTGGGTTGGGTCGTCAAATGGGGGAATCATGATGCGTTCGCCAGCCCGTGTCCGCGCCGCCGCGTTGGTGTTGTTGCTCGCCCTGCCGCCGGCCTGCGTGGATGACACCACCACGGACCGGGCCGCCGCCGCCCGGGACCTGTGTCACCGCTTCGTCGCTGGCTACATCAACTACATCCTCGCGGCGGAGGCGGCCTGGGTTCCCCAGTGCCCCGCCGTGAACCTCACGGAGGACGAGTGGATTGAGCGATGGTTCGGCAGCCGGGAGGCAGCCGAGGCGAACCTGTGCGCGGTGCCCAACGGAGCCCTGTACCTGGACGCCCAGCTGCTGCTGGCGGCGGAGGCGGCGGGCACCGTGGCGCACGACTCCCAGCAGGAACAGACCTGCACGGCGCAGGCGCGCGACCTTGCCGGACGTCAGGGCCGAGGGGCAGTGCTGTTGGCGGCGGCAGGAGACGCGGGGGGGGCCTTGCTGGCACCGTGCGAGCGCGCGTGGTCAGGACGGGTCCCGCCCGGTGGCGCCTGCCAGTACGACATTGAATGCGCCGCCCACGCACAGGGTGTGTTCTGCAAGGATCCGCGCGGCGAATCCTGCACGGGAACCTGCGTCATCCGCGCGCTGCCCGGCGAGCCGTGCGACAACTACTGGGAGTGCACGGGCGACATGGCGTGCCAGTCGTTGGATGGAGGCCCGCACGTGTGCACGCCGCTGGTGGGCATGGGCGAAACGTGCGGCGGGTTTGATCTCCCGTACTGCGCCAGGGAGTTGGAATGCCTGCGCGGGGCATGCAGCGGGCCGTTGCCGCTGGATGCGGACTGCTCGGGCACTCAGGACGACCCGTGTGATGACCTGACCTACTGCGACCATGCCAGCTGGACGTGCGTGCCGCGCCTCGGCGAGGGCGCCGCGTGCCGAGACCGGGATGGCCTGTCCGGCGACGACAACTGCGGCCCCTGCCTGACCTGCTTCCCGCCACGGGACCAGGCCGGGTCCACCCCGCGGGTGTGCGCGTCGTCCGCGCCGGCGGGCGCATCGTGCCCGGACCGCCCCTGCCAGCCCGGACTGCTGTGCATCGGGGGTACCTGCCTCGGGTTTGCGCGCACCGGCGCCGCCTGCAGCCATGCGGACAACTCACCCAGCAACGACTTCATGAGCGGCAACTGCCTGAACACCCTGGACGCGTGCCAAGGCAACCCGCCCACCTGCCTGCCCCGCGTTCCTGCCGACTCCCCGTGCGAGGCCCCGGCCACCGAACACAGCGAGCAGGGGACGTGCGCCTGGCCCCTGACCTGCCGGCGCGAGCAGCCCAGCGACGTCACGGGCATCTGCAAACCCCCTCCCGCGGCCGGCGAGCCGTGCGGGGACTTCCCGCACCTTGACCGGTGGTGCGCCGAGACGGGACCGGAACTCCGCTGCGAAGCGGATGATCCATCCTGGCCCGGGCGCTGCGTGGCAAAGCCGGGCGCGCGCGCGCCCGACGGGTTCCCGTGTGCGAGCCACGAGGCATGCGCGTCCGGCCTCGCGTGCCACGCGACGGCGGACGGCGGCGCCTGCGGACTACAGCTGGAGGATGGCGTCGCCTGTTGGTCAGGCGGTGCTTGCCGCTCGGGCCGGTGCGGGTGGTCCGCCGACGGCGGTTGGACCGCGGTGTGCGCCACGCCGCTGCCTGAGGGCGCGGACTGTTACGACGACAGCGACTGTGGGCGCCAGGGCGCGTGCAACTGGACGCAGGGCCACGGCTACGCCTGCAGCCGCCTGCGCGCGTTGGGTGAGTCCTGCGACAATGACCACTATTGCGACAACGAGGGGGACTGCGTCGACGGCACGTGCGTGGCGCCGCTGTGCGACGCGTCCTACAGCTGTCTGAACTCGGGGTTGGTACCGTGGTTCCTGCTGTTTGCCGTGGTTCTGCCAATGCGGCGCCGCGGCAGGGGCCACGCGCCAACCTGAAGGCGTGGCCGTCCAAGGCGCGCGGTTCTGTGAACAACGGGTCTGATTGCCGCGGCCAGCCCGCCAACGCGGTTCCTCCAGACGCATTCTGGTCCCCGAGTGCGGGCGGGCGTACGGTTGTCGTGCTCACCGGCCCGGACCCACCGCGCGCCGTCACACGGAGGGATGATGTCTGACCGTCGCCGTCCGTTCGGTCCCCGCGCCGCCGCCGCGGTGTCCGCCAGCTTGCTTGCCTGGGCCGGTGCGTGTGACGTGGTGGCGCCGGTGGACGTCTGCGGGAAGGCCTGTGATGTCGCGGATGACTGCGGTTCCGGGTTTGACTGCGCAGGCGGCCGCTGCGGAGGCGCCGAATGCGGCACCCCCGGCACCGGGCAGACCAGCTCCAGTTCATCCGGTACCGCCGGCAGCACCTCGTCGGGGGCGCTGACCAGTTCCAGCCGGGCCGCCGCAGACAGTTCCTCCCACCCAGCGTCGTCGGGGACCTCCGGCGGCCTCACCTCCCGCGCGGGCGGGTCCTCGGCGGCGTCGGGCGCTTCCGCCCCGGCCTCCTCCGCCGCGCTCCCGTCCTCGGCGCCCAGCTCCGGCCCGCGGTCGTCCTCAACCGCAGCGCCCTCTTCCTCCGCCCGCGCCTCCTCGTCGTCGGCCGCAGCGCCGTCCTCCTCCGCCGCGGCAGCGTCCAGCAGCGCGGCGGCCCCCTCCTCTTCGGCGGCGCCCTTGTCCTCCGGCGGCGGCGGCTGCAGCCCGGCGTGCCAGTCCGGGTTCTGGTGCGGACCCGGCAACACCTGCACGGCGTGTGACACGCCCTCCCACTGTGGCACCGCCTGCGGGAGTTGCCGGAGCCTGGCGCTGACGCTGGATGAAGCGGACCACTACACGTGCGCGGGGAACTCCGGGGCGCTGGCCACGGCGTGCAGCATCTCCACCTGCTCCAACGCCACCGCCAACTGCGACGGCAATGATGACAACGCCTGCGAAGTGAACATCCACACCGACGCGCAGCACTGCGGGTCCTGCGCCACCACGTGCGCGGGTGGGCAGACCTGTTCAGACGGGGCGGGCTCATTCCTGGGGCGCTGCGAATGCGGCGACAGCGGCGATTGCGACTGGGGCCAGACCTGTTCCGGCGCCAACTTCTGCTCGTGCGAATCATCCGACGCGGCGTGCGACCCGGTGTTGGATTCCGCCGGTGGGCGCCTGTACACGTGCGGGGGAACCGGCAGTCCCAAGCGCTACTGCGTGCGGTGACGTTCCGGCCGTTGTGACGTGCGCGCCCGCCGTGTGAAGGTCCGCGCGTGGACGCAGACCTTGCCCGCCTGCAGCGCCTCATCACCTTCCTCCCGTACAACCTGGTGGAGGAGGCGGTGGTGGACGGCGTCCGCCCGCGCCCGTCCGTGCGCTGGGTGGATGGCTGCCTGCTGTCCGTGGACCTGGCGGTGGTCCCCCCGCGCTACGAGCGCCGCGGCCAGGGCGGCGCGGACGACGAGGCGGCCCGGCTGGCCGGCGAGCTGTCCGTGGCGCTGCGCCGCATCCTGGAGGAGGCGCTGTTCCCACGCGGCGGGTACCTGCTGACGTTCTCACCCACGGGCATCCTGTGCATGTTCACCCACCGCGTACCAGGGATGGGTCCGGCGCCGTGGTCCCACTCTGATGCGGGCGCCGCCCCCGCGCACCGCGCCGCGCGCTGCGGCGTGGAAATGCTGCAGGTGCTGCGCGAGGCCTTCCCCAACCGCTTCACCATGCGCGCCGGCGCGGAGCTGGGGCGGTTCCGCCTGGCGCTGGTGGAGACGCCGGGCAACCGCCTGCAGCAGCTGGTGCTGGGGAAGCTGTGCGCCACCGTGGCGCAGCTGCGGGATGCCGCCGCTCCCGGTGACCTGGTGGTCGGCCCGTCCCTGGTGGCGGCGCTCACCGGGTGGCAGGCGCACATTGGGCCGCAGCGCGGCGCGGGGCGGCGGCTCATGAACGTGCCGCCGGACGTGGCGGGCCTGCCCGCGCGGGTGGCGGACCTGGGGCCGCTGTTCGCACGCAATCCGGGTTCCTACTACCGGCTGCTGGCGCCGCTGATGCCGCCGGCGGTGCAGCCGCGCGTGGAGAGCCCGGACCACGCCGTGCGCGTCACCGGCGAAGTGCGGCCGGTGACGGTGGCCGCCTTCCCGCTGGAGGTGGACTACCCGGACGACGCCGAGGACCACGACGTGCTGCTGGACCTGTCCGCCGGCGTGCGCGCATTCCACGACGCGGTCAACGAACACGGCGGCACCGCCCTGCACCTGGACCTGGTGGCGGGGGGCAGCACCGCGGTGGTGGCCTTTGGCCTGCGGGACACGCCGCGGGCGGCCTCGCGGCAGGCCGCCGCCTGCGCGCTGGCGCTGTCCGCGCGCCTCCAGGACGAGCGCACGCGCTGGTCCATCCGCGCGGGCCTGGAGACCGGGCGCGCGTACGTGGGGGACGTGGGCAGCCCGCTGAAGCGCGAGCTGGCGGTGGTGGGCGGCCCGGCCGTGGTGGCCCTGGACCTGGCCGGGCACGCCGCGCGCGGACAGGTGCTGTGTGGTGAAACGGCGTGGCGGCTGCTCGCCGGGTCGGCACACGGGCACGGCATTGGGCAGGTGGCGGTGGGCCGGCCGCCGCGCGGCTGGGGCGTGTTTGAGCTGTCCACGCTGCTGCCGGCCGGGCCGCCGGGTCCACCCGCGCCCGCGCGTGACGTCAGCGTTGACGAAGCCAGCAGCGAAGACCCGCGCGACCGTCTCAAACGGCGGCTGACGCGTATGCTGCACCACGCGCTTGGGCTGGGACAGGGCAGCGCGGCGGTCCTGGTGGGTCCGCACGGCGCGGGGAAGACGGAGGCCGCCATGGCCATGGCGGAGGAGGCGGCGCAGCAGGGCCTGCGCGGGTGCGTGGTGCACTGCGCCGAGGACCCCGCGCAGTGGCCGCCCTCCCCCATCGCCCGGCTGTTCCGCGACGTGCTGCGCCTCCCGCCGGGGACGGGGTCGGCGGCGTGGAATGCCGCTGTGGAGGCCGCGCTGACCCCGCTGCTGGGCGACGGCCGTCCCGTGCCGCGCGCCGCGTGGAAGCTGCTGGGCCGCACGCAGCTGCCGGAGAGCGCACCGCCGGACCCCGCCCACCCGCCGCCCCCGGCGCTGGAGCTGCTGGCGGACCTGCTGCGCGCGCGCGCGGCCGATGCGCCGCTGCTGGTGGTGCTGGAGGACGTGCACCGCGCGGACCTGGTCACGCTGGCGGCGTGGACGGTGCTGGTGCGGCGGGCGGTCCGCGGCCCGGTGGTGATGGTGGCCACCGCCACGCATGACCCGGACGCGTCTGCCGCGCTGCCGCCGCACGTTGCCCGCGCGCTGCAGCACTCCGGCGCGCGGCTCTACCAGCTCCCGCCGCTGGTGCCCGCGCGCGCGGTGGAGATGTTTGTCCACGAGATGGGCGTGCCGGACCCCGACTGGCTGGGCGTGGACCGTGACGCACTGCTGGCCGGCCTCACTGACCCCCCGCCCTGGCCCCGGCGCGTGCGCGAAATGGCGGCCTCCTGCCGCACGCGCATGGCGCAGGGGCGCGCGTTTGGCGAGGCGTGGGCGGAGACGCGGGGCTCCACGGACCCGCGCGAGGCCTGGCAGCTGCGGCTGGACGCGCTGCCCGACGACGTGCGGGACCTGGTGCGCGTGGGCGCGGTGCTGGGGATGGAGTTTGAGGGGGTGCTGCTCTGGCGCACCCTGCAGCGCGAGCGCGGCGGCGCGGGCCTGTCCGACGTGATGGGGCGGCTGGGCCAACTGGTGCACGAGCGCCTGCTGGCCTCCACGGTGGTGGGTGGCGTGGTGGGATACCGCTTCACCTCCACGCGCCTGCACGAGGTGGCCTATGACAGCCTCCCGCCCGCCGCCCGCACCCGCTGGCACGCCGCTGCGGCGGAGGCGCTGCGCGCCATCCCGTGGACGGAACTCACCGGCGGCCCCGGCCGCGCGGCCTACCACCTGCGCCGCGGCCCTGACCCGGCGCGTGCCGTCCCGCTGCTGCTGCAGGCCGCGCAGACCATGCAGGCGCTGCTCCACGTAGACGAGGCCGCGGGGCTCTACGAGCAGGCGGCCGAGCTGGGAGCCCACGCGCACGTGGCCACCCTGTCATTGGCGCAGGCGCACCTGGCGCGGGCGCAGCCGCTGGAGGCGGACCGCGCGTGCACCGCGCTGACGGATGACCTGACCGCGCCGCCGGAACTGCGCGGGGAAGCGTGGCTGGTGCGCGCGCTGGCCAACCTCATGGCGGATGACCACCCCGCGGCCGCGCTGGCCGCGCGGGCCGGGCGCAAGGTGCTGCCCAAGACGGGGCACGCGGCCCTGCGCACGCGCCTGGCGGCCGCGCACGTGGAAGCGCTGTGGCAGGACGGACAACCGGACAAAGCGCTGGTGTTTGCTGAACAGGTGGACGGCGGCCTGCGGGACCAGGGGCTGCCGCACGCACCGTCAGACACCGCGCCGGCGGATGCCACGCTGCACGCCGCGCTGGTGGACCTGGGCGTGGCCCGCGCCGGGGCGCTGGCCGGCATGGGCCACACGGCGGACGCGGTGCGCGCGCTGGAGACGCTGGTCACCCGCTCCCGGCTCACGCCGCTGCACCCGTGCGGTGCCCTGGCGCGCCTTCGCCTGGGGGAGTGCCTGCTGACAACGTCACCGGCCGCAAGCGCGCACGCAACGCTGGGCGCGGTGGACATGCTGGACGCGCTGGGCCAACGCGCGTGGGCCCTGCGCGGGCGGCTGCTGCTGGTGCGCGCGTGGATGCGGGCCGGGGCAGCGGACTCCGCCGCTGCCACGCTGGACGAATGCGTCCCGCTGTCCCACGTGCTCCCGCGCGCGCAACAGGCGCTGCTGTCCGCGCTGCACGCGCAGCTGGCCGCCCCGGCGGACGCCCGCGTGGCGGCGTCACACCTGGAGCAGGCCACCGCCCTGGCGCCCGCGGCCGCCGGCCGGCTGCGCGTGGCGGTGCTGCAGGAGTTGGCGCGCGCATCCGGCGTGCTGGGCCGCAGCAATGACGCGCGCCGCCTCATGGAGGAAGCGCGCGCCCAGGCTGAGAAGCTGTCAGGTCGCGACCTGGTGGACGCGCTGGACCAGGAGAACACGCTCCGCGGCGCCTGAGCGCGGCATCCGCCTACAGCGACCCGGGTCCCACCCGCCACGCGTGCTGCAGGTAGGTGATGACGGCGTCCCGCTCCGGGTCCTCCAGCGGCCGGTCAAAGTACAGCAGCTCACCCAGGTACGCGTTGGAGGCCTCGTCCGCGTCGCTGCGGCCCACGTACAGCGTCTTGTTGCCCGGCGTGATGGACACGCCCTGGGACGCCGCAAACACCGTCCCCTCGTCGGTGGAGGTGGCGGTCAACTCGCGCAACCCTCCCATGGTGCGGCCGGCCAGGATGTAGGTGGGGCCGGCACGGCAGACCAGTTCGGCGCCCGCGTTGTCATTGTTGGACTGGAAGTGGATGGCGCCCGCAACCTGGGACCCGGACTGTTCCAGTGACCAGTCCATGTCCCGGCTGCCGTGGTGGGCAATGGCGCCCCACCGTTCCGGATTGCCCTGCCGGAAGACGGCAAACACGGTCGCATCCAATCCCAATGGGATGTTGGCCGCACTCAGACCCGCACGGCCGGTGAAGTCCACGCCGGGCCGGTCCCCAAACAGGCCGGTGACGTACCGAGGCGCCGTGCCGTAGGGCCCCAGCGCGGCGGAGATGCCGGCGCTGTCGGCCCAGGCGCTGACCCGGTCCGCCCCGTCGCGCGTGAGCGTCGCCGTGGCGCGTGCGTTGTACGCCGCGCGCAGCCCAAACCCGACGGGCGGCTGCAGCGTGTGCTTGGCGGCAAGCTCAGCTTCCACCGCCGTGCGCTCCGGGGGTGACAGCGGCCAGCTGTACGCGCGGATCTCGGCAATGTGCCCGCCCATGGACTGCCCGGAGATGAACGAATTGCCGAGGGTGATGGGCGCGGAGCCCGCGTCAATGGGCAGCTGGAAGGCCAGCGTTGCCTCGCCGCCGGCGTGGGACATGAACGTGACATCCAGGTCCTGCACCACCGTCAGCACCTGCCACGCACCCGTTTGGATGGCGAGCGCCGGCTCGTCGTTGTTGTTGCGGATGTGGAAGTTCAGGCCACCCGCGGCCATGCCCACCTCCGCCTTCCGGATGGAGAAATACGTGTCATGGTCCTGGTTGAGCAGGGCGCCCCACGCCTGCGGCGTATTCATCTGGTAGACGACAAAGATCGTCATCAGCGCGCTCGTCGGCACGCTGGCCGTCTGGAGCGCCACGGTGGAACCGTTGAATTCCACGGCGGCGCCACCCGCTGGGGAAACCGCCGCCCGCCACACGGGCGCCGCGCCGGCAACGGACGCATGCCTCCCCTGCCCGCTCTTGTCCCGCCACTGGGTGACGTTGCCGGACGCGTCCTTGGTGAGTGTGGCGGTGTCCGTGGCGTCAAACCAGGCAAAGTCCGGCGGGCTGACGCGCAGGTAACAGCGGACCACCACGTCCGTGACGTCCGTGGCTCCCACGGTGCCTGTGCCGTTGGACACCGCGCAGGCCATGCCCTGGGGCGGTTGGAGCACGGTGACGGAGTAGGGAGCGCCCTCAGGCAAGGCCTGCGCAAAAGTGAACACCGGCACGGCCGCCACCTGGGTGTCATCCGTAAGGTTGTTCTGCAGCACCAGCGGCGTCGCCAGCGGGTCACCCACCACGCGTCCGCCAATGACGTGCGTGGCATTGAACACGCACGGCGTGGCGGGATCGCTGTCATGGTCAACACCCGCGGGCGCGCAGGTCACCACCGCGGCGGGACCGCCCGCGCAGTAGGTGCCCGCGCTGCACGCCACGCACGCGGTGGACGGGTCCCCGTCCGCATCCGCCGTGCCCGCGGCGCACGTCACCGGCGCCTGCGCCCCACCGCCGCAGAACTCGCCCGCCACACAGGGGCGACAGGGCGTGGCGGGATCGCGGTCGTCATCCGCCTGGCCGGGCGCGCAGTCCGCGGCCGGTGCGGCGCCGCCGGCGCAGAACTGGCCGGCCGCACACGCGCCGCAGGGCGTAGCGGAACTCAGGTCAGCGTCTGAGGTTCCCGGCGGGCAGGCGGAGGCGTCGTTGGCGCCGCCCGGACAGTACTGGCCCGCCTCGCAGGCCAGGCACGGCGTCGTGGGGGAATTGTCGTCGTCCACCTCGCCTGCCACGCACGGCACGGGCGGCGCGTTGGCGCCGGCGCAGTACTCGCCTTGCGCGCACGCGGTGCACGGCGTGAAGTTGCTCCCGTCCAGGTTGGCTTCTCCGGGGACGCAGGCGGGCACCACCGGGCACGCGCGGCATGGCCCCCCGCAGTCAATCCAGTCCTCGCCGGGACCCCGCACGCCGTCACGGCAGGCGGAACCTTCGCGCACAAACACAAACCACGCCCAGCCATCACCCACCTGGCTGCCGCACTTGGCCAGCCCGTCGTCCAGGCCCCAGTCGGTACCGTCCGCTTCGTTGGAGTCCAGGCCCCGGTCCGCCAGGTCCACCGTGAAGTCATCCGGTGACGCGCAGGAATCCTCCGTTTCCAGGAACCCCGCCGCCCACGCCGTGCCGGCCGCAACGTCAACGCCCGTCACGTTGTTGCGCCGGGCGGGCTCGGGCCGGCTGAAGCCGGCGCCGTCCCCCTGGTTCAGGCAGCTTTCCGCTTCCGTGCCCGTGGTCATCACGGTGTACCAGTCCACGCCGTAGAAGGTCAGGTCCACCACCATGCCCGTGGTGGAACCCAGCCGTCCGCACGCAAACCGCACGTCCTGCCGCGCTCCCATCTGGGTGCGCGGTCCGTTCCAGATGCCGGGATGAGCCGCGGCGGGCACCAGCGTCTGCAGGTCCGCGTGGAAGGCGCCCGCCTCGTCAGACGGCGGCGTTCCCGCGCTGGCGCCCACCAGCGTCCACCCACCCTGGTCGGTGTCCATGTCGCAGTACACCGCGTGTGTACCGTCAGGCGTGGTCAAGTCATAGAGCCCGGAGGGGTGCGTGCCGGGCAGCCCCTGCACGTCCAGGCAACTGGCCAGGCCGCGGCACGTGCCGTTGACGCAATCTCCCGAGAAGCAGTCTGACCCCTGCATGCAGCTCTTGCCGCCCGCGCACTTGCCGCAGGCCGGGCCGCCGCAATCCACGTCGGTCTCGAGTTGGGTCACGGTCAGTGCCCCGTCGTGGCATGGGTCGTCCGTGCACACGCCCACGTAGAGGACGCCGCCGTCGTCCTGGACCGCGGGGTTGGTGGGGCAATACCCGGTGGTGCAGTCCTCGGGCCGGTAGCACGCGTGCCCGCGCTGGCAGGGACTGCACGGACCACCGCAGTCAATCTCCGGCTCGGTGAACTCATCCAGGCGGCACAGGATGTCGCCAATGCAGTCGTAGACAAACCGGTAGGTGCTGATCTGCCCGTCGTAGCAGGCCGCGGGACGGCACACTCCTTCTGCGCACTGACCCTCGGCGCAGTCCGCGGCGGAACGGCACGCCTTGCGGGGCTCGCATGGCGCGCAGGATCCGCCGCAGTCCACGTCGGACTCGTCCCCGTTTCTCAGGCGGTCCACGCAGCGGGCCGGCTCGCAGCCCCCGTGCAGGCAGATGTTGCTGGGGCACTCGGCGTTGGTGGTGCACGGCGCCGGGCATGCGCCACAGCTGCCGCCGCAATCCACTCCGTCCTCGCCGTCGTCGCGCACGTTGTTGGCGCACGCATCCACCGCCTCCCGCACCCACAGCTCCCACGCGCCAGCCGGCGCGTATCCGCTGCCGCACTTGGGCTGTCCGTCGTCCTCGCCCCAGTCCGTGCCGTCCAGCTCATTGCCGTCCAGGCCTGATTCAGAAAAGTCCACGGTGAAGTCATCCGCGTCCCCGCAGAAGCTCTCACCCACCAGCGCGCCGCGCTCCCACGGCGTTCCCGCTCCCAGCGCCGTGCCGTCCAGATTGTTGCGCCGCGCCGGTGCCAGGGAGATGGAGCCCGGGACGCCAAAACAGCTGTCCGCGTCCGTCCCCGCCGTCAGGTGCGCGTACCAATCCACCGAAAAGAACGACAGGTCCACCGCCAGCGGCGCTCCCGCAGTGGGACTGCACGCGAACCGCATGTCCACATTGTCCACGGACAGCCCGCGCAGGCCGCGCCACACACCCTGGGCCGGCGCGGTGGGCTGCGTGCGCCCCAGGTCCGCGTAGTACTCAGACCCGACGTCCTTGATCGGGACGCCGGTGGCGTGGCCCACCAACGTCCACCCGCCGCGCTCCGTCGTCATGTCGCATTGCACGGGCACGGCGGTGCGTTCGCCGGGCGGCAGCAACAGGTAGCTGCCGGACGGCGCCGCCGCGTTGGAGCGCAGCAGCGTGGCGCAGCTGGGCGCGTAGTCGCACACGGCGGCGTGGCACCAGCCGCTGCGGCAGTCCGTGCTCACGGCGCAGTGCTGGCCAACCTGGCAGGGCAATGCGTCGCCGCCGCAGTCCACGTCGGTCTCGCCGCCGTTCATCGTCTTGTCAAACGCGCTGTCCGCCCGGCAGCGTCCCTCCACGCAGAGGCTGGTGCTGCAATCATGGACGCTGCGGCACGTGCTCCCCACGCCGCACAGGGGGCACGGCGCAAACGGCCCGCAATCCACATCCGCTTCGTCCAGGTTCTTCACGCCGTCAAAGCAGCTGCGCGCGTCCACGCACGCCAGCGCCATGGTGTTGGCGTCGTCGCCCGCCATCTGGCAAGCCAGGTCCGGTCCGCAGTCAGAGGTCACCTTGCAGGGCGACCACAGCGGACAACCGGTGCACCCGCCGCCACAGTCCAGCGCGGTTTCCGTCCCGTTCAACTGCCCGTCGTCGCAGCTGGGCACCGCGCACGTGGACGTGGCGCCCGAGCACACCTTGCTGGCGCAGTCCGTGGCGGCGGCGCACGCCGTCCCGTCCGCACAGCCTGGACAGCCGCCCCCGCAGTCCACGCCCGTCTCCGCGCCGTTGTGGACGCCGTCGTCGCACGCAGCGGGCGGGCACACGCCGTTGTCGCAACGCCCGTCATTGCAGTCCGTGGCGTCGTTGCACGTCAGGCCGGTTGCGCAGCGCTCCGGGCAGGCCGCCCCGCAGTCCACGTCGCCTTCGCTGCCGTTGCGCACCTGATCGGCGCAGGTGGCGGCCGCACACCGCGGCGCGCCACCCTCCGCTGAGCACACGCCGCTGGTGCAGTCCCCGTCCACCGCGCAGGCCTCTCCGTCAGCGCAGCCGGGGCATCCGCCGCCGCAGTCCTGGCCCACTTCAGCGCCATTCATCTGCCCGTCAGTGCACGAGGGCTCTGCGCAATGCGTGCCGCTGCCATCCGGCGTGCACACCTGGCTGGCGCACTGCGCGCCGGTGTTGCAGGTGCGGCCCACGGCGCACGGATCGCACTCTCCGCCGCAGTCCACGTCGCCCTCCCCGCCGTTGCGCACGCCGTCCAGACAGGTGGGCGCGGCGCAGGCCCGGCCCGCCGCGGATCCTGCGTCCGCCGCGTCCACGCACACGCGTTCCGCACAGTCCGCGTCCACGTTGCAGCGCTCGCCCTCCAGGCAGCCGGGACACGCTCCCCCGCAGTCCAGGGACGTCTCGCTGCCGTTGAGTTGGCCGTCCGCACACGTGGGGCTCAGGCAACGCCCGGAGATGCAATGATCTGACGCGCAGTCCACGTCCTCCAGGCAGCTGCTGCCCTCCGTGCAGCGCCCACACGTCCCACCGGCGCAGTCCACGCCCCGCTCCAGGCCGTTCTGCACGCCATCCGTGCAACTGGGCGCCGCGCAACTACCCGCCACGCACACGCCGGTGACGCAATCATTGTCCAGGGTGCAACGGCGGTCCTGCGCGCAGCGCTCCGGGCACGTGCTGCCGCAGTCCACGTCAGTCTCCGTGCCGTTGCGCAGCTGGTCGTCGCACGCGGGAGGCAGGCAGACGCTGTCCGGGCCGCAGCGTTGGCTGGCGCAGTCCCCAGCCAGAAGGCACGCCCGGCCCGCGTGACACGGGATGCAGCCGCCGCCGCAGTCCACATCCGTTTCCTCGCCATCCAGCGCCGCGTTGACGCAGGACGGCAGCACACAGAGCGTGGCGTCCTGGCACGCCGCGCTGGCGCAGTCGGTGTCGGCCAGGCACGCCCGTCCCAGCGCGCACCGGTCGCAGCCACCGCCGCAGTCCACATCCGTTTCCTCCGCGTTGCGGACGCCATCCCCGCAGCGCGGCGGCGCGCACACGCCCGCTTCGCACACGCCGGTGACGCAGTCCGTGGCCGCGGCGCAGAAGTCCCCCTGTCCGCAGGCCAGGCAGCGCCCGCCGCCACAGTCCCGCCCGGTCTCGTCACCGTTGCGCACGCTGTCATTGCACGTGGATGCCGCACAGGCGCCCTCTGTGCACACGCCGGACGCGCAGTCCGCGTGGGCGTGGCAGTGCAGTGCGGTCTCGCACCCCGTGCACAGACCTCCGCAGTCCACGTCGGACTCGCTGCCGTTGAGCACCGCGTCATCACACAGGGACGGCGCGCACAGCCCGTCCACGCAACGCGCGCTCGCGCAGTCCGAGGCCACCACGCACGCGGCGGCCTCCGCGCACGGTGTGCATGCACCGCCGCAGTCCGTGGCGGACTCCGTGCCGTCCTTGACGCCGTTGGCGCAGGACGCCGCCCGGCACACGTGCGCCAGGCAGGTGTGACTGTCACAATCCAACCCCAGCACGCAGCGGACCCCATCTGCGCACGGCCCACACGAGCCCCCACAGTCGGTCGCCACCTCGTCGCCGTCCTCGGTGCCCGACTGGCAGTGGTCCGGCAGGCAACGTCCACCCAGGCATGCGCCGCCCGCGCAGTCCGCCGCCACCGCGCACGCTCCCCCGCCCGCGCACGGGGCACACGGGCCGCCGCAGTCCACGTCCGTCTCCGGACCGTTCATCTGCCCGTCGGTGCACAGCGTGCACCCGCGCGCGTCCACGTGCCGCACGCCGGAGGCCTCCGCCGGGCAGTCATCCGCGCCGTCGTCCAGGCCGTCACCGTCAGTGTCGCGCCGTGCGGGGTCCGTGCCGCGCGCCAGTTCATCCCCATCCGCCAGCGTGTCCCCGTCGGTGTCCACCCGGAACAAGGCAGGAACGGAAGCCACACCGCCGGAACGCACCACCAGCGCGCCGTCCACCGCGCCCACCGGCACCACAAATTGCAGTGACACCTTGGTGACCGCCGTGGGGGTTGTTTCCGTGCCCACGTCCAACACTGCGCCACCGGTACTTACGTCAAAGAAGCGCCCGGTGACCGTCACGCTCTGTCCCGGGGCGGCCACCGCGGGGGACACGTCCAGCACCACGGGCTGGCGGTCCTGCGGCAACGCCCGCACCGCGTAGATGCGCTCGCGGTCCGGCCGGTCCGGATGCGTGGCGGTGATGCGGATGTTGAACCGGCGCCCCTGGTCCGCGGGTCTCCAGTCCAGGTCAGCGTTCACCTCTGTGCCCTCTGACGCCCCGCGCAACACCACCTCACCGGCCGCATCCAGCACGGCCAGCCGCACGCCCCAGCCGCTCCCCACGCGCCCGCCCAGCCGCAGCGGCGCACCACCCCACGCCAGCAGACCGCCCAACCGCGCCACGGCGTCACCGTCCGCGGGCACCACCAGGCTGGCCACGTGCGCGCCCTCCTCAGGCTGTACCCCGGACGCCTCCGCCCCCACGCCCACCAGCACCACCCCGGCCGCTGCCAGCTGCTCGGCCAGCATCGGCGTGACGGCCTCGCCGCGCGTGGCGGCGTGGAAGATGACGGGCAGCGCGGCGCCGCGTGAACGGGCGCCCACCAGTTCGCTCAGGGCGGCCTCCACGCCGGCCGCCACCGCCGCCGCGCCCTCAATCTCAAACGACGCGCCGTTGACCAGCGCGCCCCGCCACTGCGCCACGTCATCCGTGAGCGGCAGGACCACCTGGGCCTGCCGTCCCACCGCCACCACGCCCAGCTTCACGGTGGCGCGGCCCGCCTCGTGTTGCGCCTTGGCCGCATCCACCAACGCCAGGCCCAGCTGCACCTGCCGCTCCACCTCGGTGGCGTCGTAATCCAGCGCGTGGTGCACCACCAGCATCACGTCGTGCGCGCCCTGGGACAGCAGGGCGCCGTCCCCCAGCCCCTCCAGCCGCGGCGCGGGATCATCAGCAGTGACGGTGGGCGCCGGGCGCGGGCACGCAAGCAGCAGCGTGCCGCACGCCAGTGCGGCCAGGTGAATGCGGGCGGCGCTCACTGGGCGTCTCCAATCGGGCGCGTGCGGTAACGCAGGTAGACGACAATGTCCTCAATGACCGGCTTGCTCGCGTCGGGTAGGCCATCACCGGTGATCCACGAGTTGCCCGTTTCCGCGTCGTCAATGCGCAGCGGGATGTAGAGGGTGTAGTCCGGCGCGGCCAGCGTGCGGTCCCGCGCAAAGAACCGCCAGCAACCTGACCCCTCCAGCCGGCCGCCCGTCTCGGCGCGGTTGAGACACGCCTGCAGCTCGCCCGAGCGTGCGAAGTACGTCCGCGGCGCGTCCTGCTGTCCCTCAAGGCTCTCCGGCGCGTAGCCCACCACCGTGGTCTGGATGGGATAGGTGACCACCGGGAGTGTGCCGGGCTCGTCCTGCACGCTCTCCGCGTGACAGCTGCGCGCCTGGTCCAGGTGGCCACGGCCCAGCTCATACTCCAGCGTGCGCTGCGTCCCGTCCACGTTCCGGACCAGCGCGTTCACCGCCACCGTGCCGTTGTCCGCCGCCTGCGCGGGGTCCCCGTCCAGGACGTGGTTGCACTCCAGCGGACTGAGCAGCCAGCGGCGCGGCGGGATGTTGTCCCGCATGGCGGTAGAGATGGCAAAAGGAATCTCCACCTGGTCCACCAGCCACGCGCCGCGCACGCGCCGGCGCAGGTATGGCGGGGAGGTGATGAGGTTGTGGAACTGTTGGCCGCGTGTGAACACCCGGCCCGTCGCCGGGTCCACCACGTCGCGCAGCTGCGGGAACAGCTCGTCCCGCAGCGAGAAGCGCAGCGTGGAGAGGTTGTTGAACGCGTCACAGTCAATGGCCTCCGTGGCGCAGTAGGTCCGCGCGCGCTCCACCAGATCGTCAATGTGCGACTGCACGTCCTCCAGCGTCACCGCCTGCTGCACCCGGTTGCTGAGCTGCGTCCGCGTCGCCGTGGGCAGGTTGTAGCGGTGACTGAACGCCATGGTCATCCGGTAGGCCGCGTCCAACACGCGGCGGTACGTCTTGGCGGACTCGCGCACCAGGTGGTTGCCCACCAGCACTGACCCGCTCTCCCGGCCCACCAGGTGGTCCACCACCAGGCTCAGGTTGTCGTTGGCGCCCCCCATGGCGTCGTCCGCCAGGAAGCGCACCTGCTCCATGCCCGTCTCCACGTCAAACACGGCCTGCAGATTCCCGCGGTAGCCGTCCACAAAGCCGTCAAATTCGCCCAGCAGCTCCTTGAGCGATGCCGCCGCCTCCGCCCGGCCCTGCGCCTGCTCCAGTTCAAAGTCCGCAATCTCCCGCGCCGTGTCCACCTGCTCCTTGAGCGCCTCCAGCGCCGCCTCCGCAAAGGTCCGGCTCACCGCAATGCTCACCCGCCCCGCGGTGCGGCCAATCTTGCCGGGACAGTTGGTGCCCACCGCCAGGCCGGCAATGAGCACGCAATCCGCCGTGTCAGCCAGCTCGTCGGCAATCTCGGCGGCGGTCTTGGTGCCCTTCTCGCTCACCAGCAGCGCAAACTTCACGGCCGCCGCGGTGATCATGGTGACGCGCTGCCCAATGGCGAGGTCCTGCGTGTACCTGTACGTCTCCTGGAACGTCTTCACCCGCGCGATGAGGTTCTGCAGTTCGCGGAACATCGCCTCGCGCTCCAGCAGCAGGCCGCGGCGCTCCTTGAGCAGGTCCCCCATCTCGCCACCCACGCACGCGCGCGGCTGGCCGCGCACCCGCACGTAGGACCTGGCGGCGTCCAGGTCACACGCCGGCTCCGTGGCAACCAGGCCCTTGAACTTGGTCACCGCGGACTGGCACTCGGTCCCGCCGGTGCTGCCGCATTCGGATTGCAGCCGCCGGTCCAGGATTCCCGCCAGCACGCTGGCCGTGGCGCCGGACGCCTGCAGCTGGCTGCGCTCCGCCGCGGTGATCGCGCTGTCCGGCGCCAGCAACGCCGCCAGGTCCTTCTGCATCAGGGCGCGCAGGGTGTCGCAGCTCTTGGGCTGCTCGGTGCCGCACAGGTCGGTGAGGTCCCCTTCCAGCTGGTCGTTGATCGCGAATACCTGGGATTCCAGCGCATCCGCGTCACGCAGCGCCGCCTGCAGGTTGTCCACGGCGCTGCCGGTCTGCGTGCGCGCCAGGGCCAGCAGGCCGCCGCTCCCGTCCGCACCGGTGAGCAGCGTCAGGTAGTTACGCCAATTGGGCTGCTGGGCGTCACTGCTCTCAAAGAACACTCGGTCCGGGATCATGCCCAGCACGTTGCGGGACTGGTTGAGGCGCCGCAGCAGGACCTGCATCCGGTCAAACGCCTGCGCTGCCTGGCCCGCGTACGCAAACGCCGGTCCCTCCCACTGGCGCTGCAACGCCATCAGGTACACCTGCAGGAGGAACTCCTGCTGGGCCAGGTGTTCGGCCACCAACTGGTCCCCCGCGCCGGCGCTGAGGAACAGGCGGCGGCGCAGGTCCACCAGCTCCGCCAGCGCGGATGACCGGTCCGTGGCCAGCACGTGCATCTGGCGGATCCACTCGCGGCCCAATCCCTCAAATGACCCCATGGGCCAGCTGAACAGCACCGCCGCCGCCGCCGGCTCCACCACGAGCCGGATGGCCTGGTCATACAGCCCCGCAGCGGCCTTGAGCTGGTCCGCCTTGAACTGCAGCGTCTGGCCCTGGGTGAACGGATTGAACTGGTTGCGGTACAGCGCAAAGAACGCGTCTGACACGTCCCGGTCCGCCTGGAACTTGGTGGCCTGGGACAGCTCCTGGTGGAAGCGGTTGTGCTCCTGCAACGTCCGCAGCGCGGGATATTGGGTCGGCGGCTGACCACAACCTGAGGTGGGAAGCGTGCCGCTGCAGAACAGGCGGCTGTCCGCGGCAATGGAATTCAGCGGCACGTACCGCTTGAGGACGGCCTTGCGGTACAGCGCCAGGCCGCACTGCAACTGCGCCGCGGAAACGCACGCCGGTGCCTGGGTGCCCAGCGGCGCACCCGGCGTGAACTCGCCGTCCCCGCACAGGACAATGCGGCCCGCCAGGAAGTCGTAGATCGTGATGACCGCGTTTCCCCGCGTGGCGTCCGTGGTCAGGTTGTCCAGGCCCTGTTGGATGAGGTCTTTGAACGTGAGGGTGTTCTCCAGCACCGGGAACGGCACGCCGCCGTCCGACGACGACGACGTCTCCAGATACTGCTGGTAGGCGTCCGGCGTGGCGAACGCGCGCACAAACTCCGCCTGCCCCGCGCCCGCATCCGCCTTTCCGCCGTCCGCCAGCGCGGTGCGGGGGACCTTGCAGTGTGCGGCAATGTCCGCGTCCACCCCGGAAAGCACCGCGTCACCCGACGGGAACGCCACGGCGGGCGAGCCCGCGGCCAGCAGCGCGTCGGCCAGGTCCACCGGCGTCTCGTCCGCGGTGCGCTGGGAGAGGAGGAAAGAACCATCCAGCGTCAGCTCCCCGGCGGGCGTCAGGCCGTAAATCGTTTCGCGGTAGATGCCAAAGAACCGCCGCTTGGTCTCATCAAACGTGCCAAAGAACTGCAGCACGCGCCGCAGCGGGCGCCCAAACAGGTTCTCCGCCCGCAGGTCGTCCGGGAACGTTTCGCAGCTGCCGCGCTGGCTCACACAGAACCCAGCGGGAATCTCAATGACGCCCACCAGCCGCATGATGCCGTAGCGCGCCGAATAGATTCCCTTGAGGGGAATCTCGTTGTGCGCCGGGTCGGTGGCGGTGGGCAGGGCGTACGGCAGCGCCTCGTTGCCGTGGAGCCTGCCGTGGATGAGCGTGCCTTCGGTGGTGTCCACCAGTGTCTGCGCGGTGCCCAGTCCTTCGGCCGCCAGCAGGTCGTTCCAGTGCACCGTGGAGTCCTTGAGGTCCAGCTGCATGGACAGCAGCAACGGCGTGGCCCCGGTGAGCGAGTTGGCCGCGCTCCCCATGGCAATGGCCAGCGTGCCCGCGTACTCGCCGGAAGCGGTGGTCTTCTGTAGCCGCACCGCAAAGCGGTCCTGTGACCCGTTGTCAAAGATGACGTTGGCGTCCGCCGCGTACGTGCCCGGCGTGAGTGTGTCCGCCGCCACCGTGTTGAGCCGCACCGCAATGCCCGGCTGACCCTGCGCGTACACCGTTCCAAACGGCGACAGCGGCACCACGAACTCTTCCTCGGGGGCGATGACGCAGTCCGCGCGCTCCGCGTCCGTCCAGCGGTCCGGCGCCTTGCGGCACTTGGCTTCATCCTTCAGGCCGTAGGTGACCTCCAGGCGGTAGCCAAACGCCACGGACGGGTCGTCGCGGACTTCGCGCTTGCTGCGCAGGTCCATCACCAGGATGGGCGCGGACTGCTGCAACTCCACGGGGGTCAACGTGAGCTGGTTGTTGCTGAACAGCAGTGAGTAGTTGCGCGGGTCAAACGGCGTGGCGCCCGAGTCCCCGGGCGGCGGCAACACGCGGCAGCGCCCGTTCTCCGTGCAGAACCAGTTGCTGTCCGGGCAGTCCAGGCTGCGGCCGCACTTGGGTGCGCATTGACCCAGGAAGCAGTACGCGCCCTCCGCGCAGTCGCGGTCCACGCCGCATGTCGTGGTCCCCGTCACCGGCACGCACTTGCCGCGGTCAGGATCGCAGATCTTCAGGCGGCCGGAGCAACGGCGCTCCAGCTCCGGGATGCCCGGCTCGCGGCTGGAGATCATGCCGCATTCGCGCGTGCAGAAGTGGTGCTCCGTGCTGCAATACAGCCCGTCACCGCAGTCCGTGTCCGCGGTGCAGAAGACCAGGTCCTCGGCGGGGCAGGTGCCCGTGGTCTCGTCGCAATCGGGCTGGGTCACAAACGCCTGGATGCACAGGTCAAAGTCAAAGACGTCAAAGTCGCCATCACGGTCCTGGTCCAGCAGGCGCGCCAGGTTGGCTTCCAGCGAGCATTCGCTCAGGGAGCCCAGCGCCGGTGCCGCGCCCGCCAGGTGCATGTTCACGCACTGATCAAACAGGTTGAGGTCCATGCGGAACGCGGTGGCGCGGCAGTAGTTGTCCCCCGCTGCCGGCGTCACGCACTTCTCACCCAGCGCGCAGGTGGCCTGGTGCGGAATGATGCCGCTGCTGGAGCCTGTGGTGTTGCACGGCACCTGGCAGGTGCGCGCAGCGGTGGTGCCCGTCTGCACGCAGGAGGTGGCGTACGCCTTGCCCGCGCAGTCCGTGTTGCTGGTGCACGTGCTGCCAATACCGCCCACGTCGTCACAGGTGTTGACGGCGGAACCCTGCTGGGCTGCGGCGGGCCCCGCCGCCAACAACAGAAGCCAGAGGATGCGTCTCATCCCGCTTCCTCCCCCGGCACCAGTGCCACCGTCGCGTCGGACACCTCGGTCTCCCCCGGCGCGAACTGGCTTTCACCCGCGAGCACGCGCACCGAGCCGCGAGCGCCGCTGAAGCGCAGCGTGAACCAGTCACCCGACCCCAAACGCGTGGTGTTCTCCGACGAAAACACCAACACCCGCAGGCGCGCCCCATCCAGCGGCTTGACAACGATCTTTTTGCCGGCCTGCATCACCGCGCCACCCGGCACCGCCTCCAGAAACGTCATGCCCGGTTCGTATTCCAGCATGAACTCCGCCATCCGCGGCCCGACAAGCCCCAGCGGAGTGCGGAACTCCATCCGCCAGGCCAGCGCGCGAACGGCGGGGTCTGGATGCACTGGGCGCTCCGGCCGAACCCACGGACCGGGCGCGGCCTGCCGCGGCGGCGACTCCGTGTTTTCGTCCGGGGGCCCCGAGGAGACGGAGCACCCCGTCCACACCGACGCCACCGTGAACACGCAGAGCGCGCACGGCAGCGCGCTGTGCCGGCTCACTTGCCCACCCCGCAGCAGCGGTAGTCCACGCGTATCCCGCCCGGGCATGTGGACAGGTGCCAGGACACCATGGCTTCGTCGTCGGAACAGGCGGGTGAATGGCGGTCCAGGTAGACGAGTTCGCCGCCCCCACTGGAGTTGCAGGTCGTCGACAGGTTCCGGCACGTGTGCGGCATGGTGATGCCGCCCCAAGCCTGGAGCTCGCCCCCGAGCCAGAGCTTGTTGACCGCGAGGTCCGCGTAGGTCTCGCTGTTCGGTCCCGTCCGCAAACGGAGCCACGTGTCACCGGTGTCCCGGAACGCGAAGTTCTGGCTCACGGCCACCTGGCCGTCCGCGGCCGTGTTGGCGATGGTTCCACCCGCCACGGAGAGGTTGCCGGTGACGGAGAGCGCGTCGTCAACGGTGACGTCGTCCCACAGCCGCACCTTGCGGTTTCCCGCGGTCCCCACGCCAACAATCCCGAGCGCATTGGAATCGTAACTGGGGCGGTACGAGATGACCGCGGAGACCGGATCGTCCCCCGTGTTCTGCTTGAACTTGACGGGGCCGGTAACCGCCGTTTCACCGGTGACGGTGAGTGCACCGCTGACGGTGGCCGCGCCGCCGACGGTGAGCGCGCCCGTGAGGGCCGCGTCCCCCGTCTCCACCTTGCCCGCGGCCAAGATGTCCCAGATCCGCACGCGGCGTGTGTTGCCGGGCGTCGCCGCGCCAGCGCCAACAATGTCCAACGCCGTGGTGTCAAACGCGCGGTACCCAATGGTGCCCGCGTTGCTCTCATCACCGGCGCCGCGGGTGAAGCGCAGGACGGTGCCCAGGCGGGATTCGCCGGTTACGGACAGCACGCCGCGCACGGACAGCGGGCTGTCCACCACGGCGCCCCCGCTGAACACGTTGCCCGGGTTGACGGTGAGCGTGTTGCCGCTGGTGTGGCTGAGCGCCGTCCCGCCGTTGCCGCCGGTGCTGGCGCGGAAGCTCAGCCCGTTGGTGACCGCAATGGGCCCGTTGAAGCTGCTGCCGGCGCCGCCCAGGACGGTGAGGTTGCCTCCCACGCTGAAGTCTGAAGACACGCCGCCCAGGTTGGTGGCGCCGCTGATGGTGTTGGTGCCGCGGTTGGTGAAGTCCGACGTCACAATGAGCTGCCGCACGGTCAGCACGCCAAAGTCCGAGTTGCCCGTCACCGTCATGGCCGGCGCGTTGTTGGGCACGGTCACCGTGACCGCGCCGTTGATGGCCGCACTGCCGTTCAACGTGGTGGGGCCGGTCACCTGCAGGCCGTTGGCACCGCTGGCCGGCGGGTCCACCTTCAGCACGCCCCGCACCGTGGTGGTGCCCGTGATGTCGGACGCGCCGCTCACGTGCACGCCGCCCTGGGTCACGTTCAGTGACCCCAGCACGTTGGTGGCGTTGCTGGCCAGCACCAGCCGCTCCAGCATGCGCGGCTGGTCCGTGGCGTCATCACGCGCGCAGATGTGCAGCGTGGGGTCCTGCTCGCTCAGCGGGGCCCACTGGATGAAACCTCCGGACGCGTACGGCGTGAAGCCCGTGTCCGCCGGGTACAAGGTCCCGCGGTTGTAGGGCGTAGCAAAGTCAAAGTAGCCAAACCCCAGTTCCTTGCTGAGGAACAGGTCCCGGTCCGCCGTGGTGCGGTGCGCGTAGTTGGCCTGCCCCGCCACGTCCGCCAGGTGCGCTTCCTGCGCGGTGCGCGCAAACGTGGACTTGATGGCGTACGGCGTGGTGCCCAGCTGGATGGGGCGCAGGCAGTTGGCCTCGCCGCCCAGGCACAGCTGGAAGTTCAGGTCCGCGTTTTCCGCAATGACCTGGTCCAGTTCGCACGTCATGCCGCGGCCCAACTCCAGGTTGAGCACGCTGCCCTGCACCTGGACGTTGGTGAACTCCTCCTGGCACAGCGTGGTGGTGCCGCGCACCACGCGGACAATCACGCGGTTGAAGGTGCCTTCACCCACGGGGAGTTTGGCCTGGCTCACGCGCGCCTGGAACTTGAACACGCCCGGGCTGGGCTGCAGGGATACCGTCTGTATCTGGTAGCTGCAGGGATAATCCCCGGATGGGTCGTCACAGGACTGCGGGTTGCGCGGTACGGTCTGCGCCGCCGCCGTGGAGGCGGCACACGCAAGAGCAATCAGGCGGACGGACGTCTGGTATCGGTTCATGGCAACCCCAATCTTTGTTCTCACGGCGCATCCAGCGTGACGACAGCCTGCGTCGTCAGCAGCCCCGGACCATCGGCAGTCACGTTGGCCGCAAAGCCCACGCGGTCTCCCGTTCCAAGAATGTTGTCAGGCGTGCTGCTGCCCGGGCTCCGGTCCAGCCAGCACATGACGTCGTAGCGGCCCGGCACCAGCGGCGTTTCCACCGTGGTGGTCCCGGCCATGGTTCCCAGGCTGGGCAGGTAGCGGAAACACGGCACCTGGTCCGGCAGGCACTCCAGGCGGCTGGTGGCCACGGACGCGCCCACCGGCAGGGACGGGCGCGCTCCCGTGGGCACCAGCCAGTAGCACGTGACGGAGGCGTCCGCGGGAACCTCCGCACCGCGCAATGAGATGGGCTCGGTCACGGTGGCGACCAGCCCGCTGGTGTACCCACCGTCCGCGGACGTGGCCAGCGTGAGGGGCACGCCCACCTCCGCGGCCGTACCGCCCGCGGGCACGGTGGCGGCCTTCACAAAGCCCAGGTCACCCGCCTCAAACCACGGCGCCGCGCCGGAGTGACTGGAGTTGGTAATACCTACCAGCGTGTAGTTGCCCGGGCGCAACGCGGCCTCCGGCGGGTCCGCCTCCGTGGCGCCAAAGTCCACCAGGGACAGCAGTGTGCCGGCGGGCCCCAACCGCGCGTTGTCACGCGAGCGTGCCCGCGGCACGCCGTCCGCGCCAAACAGCACCAACCGGACCGCCTCATCCGGCGCGCTGAGCGCGGAGCCGGCCGTGAAGCGGACGCTCATGGTGCTGGCGCCCGCGCACGTGACGGTGACGTTGGTGACATCCGCGCCGGAGATGCGGCCCGTGTAGTTGGTCACCGTGCACACCTGGGCCGGGTTCACCGGCTGCAGCAGCACGCGCACCGTGTATTCCTCATTGTTTCCCACCGGCGTGCGGAACGTGAAGGAGCCGTTGCGGTCCAGGTCCAACTGCTGGGAACCGGGGCCCGCGCCCGCGTCACCCACCGTGGCGGCGGAGCCGCCCAGCGTCAGCCGCAGCCCGCTGCCCAGCATGCCGTTGAGCTTGCCGCCCACGGTGAACTGCGTCCCGCCCGCGGGCCGCAGTCCGCAGATGACGCGCACGTTGCCCACGTTGGTGGCGACGATGGCGCCGCTGCCCGCCACCACCTGGCAATCCTGGTCCGGCGTCACCGGCTGCGAGGCAACGTCCACCTGGTAGGACGCACCCGCCAGCAGGCGCGTGGCAAACGTGTAGACGCCGTCCTGCGGCACGGCCAGCGTCTCAGAACCGTTGAGCCGCAGCGCCAGGCCGCGGCCCGCCACGGCGGTGGCCTCCACGGACACGGCGTACGTGGGCGCGTTGCTGCACGTGACCCGGAGGTTGGTCACGTCATTGTTGGGCATGGTGCCGCTGGGGTTCTCCACAAAGCACTGCTGGTTCACCGGGTGCTGGTCAACCACCACGTTGTACGGCGCTCCCGGCGGAATGCGCGTAGAGAACGCAAAGTTCACCGCCGCGCCACCGGCGGCCGGCGTGATGGCGCGGGTTTCCGAAGTGGTGACGCTGCGCAACACCAAGCCGGCCCCGGCCAGGCCCGTGACCCGGCCGCCCAGCGCGCGGTTGGGCGTGTCCACGCAGGTCAGGAAGAACGCGCCGGACGTGGCGGCAAACCCCAACGTGCCGGCACTGGCAACGGGCGGACTGCTGGACGGGGGGTTCTGGGTCAGCGTGCAGAATTGCGTAGGCGCGGTGGGGTGGCTGACAACGGACACCGTGTACCCGGTACCGTCCGGCAGCTGGGGCGCGAGATAGCCCGCGCACGCATTGGGCGCCTGCTGCGTGCAGGGCTTGAACGTCCAGAAGAAGCGCCGGTTGGGGAGAATCTCGGTGCCCGGCCAGAGCCGGGATTCCTGCGCCACCAGCTCCACGGTGGCCGCGTTGCCTGTCATTCCCCACCCGCCAATGAAGATCCACCCGGCCTTGCGGCACATCACCGTCGCCGTCACGCCGGCGGACACCATGGTCCCCGCGGCCCCCAGGTAGACGGCGCACAGGTGGCCGTCGGGCTGGGTGGCAATCTCCAACTCGTAGCGCTGGCCCACCGGCAGCGGCGCCGCAAAGGACCGGGTCACCGCCGTCCCAGACGAATCACCGGGGATGTCCACCGTGGTCCCGTTGCGCGCGTTGCGCACCCGCACCGTGGCGCCCGTGCTCAGGCCGGTGACCGCCGCGGTGAGCGTGCTGGTGGGCGTGTTGACCCGCGTGAACCCTTCGTCGTGCGCAAACGCGCGCGGCAGGTTGAACTCCAGCGTCTGGAACACGTCCTGCGCGCTGGCCAACACGTCCATGGACACGTCGCCGCCAATGAACTCGTAGCACTGCTCGCGGCGGACCGGGTCCACCTCCACAAAGCAGCTGTTGGCCGTCTCCCGCACGCTGCCGGACTGGAAACGCTGCACGTACGGCGGCAGCGTGAAGTCCAACACCGCCACCTGGTTGGTCGCAGGGTCGCTGTAGTCACAGTTGAGGAGGCCATATGCGCCGTTGCTTACCGTGCGGAAGTCCAGCAGCCCCGTGGTGGGGCACGCCGTTCCGCACGCCTTGCGCTTGGTGGCGCTCAGTTCCGCAGCCACGTTCCCGTAATACAGCTTCTTGCGGCGGCCGGTGCTGGCGTTGAGCGGTTCCAGGCTGCCCTCCCATGAGCACACCGGGTTGGCATCCAAGGTGGCGCTGCTCCCGTTCACGCGTGCCTCGGTCACCAGGATGGCCGGCGTGCCGTCACCCAGGTACTTGCGCAGCGGGTCCGTCACGCTGGGGCAGCCCGCGTGGTCGCGCGCGCAGTCCCGCGCCACCTGGTCAAAGGAGACCTCCGCCGCGTAACCCAGATGCTGCGCACTTCCCGGCGGCCGGTACTTGCAGCGCGCCTGCGAACCCGTGCCCACATCCGCCAGGCAGAAATCCTTGTCTTTGGCGCCCAGGCCCGTGGCGGCATTGTCCAGGTTTTCATAGGGCGTGTGAACCAGGCGCATGCGCAGGTCCGAAATGGGATGCGGCACGTGCAACACGTACGGGTGCGCCGCCGCATCAGCGCGCGTGCGGTTGTCCACCATGATGCGTCCCACGCGGAACCACTCCCCGCCGTAGTAGGACCCCGCGCTCACTCCGCCGCTGCGCACCAGCTGGGCTTCCACCAGCAGCTCCGGCGAATGCCCGTAATCACCCTTCCCGTATGCCTTCACTTCAATGGCCGTGCCCTCGCCCACCGCCACGGTGCGCACCGCGCCGGGCACGCTCTGGTAGCCGGTTTCCGCCAGCCCCAGCAGCGACGCGGGGGCCACGTCCGTCCAGTCCCAGCGCAGCGCTTCGCACCGTCCGTTGCGGCAGAACTCAAGCGTGGGGTCACAGCGGTAGACGCTCAATCCGTCACGGATGGAGTAGCACTCCGTTTCACACGTCCCGTTGTCGCACAGGAAGCTGTTGCGGTCCGGGCAGCCTTCCGTCACGCGTGCGGTGAAGCCGCCCACCGTCTGCACGCTTTCGCGGCATTCCACGCAGGAACCGGTGGGTTCTTCGCAGAAGCGGCATGGCCCGTTGGAGCAACTCTGCGTAAAGCACTCCGCGTCCGCCGCACAATCCACCGCGCACACCCAGCGGGGGGGCGTAGGACCGTCAAAGTCAGACGTCCGCACGGACGCGGGACGCAGCGTGCAGCGCGCGTTCTGGGCGGCGCAGGCCGTTGGGCTCGTCGGGTCACAGGCCACCACCGCGCAGCGGCCTGCCTGGCACAGCGTGTAGGCGTCGCAGTCGGAGTTGGTTGCGCACGGGCCCTGAAGCCGTTCCGCGGGCGTGGTGCGGTTGGACGCGCGCAGCCGTTCAATTCCCAGCGCCGCTTCGGAGCGAATGGATTCCTCGTCCCGCAGGCCGGCGTAGATGCGCAGGTCATCCAGCGCGCCGCGCAGCGGGCGCGCCAGGACGTGGGAGGCGGGATGGAGCACACCGCCCACCCAGTTGCACGCCTGGTAGCTCTCCTCGCGCACCCAGGAGATGCCGCGCACCGGCGCAAAGAACTCGCCCACGCGCACGGAGCCCTCCACGTTCTGCGTGCCCGCCGTGCGCACCAGCACCGGCCGCGTGCCCGCAAACATGCCGGACAGCAGCAGCCGCGCACCGTCCGGGGAGAACGCCCCGTCCACCGGGTCGGTGATCACGCTGGCGGACAGCGCCACGGTGGCTGGCAACGTTGGACCCGTGGCCGGAAACCGCTTGATGAGCAGTTCGTTGGGGGTGCTGCGGTCGCGCTCGTGGACGGAAAACGGCGCGTTGTCCGTCACGCGGGTGAACTGCACGTAGCCGATGGCGCCGGTGGGCAGCGGCGTGAGATCACGCGGGCTGGTGATGGCCAGCCGCACATACTTGCTGCCGCCGGACTCCACCAATCCCAACGCCACGGACTTTCGCAGCGCTGTCACCGCGTCGGAGGAGCCGCCCTGTACCAGGCCACCCGTCACCAGCGGTGCCGCCTTGGTGTCGTCGTACTTGATGAACGCAAACGCCTCCGCCGGGTAGCAGTCAGCCACGGTCACGGACCCGTCACCGTCAAGGTCCTCGCTGCCCACGTCCGCGCGGCCGTTGTGGTCCACATCCCAGCAATCCGCCGCATAGCCCGTGGGCTGGTGCACCACGCTCACGCGGTAACCCGTGGCGGATGACGTGGCCTGCGCGGTGAGCTGCGTGGACGGGAGGAACACCTGGTTGGCCGCCCGGCGCGTGTACAGCATGATGGGCGTACGCGTGACCTGCGTGCCAATGCCGCTGACCTGCACCGCCGCAGCCAGCAGGCGCTGCTCCGCGCTGGCCGGGAACGAGCACCGGGCGCGCACCGCGATGCGCTTCACCACGTTGGGGCACGAATCACCGTAATCCGCCCCCTGGATGCGGCAGGACTGGCGGCCCACGCAGCGCGCGCTCACGTCCGCCAGCACGTCACGGCCGCAGGCACCCGCGGCCACGGTGAACTGCGGGTCCTGGCACGTCCCGGCAATCTGCAGGCTGTTGCCGTAGTACGCAAAGTCCACGCTGGTGATGGTGCTGCCCTGCCCGCACGCAATGTCCACAGAGGCGCCGTCGCGCGGGTCCGCGCACAACCCGGTCGCGTCGTTGAGTCCTTCCACCGCCGTGGAGGTGGCCTCGCGGAAGTTGCGCGGGATGGTCATGCGGCGGATGTGACCACCGCGCTGCGCCAGGTCCGTGCGCTCAAAGACAATGTCCCCGCGCGTGGAACCGGCCACCCCGCTGAAGAACGCCGCGTGCGCGTGGTGGAACGCGCCCTGGGTGAGCTGCACGGAGCCCATCACCTGCATGGACAGCAGCTGCGTGTAGTCCAGCTCAGTGACCGTGCTGCCGCCCTCCAACGGGATGGCGGGCTGCCCCGTCGAGGGATTGAAGGTCACGTAGTACAACTGCGTGCCGGCCTCCGTGTTGTGCTCATCCGGGACGGAGTAGATGTTGGACTCAAAGATCAGGCCCGTGCCGTCAGGCGCCCACCGCGGATGCCGCGCGAACAACAGGCGTCCCGTGTCACCAAACCCCTTGGTGATCTGCTGCGGGTTGGTGCCGTCGGAATTGGCGATGAAGATCTCAAAGTCACCGCTGGCATCCGTGGAATACGCGATCTTGTCCAACAACGGCAGGTAGTCCACGTCCTGGAAGTTGTTCCGCCCGTTGGCGAGAATCGCCTGGGAGGCGAACCCGTCCAGGTCCGTGCGCTCCACCTGGAAGAACGGCCCGCGCTTGGGCGCCAGGTAGGCCACCTCCGGTACGCGGCCGCCCAGGTATTCCCCCTCCTGGTGGAGCACCACATCCGACCCGCGCAGGAACCCCGGGCATTGCACCGGTGACGGCGACGCGGGCAGTGCCGCGGTCCCCACGCGCAAACCGTCCAGGAACAGCACCACCTGCCCCGTGGCCGCATTGAGGGTGAACGCCACGTGGTGCCACGTGCGGTTGGGGAAGCCCTGCCCCAGCGGCGTGAGGGCCAGCGTGGAACTGGAGGACACCACGTCCCCGGTGAAGAACTGCAAGGAGGACCGGTCCACTCCGGCGGAGGTGACCTCACGGCGCAGCAGCAGGCCAAAGCGCGTGCGCTCATCCGGTCCCAGTTGACTGAAGACAAGCTGCGGCGCCGTCTCCGTGTCCGGCGCGCCCTCCGCGTACACCCACGTGGAGAACGAGAAGCTCTGGCCAGCGGGTTCATACGGCTGCAGCACATGCACCGGCAGGCGCAGGTGATCCGTGGCGCCATTGAGCAGCAGGCCGCCGCGGCTGACGCCCTCCACGCTGCCACTGGCTTTCACGCTCCCGCGTTGCAGGCGCGCCAGCCGCGCCACAAAGCGCTGGCGCAGCACCGCGTCCGGCTCGGCCGCACAGTCCGGCACGCGCAGGCACAACTCTTCCGCAGACGGAACGCCGGAATACGCCAGCGGGTTGTCCGGATCATCAAACGAATAGTGCAGCAACAGGCGGTTGCCGTCCGCGTCCGCACGCGCGGGTATGACCACGGGCGATCCCCACAACGAATCCTCCCGCAGCGCCTGGCGCTGGGTGGCGGAGCTGTTGGGCGCCATGGCGGTCTCCTGCATGGCGTCCGTGGTCACAAACCGCACCGTGGATGCCTCTGAGCCCGTGCGTAGGAACACCAACTCAGCCAGCGGGCCGGTGTGCAACGCGCCACCGTCCGGGCCGTACATCACCAGCCGCAGCGTGCCGTCCGCCAGGTGGGAACTGTGCAGCTGGTGACCAAACGCGGTGAGGTTGGGCAGCGGCCGCGCGTCCGCCAGGACCAGGGCGGAGTGTTCATAGGTGAGGAACACCTCCAGCACGCGCGCCGGCGTGGGCGCGTAGTCAAAGAACACGTGCACCAGCACCTGCTGGTCATCCACGGAGACGGTCTCCAGGTGGAACGCGGTGCACGGCCCGCTGCACGTGCGCGGCGCGCAACGCGCGGTGCCGGTGGCGGGGATGTACGTGCAGCGCGACTGGAAACCGCAGGTGGAATCATCTGAGCAGGTCACCTCACGCGTGGTGTCACTGCTCTGCTGCGCCCGTTCCAGCCACGCCGGGATGCCGTCCTGGTCCGCGTCCGCGCAGTCCGTGGCGCTGCGCTGAGGCAGCGCCTGGCACACCACGTCCGGGCACGCCTGCGGGCGGTTGGCCCCGGTGAGCGTGCACTCCTGCGCCGTGCACACGTGCACGGACTGGCACAGCGGGTTGGCACACAACGGCGCGGGCACCACCACGCTGCCGCCGTCGCGGTAGCAGATCTGCGTGCCGCTGCCGGCATCCGCGCGTTCCAGTTTGGCCAGCTCGTAGTCGTTGCGGGTGACGGGCTCCACGCCGTCCTTCTCCCACAGGGGATCTTCGGCGCCGCAGCCCTGCATGCACGCCCAGGTGTCCTGCGCGGGCCCGGCGCTGCACCGGTCCCGGCAGTCCACAAAACTGCCCAGCGCGTCCAACTGCGTGAGGGTGAGGGGCGCCGCCAGCGCAAGCGCCGGCGCCAGGAGAACCCCGGCAAGCATCGCCGTGGAGGAGGAGCGGAGGCGCATCCCGTCACCTCGCCGGTGGGATGGTCAGCGGCGTGTCGTACGCCGAAACCTGGAGAAGCTGGTCAGCCGCAGCCGGCGCCATGACATCTGCCTGCCGCACCAGCGAGAACGATACCGGGCCGACGGGCGGCTGCGCGCCGGCGGCGAAGGTGAGGGTCAACCAGCGCCCGGGTTGCAGGTCCACGTTGCGCGGGCCGGACAACAGCAACACGCGCCAGCTCCCGTCGGGCAGCTTCTGGAACTGGCGGTCCGTCTCCACAAACCGCGCAAGCTCCTTGTTTGCATCCCGCAACAGCGGCTCCTGGCGCACGCTGACCAGCTCCATGGCCGGTGACACCGCAATGCGGACATCCGCCATGCGCGCCAGCGTCCCGTTGGCCAGGTTGTTCCCCTCAAGCGCCAGCGTCACGCGCGCCAGCGCGCCGTTGGCGGACCGCTGGTCCAGCCGCACCAGCTTCAGCGGGCAGTCCCGGCAGGTCAGATCCGCCGGACACGGGCACGTCCCGCCGCACCCGTCATCCGCGCCGCAGGCATCCGCCGGGCACGCGGGAACGCAGCGGCAGAACCCGCCCAGGCAGCTGAGAGCGTGGCCCTCCGCGCTGGTTCCGCACGTGCCGCATTCTCTGCCGCACACGGTGCCGCATTCGTGCGCAAGGGATTCGCAGCTGTCTGTGCAGGCTGCGCCCCCGCGCCCGGCGTCCCCCGCACCGGTTGTGGACGTGGTACACGACGCAAAGCACGTTGCTGCCGCGAGGGCAGCCGCAACGGCGAGCAATGGAGACCGGCTTTGGAGGGCGAATGTCACGCTGCGCCACATTGTTTCGCGAACTGGTTTCGTGTCAAGTGCAAAGTCACCTGACGTACGATCACTTGCATACTGGGAAAGCATCATGACGCATCGTCATTTATCGCGGCACATGCCTGTTTGCGCTTTGGTTTGTTTGGGATCCGCACCGCTGATCGGGGGATGCGGCACACCGCGGCCGTGCTCGGAAAGCCAGGCGTTCAAGCAGGACATGGAGCGCGGAAAGGCTCTTTTGGGGGATCAGAAATATGTGCGGGCGCGGATTGCGTTTGTGCATGCGCGGGACGTGTGCCCGGGCGACGCGGCCGCGCTCCCGTGGATGGAGCTGGCCACGGTGGCGGCCGCCGCGGAGACCCCGGAGCTGGTCCATGATGGGAACATCAATGAGATTGACTATGTGGCGGCCATCCTGCTGGAGCGGTTTCCGGAGTACCGGCACCTGCTGAAGACGGCGCAGGGCAACGTCCAGGCCCGCGCGGGGAAGAACGCTGAGGCGGTGGAACTCTACCGCGCCGCGCTGGAAGCCAAACCGGACTACGTGCCCGCCCAGTATTTCCAGGCACAGGTGCTGGTGGCCATGAAACGGAGCGGTGACGCTGAGGCGGTGCTCCGCACGGCGACAAAGACCAACCGGAGCCACGTGCCGTCACAGGAACTGCTGGCGCGGATGCTGGCCGCCCGCGGGTCACTGGACGAAGCCCAGGAGATCCTGCACCAGTCCATTGCCGCCAACCCCGCCGCGTCCACCCATGTCCTGCTGGGCGACGTGGCACGCGCGCGGCACAAGCCGGTGGACGCGGCGGCGTCGTTCAAGGCAGCTCTGGACATGAAGCCGGACCACGCGCCGGCGCTGCTGGCATTGGGCGGACTGCTGCTGGACGAGGGAAAGGCGAAGGAAGCGGCCGGGCTGTTGGCGCAGTACGTTGAGGTGGCGGCGCAGCAGGGAGAGCCCGCGGCCCGCATTGCCGACGCGCGCCGGGTGCTCACGCAGCTGCAGTCCGCGCCGGCGGCCGAGCCACCGCGCGTGGAAGACCCCGCCCGGGGGACCGGGAAGCGCTGAGCGCTACTGCTCCACGCAATACAGCGCGAACGCGTACAGGCACGAGTAGGGGTTGGTGGCCGCAAGGGTCCACGCCCCGTCCGCGGCAACGCTGCTCCCCGCGAAAGAGACCTGGTCGCTCCCCGCGGCGCTCCAGTCCGCACAGTGATCCGTTGGGGAGCGTGCCGTGCCGTCGGGGTTGGTGTTGGTGAAGACGGCGCGGTTGCGGGGCTGGCCGAATTCATCCCGGTCAATGGGCGCGCGCAGGGCGCCGGACACCAGCCCCTCCCAGCTGTCCGCAACCGTCACGCCCGCCGTGGTCAGGTAGGGTCCGGGGTGGTGCACCAGGCGCGCGGCGGCGCTCGTCCGGGAATCGCTCAGCCACGCCTTCCACAGCCCGCCCAGGCCCGCCGCGGTGGCCCCGCCCTGGCAGATGGCGTCCGCGCCGGACAGGCCACCCACGGACGTTGCCACGTCCTGGCTGGTCACAAACACGCGCCGCACCTCCGCGGGAACGCCCGCATCCGGAGCCACGCCGCTGCTGGACGGCTCCAGGGAGGAGGGGGAGGACACGCCTGAGCTGGCGGGCGTGAAGCTGCCGCCGGACGACGAGCCCACCGCGAGGGCGGAGGAGGACCCGGCGCGCGAACTGGAGGCGCGCCGTGACGACGACGCCAACGACGACGATGTGGCCGCGATGTTGGACTGGCAGCGGCCCAGGTCGGTGTTGCAGTGCTGGTCAGAGGCGCAGTGCGCGTCAGACTGGCACTCCTCCACGCGAAAGGCCGTGCAGGACGAGGCCAGGACAACGACGGGCACCACGGAGCGCAGGGCGCGCCTGGAAGGGACCGCGGGGGGAAACAGGTTCATCGGGGCATCTCCACAATCACAAACTCCACGCGCCGGTTCATCTCCCGCCCCTTCTCGTCCGCATCGCTGGCCAGCGGACGCGTGGCGCCGTGGCCAAACGTCTGCAGGCGGTCAGGCGCCACGCCCTGTGCGACCAGGAAGTCACGCACGGCCGTCGCGCGGTCCAGGCTCAGGCGCGTGTTGGTGGCCTCGCTGCCGGACGCATCAGTGTGGCCGTGCAGGGCCAACCGGCGGATGTCCGGCCGGCACTGGAGGGTGAGCAGAACCTGTTCCACCACGGCGCGGGACGCCGCCAGCATGGTGGCAGTCCCCGTCTCAAACTGGATCTTGGCGGGGATCTCCACGGTGTCCCCGCGGATGACCACCAGCAGGCGCGTGGCGTCCGCGCACCGCGGGTCCATGGCGGGCGGGGCCTGCTGGGGGAGCGCCGCGCCCTCCGCCCGCGCGCAGCCGCCGTTGTCCGCGGGGCCTGCCTGGTCCGGGCAGCGGTCAATGCCGTCCGCCAGGCCGTCCTTGTCCCGGTCCCCCGCCGGGCATCCCTGGTTGTCCGGCGCGCCCCGTTCCGCGGGACAACGGTCCACGTTGTCCGTCACCGCATCCCCGTCCGCGTCCCCCCACGGACAGCCTCCGTTGTCAGCCGCGCCCGGCTCCGCCGCGCAACGGTCCGCCCCGTCGTGCGTGCCGTCGCCGTCAGTGTCCGGCCAGGGACAGCCGCGGTTGTTCACGGGCCCCGGCTCACGCGGGCAGCGGTCCACCGTGTCGGGAGACGCGTCGCTGTCGGTGTCAGTGTCGGCGGGCACCGGCGCGGACGGCGCCAGCGCGGGGACCGGCACGGCAGCGCCCGGCGCCTCCGGTGCGCGGGCGGGACGCCGGAGGACCACCGCCGCGGCGGACACCAGGCCCCCGCCCAGCACCGTGGGCGCCACGCCCAGGGCAAACACAAGCGGGCCGGTCAGCAGCGCACCCAACGCCACCAGGATCCGTGCCTGGGCCAGATCCACGGGCTCGCCCGGGAAGGGACGCGGAGCGCCGCTGGACCAGCGCGGCGTGGCCAATGAGCCCACCAGACCGCCCGCGCCCACGACGACACCGGCCACCAGGTACGCCAGGCCGAGCGACCCCACCGCGACTCCCGACACCAGCAGCGGCAGTGCCGCCGGCATGCCGCCGGACGTCACACCCGGCTCCGGGGGCGGCGCGGTGGGCGCAGACGCTGATGCGGGTGGGGGCGTGCTGGGCGCGCTTTCCGCCGCCGCGTCCGCGCGGGCCGGCAGCGCGGCCGCCTGTGCGAGCGCGACGACGACAACAAGCCCCCTGCAGCGTGGCGGGAGGGTCCGGGACATGCTGAAGCCTCTCTCCGGTCACGCCGAAGCGGTGGCCGGACAACCTGATGGTGAGGGGTGATGCGGCGGAAGGTGTAGCCGCCCGCGTGCACCTGTCAAGCACGGGGTGGAACGCGCGCCCACCGTGACCGGCAATACCCGCGAATGACTCCGCGGTGGGCCGCAGGGATTCGCGTGGCGCCCGCGCGCCACGGGCAACGGCCCACGGTGACGACGATGCGGCCGGTCAGCGCCGCCCGTGGAAATGGGCCGAATTTGCTGCCGGGCGCGCCGGTCCACGAGGGCGCACCGCCCAGGGCACGAATCCCGCGCCATGGCGAGTGCCGTTTTGGCAGCAATGACGCACCGCTTCCTCGGTGGAATTCGCGGTCCCGCGGGTTGACTTCACGCGGTCCGGAGACCGAAACGCGCTGCGCTCAACGCAACGCGGCCGCTTCCGGCCGCGCACCCGAACACGGAGAAACGAACATGCGCGTTTCACGCAATTCTCTTGCGCTTCTGTTGGCAGCAGCACTGGTCGGATGCATGGGTCCTGAGGGTCCGCAGGGCGAGGCTGGAGCCGCCGGCGAGGCCGGCGACACCGGTCCCACGGGCCCCACCGGCCCCCGCGGTCCGGCGGGCCCCGCCGGGGCTGCCGGTGACACCGGGGATACCGGACCTGCGGGACCCACCGGACCCACCGGAGACACCGGCGACACAGGACCCGCTGGCCCCACTGGGGCCACAGGCGACACCGGCCCCACCGGTGCAACCGGCGATACCGGCCCCACCGGCGCGACGGGTGACACGGGTGCCACCGGCGCAACCGGCCCCACGGGCGCGACGGGCGACACCGGCGCAACCGGACCCACGGGTCCCACCGGCCCCACGGGTCCCGCTGGCCAGGATTGGCCGGGCCCGGCGCCTGCCGCGTACACGGCGGCCAACGGCATCAAGGGCGGGGCGGCGTATTCGCAGTGGTACAACACCTTCGCTGACGGGCAGGGGACCCTGGGCGCCTACAGCGTCACGGTCGGGTCTGAATTCGTGCGCTGCAAGACGTGCCACGCCTGGGACGGCCTGGGTAACGCCGGTTCCTACGCGGACCGCACGGGCCTCAGCACCGGCACCGCCACGCGGCCTGACGTCTCCAACGCCAACCTGCGCGCCACCGTGGCGTCCTCCACGTACCAGGAACTGTTTGACCTCATTGTCCGCCCCACCGGGCGTCCCATCAACGCGGCCAGTGAGAACCGGCATCCGGACTTCACGCCGTACCTCACGGATGCGCAGGTCTGGAACCTGGTCAAGTTCATGCGCGAGGAGTGGGTCAGCCCCAACGACCTGTACGACCTGCAAGTGGCCGGCGCCCCCATGCACTACGAGTACGACGCCGCCACCACCTCCTGGGTCCTCAAGAAGCCGGTGCTCACCTTCACCAACATCGGCACGGACGGTGACGGCACCCGTGGTGACACGCTGTTCACCGCGCAGTGCGCCGGCTGCCACGGCGCGGACGGCATGACCATTCCGCTGGAGACGGGTACCGCCAGCCTGGGCGAGTTTGTCCGCAAGAAGCCGCACGAAGCCTGGTTCAAGATGAAGTTTGGCAGCGGTCCCACCATGCTGCCGGGCATGGTCACCGCCACGCAGGACATCAAGGACATCTACAAGGCGCTGACCAACACCACCACCTACCCCGACATTCCGTGAGGAACCGCCGCCCGCCGCGGAGCGGAACTCCGCGGCGGCGCGGATGGGGTCAGCTTCTCTCCCCGCCGTGGATCATGTCCGAGACAATGCCCCGGTAACGCGTCAATTCGGCAATGACCACCCCGGCCACGTGCAGGACAATGAACACGGGGAAGACGTTGGCCACCGTTTCGTGCACTTCTTCCAGCTGGTGGACGGCGTCCGGACCAAGGCCCAGCAGCGCGGAGAAGCGGGCCGTGATGCCGGTGCACGCCATGAAGAGCACGCACGCGTAGAACACCCCGTAAACCAGGCGGACGGCCGTGAAGTGCCACGCGTCCCGCTTGCCGGCCCCGTCGCTGGCGGCCACGGCCCTGAATCCGTCCAGCACCTGCCGGAACGGCCGCTCGCCGGCCACCACCGCCACCACCACGCGGAACAGGATGAGCCCCGCCAGGCAGAAACCCAGCGGGTAGTGCCACTCCCACATCACGTCCCGGATGCTGCGGGCCATCACCTTGGCCAGGTCCGGCGCCAGCGTCACGCCCGCCTCCTGCGCCTTGGCTTCAATCAGCGCGGCGTTGCTGCGCCAGCTCAGGAAGCCCTTGCGCAGCAGCATGGTGCTGACCAGCCCCAACAGGACCAGCGCGTTGAGCCAATGCCAGGCGCGCAGGCTTGCGGGCCGGTGCCGCTTGAGATTCAGGACGGGGGAGGCAGCCGTGGTCATGGGCGGGACACTGCCGCACGGCCGGGCCAACGGCGAGCGCGCCTCAGCCCTTCAGCACACCCTTGAGCTTCCCCACGCGCGTGAACGCGGCCACGGCCTTCTCCAGGTGGGCGCGTTCGTGCGCGGCGGACAGCTGCACGCGGATGCGCGCCTGGCCCTTGGGCACCACCGGGAAGCTGAACCCAATGACGTAGATGCCCTCCTCCAGCATGGCCGCCGCCATCTCCGTGGCCTGCCGCGCGTCACCAATCATGATGGGCACAATGGGGTGCACGCCCGGGCGGATGTCGAACCCGGCCTTGGTCATCGCCTCGCGGAAATAGCTGGTGTTGGCCTCAAGCTTGTCCCGCAGCGCGGTGGTCTCCTTGAGCAGGTCAATGCACGCCATGGTGGAGCACACAATGGGTGGCGCCAGCGTGTTGGAGAACAGGTAGGGCCGCGCGCGCTGCCGCAGCAGCTGCACAATCTCCGCGCGCGCGGAGGTGAACCCACCGGACGCGCCGCCCAGCGCCTTGCCCAGCGTGGAGTTGAGGATATCCACGCGGCCCTGCACGCCGCAGTGCTCCGGCGTCCCGCGCCCCGTCTTCCCAAAGAACCCCGTCGCGTGGCTGTCATCCACCATCACCAGCGCGTTGTACTTGTCCGCCAGGTCACAAATCTCCCTGAGCTTGGCAATGGTGCCGTCCATGGAGAACACACCGTCGGTGACAATCATCCGGCAGCGCTTGTCCTGCGTCTTGCGCAGGTGCTCCTCCAGCTGGCCCAGGTCACCGTGGTCATAACGCAGGCGCTCCGCCTTGGAGAGGCGGATGCCGTCAATGATGGAGGCGTGGTTGAGCGCGTCGGAGATGATCGCGTCCTGCTCGCCGGTGATGATCTCAAACACGCCGCCGTTGGCGTCCCAGCACGACGAGTAGAGGATGGTGTCCTCCATGCCCAGGAACTCAGAGACCTTCTTCTCCAGTTCCTTGTGGATGGTCTGCGTGCCGCAGATGAAGCGCACGCTGGACAGCCCCAGACCCCAGCGGTCCATGCCGCGCTGCGCGGCTTCCACCAGGCGCTTGTCATTGGCCAGGCCCAGGTAGTTGTTGGCGCAGAAGTTGAGCACCTTCTTGCCGCGCACCGTGATCTCGGCGCCCTGCGGTGACTCAATGACGCGCTCATCCTTGAGCAGTCCCGCGGCCTTGATCTCGTCCAGCTCCGCGCGCAGGCGGTCCTTCACCTTGCCGTACATGTTGCCTCCGTCGTTGGGTCAGGCCTGGTAGCGCTTCTTGATGTTGGGCAGCAGGTAGTCCCCAAACGTGTGGTCCCAGTCAAACTTTGCCTTGAAGCCCCAGTCCTTCTGGGCCAGCGCGTCGTTCACGTCTTCCGGCCAGCTGTCCACAATGCCCTGCCGCCGCACGTCCGGGTCAAACGTGATGTCCGCCTTGGGGAAGGCCTTGCGCACCTTGCTGGCAAAGTCCGCCGCGGACGGGTTGAACGCCGCAATGTTGTACACGTGCGAAGTCAGCTTGGCGGCGGGCGCATCCATCAGGCCCAGCAGCGCATCAATGGCGTCCGGCATGGCCATGAACGGGATGCGCGCGTCTTCGCGCACAAAGCAGGCGTACGGCACGCCCTTGGCCGCTGAATGGATCATCTCCGGACCGTAATCCGACGTCCCGCCCGACGGGACGGTGAACGCGCTCACCAGGCCGGGGAAGCGGATGGAGCGGAAGTCCACGCCGTGCTTCTCCTCTTCAGCGGCCAGCTGCCGGTAGTGCCGCGCGAAGTACCGTCCCAGGTGCTCGCAGTACAGCTTGTTGCACCCGTACATCGTGGTGGGCGTGTTGAACTCCGCCTCGGTCACGCGCCCGGCCTTCTTCTTGGTGGGCAGGTCCGGCATCCCGTACACGGCAATGGAGGAGGGAAACAGGAACTTCACCTGCCGCCCGTGCCAGCGTGACTGCTCCACGGACAGGCGCAGCAGGTTCAGGGTGCCGGTGACGTTGACCTCGTGCGCGGTCTCCGGAGTGAATTCCGCACGCGTGGACAGCAGCGCGGCCAGGTGGAAGATCGCGTGGATCTCGTATTCGCTGACCAGGCGCTCCAGCAGCCGCTGGTCCAGGATGTCCCCGGCAATGGTGGCGCGGCAGCGCTTCACCAGCTCGTCCGGCAGCTCCTTGATGTCCAGGGCCAGCACGTCCATGCCGCTGCGGTCCGCCAGCCGGCCAATGAGCGAATGCCCCATCTCACCG
>JACRCW010000131.1 GCA_016218805.1 Deltaproteobacteria bacterium | reverse complement strand
CAAGCCGCTGGTGGACCTGGCGATGGAATTCCCGGACATGATGTTCCTGACGTACACCAACGGGACGCTCATCAACGACAAGATGGCGGACCGCATTGCCGCGGCGGGCAACATCATGCCGGCGCTCTCCGTGGAGGGCTATGAAGCGGAAACCGACGCGCGCCGCGGCGCGGGCGTGCACCGGGACGTGCTGGACGCCATGGCGCGGCTCAAGCAGCGCGGCGTGCTGTTTGGCATCAGCGTCACGCCCACCAGCCTCAACACGGACATCGTCGCCACGGATGAGTTCATTGACTTCTACATGGACCGCGGCGCGTCGTTCGCATGGCTGTTCACGTACATCCCCGTGGGGAAGAGCCCGGAGTTGGACCTGATGCCCACGCCGGAGCAGCGTGACCACCTGCGGAGCGCCACCCTGCGCTGGCGCCGCACCAAGCCGCTGTTCCTGGGTGACTTCTGGAATGACGGCGCCACCTGCGGCGGCTGCCTCTCCGCCTCCCGCTACGCGTTCATTGCCTCCGACGGGAAGGTGCAGCCGTGCACGTTTGTGCATTTCTACACGCACAACATCAAGGACCACTCGCTCAAGGAGATCTTTGCGAGTCCGTTCTTTGCTTCCATCCGTGACGCGCAGCCGTATGACCGCAACCTGCTGCGCCCCTGCAAGATCATTGACCACCCGCACGTGCTGCGGCAGCTGGTGGACGAATGCGGCGCGCGCCCCGCGTATCCCGGCGCGGATGACCTGGTGCGGGACCCGCGCGTCTCCGGGTTCTTGGACCAGTATTCGGAGCGGTACGCGGAGCTGGCGGACAAGGCGTGGGCCGGGCCGGACTACCAGGACGGGCGCAACGTGCTGGTGCCCTTCTCCGGTTTGGTGGACCTGTACGTGCGCTACCCAGACCGCATGGCCAACGCGGAGCGCAACACGCCCGTCACGGAAGCCCGCAAGGTGGCACGCGCCCCCGCGGCGTAACGCGCGTTGAGGCGGGGAGATCGCGTTGCTAGCGTGCGCGCATGGTCGCGCTGCGCATGCAGGACATCCGTCGTCTCACGGTGGACGAGTACCACCGCCTCGCGGACACCGGCGCGTTTGCGAACGAGCGCGTGGAGCTCATCGAGGGGGTCATCGTCGCCATGAATCCACAAGGTGGCGGCCACGCGTTCGCCACGTCGGTCTTGTCCAGGAAGCTTGGCGCCGCGCTGCCTGAGAGCCTGCACGTCCGCACGCAGATGCCGCTGGCAATTGCACCGCGTTCCGAACCGGAGCCGGACGTCGCGGTGGTGCCCGAGCAGCTGGTCATCAACGCAGCGCCGGACAATCCGTCACGCGCCCTGCTGGTCATGGAAGTGTGCGATTCCTCCAAGCGGCGGGACCGGGCAAAGGAAGCGCTCTACGCCGCCGCCGGCATTCCGGAGTTCTGGATCATTGACCTGCCCGCGCGCTCTGTGGAGGTGATGACGCAGCCGAGCGGGACCACCTACGCGCACCACCGCGTCGTGAAACACGGCAGCCTGACCAGCAAGACGCTGCCCGCCTTCACCGTCCGCCTGTCCTCACTGTTCCCGCGCTGACACCCACCGCAGCACGTTCTGCGCAAACAGCTCCGCCGCCTCGTCATGACAGTTGTGTGACGCGGGCAGCTCCACAAACTCCGCGGGCCCGCCCAACAGCGGCAGCAGCCCGCGTCCCACCTCCGGCGAATGGATGGGATCATCCCGGCCCCAGACCAGCAGCACCGGCACGATCACGCGTTCCAGCACTTCCGGTCCCGGCGCATGCAGTGCCGCGCGCAGGCCAATGTCCGTGGCCGCCTCCCAGCCTCCGGGCGCATCCAGGTGCCCGGCCAGGCGCCGCGCGCGCAGCCCCGCGTGCGGGTCCTTGGGAGTGAAACCCGCGCGGCGCACCAGCGCGGGGAGCACCGCGTGCCCCACGGGACTGCGGAAGAACGCGCGCGCCAGCCCCGGGAGCTTCTCCGCCACGCGCAGCCCGGGCGGTGCGCGGTCCCCGCGGACCATGGGTGACACCAGCACCAGTGCCCGCGCCAGGTCCGGCACCTCCGCCAGCGCGTGCAACGCCAGCGCCGCGCCCCACGAATGCGCCGCAATGATGGGCCGGTCAATTCCCACGGCGCGGACAATGCGCGGCAGCAGCTCAGCAAACCACGGCAGCGTGTACGGCACGCCGCGCGGCCGGTCCGAGAAACCCGATCCCGGGAGGTCCACGGCGACGACGCGCAGGCCGCGCAGCAGGTGCGGGATGGCGGGGTACCAGGTGGCGGTGCTGCCCAGGTAGCCGTGCAGCAGCAGGATGGGCGGTCCTTCCCCGCCGCGGTCCTCCACGTGTACGCGCATCCCGTCCACGCGCACAAACCGCCCCGGTGGGTCACCCCGCGGCGTCACCACAAAGACGCGCTTGCCCACGCGCCGCGTCAGCAGCCGCAGCGCCGCGCGCGGGCGTCGTCCTCGGCGGGTCACGCGCCGCTCACTTGGCCGGCGGCCGCGCAAGGCTCAGGAGCTTGAGCTCCATGATGTCCTTGTTGTCCTTCTGGATGGTGTCCATCACGGTGGCGCTCACCGCGTGGTCCAGGTGGATGCGCGCAATGGCCGCTTCCGCGCCGTCAAACACCACGTTCTCCATCTCCTGCACGTTGACGCCCGCGGCGCGCAGCCCGTTGAGGACGTGGGCCAGCACGCCCACGCGGTCCAGGTGGCGCACGGTCAGCACGTGGGTGGCGGGTGACTGCCGCGCCAGGTTCACCGTGTTGGGGGCGCGGCCGCTGTCGCGGAACTCGCGCAGCACGCGCACCGTCTCATCCGCAATGGCGTCCTGCGCCTGCTCCGTGGACGCGCCAATGTGGTGCGTGCCGTACACCTTGGCGTGCTGCGCCAGCGCGTTGTCAAACTCCGCCGTGGCCTGCGCGGGCTCCTTGTTGAACACGTCCAACGCCGCGCGGATGCCGCGTGACTCAATGGCCTTGAGCAGCGCCAGCTCGTCAACGATTTCGCCGCGGGACGTGTTGATGAAGAACGACCCCGGGCGCATGGCGTCAAAGAACGTGGGCCCGCACACCCCGCGGGTCTCGTCGTTGAGCGCCAGGTGCACGCTGACCACGTCGGAGAACGCGGCCACATCATCGGGCTGGCCCAGCAGTTCCACGCCCTGGGCTTCCGCGCGCTCGGAGGGGAGGAACTTGTCCCAGCCCACCACGCGCATCCCCAGCGCACGGGCGCGCGCCGCCACCAGCTGGCCAATGGTGCCCACGCCCAGCAGGCCCAGCACCCGCCCGTGGATGCCCCGCGCCTGGCTGTACTCCTTCTTGTTCCATTTCTTCTGGCGCAGGTCCGCCACGTTGTCCGGGATGCGCCGGTCCAGCGCCAGCATCAGCCCAATGGTGAGCTCCGCCACCGCCGTGGCGTTCCGGCCCGGGCAGGTGGCCACAAAGATGCCGCGCCGCGAACACGCCGGCACGTCAATGTTGTCGTACCCGCTGCCGGCGCGCACAACGAGGGAGAGCCGCGTGCCGGCGGCCAGCACCTCCTCGGTGACCTTGGTGGAACGCACCACCAGGCCGTCCGCGGCGGACTCGCGCACCGCACTGACAAACGCTTCGCCCTTGGCCTCCGGCAGGTACGCCACGTCAAAGCCCAGTCCCTTGAGCCGGTCCAGGCCCGCCGCCGGGAACTTGTCCACCACCAGCACCTTCATGGCTGCCTCCGTGGCGCGCCCCGTCAGAACGGGTCCGCGCCGTACTCCCGCCCGCGCTCCCCGCCGGGAACCACCTGCGTGGACTGGTCCAGGTTCATCCACATCTTCTCGTACACGCTCTTGAGCTCGTCGTACTGCGCCGGCGCCACCACCGGTTCCTTCACCGTGCGCTCGCGCCGCAACCACAATGACCCATCCGCCACCACGTGGCGCTGCTCCACCTTGGTGAACGCGTTGTCATCCACCAGGTCCCGCGGCCGCCCGCTGGTCCCGTGGCCCTCCGGCATCTGCACGGTGGCAATCACGCGCTCCGTGAGGCGGTAGCCCAGGTCCACCGGCGTCACGCGGCCTTCGCGCCACAGGAACGGGAAGGGCTTGCCCGTCAGCTCGCTCATGCGCACCGCCAGCCGGCCGGGGAGCCCGCCCAGCGCCGCCTTGTCAAACGTGACAAGCAGCTTCAGCGGCGCATCCGCATCCGGGTTCTCGTCGGTGAGCTGCGCATCCGCCCACGGGAGCTTCTGCTCGCCCCCGGACAGCCACTCGGACAGCGCGGCCAGACGCTCCTTGCCCTTGAGCTCGCGTGACACCTGCCGAACATAGCCCGCGTCCTGCCCGGTGAGCTTGAACACCGCGCTCCCCTCAATGTTCGCGTCCGCGGAGAGCACCAGCTTGTAGTTCACCTCGCGCAGGTTCTGCTCCGCGGTGTCCGTGCTGACGGTGACGCGCTCCACGCCGTCAGGGCGGATCACCAGCCCGTCCACGCCCTGGCTCCACGGCAGCGCCCGCCCCGTGGGCACGCCCAGCCCGGAGGGATCAAAGAAGTCATACGTGCCCTGCCCCGGCACCGCGATGATGACGTGGTCAAACGCAGCGGGTGTGGGCAGGTCCGGCACGCGCGGGCGGTGGCCGCGGCGTGCCATCAGCACGGGGAACGCGTCCAGCCCGGCGGCGCGCGTGGCGGACAGGCAGGCCTGCGCAAGGTCCTTGGCGTCGCCCTTCTTGGCGGAGATGACCTCGGAGGGCTTGTGGAACTTGAGTGCACCCAGGTGCAGTTCCACGGGGACCAGCTCCAGTTGCCCGCAGCCCTGCTGCACCGCCTTGAGTTTGTCCTTGCGGGTCTTCCCGTTCTTGGCGTCCGGCGCCAGCGCGCTGCCAGACGCATCCAGCTTGCCCGTCAGGTCCCGGTACCACGCCGCCACGTCCTCCCACGTGGAGTAGCCCAGGAACGCCTTCTGCGGGCTCTCCGGCATGGCAAACCGCCGGAACTGCACGTGCACCTGCGTGGCCACCGCCATGGGAAAGTACCCGCGCGGCTCCGCCACCGACGGGGCGAGCGACTTGAACTGCCAGATGTACCGCCACGCATCCAGCGACGCGTCCTTGCCGGTGTTGGGGTCCAGGATGCGCGCGGGCACGCGTTCGGGGGCGGCTTCGCGCACCTCGCCGCGGACGGTGACGCGGAAGTCCACGTCATAACCGGGCGCCAGCACCACGGACAGGCGCGCCTCCTGGATGGGGAGGTCCAGGGCGTCTTCGCCCGCCATCACCGGCTGCACCCAGCGCGGGTCCCGGATGATGCTGGTGGCCTGGTACTCAATGATGTCCCCCACCTGCAGCCCCGGCACGGCAAACACGCGCGCCGCCGGTTCCTGGTACAGCGCCGCTGCCTTGTCTGACGGGGGAAAGCGGTTGAAGTCCAGCGTGCGGTCCGCGCGCAGGTCGTCGCTGGAACCGTCCCGGTGCTTGAGGCGCGCCTGGATGGCCCGCGGCTCCATCTGGCGGTTCATGGACACCGGCACGCGCGCAAAGCGCCGGCGGCCCTCCTCGGTGAGGATCTGCAGCACGCGGTGCAGGCGCAGCTCCGCGTACGGCTGCCGCGCGGAGCTGAACGTGTACGTGAGCTCCACTTCCTCGTCGAGAATGATGGCGGGGGCATCCACAAACTGGGCCAGCCCAACGGCCTTGCCCGCCTGGTAGTTGCCCATCTCCCGGGTGGCCGCGCCCCCGCACCCGACGGCAAACGCCACCCACGCACCGCACACGGACGACGCCAAGCGCATGCGGTGGCTCCTACCACCCGTTGGCGGGGCGGTCACGGGGGACGCCGCCCGAAAGCCCGTCCGCGGCGGGGGCCCCGGGGCTCCAAGGCGGGCTTTCCCGCGCCCGTCGAATGTTGACTTTGCCCGGGCCACGCCACTACCTGCCGCGCCTTCGCTGAACGCGGAGGGAGAACTGATGCGCAATCACGTGGCTGGTCTGGCGTTGGTCGTTGGTGCATGGGGCTGCAGCGGTGGAGGTGGTGGCGGGGGAGGCGGGGATTCCGTCACGGCGGCGCAGGCGTGTGACGCCACCGCCGAGGCGCTCTGCGGTCTCTACCAGCGCTGCATGCCGTGGGTGATTTCCCTCCAGTTCGGGGACCTGACCACGTGTCAGGCGCGCAGCAAGTTGGGCTGTGAGGACAGCTTCTCCGCCAACGGCACGACAGCGACCCCGGCGCAGACCAAGGCGTGCGCGGAGGCGTATGGGAGCGCCGCGTGCGCCGACATGTTCTCAGCGGAACCGCCGCAAGCGTGCAAGGACATGCCGGCCGGCACGTTGGCCAACGGCGCCCAATGCGGCAGCGGTGAGCAGTGCCAGAGCGAGCGCTGCAAGGAATCCTCCACATCCACCTGCGGCACCTGCGTGGCGCCGGTGACCGCCGGCGGAAGCTGCGCCAACAACGAGCCGTGCAACGACGGCCTGACGTGCGCGCCCAACGCCACGTGCGTAGCACCCGGCGCGGCCGGCGCGACCTGTGGCAACAACTCTCCCTGCAAGGACCCCCTGGTCTGCCGGGGAGGCACCTGCGGCGCGCGCGTGGCCGCCGGCGCCGCCTGCCAGCCCGACATCCAGGACTGCGACCTCACCGGCGCGGACTGGCTGAGCTGCGATCAGCAGACCAACACGTGCAAGGTCATTGCCCTGGTGGGGTCCGGCCAGACGTGCGGGTTGGTCAACAACGCGTACGTCATGTGCGCGGCCAGGGGTGGCTGCCAGGCCAGTGCCGGGTCCACCACGGGGACGTGCCGGGCCGCCGCTGCGGATGGAGCGGCCTGTGACGAGAACAACGGCATCTACTGCATGTCTCCGGCACGCTGCATCAGCGGCACCTGCCAGCTGTCCAACAACCAGTGCGGTTGAACGGACGGCGCACTGGCAATCCGCCGTGCGCTGTGGAACACACGTCCGCATGTCGGACGTTGTTGAAATCAGCTTCCCGCCCGCGGCCCTGACGGATGACGCCCCGCGGGCGTCCCCCGGTTTCAAGCTGGACCGGCGCTTTGACCGCATGGGCCGCCTGGTGGGCGAATCCGCCATGGAGCGCCTGCAGCGCGCACACGTCATCATCTTTGGCATGGGGGGCGTGGGCAGCTGGACCGCGGAGGGCCTGGTGCGCGCCGGCGTGGGCCGCCTGTCCCTGGTGGACTTTGACACCGTGTGCGTGACCAATACCAACCGCCAGCTGCACGCGGTGAAGGGCGCGTTTGGCAAGCTCAAGTGTGACCAGGTCGCCGAACGCTGCCGCCTCATCAATCCTGATGCACGCGTGGATGCGGTGCCGCAGTTCTACAATGCGGACACCGCCAACGCGCTGCTGCCCGCGGGCGGCGAGCCGGACCACGTGGTGGACGCGATTGACAACATGAAGGCCAAGCTGCACCTGCTGCACAACTGCATCACGCGCCGCATTCCCGTGATTTCATCCATGGGCGCCGCCGGCCGGATGGACCCCACGCAGGTGCGCATGGTGGAGCTGTGTGAAACCCACGCGGACCCGTTTGCCAAGGACGTCCGCAAGCTGCTGCGCATCAAGTACGGCGTGGACACCTCCGTGCCCTGCGGCGTGCGCGTGGTCTTCAGCGCGGAACGGCGGCGCAACCCGCAACCCCTCTCCTATGACCACGGCGGCTTCCTGTGCGTCTGCCCCGGCAAGGCCAATGACTTCCACACCTGTGATCACCGGACCCGGATTGACGGGTCGGCCGGGTTTGTGACGACGACGTTTGGCATGGTGGCCGCGGGCGCGGTGGTCAACCGCCTGGTGGGCGGGACGGCCTGAGCCCGGCACCGCAGGAGCACACCCGCGCGCGTGTGGTTCACCAGGCTCCGCTACCCCTCGGCTCCCCAGCGCATGAGGGTGGCCGGCCTGCGGGCGACGCAGATGCGGGCTCCCCAGTCCTTCTCGCACACCAGGAATTGGACATAGGGGGCGTTGGTGCCCGCCACCGCGGCTGCGTTGTTCACGGTGAGTCCAGTGGTGTCGCGGCTGGTGGTGACGTTGCTGAGCGCACAGATGTTGGAGAACGGACAGCAGGTCCCACCGGGAGCAAACGCTGACACAGTGTGGGTGTGGCCCGGGTCTGTGACGGCGTGGGTATGCTGGCCCACCGGTCGGTTTTCCCGGTTTCCCAGCGCTGTCCCCACGGTCCCCGCCAGGGTGCCTGCGGCGGGCAATCCCACCAGGTAGCGCCCCTCCGCGGCCGTGTGCGCAGACCAACCCGGCGGGCATGCCGTCAGGTTGAAGAACCTCACCTCCCCTGCCGGCACGCTCCCGTTCCCGGAGATGCGTCCGCCAACACCCAGGTCTCAATCCACTTCAGAGGCGCTCCCGGGCGCCCCTGGCAGCGCGTACGGTGAGGACGCCAGCCGTTGCCGGCCCTGGAGCGGCACAAACGCCCGGACCCTGGACGTCCAGCGCCAGGCCGAACAAAGTTGTGCGGAATTGCCTCAAATGGTGTGCCATGCGGTCTGCTCCCTGGGTCTTGGATGGTTGAAATAGCAGCGCGGGTCCCCAAGAGGATGGGCCCACGCGCCCAATCACGGGACGCAGAAACTGCCCGCGGCGGGCAGGCTCCGCGTCCCTCAACGCTGGATATTTTGTGAGAACCCTGACACGCCATCGCTTGGCTCAGTGGGGGGCATGGCCACGCGCCGCCGCGGTGAGGCTGCGTGCCGCAACCCGGGCCTCCCGTTCAGTCAGAAAGTGCGGCGCCATAGACGGTTCTGCGCAGGCTCTTGGGGCGAGGGTTGGAGCCACACGCCGGTGAGTAGGCCGCCAACCACCGCAAACCGCGCGCTGGCGACTCCCGGCTGCTGCGGGGCCAGCGGGATCCGTTCCACCGGGCCCAACCCGGTCTCCGTCAGACGGCGCACGCCCAGAGTGAGTCAGGACGCCGCCCACCTCTTCAATGACGTGCAGCGCGCATTGGGACCCGCCCGCAACCAGTCCAAAGTTGGCCCGGCTCTGGTGCCAGTCGTCCCAGAGGACCGGCGCCACATCGTGGTCAACGCGGCCCAATCGTTCACCTGGTGCGCCACGGAGACGTCCGGCCCCACATGAACTGCCCCGGCCGATGGGACCAACGGGGCGAGCCCTCCTTGACGAGCCCGCGGGCAGCGCGGGGCAGGTCCAGACCTGGGGGGGGTACTCCCGGCAGCGGTGGAGGCAGGTTCAGACCTGGGGGGGGGTGCTCCCGGGAGCGGTGGAGGCAGGTCCAGACCGGGGGGGGGGGTACTCAGGGGAGCGGT
>JACRCW010000130.1 GCA_016218805.1 Deltaproteobacteria bacterium | reverse complement strand
CTGTGCCGGTGCATGGCGACGTCACGGGTGTCCCGCTGGCGTCCCGGCCGGGGGCGGCCGGGCCACACCGCGCTGGCGTGCTACCTGGCCGCAGCGGCGTTGTCGATCCCAGCGTCTACAACCATCTCGCATCACACCCCCCCCACCCCAGCCGGCACACACCGCTCGAAACGAAACGCCATTCCGGTCAGGGAGGCTGGGAGGGGAACCGGGCGGGGGACAAGCCCGGACGAGCCCCTCGCCCTACGACGTGGCTGCGGCTCGCCGCGCGGCGCGGTCAACCATCACACTCCCCGCCGGGTAGACCCCTGGTGGGGCGGTCAACCATCACACTCCCCGCGCGTTGACCCCCGGTGGGGCGGTCAACCGTCACATTCCCCGGCGGGGAGTGTGACCCCTGACCACGGGTGGGCTCCCTCGCGGCGAACAGTGTGAGGGTTGACCGCCCTACCAGGCCAAACCGCAACTCACGGAATCACGCCGGCCGGCGGAGGTGCGGCCGCCGGAGCGTCCTGCGAACCACCGATACCGGCCGCAGCCGACACGGGGATGTCCTGGAACAGCACGTTGAGTTGTCCCAGGTCATCCTTGAGGCGGAGGAAGCCGGTGGTGATTTCCAGCAGCGCCTGGTGGTGCGTGTCCCACTTGTCGCGGGCTGCCTGGTGGGCATCGGTGGCGGCGCTGGCTTCGTCAGCCTCTTTGTTGACCTTGGCGATGTGGGCCGTCACGGCTGCCACGCCGGCCCGGGCTGCCTGGAGGAACGCGGGCGGGTACTGGACCCCCTGCTCGTGGGCCACCCGGTCCACAAACGTCTTCATCCCGTCCAGCACAAGCTGACTGGTGGCGCCCACCGTGGCGGGGGGGCCCAACGGGAACAGGCGCGCCACGGTCTTGGCGTAGAGGTCTTCGTCCACCTTGGCATCCCAGCTGGGTGCCATGATGCGGTGGAGTTCGTTGTACGCCCAGGCGTACTGCGCGTTGGACTTGGCAACCTCGTCATCGCGCGCATCCCGGGCCTTCTGTGCATCTCCGGTTTCCTTGTCGCGCGTGGCAATGGCCGCCTGCAGTTTCCCGTGGGCGTCTGCAAAGCCGGCATGCACTTCGGCCACGGCGGGATGGACCGCCACAAACGCATCCTTTCGGCTGACAACACGGTCTCCCAGCATGCGGCGTTCGCGATCAGAACGGAATGTGGCCATGCGTGCCTCCCTCCCAGACGCCCGCGTGGCGAGGTCATCCCGCCCACCCCGGGGTGACTCGGAGGAATAGCGGGCTATCGGCGGGGAAGACAAGCCGGCGGAGCTGGAAACCCGCCCGCGCCCACAACGCCCCGGGCGGGCGGGTGGTGCCCCAGCGCCTGCCGAGCCTCCCCGCCGCGCCCGCTGCGAGACGGGCCGGGCGGTCTGGTAGCGTGGTTGGACCCATGACCCTCCGCTGCCGGGCCGCGCTGCTCCTACCGGTCGTGCTGTTCGCGGCGCGGGAGGTGCGCGCGGACGCGCGCGCGGAGGCCAAGCGCCACTTCCGCACCGGCATGGCGCTCATTGACAAGGGGGACCCGCGCGCCGGCATTGCCGAACTGGAGCGCGCCTACGCGCTCAAGCCGCACCCGGCCGTGCAGTTCAACATCGGGCGGGCCGCGGAAGCGCTGGGGGACCACCCCCGCGCGCTGGCGGCCTACCGGCTGTACCTGGCCAGCGCCCCTGCCGACAGCGCCGACGTGGAGGCGCGCATGGCGCGGGTGGAGGCGCGCAGCACCGCCCGGGCCCCGGTGCTGCCGCCCGCGCCGCCTGCGGAGCCCGCCCCGGCGGTGACCGCCACGCCCCAACCTCCCGGCGCTGAAACCACGCTGCCCATTCCGGAGCCCCCGCCCGGGGCCGACCCGCCCACGCTGCGCGCGGCCGCGGCGCTGGCGCGCGCCCTGGCCGGGGCGCTGCAACCGGACGCGGGGACCACCGCGCCGCTGGTGGAAGCCCCGCCCGCGCCGGACGCGGGGACCGCCGTGGCGGATGCGGGCCCGGTGGAGTCCGTGCAGCCGGATGCGGGCGCCGCGCTGCCGGAGGCCCCGGCGGGTGAGATGGAGAGCATCTACGCGGAGCGCAGCGTGACGGCGGCGCGCACGGAAGCAGACGTGATGGACTCCCCCGCGTTTGTCACGGTGATCACGCGCGAAGAACTGGAGCAGTCCGGCTTCCGCACCATCCCGGAAGCACTGCGTCGCATCCCGGGCATCACGGTGGCGCAGATGACGCAGTCGGACTTCAACGTCACGCTGCGCGGGCTCAACCGGCGGCTGGCCAACAAGGTGCTGGTGCTGGTGGACGGGCGCAGCGTGTACCAGGACTTCCTGGGCGGGACGGCGTGGGAGGCGCTGCCCGTGGAGCTGCAGGACGTGGAGCGCATTGAAGTGGTGCGCGGCCCGGGCGCGGCGCTGTACGGCGCCAGCGCGTTTGGCGGGGTGGTGAACATCATCACGCGCACGGCGGAGGCGTCCGGCGTGGAGGCCTCCGGCGAAGCGGGCCTGCCGCGCCAGGGCCGCCTGGCGCTGCGGACCACGGGGCTGGTGGTGTTGCCGCGCCCGCCGCGCGCGCTGACGGCGGGGTGCCGGCCGTTGTGCTGGCTGTTGGGGCGGAGCTGGAGTGACACGCGGGTCACCGGCGCGGCGGGCGGCGGCGTGCGCGAAGCCCAGCGCGAGGAACTGCCGCGCTCCCGCCCGGACCTGTTCCGCCTGGTGGACCCCGCGGATGTGTCCGGGCGTGCGGGCCGGCTGTGGGCGGCGGTGGAGGTGCAGGCGGCGCCGGAGCACCGCGTGCGGGTGGAGGGCGGCCTGGTGCGCCTGCGGCAGGACCTCAACGCGCTGGGGTCCCTGCGCAACTACGTGTTGGACGGGATGCTGGGCTGGGCGCAGGCGCGCTGGCTGTACGGGCCGGTGTCACTGCGCGCGTTCTACACGGGCGTGGACCTGCAGGCGCAGCCGGAGCTGACCCCGCGGCGGCCGGACCCGCTGCGCACGCGGGTGATCACGCACCTGCTGGACGTGGAACCCGTGCTCAACCTCCCCTTCCGCCTGCTGGGTGACCACCGCGTGGTGGCCGGCGCGGGGTGGCGCCTCAAGGCGGTGGAGTGGTCCTACCTGGACGGGCGGCACGTGCAGAACCTGGTCAGCGCGTTTGCACAGGAGACGTGGGCGCCGGTGCCGTGGCTGTCCCTGGTGGGCAGCTACCGCGTGGACCGTCACCCGCTGGCGCCGCCCGTGTACGGGGACATCCCGCTGTACGGCCGCCTGCCGGTGCCGCCGCTGCCCGGCCTCAGCCACAGCGCGCGCCTGGCCGCCACGGTGCGCGTGCTGGACACCTCGTTGCGCGTGGCCGCGGCCACCGCGTTCCGGGACCCCACCTTCATGGAGAGTTACGTGGACTTCGCCCTGCCGCTGACGGTGGAGGGGGCGGTGCTGTCCTTCCAGGGCAGCCACCGGCTGCTGCCGGAGCGCATCGCGTCGCTGGAGGTGGGCAGCAGCACGCGGCTGGCAGACCGGCTGGCGCTGGACACCGCGCTGTACCTGATGGCGGTGGACCGGCTCATTGGGATGCGCGCACCGGAGGTGGACCGCACGCCCGGCGTGGATGACACGGGGCGGTTTGTCATTGGGCGCGGCGGGTTTGAGAACTCCGGCAACGTGCTGCTGGGCGGCGGTGCGGAGGTCCTGCTGCGCCTGTTCCCGCTGGACGGCGTGGACCTGGATGTGGGCTGGGCGGGGCACCGGCTGTTTGGGACGCGGGCGGTGATGCCGTGGGACCTGGCAGCGGGCAGCGCGGCGCTCCCGCAACCGGGTGACTTCCGCGCGCGCCTGGAGGACCCGCCCTACCGCCTGGTGGCCGCGCTGCGCATGCGCGCGCCCCTGGGCCTGGAAGGCGGCGTGGATGCGTCGCTCACCGGACCCACCACGTGGCACGAAGAGACCATTGACCCCGCGTCACCCACGGGCGTGCGGCTGGATGGCATCCCGGTGGACCCCTACCTGAACACGTCCGTGCGCGTGGGGTGGCGGCTGTGGGGCGGGGCCGCCGTGGTGTCCGCCGTGGGGCAGAACCTGCTGGCACCCGTGCACCGCGAACACCCGTTTGGCGACCGCGTGGGACCGCGCGCGCTGGTGACCCTGGCGTTGCGGCCGTGAGGCGCCGGCGCGTCCTGTCCCGCGGCCCTGGGTGTCTCATTATTCGAGACACTTTCTGCGGGCCGCATCCCGGCGCCGGACGCGCGGGCGCGTCTGCGGGATGTTCCCACCTCCCAAGCCCCCCGCCGTCGGGTGGCGTCAGGGCAGGTCGCGGCCGCGGGCGGGCTCATAGCGGAACCGGTTCTGCCCGTCCGTGAGCCACCGCTCCAGCGCGGGCGAATAGGTCCACGTGGACAGCGTGCCGTCATCCAGGAAGCGCAGGACGCGCAGCCAGCCGTCACCGCCGCGGTGGCGCATCTGGTAGTTGGCCAGCGCCTGCAGCACGGGCTTGCCGTCCCGCGCGCGGGCCACCGAGCGCGCCGTGCCGTCACCCAGGTGGTGCCCGCTGAAGACAAAGCGGATGTTGGACGCGGGCGCCACCAGGTGCTCCCAGACGCTCTGCCCGTCGTTGCAGGTGCCGCCGTCCGCCTGGCCCACGCCGTACCCGCACTGGCGGAACGGGTAGTGCTCGTCGTCGGGCTGGGTCGGGTGCCCGTCAAAGTACAGGTAGTCGTGCATCAGCAGGATGACCTGGCGGTCCGGGTGATCACGCGCCACGCCGGCGGCCCACTGCAGCACAAGGTCACGCGGGGCAAACTCCAGCGCCAGCACCAGGTAGCGGTCACCGTCAGCCTCAAACAGGTGGAACGCATTGGCCACGGACGCGGGGTCCATCAGGCCGCCGAGCGTGCCCATGGCGCGGAAGCGGTCCGGCGGGAAGTACGCGTCCACCCAGGTGCTGCGGTCCTTGGCTTCGCCGGCCGGTCCCAGGTCATGGTTGCCCAGCGTGAGCGCGTAGGGGACCACGCCGTCCAGGCGTCCCATCAAGTCGGACGCCAGTGACCATTCGCCGTCCGTGTTGGTCTGGGTGACGTCACCTTCATGCAGCACAAACGCAATGCGCTCCTGGTCCACGTGGTCCCGCAGCCACTCCACCTGGGAGATGAACAGGTCCATGCAGTGACTGCCGTCCACGTTGAGCATGGGGTCCAGGTAGTTCTGCGTGTCCGGGAGGATGACCAGCGAATAGCGGAGGTGCAGGCGCTCCTCCTCCCAGCCGTCCGGGACGTCCGCGGGGGAGAACTCGCGCGGGCGCTCGTCCACCGGGCAGGTGATGTTCGGGTCTATGTCAACGAGGCCGTCAATGGGATGGATGTCGCCCGGACGGGTGACGCCGTCACGTGCGCAGTGTGTCCCCGGCGGGCAGTCCCATTCCCCCGCGCAGGCGGCGGTGAGCATGCAGGCGGCGGTGAGGGAAGCGCGCACGGGGAATGAAGTGTCCGGGCATTCGCGGCCTGTCAAGCAGGGTGACGGGGCCGCGGCCGTCCCTCAGAAAACTGAGCCGGGCGCCGGATCCACCTGAAAACCGCGAGCGCACCCCCCAACCCGCGCGGCGAACCCCCTCTGTTTGCGGCCGTTTCCGTGTGGCGCGCGGCCGGCCCGGGGATTGAATGTGACGTCCCCCACGCCTCGGAGCGCGAAGGGTCGCGTGGTGCCGGGCGGTCATGGAGGGTGCGGGCATGCTGCAGCGCAAGTGGTTCAAGAAGACGGCGGGTTGCCTCCTGTTGGTGTCTGGTGTGGCGGGTTGTCCGCAGGGGCTGAACCCGGGACCCCGGCGCGTGGACCCCGTCCCCGTCATTGGTGACCACTCGGAGCAGCGTGACCGCGGCGCGCCCGCCCTGGACGAAGCCGCCATGACCGCAGAGCTGGACGGCACCGCGGTGCGCGTGCACGTGCCCCTGGCGGATACCGGCGCGCTGTCCGCGCTGGACACCGTGAGCCTGCGCGTGGCCGTCATTGACGGGCAGTCCGAGGAGGAGAAGGCCTCCGCCACCGCCACGGCGCTGGCGCGCGAGGGTGCCGCGGACGTCTCGCTGCAGCCGGCGACACCCCTGGTGACGGACGCTGACGGGCTGGGCGCCCTGGGGCGGTACATTCTGGTGGTGGAGGCGTCCAACCACGCGGGCACCACGCGCGTGCGGCGGGACCTGTTCCGGCTCATCAACTACCTGGACGTGCAGCTGGTGGCGCCCCAGACGGCAGCCGCAGGCGGCACGTTTGTGCTGCGGGCGCACGTGGCGGACCGGCGCGGCGCCGCGGCCATGGGCGAGACGGTGCACGGCATCCTGCGCGACGGCTCCGGGAACATCCTGGCGGAGACCACGCGCGCCACCGACGCCAACGGTGACGCCGAGCTGGCGTTTGCGGCCCCGGACGCGGCGCTCACCTCCGTGGCGGTCTCCGTGGAAGTGGGCCCCGGCGGCGCGCGCGGGCGCTGGCAGGGCGCGGTCACGCTGGAGCAGGGCCGCAACGTGCTGCTGACCACGGACAAGCCGCGCTACCAGCCCGGCCAGATGATGCACCTGCGCGCGCTGGCGTTCACCGGCGCGGACCGGGCGCCGTACGCGGGCCCCGTGGTGTTTGAAGTGCAGGACGCGCGCGGCAACCTGCTGTTCAAGCAGGCGGCCACCGCCAACAGCTTTGGCGTGGCCAGCACGCAGTTCCGCGTGGGCGCGCGGGTGAATGAGGGCACGTGGAAGGCGCGCGTGGGCCTGGGCACGGACGGGCGGACCGGCCCGGTGGCGCGCCAGGTGACGGTGGAGAAGTACGTGCTGCCGCGCTTCAAGGTGGAGGTGGCGGCCACCGCGGCGCAGCTGCGCCCGGGTGAGTCCACGCTGGTCACCGTGCACGCCGGGTACACCTTTGGCGTGGCGCTCAACGGCGGCAGCGCGCACCTGCAGGCGACCATGAAGGGCCAGCTGGTGGCGGACCAGGTGGCGGCATTGACGCCCACGGGTGACGCGCAGTTCACGGTGTCCGCGCCGTCCACGCCGGACGGGCGCGTGGCGCCGCTGGAGCTGGCCGTGGAGGTCACGGACGCGGCGGGCGGCAAGGTCACCGGCACGCACGCGGTGAACGTGGTGCCCATGGGATTGGTGGCGCAGGCGTGGTGGCGTGACCAGGCCAACGTGGGCGGGCGCAACACGCTGTACGTGCAGCTGACGGACCCGGCGGGCAGCCCGGTGCGGGGCAACGTGGTGCTGCAGGGCACCGGCACCAGCACCGCCACGGATGAGACGGGCCTGGCAATCATGGACGTCACCGTGTCCGCCAACAGCTACTTCTACGTGGAGGCCAGCGCGGCGGGTCAGTACGCCAACGCGTACCTGCAACCGCCGGCGGACAGCGCTGGCCTGCGCGTGCGCGTGGACCCGCCCGTTCTGGCAGAAGGGCAGCCGCTCACCGTCACGGTGGAGGCGGCGGATGCAGCAGCCGGCACCGCCACGCTGGACGTCTACGTGGCCGGGTCGCTGGTGCAGTCACTGCCGGTGACGCTGGAGGCGGACGGCACGGGCACCGCCACGCTTCCCAGCGCTCCCGGTGGGCTCATCCGGCTGGTGGCACGGCACCAGGGAACCGGCGCACTGGGCCTGGGCGCCGCGTTTGCCCGCGCAGACCGCGCGCTGCGCGTGGGCGTGGACGCACTGCAGGACACCTATCGGCCGCGTGACACCGCGGCGGTGCGCGTCAGCGTCAAGGACGGCGCCGGCGCGGGCGTGGCCAGTGCGCTGGGCCTCACCGTGGTGGATGAGGCCGTGTACGCGCTGGCAGACGTCAGCGGACCGGTGAAGGCGTTTGCGGAAGGTGACGCCATGGACGCGCCGGCGGGCCTGGACGCCGACGCGGTGCTGCAGCCGTCCAACACGGGCGCGGCGCAGCGGGCGCGTGCTGAGGCGGTGCTGGCCTACGGCCGTAACGCACCGGGGCTCTTGCGCGCGGACCTGGGTGCAGGCACGCGGCAGCGCGCTGCCATCGAGGCCATGGGGCTGGTGCAGAAGGACGCCAATGACATCGGCGCCGCGGCGTACAACGCGGGCATCCAGCCGTGGAGCGGCGAAGCGGACGCGCTGTATAACTGGCTCGTTGAGCAGCAGTTCCTGGACCCGTGGGGCAACGCCTACCAGCTCTCCAACCAGTACAGCAGCTACTACGGCCAGCTGACCTCCGCCGGCCCCGACGAGCTTCCGGGCACCTCGGACGACATGGTGGGTTACGTGTACGTGGGCGGCGGCTGGGACCGCGGCGGCGCCTTTGAGGGTGACGCCAACGCGGGACCGCCACAGGCCGGCGGCGTGGCTGGCGAGCCCGGTCCGGCAGGCAGCACGAGCGGGACCAGCGCCACCGGCGGCAGCGGCAACGGGTCGCCGCAGTTGCAGGTCCGCCGCGAGTTCCCCGAGACGCTGCTGGTGCAGCCGATGGTCATCACGGACGAGAACGGCATTGCCCAGGTGGACCTCTCCCTGGCCGACTCCATCACCACCTGGCGCGTGGGCGCGGTGGCCTCCGACAACCGCGGCCGCATGGGCGTGGGCGCGGGTGGCGTGCGCGTGTTCCAGGACTTCTTTGTGGACCTGGACGTGCCCACGCAGCTGACCGAGGGCGACGAGGTGGCCATCACCGCCGTCATCAACAACTTCATGGCCGAGCCGCAGGCGGTCACCCTCATTGCCGACGCCGGCGCGTGGGGTGAGATCCTCTCCGGCCAGGGCCAGACCCTCACGGTTCCCGCCGTCAGCGTGGCCGGGGCCACCGTGCGCATCCGCGCCAACCGCGTGGGCACCTTCCCGCTGGCCATCCGCGCCAGCGGCGCGGGCCTGCAGGACGCGCTGGTGCGCAACGTGCGCGTGGCGCCGGGCGGCGAGGAGCGTGCGTTCACCAAGAGTGACCGGCTGGTGGACGTGTCCACGTCCATCGTGGACATCCCCGCGGACGCCACGCCGGGCGGCACGGAACTCACCGTGCGCGTCTCCCCGGGCGTCTCCAGCGAGGTGGTGAACGGCCTGGACAGCATGCTGCAGATGCCGTCGGGCTGCTTTGAGCAGACCTCGTCATCCAACTACCCCAACGTGCTGGTCATGGAATACATGCGCGTCACCGGCCAGACCAACGCGCAGGTGGAGGAGAAGGCGCTGCGGTACATGCAGGAGGGCTATCAGCGCCTCACCAGCTATGAAGTGGACGGCGGCGGATTCAGCTGGTTTGGCGACGCGCCGGCGCACAACGTGCTCACCGCGTACGGGCTGATGGAGTTTGTGGACATGGCGCGCGTGTTCCCGGTGGACGCGGCGCTCATTGCGCGCACCGCGACGTGGCTGGCCGGGCAGCAGAAGTCCGACGGCAGCTTTGAGGCCACGCAGGGCGGCATCGCCGAGGGCGCGATCAACGCGTACACCAGTACGTTCCGCACCACCGCGTTCCTGGCCTGGGCGCTGCAGCGCGCCGGCAGCCACGACGACGCCGTGCAGCGCGCCGTGTCCTGGCTGTCCCTGAACGCCTCCACGGCGACGGACCCCTACGCGCTGGCCATGTACGTGAACCTGCTGGCCGCCGTGGACGCGGGCCACGCGGACCTGCCCGGCGCAACGGCCAGCCTGCTGGCCGTGGCGCATGACAACAACGACGCGGTGTCCTTCCCCGGTTCACCGCCCTCACAGCTGGCGCCGTGCGGCGGCGATTCCAACACGCAGACGGACCTGGAGGTCACCGCAGTGGCGGCGCACGGCCTCATCCAGGCGCAGGCAGCCGGTGATGTGGCCACCAAGGCGCTGACGTTCCTGGTGCGCAACAAAGACAGCTTTGGCACCTGGCAGTCCACGCAGGCCACCATCCGCTCGCTGCAGGCGCTGATCGCGTCGCTGGGCGCCAACACTGAAAGCGCGCAGGGCACCGTCACCGTGAAGCTGGACGGCCAGGAGGTCGGGTCGTTCACCATCACGCCGGACAACGCGTCACTCATGCGCGTGGTGGACCTGTCCGAGCGCGCCACGCCCGGCCAGCACGTGGTGGAGGTGACGCGGACCGGTACCGGCAACTTCCAGTACCAGGTGTCCGGGCGGTCCTTTGTGCCGCGCGGCGCGCCGCAGGCACCGCGCGTGGCGGTGACCACAGAGTTCTCCACGCTCTCCCCCGCGGTGGGCGAGGCCGTGGACGTGACGACGACGGTGACCGCCGCCGCCACGTTTGAGCAGCTGTTTGTGGACCTGCCGGTGCCGCCGGGATTTGACGCGGAGACCGACGGGCTGGAGGCGCTGCGCACCGCGGGCCGGGTCAGCCGCGTGGAGTTGCAGCAGGGCCACGTGCACATCTACGCGCCCGGCCTGCGCAGCGGCGAACCGCTGGCCCTGCCGTGGCGCATCCGCCCGCGCCTGGCCGCGCGCGTCACCGCGCCGCCCGTGGTGGCGTATGCGTACTATGACCCCACGCTGCGCGGTGAGAGCCAGCCCGTGACGCTCACGGTGCCGTGACGGAGGAATCGCCACCGCGGCGCGCGTACCACAGCAGCGCCGCGGTGGCGGTGCACAACAGCGTATTGCGGGCCACGGTGATCCAGGACACCGGCCCCGAATCCCCGCCAAAACAACCGCAACTGATGTCAATGCCCCGCAGCACGACGGTGATCACCGCGGCGAGGAACACCGCGAACATCCCCAGCGCCACCAGGCACGCCGCCTGGAGCCACGGGCTGCGCCGGGGCGCCAGCAACAGGAGCGCACCGGTGAGCAACTCAATGGGCGGCAGCGCCACGGCGGCCCACGGCGCCCACACGTCCCCCAGCCGGTAGTTGGTGATCTGGATGGCAAAATCCGTGGGGTCCTGCACCTTGGCCCACCCCGCGTAGAGCAGGATGCCGCCCAGCCCCAGCCGCAGCAGCGCTGCAAACAGCGTCATGGCGCCGTCCCCGTGTCATGCGCGTGGCCGCCGTCACCGGTGCCGCACGCTTCACACGCCCCGGAGGCGCACGCGCCGCCGCCGGAGTCCCACGCCGGAAAACCGCCCTGCAACAGCAGCACCGGCCGGCGGCTCCGGCGCGCCAGGCTGTCCGCCACGGCGCGCGCCGCCTCCGTGCTGTCGCCGTACACCAGCACCGTGGTGCCCTCGTCCAGCTGCGCAATGGCGTCCACCGCGCCGCGCCCCTTGGCGTCACACGGCAGGTGCACCGCGCCCGCCACGTGCCCGCGCGCGTAGCTCTCCGCGCTGCGCGCATCCGCAAACACCAGCCCCGGCGTCCCGCACAACGCCTGTCCCTCGGTGACGGAGACCTCGCGCACGCCGGCCTCCGCGCCTTCACACGTGGTGGGCGTGGTGAAACCCAGCAGCGCCACGCGGTCCGGCCGCACCGCGTTGCCCACCAGTCCCGCCACCGCACCGGCAGCGACGAGGATCAACGCGCGGACCAGGACGGAGACCATGCGGCGCGGAACTTACCCCAAAGCAGCGGCATGTCGACCCAGGCACGGCGCGGGCTTCAGGTTGGCCGGTACCCGTGGGCCTCCGGGTCTTCCACCATCTGCCGGAGGATCTCCATGCTTTGCGCACCGTACAGGCCGTCCTCCACGCGTTCGTCAAAGGTGTAGCGGGCCTCGGCAATGGGCCGCATGACGGGTTTGCCCTCGTGGTCCGGTTCCACCACGTGCTGCACCCGTCCCAGGACGGCAAACACGCCAATGTTCCCGTACTCGTAGAGGTGGTGGTAGGCGGAATCCATCTTCAATGACCCCAGGTTGGCAATGAACATGGAGGCGAACATGGGGTCCGGGCGCATGAAGGCATCCGGCAGCAGGTTCCAGTCATACAGCGTGAATTGCAGCCGGATGAACAGGCGGATGATGAAGGCGGGCAATGCGAGGATCAGCCCCAGCTCCCTGTCGACGTGGCTCTTCTCGTCGGACCGCCCGCCCTTCAGGTCCACCTGCTGCGCCTCCACCAGCTGCGCAAAGCTGGCCGCGGGGTCCATGCGCCGTTTGAGGACCACAATGGGAGACGCGTCGTTCAGCGCCTTTTTGGCCGAGTAGGAAATCCAAATGCCATCCCGGTCATACAGCCGGCCGCCCGCGACAAAGCGGTTGAGCCGCGGCCGCCGGTGGAGCACGTGCACCGCGGCGTGCAGGAACACGTGGAACAGCGTGATGCGGGGCCCGCCGCGCGCGTTCCACTCTTCAATGAAGCGCAGCGTCTTTTCCAGGTGGAAGGTCTGCTTGAAGTACACCGCGGATTCGTTCCGGGTGCGCATGATGAACGGCATGATCTGGCGGTAGGGAGCAACATCGCGCGCCAGCGTGCCATCAGAGCGGCGGAAGAGCGGCATGCGCGCAGGAGACCACCCGCACACGGATGGCCGCAAGGCTGAGCGGCGTCCAAGGTCAGCGGGCCGCCGCCTCCACCGCCTCTGCCAGTTCGTCCGCCAGCGCGCGGGCCGCGCGCTCCAGCGCCAACCGCCGCATGTCCTCCGTCTCGCTCACCGTCTGCGCCACCACCAGCTCCGCGCTGCCCTCACGCTCCACGCCGTCAACCACCACCCGGCCCGCCGCATCCACCAGCCGCACGCGCGCGCGCACCTTCACCACCGCCAACCCCGCGCTCACCCCGCCGGGCCGCGCCACCGGGACGTTGGACATGCTCACCGGGCCCACCTCTCCGGTCAGCGCCAGCACCGCCCCGTCCGGCGGTCCGCCCAGCCGCGCGCGCAGCCGGTCTGTCACCACGGACGCCACCCAGCCTTCCGCCGTCAGGTCCGCCAGCGGCTCCACCCGCACCGCGCGGGTGCGCGGTTCCCCGGGGGCCCCGCCGCCGTAGGTGAACCCGTACGCGCAGCCCGCGGCCAGCGCGGCAACCAGCGCCACAGCTGCCGCGCGTCCGCTCACCGCCCCTCCCAGCGCGGCGGGCGTTTCTCAAAGAACGCGTCCACGGCCTCGTGGTGGTCGCGTGACGCCCACGTGGTGGCAAAGATGGACGCCTCCTGGTGCACGCGGTCCGGCTGGTCCTGGTGCACCATCCGCTTGAGCACGTTGACCGCCAGCGGCGGCAGCGCCGCGTACTGCTCGCCCAACGCCAGCGCGCGTGCCCGCCCGGTGCCGCGGGGCACCACTTCATCCACCATCCCCAGCGCGCGCGCCTCTGCGGGAAACAACTTCTCCCCCTGCAACAGCAGCCGGAACGCGTGGCGCGCCCCCAGGTCACGCGCCAGGCGCGCCGCCCCGCCCCACCCCAGGGACACGCCCAGCTGCAGCTGCTTGAAGGACAGGAACGCGTGTTCCTCCATGACGCGGATGTCCGTCGCCAGGATGGCCTCACAGCCGCCGCCCATGGCGTAGCCGTTGAGCACACCAATCACCGGCACCGGCAGCGTCTCCAGCGCGTGCAGTGACCGCTGCATCCGGGTGGACATCCGGTAGGCGTCCTCCCAGGTCTGCAGCGCGCGGAACGCGCGCAGGTCCCCGCCCGAGCAGAACGCTTCGGAACCTTCCGCGGTGAACACCACGCAGCGCAGCGTCCCATCCGCGCGCAGCCCGTCCAACGCCGCGGCCAGCGCGTCCACCGTCTCCATGTCCACGGCGTTGCGCACCGCCGGGCGGTTGAGCGCCACCACCGCGGTGGCGCCGTGCCGGGTCAGCAGTACCGGCGGGGCCATCACTGTCCCAGGTGGCGCGGGTACACGCGCTGCGTCCCCGCGTGGAACTGCGTGAGCTTCATGTGGCTCACCGGGATGTCCGGCTTGCCGGGCTTCTGGATGCGGATGCGGGTCTCCACCATGCCAATGTCACGGCACCAGGTGACCTCAGTGAGCTGCACCACGTTGCCCGGTTCCCGGATGGTGTTCACCACCAGCGCGCACCCCACAAACCGCCCCGCCGGCGTATCCGCGGTCTGCTGCAGGCTGACCACCTCAAACCGCTCCGAGGTGCGCACGTCCGTGATGGCCAGCCACTTGTGGCCGGGCTCCACGGGGTCCTCCAGCATGTACCGCGTGCCGTCAAAGATGCCCCGCGGCCGCACCTCCAGGGTCAGCCGGGCGGCCCGGCCCGGCACGCCCTGCTCCACCGGGGCAATCTCCATGACAAAGCGCCCCTCGGCCAGCTGCTGGGTCACCGTGGACTGCCAGGTGCGGTGCGCGCGCCCCATGGCAACCTCGTCATACAGCCAGCGGTGGCCCACCTTGAGCGGGTAGTACGCGGTGGCGCGGTCTTGCGGCGCCGGCGCGGGGCGCTGTTCCGCGCGGGAGCCCCCGCAACCTGCGGCCAGCGCGGCGGCGGCCAACACGGCAGAAAGCGCCCGGCGCGTGCTTGTCATGCTCACTCCTCGTCGTCCCACGGGCGCGCAGCCATAGCGCGGAGGGATCCGCGGGGGAAGCCGGTTTCACTTCGCTGGGAAGTACCTGCGGGGCAGCTTGCGCGTGCGCAGGCCCAACTCATCCGCCAGGTCTTTGTTGTGGCGGGTGACAAACGCGGGCACCGCGTTGTCATTGCGTCCCGCCCGCGGCGCGAACAGCATTCCCACCACACCACCGGCCGCCACCAGCGCCGCGGGAATGAGCGCCACCACCAGGCCGCCCAAGCCGGTGAGCGGGGCGCAGCAGCTGCCCAGTACGGCGCCATCCTGGGCCTGCCGGGCCGCTTCAGCCGGGCCGGCGCCGAGCATCAGCCCGTCCACAAAGACCATGGCGGCAAGCCCCGCGGGGGCAGCGCAGCACCCGGCCACGCAACCCCCCAGCGGAATTGCCGCGGCCAACGGTTCCAGCGGACCAAACGCCACCAGGGGCCAGCGCCGGGCCAACCACCCCGGCTCAGCAATCTCCAGCGCCGGCGCACCCACCTGTGACAGTTCCTCCTCGTTGAGCTCGTGCCCGTCGCGTTGGATCACCCAGGTGGCCTCGCCGGTCTCCTCGTCCTCCACCACCCGCGCCAGCAGCGCGCGCTTGCGAAACTCCGCGCGCGCCGGATCGTCCTTCTCCGCCGCCTCCGATTCGTCCGCATCCTCCTCGTTGTCGTCGGACTCGGCGCGGCGCTCGCGGTCTGACTCCCGGAAGATGCGCTCCACCCCCTTGCTCACCTTCCCCTGCTTGCGCACCACCACCGACAGCGACGTGGCCGACGCCAGGCTCTCCCCCTCCGCGTCCAGCACGGTGAACAGCACCTTGGGTGCGCCCCCCTCCGCGCCCGCCGGGTACATTCGGACCACCAGCACGCGCGTGGCGTCATGGGCTTCCGCCAGGCTCACGGCAATCCGGTCATCCGGCTGCGTGGCGTACCCCGGTTCGGCGGTGGCCCCGCTGGCGCTGCGCACGCGGCGGTGGGTGGCCAGCGCTTCCACCAGCCGCCGCTGCAGTTTGTCGGCCACGGCATCCAGCGCCGGGTCACCGGAGGGGAGGGCCACCACCACCCACCGCTGCGGCTTGGCGTCCTGCACCAACTGCTTCCACGGCGTGGCGTCCACCGCCACGTGATAGCCGGGGTCCGCCGCCGCGGGCGCACCGGCGGTGACGGCCAACACGCTCAGGACCACGTGCGCAATCACGGGCACCTCCCGGGGCGGACTCGCGTCAGCGCAGATCCTCCGGCTTGACAAACACCTGTTCCACGCGGCCCTTCTGCAGCGTGATGTCCCGCCGGTGCGTCCGGCCCTTGGCGCGGACCTCAATGGCGTGCGCGCCCACCGGCAACGTGAGGAGCGCGGGCAGCGTGCCGGACACCTTCCCGTCCACAATCAGCTCGGCCCCGGGAATGTTGCCGTTCACTGCCAGCTGGCCGTTGGCGTTTCCCTGGTATTCACCCAACAGGCGCCGCGCCAGGTTGGACTGGATGCAGAAGATCATGTTGTCCCCGGTGCGCAGCTTGGCGGTGACAATGCCCACCACATCACCCCGGCGGTTGAGCAGCGGACCGCCGCTGGAGCCCGGCTGCAGGGGCACCTGCGCCTGGAGGATGCCGGCGTACTGGTCGTGCTTGGCCGGGTAGCGGTTGGAGATGAGGCCGTCGTTGAAGGTCCACACGCCGCCCACCGGGTGGCTGACCGCCGCCGCGTAGTCGGCCACCTCCACCGCGTCACTGTCTGCCAGCGCCAGGGTGCTCAGCTGCAGCCCGTCCGCCTTGATGCGTAACAGCGCCAAATCATAGATGGGGTCCTTGGCGACGATCTTGCCCTTTCGCTTCTCGCCGGTGCGGAGGATTACGCTGACGGAATCGTCGCACTCCACCACGTGGCGGTTGGTCAGGATCAGACCGGCGGCATCCACCAGGAATCCGCTGCCAATGGAGTCATCCCCGCAGCGCACAAACACCACCGCGTTGGCCGCCACGTCAAACAGCGCCTTGCGCTCAGCCTCCTGCTGGGCCGCCACCGAACCGGGCGCCGCGCTGGGAAGTCCCGCCCCGTGCGCCAGGGCGGGCGGCACCAGCACGCCCCACAGCGCCAGCCAGGCCCAGGGTCCTGCCGCCCGCCAACCGGGATTCCGCCAGGGCGCAACCCTCGCGCCGCCTCCGCCGTCACCCGGGTTCATTCGTCCTCCTCCTCGTCGGCCTGCTTTTTGTTCTTCTTACGCTTCTCCCGCTCATTCTTCTCCTGCCATGCCTGGATCTCGCGCGCCGGGAAATACTCCTCGCCGAATTCGATGGTCTCCGCCCCCAGCAAATGCGCGATGCGGACGTTGTACGCGTCGGCCAGAATCAACAACTGCACCGCGCGCTCCGGCATCTTCTTCTCGTCGGCGTCCCAGGTCTCCGACGCCTTCGCGTCCTTGGTGCACACCTTGTCCACGGCTTCCGGCGGGAGCTGGGCCACGCGGCACATTTCACCGGTGCGCTTGTAGCCGTTCCTTCCCGTGGCCCGGTCCCACAGCTGGAGTTCGTGGCTGATGGGGATGTTGTCCCGGGTGGTCACAATGAACGAGGTGCGCACGGCATGGCGGGGGAACGCCAACGTGGCGGCGTCGCGTTTGATCTTCTGTTCGGACAGCACCGGAACCACCGCCAGCAGCGGGGCTTCACCCAGCACGTCCGGCAGGGTTTCCTGCGCCACCGTCTCACCCGCTGCCGTTTGCAGCGTGAAGCCCACCGCGGGCGCCTCCCGGCCGTTCACCGCCGCCACCAGCACGTGCGAACACGCCTCCGTGCGGGCACGCTCCAGGGCGGCGGGCGCGCTGACACCGCTGGTGGACACGGTGACCACGCGGACGTTGCGCGCTGAAAGCGCGCCGGCCACCGCGCGCTTGACCAGCCCCGCCAGCGCGCGGTCCTCGTCCGCGGCGGGCAGCGCCGCAACCACCACGCCGCCGCCGCCCACCGCGCTGGCCCACCGTTCCACGGGCAGCCGCGCGGCCTGAACCTTCCAGCGGTGCGCTTCCGCGGGCGGCGGCGCATTACCCACCAGACACAACGCCAGCGTCAGGGCGGTGATCATGGCCGGCCTCCCACACTCACCGCATCACCGGATGAGCCCGCTTCCTTGGCATCCTCCAGGACATCCTGGAGCTTCTCCAGGCGGTCCTTGATGGCGTCCTTGGGCCGCTCCAGCGGCAGGTAGCGGGACGGCAAGTCCTCATGATCAATCTCCAGGTCCTGCGCAGAGCGCATGTTGGCCTCCACCACCAGCCGCCGCGCCACATCCAGCGTGAGGGGTTCCGTTGGCCGCGGCAGCGCCAACTCCGCAATCAGCCGCGCCCCCAGTCCCAGGCAGCCGGTCCACGCCAAGGACGACAGCGTCCCCACACACAGGAACCCGCACACGCCGCCTACGGCCGCGGCCCCCAGCAGCGCCGGCACGCCCGCGCTGACAAAGTACAGCGCGCCGACACCCGCCCCCAAAAGGCCCGCCACCACGCCGCCCACCAGCCCAACGGCCGGCCCCGCCAACGCAACCAGGAAGGACCGGTTTGCCTTGACGGAGCGCTCCTCGGTCTCACGGTCAAACCGCGCGAAGTTGGCACTGGCCTCGGGGTCATCCGTCATGCGGCGCAACTGGTCCGACAGCACGCGCAGGCCGTTGTCCTGGATGATGGGCACGGTCCACCCGTCGGTTTCGGTGCCGGAGAGCCTGAGTGCGCGCTTGCGGAAGGTAGCCAGCTTGTCCCTGTCAACATGGGACCTCAGGTCCATCCCCTCCAGCGCGCCCTGCGCCTCCGGGCCGGCCGCGGCCACGTCGGTGATGCGCGCCAGGCAGCGGGTGGACACCGTGGTCACCATCTCGTCGCCATCCAGGTCCCGCAGCGAGAACAACACGCGCAGCGGCGCACCGGGTTCCGCGGGGAATGCCGTCACGCGCAACAGGTGGGCGCACCCCGCCGTGCGCGCCGCCTGCAGCACTGTGGTCTCATCCGCGTTGCGGTCCGCGAGAATCTTGGTGGCGGGCACGCCCTTCTGGAGTTGCAGCACGCCCTCCAGCGCGCTGGCCAGCGGCGCATCCGCGTTTTCCATGCCCGCCGGCGAATAGGCCGAAATGCACAGCGGCCCGGGGAACGCCTCACGCTGCAGCGCGTCCACCAACGGCGCCACGGGGAGGGCGTGGGCCACCGCCTGGAACTTCCCCGCGGGAGGCGGCGGCGGGGCGGCCGGGGGCGCCGCAACCGGGGCGGGCGGTGCCGGTGCCACGGCCTTTGGAGATATGGGGGCCTTCTTGGGTGCGGCGCGGGAAACCGCGGGAAACACCAGCACAGCACACGCAGGAAACATCCACCACGCAGGTCGGAAAACCACGGTCTTTCCCCCTTGGCCGCACCACGCTCCGTAGGCGGCGGCCGGCAGAGCCTATTCAACGTCGGTCCGTGCGCCAAGCAAGGCACGCGGTGCGCCGTGGTGCGTGCAGGTAGGAGAGGCCGCGGGGCCGCAACCGGCGCCGTTCCGGTAGGAACACCCAAAGGGCGGGTTTCCGCGCGGGACTGCCGCCATGGCGCGTGAGGCCGGGCCGTGGCCCTTGCCCGGCGGCGCGTTCCCTGTTTTTCTCCGGCCACCTTACAGCTTCACATCCACCGCCCCGGAGGAACCCATGCTGCGTCGCTCGTCGCTGGTCCTGCTTTCCGCGTTCACCCTGCTGGCCGCCTCCTGCAGCTCTGACAAGGGCGCCGAGCGCAACAGCGTGGACGTCACCAAAGACAACAAGAACCTGGCCGCGGGGATGAACAATGGCCCGGATTGGACGCGGTCGGACACGGCCGGGTCCGACAAGGACATGGCGTGCGCCGCGGGGACCTTCCCCAACGCGGGGGATATCTCCATCGCACGCGAGGGCGCGCAGGCGCGCGGCCGCGCGGCGCTGGCGGAGCGCATCAAGGCGACGGTGAAGACGGTGGCCGACGATTACAAGAAGGCCACGCTCGACGGGAAGAGCGCGGAGGTCATCCAGTCGTTTGAGAAGGGGACGGAGACGTTTGTGGACCAGGCGGTGGTGGGCGCGCGGATGGCGGACAGCTGGCTGGCGGCGGACGGGACGTTCTGGGCGCGCATGTGCATGAGCAAGGAGGACATGGAGGCCTCCGGCAAGGCGCCCGGGCTGGATGGCCAGGTGCGGGACTTCATCGACAAGAGCAAGAACCTGTTCTTTGAGAAGCTGCAGAAGAAGCTCTGAGCACCCCGCGGCCGTCAGGATCCCCCGGAACCCGCCCGGGCACGCGGGTGTCTGACGGGTGGTTGGGTGCCCGGATGGCGTTGACGCGCAGGCAGGTACTGGTGGCGGCGGGGACGTTGCTGGGCGGCAGCCGCCGCGGCCGCAGCGCCAGCGCGGGGCGGGCGGCGGAGCTGCGGGCGGAGGTGCTTGCGCAACCGTTTGAAGCGCTGAAGAAGCGGGCGGTGCCCAAGCGGGCGCCTGCGCCGGATGATTGGCTGGCGCTGCACGCGGAGGTGGGCCAGCCCTTCTCCGCCTATGCACTGGGCGGCCCGGTGCGCGCGGCCCGGTACAACGCGTTTGACCTGGTGATGCTGGGTGAGCTGGATGGAGCGCACCGGCGCGTGGCGTCCGTGGTGGTGGCGTACGCGCGCGCGTTCTTTGGCGTGCCGGTGCGCAGCGCGCTCACCGCGCGGCTGGAGGACGTCCCCGCGGACGCGTGGCGCCGGCACCCGGTCACGCGGCATCCGCAGCTGCGCACCGGGCCGCTGCTGGAGGGCGTGCTGCGGCCGTTGCGGCCGCGGGACACCATCGGCGTGATCGCGCTGACGGCGGCGGACCTGTACCCGGAGGAGGGATGGAACTTCGTGTTCGGCCAGGCCTCGCTGGAGGACCGCGTGGGCGTGTGGTCGCTGGCGCGCCTGGGTGATCCGGCGCGGGAGTTTGAGCGCTGCGCCGGGCGGGCAGCGCGCACGGCGGTGCACGAAATGGCGCACATGCTCTCGCTGCCGCACTGCATTGCGTATGAGTGCGTGGTCAACGGCAGCAACTCGCTGCGGGAGTCCGACCAGGCGCCGGCGGAACCCTGTCCCATCTGCCTGCAGAAGCTGTGCTGGAACACGGGTGCGGACCCGGTGAAGCGGGCGGAGGCGCTGGTGCGGGTGGCGCGTGACCGGGGGCTCACCGCGTGGTTGCCGCTGCTGGAAGAGCGGTCTGCCGCGCTGCGCACGTTGTGACGGCCGGGCCCAGCCGGGTGTGCGCTATTCCGCCGCCACACCACGCATCAGCGACCCCAGCCACTGCGCCACCGCAGCGTCGTCAAAACCGCGCAGCGCCTTTTCCAGCGCCTGGGCCTCGCCCTGCGTGGTGCTGCCCCGCAACGCGCCGGGGAACGGACTGTCAAACAGCGCCGTGCCCGTGTCACACGCGGTGCCCTTCAGGCTCACGGCGGGCTTGCAGGTGTGACCCAGGCTGCCCCAGCCGCAGCCGGGTTCCGCGTGCAGGGTCAGCGCGTGGCTGGCCTCCGGCGCGCAACCCGGCGCGGCCTGCATGACCACGGGAATCCGCATGGCGGTGAGCGCGTTGCGCACGCGGTCTCCCAGGACGCCGCGCGCGTTCTCCGCCAGCGCGGGTGCTTCCACCGCCAGCACCACGCGCACCTTGTTCCGCAGCGTGCTGGCCAGCTCGCGCAGCGTGGCCATGCCCTGCTGGAGCGTCTCCATGCGCTGGCCCGCGGTGGCGTCGTCCAGGATCACGCGGCGTTGTGCCAGCAGCGGGAACACGCGCGTGGCGGCCTCCACCGCTTCGGCCCGCGCGGTGGCGAACGCGGTGGCGTCCTGCGCGGCTGCCGCCGTCCTGGCGCGATCCACCGACAGGGTGACCACCTGCAGCGGCGCGGCGGTCTCTTCATCCAGCACGGTGGCGGCGCGCGCGCGGTCCAGGCACGCCAGCGCAAACCACTCCTCACCGTGGCGCTCCACACCTCCCACCACGCGCACCAGCTCCGCGTGGGAGAACGCGGCGCGCTGCTCAATGCGCTGCTCCAGGGACGTGGTGGAGGACGCCTGCCCATGCGCAATCACCAGCTTCTGCTGGTCCCGGATGACGCCCTGCACCTGGCTGCTCACGTTGGCCGCCACGGCATTGAGCGCCCGGATGCGCGCTTCGTCGGGGCTGGTCACGCTGCGGCCCACTGCGGGCAGGCCGCGGCCAGCGGGGCAATCCGGGTGCGGGTGCTTGACGGGGTCGGCCAGGTGGGGTGGCAGCTCGGCGGCGTCGGTGTAGCGCGGCCCCGTCTTCCCGGACGCGCAAGCCGCCAGCACCGCCACCAGCCCGACGTTGAATCCCGGATACCGGCTCATCCGCTCACCAGTGCGGCCAGCGCCTGGATGAACTCCACCGCGTACATGGGCGCCTTGAACAGCTCAATGGGCGAGGTGACGATCTGGGAGAAGAACTCACCCATGGTGAAGGCCTGGCCGCCCAGCGCGCTGGCCAGCACAAACACGCCCAGCAGGAACGCGCCGTGCACCACGCCAACGGCCAGTGACACCGCGGCAGCGCCCGCAGCCGGATACACAAACGGGTAGTTGGAGGCGACCTTGGATATGCTGAAGCTGGCCATGGCAAAGCCAAGGAACGCGATGAACCCGCACACGCCCAGCACCACGGTCAGCCCCAGCTGCACCACAAAGAACGCCGGCGTGATGGTCCGCAGCCCCAGGTACCCCACCTTGCGGCCGGTGGGCGCGTTGGGGTCCTTGGCCTTGGCGGCCTCCTGCTGCTTGCGCCGCTCCGCCTTCTCCACCTCCTCCTGGCGCTGGCGCGCCGCCACCTGGCGCGCGCGCTCCTCCTCGGCGGCACGGATGTCGCCCTCGCGGCCGGGCGGGGCCAGCTTCAGTTCGGGCAGCTCCGCGCGCCCGTCGCGCGCCACCAGGCGCTTGACGTCCCGCGCAAACACCACGCGCTGGTCCGCGGGGAACGGGCTGTAGGTGTTGGCAAACTCGTCCAGCAGGGACAGCTTCTGTTCGCGCGTGTACGTGGACAGCCGCAGCACGCGGCGGACGGTGTCGTAGTCGCGCGCAATGGAGTCACGCAGGCGGTTGAGGTTGTCCACGTACTTGCGCCACCCGTCACACGAGCGCGCCGCGACCTCCAGGTAGCGGTTGCGGTCCTGGATGCCTGACAGGCGGCACCACGTGTCGCGTTTGAGTTCGGGTTTCACCGCCGCGTCGCCGTGCAACTTCATCGCGCTCTCAAACAACTCGTCCGCGTCCACGTTGATGGCTTGCAGGCTGAGCGTGCCCGGGCGCGCCAGTTCCAGGACGGGGATCTCCAGCGTGGCGCCCTCCAGACCGCCTGCGTGCTTGAGGAGCTTGCGCTGCAGCATGCGGCGCACTTCGTCAGCGGTGCGCGCGCGCAACGCCTCAAACTCACCGGCCTGCGCCTCCACCTGCGCCACCAGCGTCTTGTCCTTGACGGCGTGCAGCTTGACGTTGAGGTTGAAGACGTTGGCCACCCGCAGCAGCCGCGCTTCCATGGCGTGGTCCGCCGTCAGCTTCTCCGCGTCCTCCGTGATGCACTCGCCCTGCAGGCACATCTTCCCGTCAACGGCCTCATTGAACTGCTCCACCTCCTCGCGGCTGATGACGCGGAAGCGGCTGCCCTCAAGCGTCTCCAGCGCGGTCCGGCGCAGCGTCTCACCCAGCAGCAGCAGCTCGGCCGGCTGCATCCCCGCGGACGGGTCCGCGGCCACCTCCGCCACGTAGATCCTTGACGGCAGGTTCTCCTGGGCCGCCACGTTCCCCGCCCACAAGCCCGACGCCAGGGCCAGCCCAACCAGTGCGCGTGTCATGGACACGAGGACAGCGGACCGCCACGGTCGGTGTCAAGGGTCACCCGGGCGTACGCGGCGGCAAGACTCAGCACCGGTTCCGTGTCATCCATGGTCCCGGCAGCAACGCGGGAGGCAGGATGAGACGTGCGGTGATGTCGGCGGTGCTTGCGGTGGGCGTGCTGGGCGTGGCGCTCGCGGCGGCGCCGGAACCTGAGGAGCATCTGCCGGCGGTGGGACAGGCGGCGCCGGCGCTGGCGGGCTACGCGGCTGACGGGAAGATGTGGACCCTCAAGGGGACCCTCAGGCCACGGGCCGGGACGGGCGCACGCGTCGTTGTGGTCAGCTTCTTTGCCACCTGGTGCAAGCCGTGCGAAGCGGCGATCCCCGTGCTGCGGCGGGAGGTGGCGTCCCGCGCCGCCCGCGGCGCGCAACTGGTGATGGTGGCCAAGCAGGAGGACGCCGCCAAGGTGCTCAAGGAGGCGGCACGCATGCACGTGGAGGGGCTGACTGTGCTGCCGGACCCGTATGACCGGACCTGCCGCGAGTGGGGCGTCACCCGCCGCCTCCCGCGCACCGTCGTGCTGGACGCGGAGGGCAAGGTCCGCGCGGTGTTCGTGGATGAGACGGGGGATTTTGCGGAGCGGCTGGGGCGCGCGCTTGACGACGTGCTTGGCCCGGCCTGAGCGGCGCGCCGCGCCCGCAAGACAGCGACCCCGCTTTGGGCCATGCTTGCCAGGGTAGTCACCCTGCACGGAGGTCCCATGAGCACCGCGCGTGTCGGTCACCGTCCCTTGCCTCCCACTCCCACGACGACGGCGGCAGCCGCCAAGACCCCCGCCGCCGCCGCCGCGCCATCTGCGGCGGCCACACCCGCCCCCGCCCCGTCCGAGGTGGCACAGCCGGAACCCGCGGCCCCCCGCGCCGCGGACGCCGCCACGGCGCCGCAGAACAACCTGGCCCTGTCCGGCAACCTGGCGGCAACGCGGCTGCAGGGGAAGCTGACCGGACCGGAGACCACGCCGGCGGGGCGCCGCGTGGAAGATGCCATGCGGGCGGCGCGTGATGCGGGCGGCAGTGACCGGGACGCGGTGGTGGCCGGGGCCCGCGCGGACGCCGGGTCGGTGGGTGTGCGGTATGACGGCGTCAGCGGCGAGGACCGGCTGGAGGAGGTCTTCCGCAACACGTCCGGGCAGAAATTCAGCAAGCCACAGGAGTATGACCGCAGCGGACAACCCGTGTTCCGCTGGAAGGAGAAGGGCGAGAAGAAGTCCGTGACCGCGTCGTGGTGCGGGGTGTGGGCCACGGATGTCTGGAAACGCGCGGGTGTGCCGGCCAAGTGGGTCGCGGGCCGGGGCCCGGCCATCGTCGGCGCGGACGGCAAATCCAAACCGGCGCCGTCCGTGACCATTGCCGGAGCGGGTGATCCCAAGCTCAAGGACATCAAGCCCGGAGACATGATTGTCATCAATGCCCGGAACACGCAGCCCCCGCACGAGGTGAAACCGCGCGACACCAACCACCACGCGCTGGTGACGGCCGTGGAGTACGAAGCCGGCTCGCCGCCCGCGCGCCTGACGTGTCCGCCGGCGGCGGTGCCCGCGGAGGGGCGCGTGGTGGGGTTCCACACCATGAACGGGAACAGCCCGTCCACCCCGGACAAGGACGGCAACAACCCGGCCATCCGCGCGGGCTACGTGGACCTGGTCAACCCGCCCACGGAGACGGCCGGCGGGAAGAACTACGTGAAGACCATTGGGAGCTACTACCCGATGCCGCCGGTGACCCCGCGGCCGGGCTGACCGGGCCGCTACGGCGCCGGCGGGCGCGCCTGCCACGGGCCCGCTTGGGAATACTTACCCGGCAGCACCCGTCCCAGCAGCCGCCCCATTGCGCGCGCCACTTCCGCCACTTTGTCCACGTCAATCCCCGTCTGCAGACCCATGCCCTGCAGCATCCACACCAGGTCCTCAGTGGCCAGGTTGCCAGCCGCGCCGGGCGCGTAGGGGCACCCGCCCATGCCGCCCACACTGCTGTCAAACACGCGCACGCCCGCCTCCAGCCCGGCCAACGCGTTGGCCAGCGCGGTGCCGCGCGTGTCGTGCAGGTGCAGCGCAATGCGGTCCAGCGGGACGGCCGCCTGCACCGCCTGCAGCATCTCGCCCACCTGCCGCGGTGACGCCACGCCAATGGTGTCCCCCAGGCTGACCTCATGGGCGCCCAGCGCCAGCAGCCGCTCCGCCACGGCCACCACGCGCGGCACGGGCACCGGGCCCTCATACGGGCAGCCAAACGCGGTGGAAACGTACCCGCGCAGCTTCACGCCTTCGCGGCGCGCGCGGTCCGCCACCTCCGCATAGCGCGTGAGCGTGTCCTCCACGCCGGCGTTGATGTTCTTGCGGTTGTGCGTCTCCGACGCGCTGACCACCAGCGCCACCGCGCGCATGCCTGCCGCCGCCGCGTTCTCATAGCCCTTCAGGTTGGGGACCAGCGCGGAGTATTCCACGCCCGCGCGGCGCTGGATGCCGCGGGCCACGTCGGCCTGGTCGGCCAGCGGCGGGATCCACCGCGGGTTCACAAAGCTGGTGACCTCAATGCGCGTGATGCCCGCGTCCACCAGGCCTTCGATCATGACGATCTTGGCCTCGGTCTCCACGAGGGTGCTCTCGTTCTGCAGCCCGTCGCGCGGGCCCACTTCCACGACGGCGACGCGCTCGCCGGCCGCGGGTGCTGTCACGCACCGCCCCGCGGGTGCACGTTGGCGCGCACCCACTCAATGATGGCCTGCGTGGACGCGCCGGGCGTGAAGATCTCCGCCACGCCGCGCTGCTTGAGCGCCACAATGTCATCCTCAGGGATGATGCCTCCGCCAAACACCTTGATGTCCGCCGCGTTCTTCTCCTGCAGCAGGTCCACCACGCGCGGCATCAGCGTCATGTGCGCGCCGGACATGATGGACAGGCCCACCGCGTCCACGTCCTCCTGGATGGCGGCGGAGACAATCATCTCCGGCGTCTGGTGCAGGCCGGTGTAGATGACCTCAAACCCGGCATCACGCAGCGCGCGCGCCACCACCTTGGCCCCGCGGTCATGTCCGTCCAACCCGGGTTTCCCCACCAGCACGCGGATGGTTCTCTGTGCCACGGCGTTCCTCACCTCGTCCCCGGGTCCGCCCGGGGGCGGCCCTCATCGCACGGGAGCAAGCCCCCCGTCCACGGACTTGTCCCCGCGGAAGTGCAGCGGGAGCATGCCCTTCTCCTCGTCCAGGCGCGCCTGCAGGTCGTGCAGCTCGGCGCGCAGCGCTTCGCGCACGGGCCGGTCCAGTCCCTTGTCCTTCAGGCGGCGTTCCACCTCGTGGCGGCGGCGCACGGCGCGCACCACGTCATCACCCACCGGGGGGCTGGCCAGGCAGCTGTAGTAGCCGGGGTTCACGCCGGGAACATCCGGGTCACGCGGCGCCTTCAGCCACATGGTGCGGCACACCTCCAGCTTGAGCACGTAGACCTCCTCCACGTCAGCCAGCACCGCCTCCAGCGCCTTGAGCTCCGCCCGCAGACGGTCCGCCCGGTCACGCTCATGCCAGTCACGCGGCTTGCCCGCCTCCACGCGCATCAGCTGCACCTGCCGCCTGAGCGCGTGGTGCTCCGCGCACCGCGGCAGCCCTTCATCCGCGCCGCCGTCAACCTCACCGCGCACCGGCGCGGCGGCCGCCAACGCCAACACCCAGCCCAGCACGCGCCATCCGGACATGCGTCCAACATCAGGCCCCCGCCGCGGTCCGTCAACGTCAATCTGCCGGTGCGCACTAGGAGCGCCGCGCAGACCTGTGGCAAGGTGCGCGCCCGCAACCGGAGGACCTGATGATCCGCCTGGCCGTGTCACGCGGTGAGACGCGCAGCGAGCACACCCTGGAGCGCGACGACGTGCTGCTGGGCGCCGCGCCGGACGCGGACGTGACGCTGGACGAAGCGGACGGCCCGTGGCTGCTGCTGTTCCTGTCGCCGGCAGGCTGGAGGTACCGCGGTCTGGGGCTGGTGCCGGTCACCGAGGCGCGCGTGGCGTCCAGTGACGGCGTGCTGGCCGCGGGAGACGTGCTGGACGTGGCCGGCTTCAAGGTGACGCTGGAGGAGTTGGGCGCGGGCCCCGCGGTGACGGAGGGGCGGCCCGGCAAGCCACCGCCGCTGCCGCTGGATGCGCAGAACCGGGATGCGGCGGGATTCCTCGTGGGCACGCCGCTGGGCAAGGCGTTTGACGCGCAGCAGACGGAGGGCTTCCGGCCGCACCTGGAGGTGCACGATACCGACAGCCGCCCGCCGCGGACGCTGCCGCTGGGCCGCGAGCCCATCCTGTTTGGCGCGGACCCGGGTTGCCAGGTGAAGGTGGGCGGCCTGCGCGTGCCGGACTTTTTGGCCACCGTGGAGACGCATGGGCGCAAGGTCACCGCGCGGCGGGTGACGCCTGCGGGGCTGCTGGGCCCCAAGGTGCTGCTGGACGGGGACCCGCTGCGTGACGAGGTGGAACTCCACGACGGTCAGCGCCTGTTCCTGGGCGACATCACCGTGTTTGTCCGGCTGCGCCGCCGCTGACGGTGTGGACCATCCGCGTTGGCGGCGCTACACGCTTGCCTCATGAACCAGCCGCTTTGCTCCCGCGCCCCGGTGTTGTTCTTTGTGTGCCTGCTGGCCGCCTGCACCGGTGGGAAGGACAAGGTCCCGGAAGTGGTCCCGGCCGGCTGCAACCCGCTGGCCTACGCGTGGGACTGCCTGCTTCCCTATCCGTCGGACCACTTCCTGGTGGACGACGCCACGCTGCCCACGGGCAAGCGCGTGGCCGTGCCGCTGGAGACGTCCTTCCACAAGGATGACGGCGCCGCGGTGGACTTCTTTGCGCTGCACCCCGCGGACGGGTTCTCCCACGTGCCCGCCATGGTGGTGGTGTTCCCGGTGGCGCTGTCCACCGCCAACCTGCACGCGTACGACGGTGACTACGCCGCGTCCACGGACCCCGGCAGCGCCACGCTGCTGCTGGACGCGGAGACCCATGCGCCCATCCTGCACGTCAGCGAATTGGACGCGAACTCCACCGTCCCCGGCAAGCAGGCGTTGGTACTGCGCCCGCTGGTGCGGCTGCAGAACCGCCACCGCTACGTGGTGGCGCTGCGCAACCTGCAGGACACCGCCGGTCAGGCCGCGCCGGTGCCCGAAGGCTTCCGCCGCATCCGGGACGGCGCCACCGCGGACAGCCCCGCGCTGCAGGCCGAAGCCGCGCGGCTCAACGCCGGCGTGTTTCCGGTGCTGGAGGCGTTTGGCGTGCAGCGTTCCTCACTCACGCTGGCGTGGGACTTCACCACGGGCAGCCTGGAGCACCTGACCCGGGACATGGTGGACGCGCGCGAGCAGCTTGTTGCCGCGCTGGAAGTGCGGCCGCCGCCGGTGACCATCATCTCCGTTTGTGACGACGACAACACGCACATCTGGCGCCGCATTGAGGCGCAAATGGAAGTGCCCAGCTTCATGGAGTCCCAGGACCTGGGCGCGTTCCTCAACCGCGGTGCCGACGGGAGAGTGGCCCCCAACGGCGTGGCGCGCGTGGCGTTCACGGTGCTCATCCCCTACTCCGTGCGCGACAACACGCAGTACCGGCCCGCGCGCGTGGTGCAGTACGGGCACGGGTTCTTCGGCTCACGCGGAGAGATGTCCGGCAGCTTTCTCACGCAGTTCCTGGCCACCACCGGGATGGTGGGCGTGGGCGTGGACTGGTGGGGCATGAGCGTGGCGGACGTGGCCGTCGTCGCGGAGGACCTGCTCAACGTGATGGACCAGACCTTCCGGTTCACCGAGCGCGTGACCCAGGGAATGATGAACCAGATTGCGCTGGAATACGTCACGCGTGACGTGCTCCCCACGCTGGCAGAGCTGCAGGTGGGCGGCCAGCCCATTACCGACGGGCAGCAGGCCTACTGGTACGGCAACAGCCAGGGTCACATCCTGGGCGGGACCTTTCTCGCGCTGTCAACGCACATCAACCGCGGGGTGCTGGGCGTGGGCGGGATGGGCATCTTCAGCGTGATTGCGCCGCGCGCGCGGCCGTTCATTGACTACCTGGCGCTCATCAAACAGCACGTCACCGATCCGCTGGAGCACCAGAAACTGCTGTCATTGGGGCAGTCCGGGTTTGACCGCATTGACCCCGCCACCTACGCGCCGCTGGTCCGTGACAACACGCTGCCGGGCGGTCCCGCCAAGCGGCGTATCCTCATGCAGACGGGGCTGGGTGACACGCAGGTGCCGTCCATTGCCGCGGAGGCGCATGCGCGTGCGTTGGGACTGGTCCACCTGGTGCCCGGACCCAAGACGCTGCCGGGGATGGAGACCTCCACGGGCCCCGTGGATGACAGCGCGTACGTGCAGTTTGACTTTCACGTGGCGGAGCCGCTGCCGGGGGCGCGCCCGGAGTTCCCCAGCGGGGATAACGAAGTGCACGAAGGCGTCCGCCGCGCGGCCGCCGGCCGCCAGCAGGTGGACGGTTTCTTCCGCCCGGACGGCGTGATTGTGAACCACTGCGACGGACCGTGCGACCCGGAGTGAGCTTGAGCGGCTCACTCAACCTTGAACTTCTGGATGATGAGCCGCTCCGGGCCGCTCGACTGATGAATGAACGCGATCAACACCCACCATTCCCCGTCAAACCAAAGCGTAGCGCCCGGAGACTCCCAAACGTCAGAAGGCAACATCCGCGAGAGATCGATCCATTCTCTGTCGATGGGGAAGAAGTCGGCGTCCCTGCGGCGCATGAGCAGCACAACCTCCGCTTGGTCCTGGGAGTTGGTGTTGCTGAAATAGTAGTCAGCGTAGCCGCCGTCGGGGCCCTGCGCCTGACGCACGTAGAACGATTGGCTCCATTCGCCGCGAGGGTTGTTCGTCGGCGCCAGATTGAAATACGGTTCTCCTGACAATTGGGTGAGGCACGTCGTGGCTCCGTAGTGAGATGTCATGCAGGAACCGGGGTCTTGTGGACTGATTGGAGAACAAGACCAGAGCAGCAGAGGAATATCATTGCAATGAGATTGGCCGCGTTGT